>DATNLE010000222.1:0-29284 GCA_035603035.1 Candidatus Acidiferrales bacterium | reverse complement strand
AGGGTAGGTTAGTCACGTGTTACTCACCCGGTCGCCACTTTACTCATGGATTGCTCCACTTTCTCGTTCGACTTGCATGTGTTAGGCACGCCGCCAGCGTTGATTCTGAGCCAGGATCAAACTCTCGTTTGAAACCTGATGCCTGCCGACGGGTAGTTGGCAGGCTGCCATCGCCGCACATCCAAAGCCGCTTGCAAAAGCTACTCTGGTTTCAACAGCGCGGGATGGCGCCACCATTCAGCTTCTTCTCCTGGAGAACCGAAGTTCCGCAAGAGTCGAAGACCATGGTGGTCTATCTTGTGAGATCGCTCGGACTTATGCCCGAATCGACTTCTCACGACTGGCACGTTCAACCTAGTTGTCAAAGACCGAATCGCGATCCGCCGGAGCGGCGCGAATTCAGTCCAGGCGAAAACGCTGCTAGAGCGAATCCGACTGTCCTCGAAACTTTACAAACATACAGCGCGGTGTAGATCCCGTCAATCAACGCTTCCCACAGAATTTCCAGATGATTTCCACATCGGGAACTCTGCAGTGCGAGAGCAGGAGAGCTGCCCACGAAACCAAGATCCCCCGCTACGCCCGGAACGGCAAGCATTGAGGATGGACTGGGTTTTAGCGGCGCTCTGACAGCGCGCAACAGTATGGTCTTCCGGCCGGAATGAAACGCCACTTTCGGCGCACGCCGATACGGAAGACAGCAATATTGAGAAAAGATCTTACTCGCTTTGGAGGTCCTTGCTTTGAAGGTACCCTTCGGAACGTCTTAGGTAAACCCCTAATGCTTTCCGAATGAAGTCCCGTGGCCGGGACGATTGAGAACTTTAAGCTGCTCTCTGAATATTAGATGCCGGACGAGCACGAGAGTTGCAACAAATACGACCGGCTTAGCCACACATCTGCTCTCGGTGAATTGTTTATAGCAGATGGATCGAAGAAAGCGCAAGAGGAAATTCGAAAAAGTCGTGTATTTAGGAATGGCAATCCGTCACTTGCCGCAGCCGGTCGGGTTTGCCTCCACTTTAGCGGTAGAGGTTTTCGAGCCGTTGATGATAGCAGGCAGGGCTGCGGGACTTGTGGCGGGGATGGCCTTTTTATTGAAGTTGATGTCTCGAAGTCGGTGCCGGGGGCGGCGCGGACGATGTCGCCGGAGGCGGGGGCGTTTGCTTCCGTCTTCGACCGTGGGCTGCGGGGCGGGAACGTGGATGGTGGCTGCGGCCATCGCGGCTAAGAAAAAGGCCAGACGGACCATCACCACAAACGCAAAGCAGGCGAGCCAATAGACGAAACGGCGCATGGCGGCTCCCTCGGAGAGGTTCGGCTCGAACGCACAAGGCTGGCTTGATTGCGGCCGGAGGGAAACCGCTAGGCAATCTTAAAGAAGGCGGCCAGGTCTTGCATTGGAGCCGAGGTTTGTCGAGATGAAGTTAGTCGCAACCTTGTGTGGGGATCGAAACTGGCGCGCGGCGTTGAGGCCGAAGTCATCGAGCCTGATTCGCATGAATATGCCAGGCGGCTTATACACATGCAGAGTTGACTGGCTATGTTTGGATTGGTGTGTCAAGCTGGGGATATGAAAAAACAGGCGTCGGACCAGTCATTTCATGATCGGCGGTATCAGGAGCGCAAGCGGGCGGAGGCGGCGAAGAAACCGGTTCGGAAGAAAGCGGTGAGTGAAGAATCCTCGCGCACGACGGAGGCGGCCAAGGAGAATTCCTCTAAGTGAGGTGCGGAACTGTTTACCGCCGGGCGTTCCCGCACCGGCTAAAGCCGCTTTAACTTTGCACCGTCTAGCCGAGCGCTGAGGCACTCGGCCACCCAAAATCTAAATTTGCTTCCGGGCCCAAAGCCGAAATTAGCTTCGGAGTCGCAGGTCGACGGGATTGAGCTGCGCTCGATTGGACAACCGAGGGAGCTGTCGCCGGGATAAATCACTAGAAAGCCTATTTCCCCCCTGCATTGACCTGCGGCTTTTAATTCTGTAGATTCTGTTTGGACTGAAAGATTCTATATATGGCGAATTTAACGGGCGTTCAGAAGCAATACATTCTGCATTGGGGCGAGATGGGGACGCGGTGGGGGATCAATCGGACGGTGGCGCAGATTCATGCGCTGCTGTATTTGTCACCGCGGGCGCTACCGGCGGAGGAGATTGCGGAGACGCTGAGCGTGGCCCGCTCGAATGTGAGCACATCGATACGGGAGCTCGAGGGGTGGGGGATTGTGCGGGCGGTGCATGTGCTGGGGGATCGGCGGGAACATTATGAGTCAATGAAAGATGTGTGGGAGATGTTCCGGCTGGTGATTGAGCAGAGGAAGCGGAGGGAGATTGATCCGACGCGGGAGATGTTGCGGCGAAGTTTGGAAGAGTTGGATCCGAAAGAAGCCGGGGCGGAGTTTACCCGGGAGCGGCTAGCAGCGATGGCAGGATTTTTCGAGGCAGTAACGGAGTTGCATGATCAGATGAAGCGGCTGCCAACGGGCACCGTTAGGAAGCTGTTGAGGATGGGGACGAAGGTGAAGAAGGCTAAGGCGTGAGGCGTTCAGCGGGACGCCCTTAAAGGGTATGCCGCTGCTTTTCGAATCGGCTAACCCACGTCCAAACCCACGACGTGAATCAATTGCCCTCCCGCTGCGTTTACCGAACCGCTCGCACTTCCCACCCACTTGGAAGGCAGGCCGCTGGCGATGGGGCTGTCGACGGCGCTGATGACATCGATGATGGCGCGACTCAGCCGGCGCGCGGTTTCATCGGCGATCACATCGCTGACAACGGTTGCGTTTCGCGCCGCAATGATGGCATTCTTGGCAACGCGCCGCACGGTTTTTGAAGACAGGGCATCCTTGAGCGCCTGGTCCAGTATTTTGGCCGATTCAGGATTTCTTCGTGCCTGATTCAGAGCGTCTTGGATGGCTTTTGCGCGCGTCTCGCGGCCCATCTTCGCGAGTGCCTGGGCGGTGGGAAGTCCGCCTCTTCTCTCGAGCACCGCCAGCAAGTTCTTGACATTCGGACCAAGCGAGGCCAGTCCCGCGCCCACGCCAATTGCATCCACCACCAGGAAGCTAACGGTATAGATGCGGTTTTGATCCCAACGGGCGAGACTGTCAGAGTCCGGATGGCTTGCCGCTTCGACGGTCCGGACAATTCCATTAATACACTGGATGCTGGAAGTCGCAAAGCCGGCCCAGGCAACGACTACAAGAAATGTTGAAGTCCCTGCTGAGGGCAGTTCGGCGGCGGCACCTCCCACCACGCCTATTCCGGAGATGACGGCGAAACCGCAATTCAGACCTGCACCGGCAAGCTCGCTCCAGATCCGGCTGCGATTGGTGATGGCTCCGGGGGGCTGGGCCGAATCTGTGGGATCCGAGGGAACCGCTACGGTCCCGGCGCTGTCATCGATCTCCTCGACGATAACGGCCTTCTCCCAATAGGGTAAGGCGACCTTGTAGCCTTGATCGGCGACCGAACACATCAACCCGTCGTAGTACCCAACGATCACGCCGGTGAGTTCAGGTTGCGCGTGAATCGCGTCCACGACACGATCAAGTTGCTCTTCGGTTAGAGACATAATTGCTGACTCCCGCAGGATAATTCACACCAGCGTCATCGACCTGGGTGTGAATGAGGTAGGGTCGTTCTTCGTTCTGATAGTGATCCGGCGGGTAAGATCGTTTCGCCGGCAGTTCCATTTCCTATCTTCAATTGTTCTCTGGCGATTGTTCTCCGGCGATCGTTCTCCGGCGCCTGAAAATGTACTGCTCAATCGGCGCGTCCAGCAACCTGCCGGGCAGTTCTTCGCCTATTTGAGCGGCTGATTCTCTTCCCGCATGCGGTTTTGGAGGTCCAGTACAATGTAGCGATGATTTTGTTCCGATAAAGGTGGATCGACGCGATGGAGCAGGGTGGGAGCGCAGAACGAAAAAAGACCTGGGTGACATTGACGGGGTTGCCGTTGACGATTGAGTTGGAGTGGCCGTTTCATCGGTCGACGTCGGGGGCGGATTTCTGGGTGTTGCATGGGGATGTGCGGCTGGAGAATTCGGATGGGCTGCATGCGCCGATGGCGGTGAATTTGTCGGCGACGGTGAGGGAGGTGCTGACGTCGCTTGAGCCCAAGGATGCGGAGGCTCCGGTGATCAACGCGCTGCGTAAGGAAGTGGATAAGCGGCAGATTGAGTTTTTGAAGTCGGGAAAGCTGAAGCCGGTGGCGTTTTCCAGCCGGCATTATGACTTCAAGCGAGCGAAGTGGGTGTTTGGAAAGGCGGCGGATGATGAGATTCGGACGTTCGTGGAGCGAAAAGTTTATTGGGAAACGAAGTTGAGGTCGCCACTTCTCACAAAAGCCGCGAGCAACGGGGCACTCAGCGAGGATTCGGCATGGGCGAGAGTGTGGATCGGGGATCCGACGGACGCGCAGTATTTGGAGACGACGCCGGCCCACCTACTGGAGATCGCGGGTCGCTTGGTGGCAGGGGACGGATTGCTACGGATGGAAGGGGAATATGCGGAGGCGACCCCCGGGCTGATGGGGCAGGCGGAAAGATTTGAAAGCGCCATGCGCACGGCTGTGGAAGAGTTGGAGAAGAAGCACGCATTTGAGCGTGGATGAGAAATAATGAGAAGTAGGGGCTGGGAATGGGCGGCAGTTGGTAGTCTGTTTCGGCTCACCCGGTGCCGCGTTTGGGTAGTGGCTCAATTCAATGAGCCAGTACCCGCGTTTGCCTTTGCTGTACTGGGAGCACTTGCACGCGCTTCGGTGGATAGCCTTCGTTCGGTTGCAGCGACGTGCATCGGCCTCAGCGCCCGAAGCCCTTTACGAATGGGTCCTGAAACTGCACAATCGTGGCCTTCCCGGTCATGCTTCCCGCGTAAGAACATCTAGTATCCAGGATCCGGGGATTTGCGGGAGAAAATCCCCCGCAGAATTTGCGGGCGAGGGCCTAGCTTGTCCGGATGAGCACGACGGCGGCGTGGCGATTGACACTCGGACTGCAGCGCGGTTATAGAGGGAGTGCATCGAAGAAAGTCTAGCGCTGAGACTTCTTGCGATCCGGCTTCAACAACGCCAACGAGTTCACGACAGAGCCCGTAGGGGGAGACCGCAGAGAATCGCGCGGTGTATGCTGAGCGAAATGCTTTTTTCAAACATAGGAAAACCGAAAGTGACGATGCAGTTGGCACGCGGACTTATGGTAGTGTGCACGCTGATCATGATGGGACGGGGATGGGCGCTAGGTCAGGCGCAGCCGCAGCCGGGGAGTCCTACGGAATCGCCGGGGCAGGCGGGGGGCAAAGAGCTCCCGGACGCACCCGGGGAGACCAAGAAAGAAAGCGCAAATCCGGTGCAGGAGGTGCAGGATAAGACCAAGCAGGCTGTGGATATAACGAAGAATGCCGCCCAGTCCCAGCTCATAAGGGCGCGAGACTGGGAATCGACGTGGATTACGGGGGTTCATGTGCCCAGGGATCAGCCCCTGATCACGCCGACGGTCAAGCAGCGCGAGCAGATTTATTTGCGGCAGACGCTGACGACTCCCGGCGCTTATCTGAAGCGGATGTTCGGGGCGGGGATGGACCAGGCGCGCGGCGTGCCCTCGCAATGGGACGAGGGATGGCGAGGATACGCGGAGCGATTTGCGTCGCGGGAAGGACAGTTCATTACGGCGAATACGCTTGCGGCACTGGGGAATGCGAAGCTGGGATATGAGGTCCGATACGACAAGTGCAAATGCGACCGGGCGTGGCTGCGGACGCGGCATGCGATCATCAGAAACTTTCTGACTTACGATCGGAGCGAGGAGCATCTGCATCCACAGTGGGCGCTGTATGGAGGAGCATTTGCCGGAGGGTTGGTGGCGACATCGTGGAAGCCGAGGTCGCAGAATGCGCTTACCAATGGCGGGTATGCGGTGCTGGGGCAGGTGGGTTACGGGACGCTGCTGAATTTAGTTACGGAGTTCGCCAGGGAGATTAATCGCAAGCAGGGAGTGAAGTAATATCGAGTACCTCCTCGACGGTACCGAGAGACTTGCGCTGCTTAGGTGTACAGATCCCCCCGGGGCTAAAGCCCAAATTTTTAGATCCGCAGCGGTATGACGAAACCTCGTGCCCTTCCCGATCAAACTCAAAAGCAAAGGTCAAACACAGCGGGCAGGAGTGCCCGCTCCACCACTTGCACACTTCCAAGATTGCAGCACTCCTACTGAAGCAGCGTGCCTCCGTTGGTCGGTTCTTCATCGGGCGCTAAGACGACGGCGGCGGCTACGCGGTCGCCGGGTTCCATGTTGAGGAGGCGGACGCCTTGGGCGTTGCGGCCGGATTCGCGGATGGTTTTGGAATCCATGCGAATGATTTTGCCGTAGTGGCTGATGAGCATGACCTGAGAGGTTTCGTCGACGAGGGCGATGGCGACCACCTTGCCGACACGCTCCGTCGTTTTGATATTGATTACACCTTTGCCGGCGCGGTTGGTGAGGCGGTACTCGTCGGCGGGAGTTCGCTTGCCGTATCCATTTTCGGTTACGGAGAGAATCAGCGTGCCTTTCTGAGTTAGGTCGACGACTTCGGAGATTGCAGTTGTACCCGGGGCTGCCGTAGCGGCGGCGGCGGCTTTGTCGATGGCATCCTCGCCTGCTGCGGGCGCGCCGACCGGGGCAGCGCCGGGCTTTGGTGTTACCGTCATGCCGACCACGTGATCGCCCTCCTCCAAATTGATACCGTTCACACCGTAGGCGGCTCGGCCCATGGGGCGAACGTGGTTTTCGTCGAAGCGGACAGCCATGCCTTCGTGCGACGCGATGAAAACGATCTGATCACCGTTGGTGATTCGGGCGGCGACGAGTTCGTCTCCCTGTTCGATGCTGATGGCGTTGATGCCGTTAGAGCGGACGTGCATGAACTCACGGAGCTCGGATTTTTTTACCAGCCCGTTGCGAGTGGCGAAGAAAATGAATTTGTTTTCTTCTTCGAGATTGCGCACGGCGAGCATGGTGCGCACGGTCTCCCCGGGCTGCAATCCGATCAGGTTGCCGATGTGCTTGCCTTTGCCGGCGGCGCTGACGTCAGGAATTTCATAGACCTTGAGCCAGTAAACCCGGCCCTTGTTGGTGAAGATGAGGATATAGGCGTGAGTAGACGCGATGAAGAGATGCTCGACGAAATCCTCGTCGCGGGTCTTCATGCCGGTGCGCCCGCTGCCACCGCGGCGCTGCATGCGGTAGGTGGAGATCGGCGTGCGCTTCATGTAGCCGGAGTGGCTGAAGGTTACGGCGACCTGCTCGTCGGCGATGAGGTCTTCGAGAACGATTTCCGCAGCTTCGTCTTCGATGCGGGTGCGACGCTCGTCTCCGTAGAGTTCTTTCACTTCTTCGAGTTCTTTGATGATGACGCCGCGCAGTTTTTTCTCGGAGGCGAGGATGGATTCGTAGTCTTCAATGCGGCCGCGAACTTCCTTCAGCTCGTTGGAAATTTCGTCGATGGAAAGTTTGGTGAGGCGGTGCAGTTGTAGTTCGAGGATAGCGTCGGCCTGTCGCGCGGTGAAAGGCTTTTCCGGATCGAGCTTGGGAGCGCGGCCGGTGGTGTTGATATCGATTTTCTTGCCGCCGAAGTAGGCGACTAAATTTTCCCGGGCATCGGCGCGATTGGAGCTGCCGCGAATGATGGCGATGACATTGTCAAGGTGATCGAGCGCGTTGAGATAGCCTTCGAGGATGTGCTCGCGGTCTTTGGCTTTCTGCAGCAGGAACGCGGTGCGGCGGCGGACGACTTCGACGCGGTGATTAATGAAGTGCTTGATGGCCTGAATCAGGCCCATTTCGCGGGGCTGTCCGTTAACCACCGCCAGCAGGATCATGGAAAACCCTTCCTGCATGGAAGTGTGTTTGTAGAGCTGGTTGAGGACAATCTGAGGCTCGGTGCCGCGCTTTAGTTCAACCACGACGCGCATGCCGTCGCGATCGCTTTCGTCGCGCACGTCGGAGATGTCTTCAATTTCTTTGTCGTTGACAAGTTGGGCAATGCGTTTGACGAGGACGGCCTTATTTACCTGATAGGGAATTTCGGTGACGATGATGGCCTGACGGTCTTTAGAGATGTTTTCGATGGCAGCTTTGGCGCGCATCATGAAGCGGCCGCGACCGGTGCGGTAGGCCTCGAAGATCCCGGCGCGACCGTGGATTATGCCGGCGGTGGGGAAGTCGGGTCCCTGAACAGATTTTAGAATTTCGGCGAGTTGGGCATTGGGGTCGTTGATGAGGGTGATGGTAGCGCTGATGATTTCGGTGAGGTTGTGGGGGGGGATTTTTGTAGCCATGCCGACGGCGATTCCGTCGGAGCCATTGATGAGCAGGTTGGGAATGCGCGCGGGAAGAACGTCGGGCTCGACTTCACTGCCATCGTAGTTGGGACGGAAATCGACGGTCTCTTTGTCGAGATCTTCGAGGAGCGCGGTGGAGACGGGAGCAAGTTTGGCTTCGGTGTAGCGATCGGCAGCGGGAGGATCGCCGTCGACGGAGCCGAAATTTCCCTGGCCAAAAATCAGCGGGTAACGAAGGCTCCAGGTTTGCGCGAGGCGCACGAGAGCGTCATACACGGCGAGATTGCCGTGGGGATGGTATTTGCCCATGACGTCGCCGACGATGCGGGCGCACTTGCGCGTGGCACGATTGGGCTGCAGGCCCATCTGCTGCATGGTGTAGAGAATGCGGCGGTGCACGGGCTTGAGTCCGTCGCGGACATCGGGCAGAGCGCGGCCGATGATGACCGACATCGAATAGTCGAGATACGACTTCTTCATCTCGTCTTCAATGTTGACGGGCTGAATGTGCAGGGCGCCGGGACTGCCGTTGTCGCCCGGGGGCGGCGGAGTCAGAGGGAGTTCGGGATTTTGATCGTCAGGCATTTTGGGCTCTAGCTGCTAGCTTCTGGTTCAGCTGAGGATAGCGCACCGGGGCTTTTGGCGGTCCGGCTGATCCTCGTGAAATCCTTGCTAAGCGGTTGCATTTACAGGTGGTTACTAGGTTGTTTGCGAAACAATATTGTATCACGATGCGCCTCCCTTTTGGGGCCGGGATCGGGAGGTATTGATGATGACAATTCGCCCTTCGATCCAAGTCAAAGCCGGCTCCTCGCCAAACTACGGCTGGGAATGACAAATCTTCAGCAGCGCCCCTAATCAAGGCTAAGGGCGTGTGATTACTTCGTTCGGGGATGAGGGGAGAGTGAATTTCACGCTGCGACTGGCATTGGCCTCGATGGTTTCGGCGACGTTGAGGGTGGCGAGATCGATTTTCTTGTTCCAGTATCCGTCGGTGTAGTAGTCACCGCGGGCGTAAAGCATTCCGTCGGCGATGGTATAGTCGCGGACTTCTTCGCTGTGTCCATCATGAAAAATCAGCACTGCGGGGGGGAGAGTTTGCGCTGGGGGCGCGCTCGTGATGGTTGAGGGGATGGAACTTGAGCGAGCGCGATTCGGCGTCAGAGTAAGCGGAAGGGCGTCGCCGTTGGCTGCGGTGTTGTCGACACGGACATAGCGGCCGTTCTGGAGTTCGATCATCAGGGGATCGTTGGCGGCGGGTTGATGGTTGGGGGGAGGAGTTATGGCTTGCCCCATAGGGTTGGCGGCGGAGCCGGCCATGTCGCGCATAGCTTGCATCAGCAACGGGGGCGGCTCGGAGGCGACGGGATATCCGCTGGAATAGATGTCATCGGGGTTGAAAGAGTCGCCGAAGAAGGGCAGAGATGCGTAGGGCGAAATGGCCGGGAAAGAGCGCCGTAATGCGGACGGGTGCCGGCGACTTGCGACGGCGAAGTTTCCAGATGAATTTAAATGCGCGACTCCGGAGTGCGATGGCGCGGCAGCATGGGCGGCTGAGGCGGAGGCTCGCTGGGCCACGGCCTGGGTCGCGAAGGCTAGCATGGCGCAAAGGACAAGGTGCCGATAGGAATTTCCTGCTAACGTGATTTTGCTGTCGGCCTTGCGCGGACCAGAGCGTCCGCGCCCCACCAGCAGTCGCCATCGATTGCGATTCAGGATGCGCATGCTCAGTTGGCCTGTGCGGATGGCGGGAGCTGGAAAACCACGCCGCGATCGTCGTTTTGTTTTTGCGTGGCGGGAAGATCGAGATCTGCGAGAGCGATCTTTCGCGGATGGCCGGGAGTCAGATCGTAAAGCGTTTGACTGACGATGGCGTAGTTGTTCACCTCGAGTTGACGACCGTCCTTGAAGACCAAGGTCGTGGGCGGTTGCGGCGGATCGGGAGCAGGATCGCTGCCGGACTGGTCTGCCGACGCATCTCGTGCCTGAGCCGGCCCCGGGGATGACGGCGGAACATAGGAGTCCCGGCCTGAACCGCGGCGGTCGAAAATGGTGGGGCCGCCAAGGTATTCGGGATCATCGTCTTCTTCATTGGAATTGTCGGCATCGTTGACATCGACGGCGTATGGCACGGGCATGCCGTAGACAAACGGATAGTACGCCGTGCCCTCGGCACTGTGATGGGGGTGATGTCCGTCGCGATTGCCGTGCGAGTCGCGCGAAATGTTCGGGGGACGCGTGAACCCTGAGCTGACAAGTGGAGTTCCGGCCTGGCCAACGGATATGCCGCTAGGGGGCGCCACGCGAACGGCAGTTGGCGGAATCACAGCAGCGGTTGGAGGCCTGAGACTAGCGGAGTGAACCGAACCGGCGGAGCTAGTGCTAATTTGAGCGCGGCTGGTGGAGACAAGAATCGGCAGTAACAACATTCCGAACAGCGCGAGCGAAGTGGGGATCGAGCGCCTGGCAGGGCATCTCCCGGAACAATTCACGACCTCATGATACTCCAAGGGGACAGACATGGTGCACCTCCATTCCAGAGGCCTTCCTACAGGGTTAGATCGCGGCTGGTGGCGAGGAGATGCGTGAAAAATTGCAGAGATGTAGAGAATTGTCATCAGGACAAGTCAAAGGCTTTCGCCCGAGGGGCACAGAGGAAGGCGCAGAAAACGTTGCGCTCCCTAAATCATCCGCGGATCTGAGCCAGTGCAAACAGACTCCACAAGACATAGGCTACTACCAACGCCCAGACGCAGGCGGTCACAAGGGGGCGGAAGGGAGTTTCCATCAGGTCGGCGAGGACGCCGGAGACGAAAATGAAGAGGAAGGGGACAGAGGCGAGAAGAAATCCGGCACCGGCGAGGTGGGGATGGGCCATGCCCAGAGCGATGAAAAGTAGTGCGATCAGCAGAGGAGCAGTATTGCCAAAGTAGCGGGTGCGCGGCCAGACTAGATAAACCGCGATGGCGCCGGGGAGAAACAGGGCGAAGGCCGGACAGGCACGCAGAATTTGCACGCCCACCTGGCGATAGACGGCAACAACGGTGAAGCTGCGCCAGGTTGCTCCCCAGAAAGAGGCGTGCTGCATTCCTTCGAGAAAATTCCGGGGATGGAAGAAGTATGTTGCGAACAGTACGAGGAGAGCTGTGAGACATGCGGCGAACCAGATGACGGATGCGGCGGCGCGGCGGATAGGTGCGAGATAGAGTAGAAATGCCAGAGCGATGGGCACGACAACCATCATGGAGAACTGTGATCCGACCGAGATCGCCAGGGAGATTCCGAGCAGCAGGATGCGGCGCCAATTCCAGAGTATGACTTCGCGCGGGGCGTAAAGAGTGTGGGCTACGGCGATGGCGGTGAAGATGGCTCCGAACGATCCCCAGGCAGCGAGGATTTCGGGCTCGGCATGCCAGACGGCGGTGGCTTGAAGGATAGCCGGAGAAAAGCAGTACAGGGTGAGCGCCAGGAATCCACCGGTGTTTCCGCAAAGGCGCCGGGCGACATACCACAAGGAAGCGCCTAAGAACACGCCGCAGGCGAGGAACGGAATGCGCGGCAGCCAGCGCCAGTGCGATTCAGTTGTGAGCAGGCGGTGCGGCCAGGCGAGCAGAGGCGCCGCGGTGACCAGGGAGATGAGTGGTGAGTGCTCGGTGTCGAAGCCGGCGTCATCGCGGGATACCTCTATTGGAAGCGAGCCCGGGGGGTCAGGGAAAGGTGCACCGGCGATTCCGCCACCGTGAACTTGCCGCCAGCCGGCGGCGATGCGGACTTGCTCGGAGGCCCTAAGGCCGTCGGATTCGAACCTGCGTAACTCGGACTGGACGAGCCAGACTGCTTGCGCCAGAAAGGCAAGCAGCAATCCTCCGGCGAGGAACTGGGGGCGGCCGAAACGTTGGCGCGTGAAAAATCCAGTCATAAGGCTGAGCCGAGTGTTTTACCATGAGCGGGGCGGTTTGCGGAAACTTGCAGAGGAACTAAAATCCAGCGCCCTGGCGGCGCATTCATTTTCAGGGAAGTTACAGCGTGGCTGAAGCCACGCCCTTTGGAAAGCCGAGTGCCGGTATGGATGATGGGATGAATATTTCGAGCGCGCAACCTAAGACGGCGATTTCAGAAGAGAGTGCTTCGGAGAGATCTGCTTCCGGTCCCGATTTTGCGGTGCAGCCGTCGTATGTGCGTACGGTGTTTCTGGGGCCGGATGGACTGAGGGCGGGCTGGGGGATTGCATTTTATGTGGCGATGTTTTATCCGCTGCAGTTTGTGGCCAGCCGTTGGGCAGGCTCGCTCGAACTAGGCGCGAATGGGCTTTGGTCGATGATGCTGGAAGAGTTTGGACTACTGTGCGCGGCGTTTATTCCATCTCTGGTGCTGGGGCGAGTGGAGGGCAGGACGTGGGGAGTGTACGGTCTGCCGGGTCGGCAGGCATTTAGAAAATTGTTCTGGGTGGGCGCGGTCTGGGGATTCGCGAGCATTACGCTGTTGCTGGCCTTGATGTATGGCTTGCGAGTTTTTGATGTAGGACATCTGGCGATGCATGGGACGCGCATTTTCAGGTTTGGCCTTTTTTGGGCGGTGATGTTTTTGCTGGTGGGCTTCTTTGAGGAATTTCTGCTGCGCGGGTATTCGCAGTTTAGCTTGACGCGTGCGATTGGGTTTTGGCCAGCGGCGGTGTTGCTGTCGTGCGTGTTCGGGCTGATTCACATCCGAAATGGGGGAGAGGAGTGGCCCGGGCTGCTGGCGGCGGCTGTGATTGGCTTCTTTTTTTGTTTGACGCTGCGGCGTACCGGGAACTTGTGGTTTGCCGTGGGATTTCATGCGGCGTGGGATTGGGGCGAGACATTTTTTTATTCGGTGCCGGACAGCGGCACAGTCTTTCCAGGGCATCTACTGAAGTCATCGTTTCATGGGCCGGGATGGCTGACGGGTGGCATGGTGGGTCCGGAGGGGAGTGTGCTTTGCTTTGTGGTGATTGCGGCGGTGTGGGCAGGGTTTGCGAGAGCGTATCCGGAAGTGAAGTATCGAGTTCCAGAACCTTTAACCCAGGGGACACAGAGGGTCACCGGGTAAAAACGAAACTTGCATGAGTACGCGATCTTTCTTTGTAGCTACTGTATTGCTGATGACCGGCTCAGTGCTCTTCGCGCAGACCGAATCCCGGCCTAGAGTTCGTGACCTCGGCGTGCAGGTAGGAGTGTTGCCTCCGGGGCCGCTGAATGCCATCACGGATGTTGCCGGGGTCAAGGTCGGACAGACTACTCTGATTCGCGGTGACAACATTCGCACCGGGGTTACTGCGATCCTGCCAACGGGAGGAAACCTTTATAAGGAGAGGGTTCCGGGCGCGGTTTTTTTGGGCAATGCATACGGAAAACTCGCCGGCTCGACCCAGGTGAACGAAATGGGTGAAATCGAGACACCTATACTGCTGGCTTCCACCGACTCTGTACCCAGGGTCGCGGATGCTGTCATCACCTACATGTTCAACCTCAAGGGAAATGAAAATGTGCTCTCGGTGAATCCCCTGGTCGGCGAAACGAACGACGGGTATTTAAGCGAGATTCGTTCCCGCCCGATCGTTCCCGAGGACGTTTTTACGGCAATCGACAAGGCAACTGGGGGAGCGGTGGAAGAAGGCGTTGTGGGGGCGGGGACAGGCACGGTTGCTTTCGGCTGGAAGGGAGGAATTGGAACGTCATCGCGGAGGCTTCCGATTTCACTCGGCGGCTACACCGTGGGCGTGCTGGTGCAGACAAATTTTGGCGGGAACCTGATCATTGCGGGCGTACCTGTGGGCAACCAGCTGGGGAATTTCTATCCGAAGATTTCCTCGGACGGACACAAAGTTCCCGGCAAGGGAGCGCCGCCGCAGACGGCGGATGGCTCTTGCATGATTGTGGTGGCGACGGATGCTCCGCTCGAACACCGCAATCTGAGCCGGCTGGCGGCGCGGGCGATGATGGGCTTGGCGCGGACGGGATCAAGTGAAAGCAATGGCAGCGGGGATTACGTGATTGCGTTTTCGAGTTCCCCGGACGTGCGAATCGATCCGACGGAACCGGTGTATCGGCCGAAAGAGTTGCTGAGCAATGAGAGCATGTCTCCGCTGTTTGAAGCTGTGATTGAAGCCACAGAGGAAGCGATTTATAACTCGATGTTTCGAGCTCACGACGTGACTGGAAACGGGCACACGGTAAAGGCGCTGCCTCTGCAGGAAACAATTAATCTTTTGAAAAAGCACAACGCTATTGCGGCGCAAGAGCCTAAGTAATTCTGCCCGGACAGAGGAACTCGCGCGTTCCTGATTTGCAAGAGATCCAAGGAAGTTACGGATTTTCTTTCTCCTCACATTCGCCCTCGCTATACTTTGGATTGTTCATTGATGGAAACCGATCTTCTCATTCCGCTGAAGCGTTATTGGGGATATAGCAGCTTCCGCCCTTTGCAGGAGCGGATTGTGCGAAGCCTGCTGGCGGGGCGCGACACTTGCGTGGTGATGCCAACGGGCGGAGGCAAGTCGCTGTGCTACCAGTTGCCAGCGGTGGTTTCACAAGGCACGGCGGTGGTGATTTCCCCGTTGATCGCGCTCATGCAGGATCAGGCGACGCAACTGGCGCAGATGGGGATTCCCGCGGCGGTGCTGAACAGCACTATGAACGAAGCCGAGCAGAATAATGTGATGTCGAAAGCGCGGGCAGGAGCTTACCGGCTGCTTTATGTTTCGCCGGAGCGAGTGGCGCGTGGCGACACCATGGGCTGGATGCAGCAGGTGCCAGTTACATTTTTTGCGATCGATGAGGCGCATTGCATCTCGGAATGGGGCCACGAATTTCGTCCCGAGTACCGGCAATTGAATAAGTTGCGCGGGAAGTTTCCGGATCGTCCGATTGCGGCGTTCACGGCGAGCGCGACGAAGCATGTGCGGCACGACATCCTGGCGCAACTGCAGTTGCGCAATCCCGATAAATATATTGCAAGTTTCTACCGTCCGAACTTGCGGTATCTGGTGCGCGAGTGTGAAGGGTTGGAGCAGATGGAAATGCTGGTGAAGGCGCTGCAGAGCTATGCCGGCAGCAATGTGATTGTCTATTCTCCGACGATCAATCGGGTCGAGGAGACGGTGGATTTTCTCGAAGACCGCGACATTGCGGCGGTGGGGTATCACGGGAAGATGGGAGCGGCAGATCGGCGCCGCAATCAGGAGCGCTGGATGTCGGACGAAGTAAGAGTGCTGGTGGGAACCATTGCTTTTGGCTTGGGAATTAATAAGGCCGCGGTGCGGGCGGTGATTCATTTGTCGCTGCCAAAGTCAATCGAGCAGTACTACCAGGAGGCGGGTCGGGCGGGTCGCGACGGGGGAAGCGCGGATTGCGTTTTGTTATGGCAGAAAAAAGATGCGGGGCTCTTAGGATTTTTTGCCAATCAGATTACCGATGCCGGGGAGCGAAATCGGGCGTGGGAACGGTATCGCATCATCCGGGAGTTTGTGGAGTCGAACAAGTGCAGGCACCGGCAGATTTGCACGCACTTTGGAGAGACTCCGAAGTGGGAGGGTTGTAAGTCTTGTGATGTGTGCGGCAGCGGGGCGGACTGGCTGGTGAAATCGGGGGCGGTTGGGAAAAGCATCGCAGCGGGCAGAAGGAGGTTGCCGCAGCAGCCGGTGGCGGCTCCGGCTGCGGGCTCCGAGGCGGAGCAGTTACGGGAATATTTGCGGGAGTGGCGACGATCCGTGGCCAAAGAGATGAAGCTGGCGGCGTTCATCGTGCTGCACGATTCCTCTCTAGACGAGATTTGCGGCCGTCGGCCAAAATCTTTGAACGAACTGTTGGAGATTCCCGGAATCGGCGAGAAGAAGGCAGAGACCTATGGTCGGGAAATCCTGGCGGCTCTCGAAAGATTTCGACAGGGAGAACGAGTGGGAGGGATTCCGCAGCCGGCGAAACCCGCGGAGGAAACTTTGCGATTGTTGAGCCAAGGGAAAACTTTGGAAGAGATTGCGCAGCTTCGAGGGCGGCAGATATCGACTGTGGTGAGTGCGGTGGCGAATCTGGTGGAGAGCGGGCAGGTGGAGCTGCAGCCGGGATGGGTGAGCAAGGAAAGGCAGTCCGTGATAGAAGCGGCTTGCGCGCAAGTGGGGACGGATCGGCTGAAGCCGTTGAAAGATATTCTGCCGCCGGAAATCACTTATGACGAGATTAAGTTGGTGGTGGGGAAGATGCGGCGGGAGCAATTAGCGAGGAAGGCGATTCCGGCGTAGGGCGAGAAGGGGATGAATGGCGAAGCATAAAGGCGGTGGCGGGAGAATTTTGGCCCTGCTCGTCTAGAATCATCTTCGGCTTGGCTGCTCAAAACGATCGTGACCGGCGAGACCCTTCTGAATACAGATCCGTCACATGAAATCCGCTGATAATAGGCTAATCCGGCTGATTGCATTCTTCAAGCTGCTAAAGGCGGCGCTGCTGATCGCTGCGGGGATGGGCGCTCTCCACCTGCTCCACAAAGATATGGCGAGCGTGCTGGAACATTGGATCAGGATGCTCGGCTTGGATCCGGGCAATCGCTACGTCGATCGCGCACTTCAGAAGGTCGCCAATCTCACTCCAAATAAAATAAGGAGTTTTGGAGTGGTCAGCTTTATTTACGCGGCACTATTTCTAACCGAGGGGATCGGCCTTTGGCTGGTGAAACGCTGGGCGGAGTGGTTCAGCGTAATCATCACGACATCGCTGGTCCCGGTCGAGGTCTACGAGATTTACCGCCGTCCAACTGCGATCAGGTGCTTGGTACTCATTTTTAACATTGCGGTGGTGGGATATCTGCTTTATCGAATTCGCAAGGAACGCGCGACCAGCAGCTAGGCTTGTCGCAACCTTCCAGGTAAAACCTTCAATGCACAAGCCTCGCCAAGAATAGCTCAGGGGATAGCCGTGACCTGCTTGGCAGCGTCCTGGCCGGAGCGGACACAATCCGGGACGCCTATCCCGCGGTAGGCGTTGCCAGCGAGCGCGAGTCCGGGCAATTGCTGGCGGAGGCGCTCGATGCGGTCGAGACGGTCGAGGTGGCTGACTCCATACTGCGCCATGGCGGACTTCCATTTGTAAACGCGAGCCAGAAGCGGTGCGACGCGCAGGCCGAGGATCTGCTGCAATTCGTTGCGGACGATGGCGATGATGGCGTGGTCGGATAGCTGCCAGATGTTTTCGGCGTTCGGACCGGCGAAGAAGCAGCGCAGAAGGGCGCGATCCTCGGGGGCACGGTGGGGAAATTTATTGTGAACGAAAGTGGCGGCCAACAGGCGCTTGCCTTCGCTACGCGGGATGAGAAATCCGAAGCCGGCGGGGAGCGATTGGCGGACTTCGCGGTCATAGCCGAGGCCGACCGTGATGGAGGAGCTGTAGCGAATTGCGGCGAGTTCGGCAGAAAGTTCGGGGCTGCTGGTTGAAAGCAGCTTCGCACTGGCGAGAGCGGGCAGGGCGAGAATGACGGCGTTGAAATGCTCCGATTTCAAGCCGGCCGACACGCTCCAGCCTCCAGTTCTTGGTTGAATGGATTCCACCGGAGCATGGGTAAGCAGCGAATTAGGGTTGAGGCGGGCGACCAGGGTTTCGACGAGCTGCTGCATGCCATTTTTTAGCGATGTGAACAGCGGCGCGGCAGTTTGGTCGGTGGGCCCTGGAAGTTTTTTTCTGGCGGCGAGCATGGCGCGGCCGAGGCTGCCGTGAGTGCGCTCCATTTCAGCGAAGCGGGGCAGAATGGCGCGAACGCTGAGGCCGGCGGCTTCTCCACCGTATATACCGGAAAGGAGCGGGTCGGCGAGGCGGTCGACCATCTCCGCACCGTAGTGGCGATCGACTAGCGCGGCTACGCTTTCGTCGGCGTCGCTGGCGCGCGGAGGATGGAATAATTCTCGAGCCATGCGAAGCTTCGTTCCCCAAGAAAAAAGCGGCGAGAATCCTGTCGGCAGGATTTTGGTTGGGACCATGAACATGAGACCGTCGGGCAGGGGGATGAGGCGGCCGCGGACGAGGATGTAGGTTTTGCGATCGACATCGTTCGAGCCAATGAGCTGATCGGCGAGGCCGAGGGTGCGGCAGAGGTCGGCGGCCCAGGGCTTTTCGGTGATGAATGAATCCGGGCCAGCTTCGACTACGTATCCGTCGATGTGTTCGGTACGGAGGACGCCGCCGAGATGGGGCGACGCATCATAAACAGTGTATTCGACGGTGCCGGCGCGGCGATGTTCTTCCAGCGCGAAAGCAGCGGCGAGTCCGGAGATGCCACCACCGATGATCGCAATGCGGGTCATGAGTGTGATCGAGCTTGCGGAACATCCTCCGCGGCTGAATGCGCTATCTAGTCTTGCAGTTTCACGGCGCGGCTTAAATCCGCGCCCCTTCAAAAGCGAGTTCGCAATCGCGTCCTTCCGCAAGCATTACGCTGGCGAATAATCTTGCACGAAGCGGGCTAGATTCTTTACGTTCTCGACTGGGGTTTCGGGCAGGATGCCGTGGCCGAGATTGAAGATGTGGCCGGGGCGTGCGGCGGCCAGTTTCAGAATGTTCTCAGCCCGCGATTTTAACTCCTTCCAATCCGCGAAGAGCAGGGCGGGATCGAGATTGCCTTGCACGGCACAGCGATGTTCTAGATCGCTCCAACCTTTATCGAGTGGAATGCGCCAGTCGAGGCCGATGACGTCGGCTCCGGTTTCATTCATGGCGGGAAGTAGTGTGGCACTGTCGGTACCAAAGTAAATGATTGGTGCGCCGGTTTTTTGTAATCGCTTGACCAGAGTGATGACGTGCGGCAAGACGTACCGGCGATAATCTTCGACGCTTAAGCAGCCGACCCAACTGTCGAAAATCTGGATGACATCGGCGCCGGCACGCACCTGGGCGGTGGAGTACTCGGCGGTGACGTCGACCAGCTTGCGCATCAGCTCATCCCAGTGCGCGGGAGAGCTGTACATCATTTTCTTAGCATGAAGATAATGACGCGAGCTGCCACCTTCGATCATGTAGCTGGCGAGAGTGAAAGGTGCTCCGCAGAAACCAATGACGGGGAGCTTGTTGGCGAAATGTTTCGCGACCAGGGCGACCGCTTCGGAGACATAACCAAGTTGGGCGGCTCGGTCGGTGCGCAGTTGGGCTACATCTTGCTTGGTGCGGACGGGCTTCTCGATGACCGGACCTTCCCCGGCGGAGAAATGGAAGGGAAGGCCCATCACTTCGAGGGGGAGGAGAAGATCAGCGAAGATGATGGCGGCGTCGACTCCGAGAAATTCGGCAGCGGTGATAGTAACTTCGGCCGCGAGTTCGGGCTTTTTGCAGATCTCGAGCAAAGAATACTGCTTGCGAACGGCGCGGTACTCAGGCATGTAGCGCCCCGCCTGGCGCATGAACCAGACCGGAGTTCGATCGACAGGCTGCGATTTGCAGGCCCGAACAAACTTGGAATTTGAGGCAGACATGATTCGATAAGATGGACCGATTACTGTAGCATTTTTTGCCGGCTGCGCGGGTGCGCTGAGGAGCAGAGTTTGTGCGAGACTAGGAGAAAGAAACATACCGGCCGAGCGATGACTGACGCCTTGACTGCGGAGAATAAAATCTACGTGAATGCGGAATTCTCGCGAGCTGACCATGCCTTCTTGGCTGGCGAGCACGCGGCCGACGAGCTGCACTCGGCAAAACGGGCTTGGGCATTGACCTGGGAGTTTTTGCGCTCGTGAAAAAGCTGGGGGTGGCTTTCTCGGCTGCGGCCTTCATCCTGATAATCGGAGCAGCCTGGCAGACGCCGGGCGCGGTTTCCGAGCAAGACGAAAAAATTCCTCAGGCAGTCTCGCCGCCGACCTTTTATAAGGATGTGCTTCCGATACTGCAGAATAAATGTCAGAGCTGCCACCGAAGCGGCGAACCTGCGCCAATGCCACTGGTTACCTACCAGCAGACGCGGCCCTGGGCAGGGAAGATGGCGGCTGCGGCTGATATGAAAATGATGCCTCCGTGGTTTGCCGATCCCCGGTACGGACGTTTTTCCAATGATTCATCGCTGAGCCCCGCCGAGATCGCGACCATTGGAGCCTGGGCCAATGCTGGTGCGCCCGCGGGCGAAGCGCGTGATGCTCCACCGGCGCAGCAGTGGAGGGAAGGCTGGAATATTCCGCAGCCGGATGCAGTGGTGAAGATGCCCAAGCCGGTGCAGATTCCGGCGCGCGGCGAGGTGGAATATACCTATGAGATTGCGGCTACGCATTTTGCCGAGGACAAGTGGGTGCAGATGGTTGAGGTGCGGCCTTCGAGCGCGGCGCATGTGCATCATGCGGTAGTGTATATCCGGCCTCCGGACTCGGCGTGGCTTCGGCATGCGCCGGTCGGGGAGCCATTCACGGCATCGATGTTGAGCGATCCGGAGGAACGGCAGCAGGCCCACGAGACCACTAGCGATCTACTGCTGGTGTATGCGCCGGGAAGTGCGCCGGATCGCTGGGCGGACGGGATGGCAAAGTTCGTCCCCGCGGGATCAGACCTGGTATTTCAGATGCACTACACCACCAATGGTGTGGCGGCGAGTAACGAGACTGGCGTGGGTCTGGTCTTCGCGAAGAGGCCGCCGAAGCAGCGGGTGATCACGCTGCAGTTAAATAATCACGCACTGATGATTCCGCCGGGAGCGGAGGATTTTCGCGTTGAAGTGCAGGGAACGCTGCCGAACGATGCGACCCTGCTCAGTTTATTTCCCCATATGCATTTGCGTGGAAAGCGGTTTGAGTACGACATTGTGCACGACGATGGCGGCGTGGAAACGTTGCTCCGGGTGAATTATCACTTTCACTGGCAGTTGAGTTACAAGTTGGCGGAGCCGCGGGAATTAAAGGCGGGAACGAAGCTGAGAGCCGTGGCCTGGTATGACAATTCGAAGAACAATCCGCATAACCCTGATCCGGACAAACTGGTCACCTGGGGTGACCAGACGTCGCAGGAAATGATGGTGGGATTTTTTGATGTGGCAATTCCGGCAGGGATGAACAAGTGGCAGTTTTTCATGCGGCATGATGAGGGTAGAAAACATTAGCGTTTGCGGTCTTTTGATACACTTCCGAGATTCCAACTGAGGCGAACATAATGAATGGAACCAAACCCGTCGAGCTTCGCTCGATTGGAGACTCCAGAGCGGCCGTCCCTAAATTGTTTTTGGGTATTCTGGTCATCGTGATCTGCGGGATTGTGGTCGGAGGGGCAAAGGCTCAACCCGGCGGAGGTTCGCAGGCGGTGAATGCTCCGGGGCCGAAGAAGGCGGAGGAGCAGTTCAAAGACATTCAGGTACTCAAAGGTATCCCGGCGGACCAATTGATTCCGGCTATGCAGTTCATCGCGGCCTCATTGGGGGTGGAGTGCGAGTTCTGCCACGTGCAGGGCGCATTCGAGAAAAATGACAAGAAACCCAAGCAGACGGCGCGGAAAATGATGGAGATGATGTTCGCAATTAATAAGGATAATTTCGCAGGTCATCGCGAAGTGACTTGCTATTCATGCCACCGGGGCAGAACCAATCCGCTGGCGACACCCGCGGTGATGGGGGAAGAGCCTACGACGGAGAAGAACGAGGCGAAGTCTACCGAGAGCGGGGAGGCGGGGGCAACCAGCGGGCCCTCCGCCGATCAGTTGTTCGAGAAATATCTGACGGCGGTGGGCGGGGAGGCGGCGGTCGAAAAGGTAACCAGCCGGGTGATGAAGGGAACGATCACCTTCGGCGACCGGAATATTGCGATTGATATTTATGCCAAGGATCCGGACAAGCGGATATCGTTCACCCACACGCCAGAAGGAGACAGCATTACGGCTTTCGACGGACACGAAGGGTGGTTGGGGGTTCCCAAACGACCGGTGCGGGAGATGCATGGGCCGGATATCGATGGGGCGGCGATGGACGCGGACCTGCACTTTCCGGCGCACTTGAAGGCGACATTCAGCGAAGTGAAGGTGAGAGGAAAAGAAACATTTGGAGATCGCGATGCCTATGTGGTAATGGGGCAACGCGAAGGAAAAACGCCGCTGCGCCTCTATTTTGATGAGCAATCGGGTTTGTTGGTGCGGCTGGTGCGATTGGGAGAAACCCCGCTGGGGCAGTTGCCTACGCAGATCGATTACGCGGACTACCGCGAAGTGAGCGGCGTGAAGATTCCGTTTCGTTGGACGCTGGCGCGACCCGGCGGGCGGTTCACCATTCAGGTGAGCGAGGTGAAGCAGAATGTTCCGGTGGACGACGCGAAATTTGCCAAGCCTCCTGCGCCGCCGGAAGCGCCCAAGGAGCCGGCGAAGTGAACCCCGGGACTTATAGCGGTTACCATGGTGCTTGACGGTCGACGAACCTTCGATGGTTTCGACGAGAGAGAAAACGGGAAAATCCGGGTTAAGATTCTGCAGGAGATCACGATGCGAATCATGACCTGGGCGGCGGCTTTGTTGATCAGCGGCCTGACTGTGGTTTTTTCCTTGCACGCGCAGACCGGCGCGAGTGCGGCGGAACAGGAGTTATTTGTCTCGGCGAACCGGGCACGTCAAACGCAGGGATTGCCGGCGTTGCGATGGAATGACGCGCTGGCAGCGGCAGCGCGGGGGCACGCCGGCTTGATGGCACAGCGAGGCTCGGCGGCGCACGGGTTTGCGGGAGAGCCTAGTCTGGCGTCGCGAGCTACGCAGGCGGGAGCGCGGTTTGTCTGGCTGTCGGAAAATGTGGCTCAGGGTCCGGCAGTGGAGACGATTCAATCGGAGTTTCTCAAATCCCCCAACCATCGCGCGAACCTGTTGGATTCCGATATGGATTCGATCGGAGTGGGGGTCGTCGAGCGGCGCGGTCAGCTGTTCGCCGTCGAAAACTTTTCCAAGGCGAAGTGAGCCTCTGAGATAATCGTCGTCGAACCCGAACGCCCGAGCTGAAGCCCACAGGATTCCGGGCGCTGGATGGGGCGTTTCTCGGTATTTTCTGCGAATCCGAAGTGATACCATCCCCTACTAACAATATGATCAAGCCCGGTTGGTCTCTATTGTCCCTGTCTTTATCTTTATCTCTATCGCTGCTGTCAGCGGCGCTGCCCAACGCGATCGCTTCAGCCCAGACGCAACCGCAAGCTAGTCCCTCACAGGTGATTGTTCTGCACGCGGCAGGTCTGCTTGATGTAAAGAACGGACGCATGCTGAAGCCGGGCGAGGTGCTGGTCGAGGGCGATCGAATCGTGGAAGTGGGTTCGGCGGTGAAGCATCCGGCGGCCGCGGAAGTGATCGATCTTGGCGATAGGACGCTGCTGCCAGGATTGATTGACGCGCACGTGCATCTGTTTTTACATCCCGGAGCTGAGGACTTGCAGACGGTACAGGAGTCGGTGCCGCGGAGAACGATTCAGGCTCTCCTGGCGGCGCGGGACGATTTAATGGCTGGCTTCACCGCGGAACGTGACATGGGCACCGAGGGCGCGGGTTCGGCAGATACGGCAGTACGCAACGCGATTGACGAAGGGTTGGTGCCGGGGCCGCGGCTGCGGATCAGCGGTAACGCCATTAACATCCTCGGCGGACATGAAGACGCGATCAAATTCAATCCTGAACAGCACATCCTGCCCAATGCTACTTACGCGAATAATAAAGATGAATTAGTGGCGGCGATGCGCCAGCAATTTAAGGAAGGCGCGGACTTCATCAAGATTTATGAGACGGGCGAAGATACGGTTACGGCAGGAAAGTTTGCCACGGTTTATCAATATACGGAGGCAGAACTGGGTGCTGCGGTGCAGGAGGCGGCACGAGTGGGCAAGCGAGTTGCGGTGCATGCCACGGGCGAACCGGGTACTTTGTTTGCGGCCCAGGCGGGAGTTGCGTCGATTGATCACGCCAATCAACTGAGCGATGAAACGATGCGACTGATGCGCGAGAAGCAGATCTTCGCGGTGCCGACTTTTACCATCTTCGAATATTTTGCGGAACATGCACAGACTCCGGCGCAGGCGGGGCGCGAACGGCAGATGTTGGACTTGCATCGGCAGGAATTCCGCAGGCAGATGGCGGCTGGCGTTCCCATGGCGGTGGGATCGGATGTTGGGCCGTTTCCTCACGGGACACAGGCGCGCGAGTTTGTGCTGATGGTGAACTATGGGATGGCGCCGCTGGCGGTGATGCAGGCCGATCTGCTGAATGGATCAAAACTGCTGGGTTGGGATGGACAGATTGGAGCGCTCGAGCCGGGCTATTTGGCGGATGTGATCGCGGTATCGGGTGATCCGCTGCAGGATATCAGAGCGTTGGGGAGCGTTTCGTTTGTGATGAAGGGCGGGGTGGTTTACAAAAAGTGACGCGGCAGAAAGTCAAAGACGGGTCAGCCGTCGGAGTTCCTTGTAAGGCTGGTGGTGCGTGGGCGGGTAAAGGGTTCTCCGCTAGGCTGAGGATGACATTGCTATCGTTGGTTTACCAATTTTTGTGCGATTCCTCCGAATCGTTTTTCTACCAGTCGCGGTCTGGTTCGTGGACGTCAGCTTTCATGGTCTGATTTCGCTTGCGATAGCAGACGAAGATTACGCCGACGGACATCAACGTAGGGGGAGCGATCAGGATGAGGATGCCGCTCTTCAATGCCTGAATCATGCGAGCGCCTGAGGACGCGGCTTGGGTATAGCAGAGCGCGCAGCTTTGGGCTGCGGCAGGCATCGGCGTGAGCAGGAGAACCAATCCTGCCAGCGCAATCGCCAATATCCCGATTGACTTCCAATTCTTCATGGCTATTCCCAATCCTACTCCTCACTAAGACTACTTCGCCCACGGCACGCCGTCTATCAGGCGGAAGCTATCGGTCCATCCATACTGCATGCCGAGGATCACCCCTACGGTGAAAATCAGAACGAACCACATGAGGCCACGATTCTCCGAGAGGCCCATGAAAAACAGAAGGGCGAGCCCGCCTTCGATAAGGGCGACGGAGAGCATCCGCGCGAACATTTGAGACGCGCTGATATCCTGGTAGGCGATGACGAACTGGATCCCGGCCAGGACCAGCAGGCAAACATAGACCGCCACATCTTTCCCGATTCCACCGGTCTTCTGGATTTGCGCTTCGGCTGCAGCCATAGTTCCTCCTGCCTCTTCTTGGTAAGTCACATCAGTGACTTAGATTCATGAGATAGACGAATGGCACGACGAACATCCAAACCAGATCCACGAAGTGCCAATAGAGCCCGGTGATCTCGAGGTCATCGGCTTTGTAACGACCGCCCTGGTAGCGAATGCCCACGGCGATTAGCGCGATGACTCCGCCGGTCACGTGCAGCAGGTGCAAGCCGGTAATGCTGAAAAACAAAGAACTAAACAGGGGCGTGCCCCAGGGATTGTGGAAGAGCGTGGCCCCTTCCGAGATCATTCCCATCCATTCGCGAAGGTGCAGGACGGCGAACAGAACTCCGAGAACAGCCGTGATCATCGTCCAGCGGAAAGCTCCGGGCTTATCGGCGCGCTGAGCCGACCGTATGCCGAGCAGCATGGTCAGGCTGCTCGTGAGCAGAATGAGCGTCATTGCCGCGACGTTGGTGATGCTGTGGAACGGTCTTGGCCAATCGGGGGTTGCGTTGCGAGTGAATCCGTAAGCGACCAGACAACCCGCGAATGTGGCGGAGTCGGCGATGATAAAAAGCCACATCGCCATTTTTTTCGCGGGAACCGAGAAGGTGGGCGCAGTCATTATCTCCGTTGCGCTGGTTCGCGACACCTGCCCGTGAATTGAAAGATCAGCTTGACTCACTTTTGCCTCCTACCTTTGACCGGGTTTGAGCGTCGTTATTCAGAGCTTCATCCAAAGCAGCAAAAGCAGATACAGCCACAACGCACCCATGAAATGCCAGTAAAGCGAGGTGGCGTTCACAGTGCTTCGTTTCAGAACAGAATGATTCATTTTGCTAATCACCCGGACCAGGCCGCCGAGACCGCCGAGCAAGTGCACGGCATGGGCCACCGTCAGAACATAGAAGAAGGAGTAGCTCACGTTGGTGGCGAGTCCGAATCCCTGTGATCTGAGTTGCAGCCAGGCAAGAGTCTGGCCGGCTAGGAAAAGAAGTCCCAGACCAAGGGTGACGTAAAGCCAACTCGCCGGAGCCGAGGACGCAGTCTTAGGGCCGGCCATAAACATCGCGATCTGGCGGCGGGAAATTTCAAGTGTGATGCTGCTGGCAATAATGATCAGCGAGTTCAGGTAGAGGATCGAGGGTAGCGTGAAGTGTTGCCAATCCGCTGCCGCTCCCTGACGGACGATCAATGCACTGGTGAAAGCGGCGAATGTCATGGTGATGGCCGCTAAGCCTACCCAGATGCCGGTGCTCGCGGGAGCGGGCGAGGACGGCATGACTCGTCGCAAATCTCCGCCGATGGGACCAACGTTTCTCCAGCCACCGTTTCCGGAACCTTGGCTCGGTAAACGGTCTAGATCGATTTTTGGCGGTTCGTGGACCGTAGTAGCCATACTGCTGACTCTCCAATTCTGCACTGCCTTCGGCAAAGATAGTTTCTCTTCTTTATTTTATTTTTATTTCTCTTCGTGCGGATTCGTAAGTTTCTCCTGCGAGGTCTGCATCACGTAGTCAGTGCTCGCACCCGCGACGCTGTATTGATACGGATCGTGATAAACCACCGGCATCTTGTCGCCAAAGTTGTTGTGGGGCGGTGGCGTAGCGGTGCTCCACTCAAGCGATGTGCCTTCCCACGGATTATCGTTTGGGGCCATGGGGCCTTTGAACCGGCTATAGATCAAGTTGTAAACGAAGATGAGCTGGGCGAAACCGGTGACGAGAGCGGCAACGGTGATGAACCTGTGAACCGGGATGAGCGGGATAAGGTAATCGTCGGTGAAAGCCTGATAGCGGCGAACGTTGCCCGCCATTCCCAGGTAGTGGAACGGCATGAAGATGCAGTAGGTGCCAATGAAGCTGAGGATGAAGTGGGCCTTGCCTAAGGTCTCATTCATCATGCGGCCGGTCATTTTGGGGAACCAGAAGTAAGTTCCGGCGAAGATGCCGAACATGGCCGCAACTCCCATCACCAGGTGGAAGTGACCGACCACGAAATAGGTGGCGTGCAACATGATGTCAAGCGAAGGCTGTGCGAGGAAGAATCCGCTGACACCGCCGCTGATGAACATCGAAACAAAGCCCAGCGCGAATAGCGACGCCGAGTTGATCCGCAACTTAGCGCCATAGAGACTGCCCAGCCAGATCAGAACGATGATGGTGGAGGGAATGGTAATCACGAGCGTGGGAAACGAGAAGGCAATCGCCGAGACCGGATTCATCCCGCTGACAAACATGTGGTGGCCATAAACCATGTAGCTCAGAACTGCGAGGGAGCCCATGGAATAGATGAGGACTCGGTGGCTGAGCATGGGCCGACGCATGTTGGTAACAAGAACGTGAGAAACGATACCCATGCCGGGGACGATTGCGATGTAAACCTCGGGGTGTCCGAAGAACCAGAAGAGGTGCTGCCAGAGGAGAGTGGATCCGCCCGAGTGCGGCAAAACACGATCTCCGATAACCAAGTTAGAGGCGACAAAGAAGCTGGTGCCGGCGACGTGATCGAGGATAAGAAGGATGCAGGCGGGCATCAGCACTGCAAATGCGGTGAGGCCCATGATTGAGGTGATGAACCAAGCCCAGGCGGTGAGCGGAAGGCGCATGAGGGACATGCCTTTGCAACGCATGTCAAGCGTAGTGGTGATGAAATTCAACGAACCCAAGAGCTGGCCGATGCAGAAGATTCCGATTGACGTCGCCCACAGCACAACCCCCATACCTTCGCCGGGGCCGCCGGCTGCACCGATAGCGCTGAGAGGGGCGTACTGTGTCCAACCGCCGAGGCTGGGACCGTCGCCGACAAAGAATCCAGCCACCATCACCACGAAGGCCACGAACGTGACCCAGAAAGACATCATGTTGAAATGCGGGAATGGCATGTCTTCCGCGCCGGTTTGAATGGGCAGGAAGAAGTTTCCGAATGCCGCGAACGGGGCGGTGGTGAGCACGAAGAAGACCATGATCGTGCCATGCATGGTCATGAGCTGCAGGTAGTACTCGGGCGTCATGACGTCGCCGGGCGCGCCGCCGCTCGAGAGCAGGTGAAGGCCTGGGATCGCGAGATTGCCCCAGCCGAGGTGAAGACGCATGAGCCAGGACAGGAACATTCCCACGACCGCGGCGACCAGGGCCAAGGCGTAGTACTGCTTTCCGATGACTTTGTGGTCTAGGCTGAAGACATGCTTGCGAATGAAGCTTGTGGGGGCTCCGTGGGGCCCTGCGTGAGTCGACATGTCGTGCATTCTGCTCACCTCAAACGAGATGTTTATCCGGATGCTGCAGGGGCTAAAGCCCCATTCTTAATCAGCCGATGGCAGTGCGTCTAAAGCCGTGCCCTCTCAAAACTTACGCCCTAAAGCGCGCTGAATTCCGCGGGGTTCAAAAACAATCCAGGCAGATCAAGTTTTACTGCAATGCGGCTTGTTGTTTGATCCATGCGTCGTAGTCTTCCTGCGACTTCACTTCGAGATAGGCCTTCATGTTGTAATGTCCGAGGCCGCATAGCTGGGTACAAACGATTTCGTACTTACCGATTTTCGTAGCGGTGAAATGAAGTGAGACATCCAAGCCAGGGACGAAATCCTGCTGGACTCGTAATTCGGGAACATAGAATGAGTGCCCGACATCTTTGGAATGCATCAGGAGATGAATCTCACGGTTCACCGGGATGGCGAACTCAGCGGCAACGATGTCATCTTTCGAGTCCTGATCGTGGGTGGTATCGAGGCCAAAAAAATTGGCGTTGGCCTCGCTGATCTGGTCAGCGTGGATGGGGCCAAAGCGGCCATCAGGGCCGGGATAACGAAAATAAAATGCAAACTGTCCCGCCTGAACCTGAACGGGAATGGCATCGGCCGCCGGCGGAGTA
>DATNLE010000216.1:0-2040 GCA_035603035.1 Candidatus Acidiferrales bacterium | reverse complement strand
TAACTCTCCCTCACAATCAAAGCGGCGGGTCAGATGTCCAGCGATCAAACCGACGATTCGCCGATGTTCCACGCAAACAAAAGACACGCGAGGACGCAGCGCATCCCTGGGGTGTAGCTTGCACGTCAAATATTGGATGATCCGCTCCCTCCAATATTCCTCGGTTCCCCAGTCGGCGGCGCGGATCTCCGCCATCATCGGTATATCGCTGTGCCGAGCTTTTCTGTAGGGCATTTGAGCCGTTCGGCCTTATCTATATGGCACTGAGAGTACCACCTGCGAGGACACAGGTCGCGCAACAGGCGCTTACAGCCAAGCGAGCTACGCCTCATTTCGAGCAGGTTACGGGCTAACCGGAAGTTATTGCGAGTCAGAAGGCCGTTGGGACATTCTGGCTTGATAACTCCTGGTTCGTTCTATAAAAGCCGCTTTTCGCTTCGGTCTGAATGCGTCGTGGAACTTCCACGACTCGGCGCGCACAACATCGTGGCGAATCCCCAGGCCCACAATTCGTTTCATCACTATGCTTCCACCTTTCGGAAAGCGTCGGGATACTACCGGACCGGTGCAAAAACACAAAAGAGGGCAAGTCGGGGTGATTATGTCAGCGTTGCTGGTTCTTGCAGAATGAACTCAATGGTCGAGAGAATCGGTGAGTGGCTTGACAGAATCGATCCCGGCGTCCATCGCCGCGTCAAAGGCCTGCGACTTGTAGCCGCATACGGCATTGCGGCGATGCTGGGCGCGCTGCTCTACAGCTCGTATCACATCCCGGGCGGTTCGTTCCTCAGTTACCTGGCCGCCGGCTTCGCCCTCTGGGCGAGCGTTTCAGAGGGTCAGGCAACTCGCTGGTTGTCTACTCGCGATCTGGTGATCCTGAATGGCGCCGCGGCGGCGGGCGCTACAAGTTTGATCGGCCTTGCGCCGCTCTTGATGCGCCATGGGCGGCTGGGTCCGGAGTGGATTCTGATCACGGGCGCGTTTCTGGTTGGATATCTCAAGCGATTCGGAATCCTTGGCGCGGGCATTGGGTCCCAGATCTATATCGGCCAGCTGCTCGGCTACGGAATCGGGGTCACTCGGGCCGATCTGGGATTGGTAGCCCTGGCAGGACTCGTAGCCACGGTAGCATCGGTCGTACCGCGCTTGCTCAGCGGGCCCGCGGAACAACCGATGCCGGTGTCGGTGGTGGATGCCTCGATCGGGGCGGGGCAGGGAACACGAAAACTGCGGATGGGGTTACAAGCAGCCGTGGCCGCGTTTGTCATCGTTTTAGTGCGCAGCGTGATCCACCTTCAAGAGTCAGCATGGGCAATTACTGCGAGCACCTACGTCATCGCCGGGTCGGCATCGGGGACTACCGATCGCGTTCGGCGGCGCATCGTTGGAACGTTGATCGGCGTCCCACTCGGCATCGCCTGCGTGCCGATCGCAATGCACATACCGCCGCTGGCGTGGATACTCGCTGCAGTGGCAATGATCATTTACGCCATGGCATTACCAGAGCGCTACGACATTGCCTGTGCGGCATACGCCTTCACGCTAATGGTAACGTTGGCGATCAGTGGAGAAACATCGATAGCGGTCTTGGCGGCGCGCGCCTGGGAAACACTGCTCGGCGGGTTACTGGGAGTGGTGGCCGCGAAAGTTATTCTTCCTCTGGAGAAAGCATGAAATGGAAGCACAGTGGAATTCCGAGTGATGACTAGCGCCATGACTCTGCTCTCGTGCTAGCGCCTGGTTAGTCGCGTAACCGGACACTGAGAATTGGCGGATCGGCACTTGTCCGGTTTATGCGTAAATCAGGAGTTAGGCAGAGTTTCTACTGTAGCTTTATATTTGCTTCCACATTTGAAACTGGAATCGTCGTATCGACCTCCACGGGAGCACCATTGCGAGTCCGAGGCCTATAGCGAAATTGGCGTACGGCGTGCACCGATGAATTGAAAAGCTCTGGCGGTCCGCTTACTGGTTTAGCCAGCGCGACAACCCCGTCTCGGTCGATAACAACGCGAACCATTACAGTATCGGATGAAGGAA
>DATNLE010000299.1:0-4542 GCA_035603035.1 Candidatus Acidiferrales bacterium | reverse complement strand
CGACTACTTCGCACGCTCGCTCGAGATTTCGTAACGCACCGGCGAGCGTTGCTGGCGCGTACGGCGCGGCTGCTAAGTGGCCGATCTCGATTCCCCTGACTCGAACGAAAGCCAGATGCTCCGACCAATGATCTGGTTCGAGCCGCTCGACCAGCCGTGCGAGCCGTCCCAACCGCTCCTCCGAAACATTGCTCGACGATACAAGTCCCAATGACACCCCGTGCAAGCTCACCGGAACCTGACGCGACAAATCGCGAAGTGCGTCGAGACGACGACGTGATCCCGACCATTCGCGTTCGGCGATGATCTCCACATGATCGATAGAATCGAGATGCAGCATGATTTGCGCCGCCAGTTCGTCGCGCCATGCGAGTCCCACACGATCACTGCCGCTCATCCGCCGCACCCCCCTCCACAGCCTCCGCCACAGCCTCCGCCTCCACCACAACCGCTCGACCCACAGCCACTGCTCGAATTGGCCGGTGGCCTCAACATTCGCAACGTCCCCGCGAACGCGGTTGGTAGTGCACTGAACCCGAATACTGCAGCCAGGAGGGCCACTTCCTGACCTTGAGCATTGCGCCTGATGCGGGGCCCGCGCGCTTTCAAGCGCGCGAATAGCTCCCGCAACTGATTCAGTAAGCGCGCCCCCCGCGCGGTCATTCCTTGGCGGCTCACCCACGCGGCGACCAAAATCAGTCCTATGGTTTCAAACACCAGGAATAGGAATGGTGGCCCTGAAAGAGCGATACGCAGTGCTGCCACTGCCCCGAAAACCCCGATGCTCAGCCAACATTGGTTCAACCGTTGCGCGCGGGTAGCACGCAAGCCGAGACTCTCCAGTGCCTCTTCCACCGCGTACCCGGCGATGCACACCGCTGAGTCATTGAAAACCCCCGATGGGTGCTTACCACTCTTGAAATAGTTGAATACCGCGATCTCAAGCTTGTTCTTAAGATACCCCGCATCCTTTGCCACCGCGGTAAGAGTCTTGCCATCCTGCGCAAGAAATCCCCGGTCTTCCAAAGTGACCACCAACATCCGCACCGCTTCTTTGTAACCCCCGCGCAACGTCGCGATCTGAATCGGGTCGGTAATACGCGGCAGCGGATCAAGCGCATTATTTCCCTGCCGGCGACGGCGAATTAATGGGAAAAGAGCTACGCACAACCCGAACACCGCAAAGAAAAACAGAAATTCGGGCCCGGTCAGATTGAACGGGAAAGGTCGCATCAGCTAAGGCTCGCAGCCCGTTCTCGCAGCGCCTCCGATAGCTCGGCCAGCCTCAGGATGAGCTTTCCCGCCATCCCTGGGTCGAGGTGCAGATCCTCCCGCGCCTTGGATAGATTCTGTAGATCGCTAGCCCAGTCGCCACCGAACTCAGCGGCAAGCGACTCGAGCGCGGCCTTCGGCGAGGACGGGCGATCACCTCGCAACTCCAAAATCGCGTAGGCACTGCGACGTAAGGGAGCTGCGGTATCCGCGATGACCGCGGCCAAGCTCTCCTCACGCGCGCGCCCAACGGCATAGAGTGTACGCAGCCGCAGCGTCAGGTTGAACAGAACTTGTTGCAGGCGCCTCACCAGCTGCACGCGCGGAATCTTCAGACCCGCGAAAGGATCTGTTCCGTACAGTACAACGTGTCGATGACCAATGTCGTCAAACTTCACGGAGAACGACTCCGCGGCAAGCGACAATTCACTTCCAAGCAAAAACATCGGATGCAATTCAACGGCAGCCGCCGCGTCCTGCAGCATGCCACCTGCCCTGTCAATACGTTCCGGATCGAACCGACGCATGACGACGAGCAGATTGACGTCAGAACTCGCGCGCATCAGCCCCTCGGCCGCCGAGCCGAATAAGATCAGCGCTTCGAGATCTTCGCCCAGGCTTTCGATCAGAGCTTGGGAAGCCTGCGACAGCCACGCCCGCACCGGTGCCGGTAGAGCCTCAGGTATCTTGTTATCGATTGTGCTCTCCATGGCGCTAGACCTATCTTGGCGTTTCGCAGGTCGCGAGGCGCTCAAATAATACTCGAATCGCTAACAGCTGGCTAAGCACGCTCGACTCTTAATACGCCGCCCTAAACCGCTCAAACCGCAAGGACAGTCGATCCTTCTTGGTCTGGCCGGGCCGACTCAAAGGCGTGAGTCGCCTCACAGACTCCGTCCGTTGCGACATCCTGTCGCTGCCCTTCACTGTGGCGACCGTACCATGGCGTATAAAGTGAGCGGTGTATCAGGAATTGCTACCGCTTTTCTGATCGAATAGGACTGGCTTTCATGGACACGCACCGAGCTTTCACTAAAGGTTTCGAGATAACAAGGCAACCCTGCGCGATCACTCTGTTCAAACGTGTACCTCATAAGTTGTCCGCCGACCCCTGTGCCCTGGCGAGCCGCCAATACGCCCATCATCCAACAGTGCCAGTGTGGCTGATCGCCCATGATTGACTTGTGAGTCTCTTCGATGATCGGAGTTGCGCGATCAAATCGTCGCCTCGTGGCAACGTCCATCCGCAAAAAGGTCAACACGAGGCCTGAACGCATGGCGTTCCAGAATCCGATGCTTCTGGTCCCTGGCGGCCTTCGGAGCGCGACTGCATTCAGATCGTTTGTCGTCCACGCTTTCCCATAGAGCATTGTCCATCTAACGAAGCCCGCGAACATTCGCGGCGCCATGCGTTCGTAGTCGTTGGCGTCGCCCAAGCAATACTCGAAGAAGGGATAGCCGCGGAACGCGCTTGCCAACACTTTCCCCGCTGGATGTACGTCCGGGAGCTCGATAGCTCTTATGATCGATGCTTCTCGGACTGTATTCACGTTGCGCCGAAATCCATTTTGACGACTACGAGCCTTTTATCAACGCGTCGATTCGCGGCTGAATGACGCTCTTGCCGTAGCGGCTGAGTAGCGCCGCATAGATCACAAACATATACGAGATCATGCACAACGCGAATGCCACCACTCCGGCAAGGTTGAGCACATGAATGCATTTGGGGCTATACGTCTCCGCGATTTCATGTGCATACGGAATAACGGCGACCGAACCTGTCATCACCAAGAACGTGAGTGAAACCGCCAACCAGAACGACCATGTAATAAAGCCGTGAAGGCTCTGCCCAGCACGCAGCCGTATTTTCGTCGCCATGACTCCAAAGCTGGGTTCCTCATGCGCCGCGATCATTCTCGCGATTTGCGCCTCGATGGCTTTATTTAACGATGGCCAAACCGAGAGACCTCGCAGGGTATCGTAGGTCTCCAAGTCCACCGGTGTTTTCCAGATCGACCGTAAACCTACTGATGCATTCAACATGGACGCATCCAGGGATTGGAATCGAAACAACACAAAGGCTGAAAGAAGTGCGAACGCTCCGCCCAGCGCCTGAGCGATGGTGCTGAACGTATATAGAATGCTGTTTTCCATGGATTGGGTCTTACCGCAAGTTTAGTTAGATTCTCGACCCCGAACTTCAGTCCTAGTTTACGCTCGTCCCTGGCTGTTCGCGGACCGGGCCATCGCCTCTCTTGCGGCGCAGGCGGACGGCCCTGTCAAACCGACCCACTCACATCAGCGGCAACTCGCGCTTGACGCTCCTCCATCGGTAAGTATATGCTTACCGTAAATGACGACTAACCTTCGAAATGGACTGCACGCAATTGGTGATCCGACGCGACTTGCAATCCTGAAGCGTTTGGCTGACGGACCGCTGCCGGTGGTCGAACTGGCTCAGGGCTTTCCCCTGACTCGGCCGGCAATATCTCAGCATCTTCGGGTGCTCAAGGATGCAGGCCTCGTCAAGGACCGCCACCACGGAACGCAACGCATCTATCACATCGATCAGGCGGGCGTTGAGGCATTGAAGACGCATTTTGATTCACTGTGGTCCAGTGTTTTGGCTAACTTCAAAACTGCCGCGGAAGGCAGTTTCTCAGCTTCACCAACGGAGAATAAACATGTCCGAAATGCTAGCGGGCACACCAGCAGAAAGCGTCGTTAGAAAGTCTCTCCTCGTGGAGTGCTCACGGGAACACGCGTTTCAAATCTTTACCGAACACATGGGACAGTGGTGGCCGGCCACCCACCATGTGGGCGATACGCCATTTCGAGATGTCATCGTGGAACCCAGAACGGGCGGGCGATGGTACGAGATCGATGTGCAGGAGAGACAGGGCGCATGGGGACATGTTCTCGCCTGGGAACCGCCACACCGAGTGGTGCTGTCGTGGCATCTGAACACAAAGTTCGCATTTGATCCCGACCTCGGTCGCGCCTCGGAGATCCACGTACGGTTTGTGGCCGAGGCCCCCACGAAAACTCGCTTAGAGTTCGAACATCGCGGCCTCGAGCGTCACGGCGAAGGCTATCAGGCACTGCGCGACATGCTGGACAACGGCTGGGTGACCGTGCTGGCAGAATTTGTCAAAGCCGCCGAAACACGCACCGGAATACTTGCGGTCGCAGAACAGGCTACTGTCGAGAGGCGTGCGCCGTGAGTCCGAAGCTGATTCTGCGCGGCGCGGCGTTGGTGACCGTGTTGCT
>DATNLE010000186.1:0-12099 GCA_035603035.1 Candidatus Acidiferrales bacterium | reverse complement strand
AACATCCCTGCAGACGCATGCCACCTCCCTGGTTTCTCAAGGTTATCGCAGAACTTCGTTACTTCCGCTCACGCTTCAATGTCGTAGCTGACTCGAACCCGGCCCGCTTTGATCTTGATTTTCCGAATGTCGATTCGGCCGATGGCGGCTGTCTCTGCGACATGAGTCCCGCCGCACGGTACAGGGGCGGCCCGGTCGATTGCGATCGAACGGCGACCATCGCCGCCCACCGATGCGCTGATCGGCAGATTCGCACTGCGCATTTCCTCCAGCATTGATCGGAGCGCTTTTTCGAAGTCCTCCGGGTTCGTTGCAATACCCTCGAATTCCACGCGTGCTTCACCAGGCCAGTGGTGCCCGGCAATGCCTCGAAGGCCGGGCTCGATCCGCTCGCCTGCGAGCGCAAGGAGGTGCCCAGCCGAGTGAAGCCGAGCGTGCAATAGGCGGCTGTCGGCGTCGACTCGCATGAGAACTCGATCGCCGACCAAGAGCGGTGCGTCTGAAGCGACCACATGGTCGACGGCGCCGTCATCTGCATTTCGCACATCGATTACCGGAACGGCGACCCCTGAGCCATCGGCGAGGATCAATGCTCCCCGATCGGCCGGTTGGCCACCGCCCCTAGGGTGAAAGAGGGTCTGATTGAGGCGTAACGTGGATACCTCGCCCAGTCTGATCTCAACAATGCGCGCCTCGCCAGTGAGTGCCCCCGAGTTCAAATACAGTCGTTCTGTCATCTCGCCGCCTCAAGCCTTGCCGCGCGCTCAGTGTCTCTCACCCCTTCAAATCCACACATCATTTGCCGCCGTCCGCTCGCCGCCTTCATGTCCTGTATTGCGCACCCCGCGCGGCTCGATCAACAGCAAATGTACTTCATTTTCAGCATAAGGCTTGTGTTCGACGCCCTTGGGGACCACGTACATCTCGCCTTTCGCAATGTGAACCGCGCCGCTACGAAAATCGATCCTTAAGACTCCTTCGAGGACGATAAACGTCTCATCGGTATCCCTGTGGTCGTGCCAGACAAAATCACCCTGCAGCTTCACCACCTTGAACTGATAGTCATTCATCTCGGCAATGACTTTCGGTTGCCACTGCTCCGCGAACAATTCCAACTTCTGCCTGAGATTAATCGACTGAAGTTTCATGATCTGCTCCGAACGCTCGAACTTGTGCACAATATGCCAGTACTCCAAGGGATGCGGCCAGTCCAGTTCGCCTCATCTCGTCGCCTTCCCCGCGATTCCCGCCTTCCTACGCATTCGCGTTCCACAATGAGGACACATCCACATGCCCCGAAACGTCAGTAACTGCAACAGGGAAACGCGCCTCAACGACATGGGCGTCTCGCAGTTCGAACAATGACGCGGTGGATTGACCCCTAAGCGCTTGCGTCCAAAACCTGCAACCATGCCGAGCGCAATCAAGGCGCCCACGAGAAGAATGAGAAAAAGTAGGATGATGCCCTCCATGCCGTGTACCGTCCCTGGAATCCCAACTGCATTCTAGCCGCCCAAGGCAGTTAACGCGAAAGCGCTCTTGGTGCTATGCAGCTAGCGGCTCGCCGCCGGTACAGCCACTTCAACCACCCACTTCTCCACGTCAATCCTGCCGAGTCTCTCGATTTTTGCGAGGCTGCAGGCTGTCTTTGGCTTCGACCTCGAAGCGATCCGGCTCCGTCCAAGCGGTCTCCCCAGGACGGTTGGGGTCGAATCGCACCATGGTCCCCCGCAGAATTCCGCCCTCGAGCCGAAAGCGTAAGTAGTGAAAGTTCACGGCCGTATCGAGCTTGGAAAGCTCTCCAAGTCGAAGCACCGGGACGGGCTTTGCCCCTCCTCCGCCGCTAACCAAATAGGTGCTATCGTCGCGGCGAAATCTTTCGTAGTTGTGTATGTGGCTGCCCACAACGACGATCCGGGCGTGGAGCGAGCGCGAATGCTTGGACAGATAGCGCGCAATTTCCTTCTCGTCCTTCCCTCTGGGAAAGATGGGGTCCCGAACGGGCGGGTAATGCAGCACGACCAGGACGAATTCCACTTGGGAACCCGTATGGGTGATCTGCTGTTCAAACCAGCTCCGTTGTTCGCTTCCGGGCTTCAGGGATGAATCAGAATCGAGTACGAGTACCAGGACCTTCGGCCCGACCGTCACGGAATACCAGCGGAAGGACCGCACGCGGCTCGGGGCGGCCGCTCTCCACCAGTTTTCAAGACAAAGGCTCAAGTCCTTGTCGCAGCCTTGAAACTCATGGTTACCGAGCGCCGGGAAGATCGGGATCTTGGCCTGCGACCACGCGGCAGTTTCATTCTTGTAAGTTTCGTAGTCCTCAGGACTGCTACCCTCATAAACAAGATCGCCTCCGATAAAAATCGCTGCCGGGTTTTCGATTGCCATCCTCGCGACCAGCGCACGGCGCGCTGTGGCATTCGCCACGCCATCGCGCTGAGTAAAGCGGGTATCACCGTAGGCGATGAATGTCAGCGGCGCCGTTCGATCTGCGACAGGAACATCAAGTCGAGGCGGTTCATCGGCCAATGTCCGGATCGCGAGCAGATGAAGAATGGCAAAGGCTGAAAGCTTGATCGACAGGTTCATGGTCCCGAGCCTATCAGACCTTACGGGGCCCGCGCGCCGAGCATTTCGACCTCAGGCGCGTCCGCTGTGGTCAACGGAGTCGCGACGATTTTGATGGTTGTATTCATCGATCCACAAATGTCCGTGATGACCGACGATGTGATCGAGGGAAAGACCAGCGAGCCGCACTTTCGGAGAGCAGTCGTCTGGCTCGTCGGCAGCCGGCTGGCGGGGACGGTGTTGGCGCAACTTCTGTTGATGCCGGCTGCGAAGCTGATAGTTTCAGTCGCGGAAATGGTCTAGAGCTGCTCATTAGCTATGAGGCCTGATGAGAACCGGCTTATTGGCTGGGCAATTTTACCGCCGTCTTTTTCGCCAGATAAACCGCCGCCACCTCATCCGCAATCAAATGCGGATCGCAATAGCCCTGATTCACCAGGACCGCGACGGTCAGTCCATCGTCCACATATCGTGAAATCTGCGTCGAGAACCCCTGCCAGCGTCCATCGTGCTCCACGACGCGGTGGCCGTTGCGCGATTCAACAGACCACCCGAATCCATAATGAGCCCGATTGGGTTTGCCGTCGCTTAAGGCAGCGACTGTCCACATCTCCCGCTTGCTCGACTCCTTCAATACCTTCTCGGTATAGAGTGCCGCATCCCATTTCGCCAAATCTAGGATTGTGAAATACAAGCTGCCATCCGCCGTCGAATTGGCTGATGGCGAGACCCACTCTTGGTTCTTGATTTCTCCCTTCTCGATTCGATAGCCAGCTGCGCGATTCGGAATGATGTCCGCTTCGCTCATAATGCGAGTGGTCGACATACCCAGCGGCTTGAATACCCGATCCTGCAGAAAATCCCCGAAATACTGCCCGCTGACTCGGTGGATCAAAATGCCCAGCGTCACATATCCCAGATTGCTATAAGCCCAACCCGTTCCTGGCGGATACGCCGGTGGAATCGCTTCGACGACTTTGAGGAGTTCATCCTCGCTGTAGTCCTTGCGTAAATCGAAGTCCTTTGGGTAGTCCGTGAATCCCGCCGTGTGGCTCAATAACTCTCGGATCGTCACCCCGCTCCACCAGCTTGGGGCGTCGGAAAAATATTTGGACAACGGATCGTTGAGGCCGATCTTCCCCTCCTCCACCAACAGCATCACCGCTGTCGCCGTGAACTGCTTGCCGATGGACCCCGACTGAAAAATGGTCTTGGGCGTAACACCTACTTTCAGTTCCAGACTCGCGAGTCCAAATCCTTCCTCGCGAATCGGCACGCCGTTACGAGATACCAGTAAGGCCAGCCCCGGAATGTGCTGCTTCTCCATCTGAGCGCGCACAACGCGAGTGACCTCATCGGCAGGTTGAACCGCATGAGCAAATTGCGCCGGAACAAGACAGATCCAAGCGAGCGCGCAGACTCCAGTTATTCTGAGCATCGCACATCCCCCAAGAGATCCAGTTTCAATTCGTTTTTAGTGTTTCGGAGCTTCGATTGTGCCATCCGTAGAAGCCTCTGAATCGCCATTTTTCGGATGTCCCTCGCAGGCAACTCGCCCCTTACCCGCTTCGTCGGTTGTCCGCTTTGTCCGCGGACAGTGTCCACGGATGTGTCCGCGGTCACTCGCCCGCTTCCCCAGCTATCAGATGGCCTTCCAAATGCTCTTTTTGCTGGTTTTTGCAACTGGCACGGCCCTTGCTGTGTTCTACAGGCAAGGATGGATGACAAACTTACTCTCGGAGACGCCCATGAACACCCTCTCTTCCAAACTGACGACTTTCGCGGCCGCTCTCGCAATGAACAGCCTGATCATGGGCGCGCTCGGGTTTCTATTCGAGCTGCAATCGCACCCGCACCTGTCGGTGATCTCTTTTGCCCGGAGTGTCGCCACGCATCAATGGCTGATCTAGTCTGACTGCTCAATCGTTACGAGACACCGACTCCCCATTCAATGAATGGGGTTGTCGGGAATCAGCCGACTGCTAGTTCGCATCCTTCGACTTGAGCGCTTGCAGCCGCTCTTTGCTTATCTTCAACACGACGCCCGCATTTCGATCGGCGACTTCACTCACCCGGTACTCGGCAGCCGTTCCGAACAACTCAGCAATTTCGGGGGGCGTCAGTTTATAGTCCTCGGCAATCCAGCCCGCCATGTTTGCAGTCGCACTCTTAAGAGCATCATCGAGCGATCCAGCCAATCCCATTGCCATGATGTGACTTGCGGATTCCACTCTCGGCCCGGGCGTCCGACGCCCGGGGATTACATCGACGGTGAACTCGACCTCCAACGAGGTCTCGAGTGCATTGCCATTTAACTCGCCATCGCCCTGCGCCGCGTGTCCGTCGCCCAGATATAAGAGAGCCCCCGGAACTGCCACGGGAAGATAGAGGGTGGCGCCCTCGACGATCTCATTGAAATCCATGTTGCCGCCGTAGCTACCGGAATCGCCTGTGGGCGGCGCTCCGCGCGCAGGCGCGGGCGCCGTCGCAACACAGCCCAACATGGGATGAACGGGCACAGTATAAGCCGCCATGTGAGCACCCGGTTTTTGCAACGTGGCCAGCCCCTGCGCAATATCCAGATGCCATACCACGGTGTTGCCGGCATCCTTCATTTTCACAGCAAGATTATTATCCGTCCCACGACCGACTAGTCCATCATCGCTGATCGCGTAATCCCGGTTCAGTCGCAATCGTGTAAGGTGAACGACCAGCGTGTCTCCCGGTATGGCGGACTGAACATAGAACGGCCCCGTTTGGGGATTGCCGCCCAAGACTCGCCGATGGCCGTCTTGATCGACGCCCGCCGCGTCCACGGTGGTCGTATGGATCGAGTCTCCCGGATTGACAGTTAAAACGGGCTTATTCGATGCGGAGAACTCGCGGTAGAACACGGAGGGCGCAAACTCATGATGCAGCGACGCAGTCCGGTGTTCTTGGCGAATCGGAATTGCAACGAATGAGTAGCGCTGCGAATGAGCTTCATCCGCCGCATCGGTTTCAACCACCGTGCCCGATAACACGCCATTCTTGAGCGCCCCGTCTACCTTCGAGGTCCCACCCGAACTGTCCTTGGCGACGAAGTGAATCGCGCTGCCATCCAGTGAGCCCTCAAACTTGTCCTCGAAGTACTCACCCGTGATCTTTTGGCCTTGCGCCTCGACATTCAAACGCCCATAGATCGTCGTCCCGTGAAGGTCGGCAGTCACAAGCCAATGATTGGCAAGAGGTTCAGCGGCACCCGCGACTTTGGCCAACTGCGTCAGCGAGGCCATCGTAAGAAAGAGAACAGTTGCCCCAAGCGCTATGAGTCTCATGGTCGCGTCCCTCGTTTGGATTGAGCCCCGCCTCATCCGGCGAGAGGGCCCTCGAGCTATCGTATACTCCACTGACTGCCAACCGCAAAAACAAGGAAGTCCGATGACAAGAGCGCGAATATTGATCCGGTTGATAGCTCTGCTGTCATTCCGTCCATGAATCCTCTAGAGATAGACTCATGAAGTATGTTCCCGCGCGACTCGTCGTCAACGCTTTGAGTCTGGGCTTGATTTGCGGATTGGCGCATGGCGCCGCTTCCTTGGCGGCGCATCCAGTGGACGGCCCCGTTATTCATATCGAGGACGTGGCTGCATTCTATAAGCTGTACGACGCGACCAACGGACACCCGACTGCCGATCAACTTCAGCACGACTACCTTGATCCGGGTTCGGACGGGCTGCACAACCTCGCGAAGGTGCGCAACGTCACCGGAGCGAGAATCGCCGATAACATCGCCAAACACCCCGAGATCTATACGGATGCCAGGCAATGCATGGCCGTGCTGCCGCGCGTGCGTCAGCGCGTGGGGCTCGCGCTAAGAAAACTAGGCCGTCTGTATCCGGAAGCACGGTTGCCACCGGTGACCATCGCCGTCGGACGGGGGAAACCCGTCGGCGTGGGGAGCCCTGTCACCGGTCTGCAGATCGGTCTCGAGGCACTGTGCGCGGTGAAGTGGATGGATCCCAATATCGAGGACAGATTCGTACGCATCATTGCCCACGAATATATCCACGTCCAGCAGGCCGCGGCTCTCAGTGATGATGAACATCCCACTTTGCTCGAGAGGTCCCTCATCGAAGGCGCCGCAGAATTCGGCGCTGAACTGCTGACCGGTCAGCCCGGCGAAGTCACCAGCCCTCAGATGCGGGCAGCAACCCAGGGACATGAAAAGGAAATCGAGAGCGCATTTCTTACTGATGAAGAGAGCACCGATTTTTCCAAATGGCTGGACAACTCAACCTATGACAAGCAAGGTGACTTGGGCTACTGGGTCGGCTACCGCATCATCAAATCCTACTACCAGCACGACAGCGACAAGCGAGGGGCGCTGCGCGAGATCATTGAGATGACCGATCCGAAGGCGTTCCTGGCCAAGAGCGGGTGGTTTCCCGGAATTAAGCTGCAATGAGTGCACGACCCATGGCGTCAAGACTCGTTTCTCTCATTTTCCTCATCTTGATGACTCCGATTGCGCAGGCTCAATCCAAGGAGGAATTCATCTGCACCCTCGGCTCCGAAAATCGCATGGTGAGCGTGGTCAAGACCGACGCGGCGCGCGCGCCCAAGGCTTGCCGCGTGGACTACACCCGAAACGGCAGAACCACGACCCTCTGGTCCTCCAAAACCGGCTACGCCTACTGTGTGGCCAAGGCCGCCTCGCTGGTCACCAAACTCGCCCAGGACCATTATTCCTGCAAGCCCCAGTCAGTAGGGGCGCCCGATGATCGCAGCGAGTCGTCCAAATGAGCTGCGCCTGGTCCCTTGTTCGAGGCGTCAATACGTCTTGATCGTGCGCCCGCTCTGATCCAGGGCCTCGAGCGTCACGTCAAAACCCCACAACCAGCGCAAATGCTTCAGCGTCTGCTCGGTCTGCGCAGAGTGCAGCGTCCTGCCGTTGTAGCTTTGATGTTGCAGCACCAGCTTGCGGTCGGAGTCTCGTCCATAGCGCACCACGGATATTTCCGGTATGTAGGACTCGAGCCGATAGGAGGCCGCCAATTGACTGCGTATCGCCTTGAACCCCTCGCCGCCCGCCGTGTCATTGACCGTCCAGTGATCCAAGCCTTCGCGGGTTTGAATCGCCATCAAGCGAAAATCACGCGCTAATTTCGGGGTCAGGAACTGAAGCAAGAAGCTCTCGTCGCGATAGTTTTGCATCACATCATGGAAAGTTTTGAGCCAATCCTGGCCGGCGATCTCAGGAAGATATTCGCGATCTTCCGTGGTGGGCGCCTCGCACACCCGCTTGATCTCGTTCCAGGCCGCGAATCCCAGCGCATACGGGTTCAATCTCCCATATTCCGGCTGCCGGATGACATTGGTATGGGAGTGCAGGCACTCGAGCAGAATTCCCTGATCGATCTGCCGCGCGTCGTACATGTCGTTGAGCAGCCGGTGATGCCAAAATGTCGCCCAGCCCTCGTTCATGACCTGAGTCTGGCGCTGCGGGTAGAAGTACTGCGCGATCTTGCGCACGATGCGGGCGAGTTCGCGCTGCCAGGGTTCGAGCTTGGGCGCGTGTTTCTCGATGAAGTACAGTAAGTTTTCCTCGGGGCTCGCCGGGAACACCGGCTCGGCGGCGGTGGGTTTTTCGGCGTGCGGCACGACGCTGTAGTATTCGGCTTGGCGCATCGACTCCTGCGCTACGGCCAGGCGCCTCGCCTGTTCGACGCGCTCCTTGCGCGTGTCGAGCTTGCGCGGCCGCTTGTACTTATCGAGTCCCTGATCGCGCAGCGCGTGCAAGGCATCCAAAGTCTGTTCGACACGCTCGGCGCCATGGCGCTCCTCGCAGTCGGCGACGTAGTTGCGGGCGAACAGCATATAGTCGAGAACTGCGTCGGGCTGAGTCCACTGCTGGAATAGATAATTGCCCTTGGAGAAGCTGTTGTGGCCGAAACAGGCATGCGGAATCACCAGCGCCTGCATGGCCAGGGAATTGCCTTCCATGAGAAAGGCGATGCACGGGTTGGTGTTGAGCACGATTTCGTACGCGAGGGCATTGGCGCCCGACTGGTACTTGCCGCTCTCGATCAGAAAGTGTTTGCCGAAGCTCCAATGCGCGTAATTCACCGGTAGTCCGCTCGAGACATAGCTGTCGAGCATCTGTTCGCTGGTGATGACTTCCATCTGGTTGGGGAAGGTGTCGAGTCCGTAGCGCTCGGCGTGCCCGGCGCAGAACTGCTCGATCGCGAGGAGGTCGTCCATCGCCCATTCGCTGCCGCTGAGTGTGCTCGATTCTCGCATGGGACGGTTCATCCCATGGCGTATGCGACCGGCTGTTCCTTTTGAAACAGCTTGGCAAGCGCGGGATAGACCTCATTGCGACCCTTTACGGTCGCCATGTTGAATTGTTCACTTTGGATACCGCAGTACGCCGTCCACAGACTGGTCGGCGTGTTGCTCGACGCCTCTCCCACCTCGGCGTAGACGAAGTAACGCGATTCGGGCAGGAGCTGTGCAATCAAGTACGCGGACGAGTCGGTCGAATCCGCGCCGAAGGAGTCGCCGTCGCTCGCCTGCGCGCCGAAAATATTGTATTGCGACGCCGGATACCGCAGGCGGATGATCTCATGCATCTTGGCCAAGGCGGAAAGGACTTTGGTGCTGCCCGCCTGCGTGCCGTTGAAAAACGTGTCTTCGTCGACTTCCTGCGCCTGATCGGTGTGCCGGATGAAAACCAACTCAACCTTGGCGTATTTGCGGGTCAAGAAAAGATACAGCAGCGTAAAAAAGCGCTTCGCCAAATCTTTGCGGGCCTCGTCCATGGACGAGGATACATCCATGAGGCAGAACATGACCGCCGCCGTGCGCGGTGATTGGACTTCGATCAGACTGCGGTGGCGCAGGTCGACTGGGTCCAAGAACGGAATGTCCGCGCCGCGTTGACGCACCTCCTTCAGCTCGAGCTGCGCCGCCTGCACTCGCGCCGGCTCGGCGCTCAGGCGCGCGAGCTTGAGCGCCGCCTCGGCCTCTTCCAACGCTTCCTCAAACTGCGCCTCGGCGGCCACGCGGCGGCCGATGGACGCCTTGAACGTGCGCGCCACGCACACCGTTCCCGGGTTGCCGTAGCGAACCACGCCGCCGCGGCGAAATCGATTCTCATCGATTTCCAGCAACTCCTTCTTGACCAGCGCCGGCAATTCGAGCTCATCGAACAGCAGCGACAGATACTCTTCGCGGGACAGCGCGAAACGAAACGCGTCTTCATCGTCGCCGTCACCGGGACCCTGCCCTTGGCCCCGGCCCTGGCCGCCGGCCGGATCGCGAGGAATCTTGTCGCCGACCCGATAATGCTGGTTGCCGGGAACGACGCGGGCGGAATCGCCGGAGGCCGGATCGATCGAGAAGCTCGGTTCGCTGACGTCCTTGCGCTCGATGGTCACTTCCGTCGCCTTGTCATGCTCGTTGAGCTTGCGGCGGGCGATCAGCTGATCGACTTGCGACTTCAAGGCTCCCGACAAGCGCTTCAAAACGCGTTGCCGATTCGCGGTGCTTTTGCCCTTGTCCGGTCGCCGATCGACGATGACGCTGGTCACGCTGCAAATTCCTGGCAGTTGCGGCTCACTGGCGGCGAGCCATCGTCCACCATTCGACCTGACGGCGTACTTGCGTCGGCGTGTGGCCGCGCGCTTTCATTCGGGCGATGAAAGCCTCGTGCTTCTTCTCATCCTCGGCATTGCCCTTGGCAAAATAGGACACTACCGGCAGCAAATCGTCGGTGGCAGCGAACATGCGCTTCTCGATGACTTCGCGCAGTTTCTGATAGCTGGTCCAAATCAGTTTTTGACCGTTGGTCTTGTTCTGCGCGCGCAGCACGTGATTGACGATTTCGTGGCGGAAGTCTTTGGGGTTGCCGATGCCGGCCGGCTTTTCCATTTTCTCGAGTTCTGAGTTAAGGGCCGACTTGTCGAAGGCGACGCCGGTGGCCGGATCCACATAGACCTCTTCTTGAATCCAAAAATCGGCAAACGCCACGTAGCGGTCGAACAATTCCTGGCCATAGTCGGTATACGACTCCAAATAGGCGGCCTGGATCTCTTTGGTGAGTTCCTCGAGATAGCGCGGGATCAGGAAGTCCTTCAGATGCACCATGCAGGCTTTTTGCAAATCCGGACTGAAGTCGGAAGTACCGATGCTTTCCTCGATGACCTTTAAAAGCGTCACGGGATCGGCCGATTCTTCGGAGGCGTCGCGATTGAACGCCTTGGAGATGAGTTTGAAGGCATAGCGGGTCGAAAATCCCGTCATGCCCTCATCCGCGCCGGCCGCTTCGCGATACTCGGCGACGCTTTTGGCTTGGGGATCCGACTCGCGCAGATTCTCGCCGTCATAGACCCGCAGTTTCGAGTAGATGCTGGAATTCGCGGGCGCTTTGAGCCGTGACAGCACCATGTAGCGCGCCAACATAGGCAGTGTGCAGGGCGCGCATGGCGCTTTCTCCAGGGTCGATTCGCGCAGCAGCTTCTGATAGATTTCCACTTCCTCGGTCACGCGCAGGCAATACGGCACCTTGACGATGAAGATGCGATCCAGGAAGGCTTCGTTGTCGCGATTGGCGCTGAACTTCTTCCACTCGCTCTCGTTCGAGTGTGCGAGCACCGTGCCCTGATAGGGCATGGCGCCGAATCCTTCCGTGCCCTTGAAATTGCCTTCTTGGGTCGCCGTCAACAACGGATGCAGCACCTTGATGGGCGCCTTGAACATTTCGACGAACTCGAGCAGCCCTTGGGTCGTGAGGCACAGGCCGCCCGAATAGCTATAGGCGTCCGGGTCGTCCTGGCTCAACTTGCTCAACTTGCGCATGTCGACTTTGCCGACCAGCGAGCTGATGTCCTGGGTGTTCTCATCGCCGGGTTCGGTCTTGGCGACCGCCAGTTGATTGAGCACCGAGGGATAGATACGTTGAACGCGAAAGCGCGTCAGGTCGCCGTGGTAGTTGTGCATGCGCTTCTGCGCCCAGGGGCTCGCCAATCCGGTGAGATAGCGCGGCGGGATGCCGTATTCACCTTCGAGCCGTGCACCGAACTTCTCAGGGTTGAATAGTCCCAAGGGCGACTCGAGCAGGGGGCTGCGCTCGCCGGTATCTCCGTCCACCAACGTGTAGATGGGGTAGCGCTCCATCAGACTCTTGAGCTTGATGGCCAAGGTGCTCTTTGCGCTGCCGACAGGCCCTAAGAGGTACAACACCTGCTTACGCTCTTCGAGGCCCTGAGCGGCGTGCCGGTAGAAGGCCACGATCTCCTCGATGATGCCGCCCTCCATGCCATAGAAGTCGGCGAAGGCGTCATAGTATTTGAGGGTTCGATTGCCGAACAACCGCAGCAGGCGCGGATCGGATTTCGTCGCGACCAGTCGCGGCTCACCGATGGCTTTGACCATGCGCTCTGCCGCGAGCCCGTAGGTCATAGGATCGCTGCGGCACAGGTCGAAGTATTCTGCGAGCGTGAAGTTCGCCGCCACGCTCTTGTCGTAGGATGATTTGAAATC
>DATNLE010000185.1:0-29260 GCA_035603035.1 Candidatus Acidiferrales bacterium | reverse complement strand
GGATCCGCGCATCGCTGCCGTCAAATCCTCCGTTGCATGGCGAGCCCTTCGACGCGCTGCTGAGAGACGTCGAGGATCTAATTCTTCCCGGAGTCACGCACTGGCAGTCTCCGAATTTCTTTGCCTATTTCCCGAGCAACGCTTCTGGCCCTGGAATTCTTGGTGATCTGCTCTCTTCAGGCCTGGGCGTGCAGGGCATGCTCTGGTCCACCAGCCCGGCCTGCACGGAGTTAGAAACTCATGTGCTCGACTGGCTCGCAGCGATGCTCGGATTGCCGGAGAAATTTCTATCATCCAGCGCCGGCGGGGGAGTGATTCAAGATACTGCCTCGAGCGCCGCTTTGTGCGCGCTGTTGGCCGCCCGCGAACGCGCTACTGATTACGCCAGCAATCAAAAAGGATGTGACGGACGCGTCGTGGCTTACGCCTCCACGCAAACTCATTCGTCATTGCAGAAAGCCGCGATGATCGCAGGCATTGGCGTCGACAATCTTCGTCTGATTGAAGTGGACGAAACTTTCGCCATGCGTCCCGATGCTCTCGCGCGGCAGATTGAAGCAGACAAGCGAGCCAGCCTCGTTCCCTGCTTTGTCTGTGCGACGGTCGGTACAACGTCGTCGAATGCGATGGACCCTGTTGCAGAAATTGCCCAAGTCTGCCGTCAGCATGATCTCTGGCTGCACGTGGATGCAGCCATGGCGGGGAGTGCAGCACTCTGTCCTGAATTTCGCCATCTTCAAAACGGAGTCGAACTGGCGGACAGCTACAACTTCAATCCGCACAAATGGATGTTCACCAACTTCGACTGCAGTTGTTTCTGGGTTGCTGACCGCAAAGCGCTCATTCAGACACTAAGCATCCTGCCCGAATACCTGCGCAACCAGGCCTCCGAATCCGGCGCGGTGATCGACTACCGCGATTGGCACATTCAACTGGGTCGGCGTTTTCGCTCGCTCAAATTGTGGTTTGTGATCCGACACTACGGCGTGGAAGGCCTGCAGCACCATATTCGCCGTCACGTGGAACTGGGGCAGCAGTTCGCCAAGTGGGTGCACGACGACCAAGATTTTGAACTGGCTGCTCCGGCCCCGTTGAACCTGGTGTGCTTCCGTCACAAGGGCGGAGACGCGGCCAATCAGACCATCATGGATCACCTCAATCGCAGCGGTGATCTCTTCCTGACGCATACCAAGCTAAACGGAAAGCTGACTTTGCGGCTGTGCGTCGGCCAGACCAACACCGAAGCAAGGCATGTGGAGAGCGCTTGGAACCGGATTCGCCAGGAAGCGGACAAACTTGTCGCAATCACCTGAGTCGGCCACGTGAAGTTAAGCGCGCCTTCGGATTCCGCTAAAGTAGAGTATGCGAAATATCCTCGGCCAGCGCCCGCTGCGCTTCGTCTTCGCCGCCAACGTGATTTCCATGTTGGGCAGCGGGATGAACTCGGCCGCGGTCGCCTGGTACATCCTCGAAGCCACGCATTCGGAAATGGCCCTCGGCACCTTCGCCGTTCTGCAGACGATTCCTGCCATGCTGATGCTTCCCTTCACCGGCGTCATTATTGACCGAGAAGATCGCCGCCGCCTGGTCATGTGGCTCGATGCGCTGCGTGCCATCATCATTTTGAGCGTGGGCATCCTCGCGTTTCGCGATCGTGTGCAAGTCTGGCAACTTTACTTGATGAATACTCTCGTCGCCGCGGGTTTCTGGATGTTCTGGCCGACCATCACCGCACTGATCCAGGAACTCACGCCCGAAGGTCAATTCGTGCAATCCAATACTTTTCTTCTGGCTGGCGTGCAAGGAGGATGGCTCATCGCCGGCTCTCTGGTCGGCTTCATGTACAACCACATCGGTCTAGGCGGCGTGCTCCTGATTGACGTTTCCACCTATGTGGTGTCGTTCTTATGCTATTTCGCCGTGCGCAAAGGACGTCATGTTGTGCTGCGCCCGACCGAATTGCGTGCCGACATCCTGGCCGCAGAAACCCAGTTCCAGCGCTTCTGGCGCGAGATGCGCGAGGGCCTGCACTTTCTTCGCGACCATCGCGCCGTCATCCTGCTCGGCATCAGTTGGGCGCTGTTTCTTGGCGCCATGATCACCGGAGTTGTCGTCACTCCATCATTGAGCGAGCGTATTTTTCATGCCGGCGCCGTCGGCTACGGATGGCTCAACGCGGGATGGGGTAGCGGCGCGTTTCTCAGCGCGCTGTATGCTCCAGCTATAATCGCGAGCCTGGGCGGCCGCCGTTCGGTTGCCTTTTCCATGGCGCTCATAGCCGCGTGCGTAGTGTGCGCCCCGGTGTCGCGATGGCTGGCGGCCGCGGTATTGCTGTACGCAGTGATGGGCTCGGCGCGCGGCATCGGAGGTATAGCCATGAATACCAGCCTGATGGAAATGGTTCCAAACCATCTGATGGGACGCGTGCAGAACACTTTTTATTTTTTCGGGACTTTCCTGCAGCTCGTGCTGGCGCTCGCAGTTGGCGCCGTCGCACACAGGATCAGTCTGGTTGCGGCATTCGCTATTCTCGCCTGTGTTTACGGATTGTCATTTGTGACTGCGAGTTGGCCGATCGGCACGGTTGCGGCGGAAGAAGTCAGCGCGCTGGACTGAACTCTGTCCCCCACGGAGACAAACAGAACAAACTTTCAATCGCCTCTTGAATGGCGGAGATGTTTTCCTCTGCCTCCCACTGGCTCGGTAGTAAATTCACGCGCTTGGCTGTTATTCTTTCCCATTCCCATTCCAAGGAGTATTCATGTCTGGAGATCTACAGGGCCGTAACGCGGTGGTTTTCGGAGTGGCCAATAAGCGTTCGATCGCCTGGTCCATCGCTCAGGGATTGCACGCCGCGGGGATGAAGCTGGCAATCACTTACCAGAACGAACGTCTAGAGCAGGAAGCGAAGGATCTCATTCTGTCTCTGTCCGGCGCCCAAGGCTTCATGTGCGACGTCAGCAAAGACGAAGAGATCGACCGCCTCTTCGCGACGCTGAAGGAACGCTACGGCAAGCTGCAAACGCTGGTGCATTCAGTCGCCTACGCTCCCGCCGACGAACTCAAGGGAGACTTCGTCAACACCACGCGCGAAGGCTTCCGCATTGCGATGGATGTAAGCGTGTACTCGCTGGTCGCGGTCGCCCGGGCTGCCGCCCCGCTGATGGAAGACGGCGGATCGATAATCACGATGACTTACTTTGCGTCCGAAAGGGTCGTGCCACGCTATAACGTGATGGCTGTCGCCAAGGCTGGCCTGGAATGTTCGGTCCGCTATCTCGCCTATGAATTGGGTAAGAAAAAGATTCGGGTGAACGCTATCTCCGCGGGGCCGATTAAAACTCTCGCCGCGCGGGGCATCGCCGGCTTCAGCGACATGTTAAAAGGCCACGAAGAACGCGCCCCACTGGGCCGCCGTGTGGAAGTCGAAGAAGTCGGTTCCACCGGGGTCTTCCTCGCCTCAGACGCCAGCAGCGGAATCACCGGCGAGGTCATCTATGTGGACTGTGGTTACAACATTATGGGCTTTTGATGTCGCTTCTCAGTTCGCCGCGCCATCACCTCAGGCCTCAATCGTGGGATAATAAACGCGATGAGGACGAACCGCCTGATGCTCGCATTGTTTTCCGCGGCTATCCTTTTCTCGATGGTGCGCGAATGGAGCGCCCCAGTGTCTTGCGCGCGAGGAATCCTCATCGTCGCTGCAACGTCGCCGGCACGTTAACTGACAATCCGAATCTGCCGCCGGTTTTCCCCGTCCGGCTCCAAAGAAATTTCCATATCCCGCTCCCGCTGCAGACGCGCGAATTTCTCGCCCCACTCGATGAGCAAAACGCTTCGCTCAGAACGCAGATCATCGAGCCCCAGCGTTTCCAATTCGCGCGGCGTGTCGACCCGATAAAGATCGATGTGATATAGATCGGCGCGCGGTCCGCGATACTCGTGGACCAGCGTAAAGGTGGGGCTGGTTACGTCTTCTTCCGCGGCGGCCTCAAACGCTGCCGCGATTCCCTTCACCAGCGTGGTTTTTCCGGCCCCCAGATCGCCGCGCAGCAGTACGAGCTTCGGAGGAGCCAGCAACTCTGCCAGCGTGCGCCCGAATGCGATCGTTTCCTCCGCCGAGTTCGTGGTGATGTCCCGCCTCACCTGCCCAAGAGCCCCCGAATCCCGCCCGCGCGAATTCTTCTGAATCACGATCAGTATAGCGGGGACCTCTGCGCCTGGCGCGGCGTCACAACCGAAAAGCGACTAGATGGTCTTCGGCACTACGAACACGGACGACTTCAATCCCAGCAGACTTCGGTCAGCCGCGTGATCGACCGAGGTGCGCAAGCGGCGATGATCGTCATCTTCGAACGCGACAAAACGGAAGGGCTGGAGCACGCCAGTCGTCGTCTTGCGCATAGGGCTGAGGACTTCAGCCATTCCGTGGACCGGTCCGGATTGCGTCTGAAACGCGAGTTCAACGAATGAACCGCTGCCCAGAGGATGCTGCAATTGCAGCAATCCACCGGTGACGGAAATGCTTTGGAGTTTGGCTTTCGTACGCCGGCCATCTTCTAAGCGGATCACAGCCAGGACGGAATCGCCTAGCTGGACCCGGGCCGCGCGCCTGGAGGGATGCGGTTGGGGGAAATGGGTCATAAAGATGAATGTACTATCGCACCGCTTTCAGCCGGGTAACAGATTACGGAAGCAGATGGCCGGATTCCTGCGCTGCCACGCGTCCCGGCAGCTCCAAGTATTTGCCACCCCATGACTTAGAACGCTGTTTACTATTGGTACAATGTCCCGTCAGCTCGCCATTGGATCTTGACAACTGCGCAACACTATCTTCTGTGGGGTACCGTAAATGCCTTGCTTTTCATCCCTCGCCTGTTTCGGGTTGATTCTCTTACTCTCAATCTCACGTCTTCAAGGCCAGAGCACACCGTCGAAGAATTCGATTCCCCTCCGCGTTGGCATCGTTGGCCTGGTCCACGGACACGTCCAGGGATTCTTCGACAATTCCCTCCACCGTCCGGAGATTGAAATCGTGGGCATTGCTGAATCAGACGCATCTGTCTCGTCCTACTATGCGACACGGTATAACCTCGACCGCAACATTCTCTTCGCCGATCTGGACGCAATGCTCGAGCGCACTCGCCCCCAAGCCGTGCTGGTTTATACGGATACTTACGATCATCGCCGCGTAGTGGAGAACTGCGCCCGGCACGGCGTCCACGTCATGATGGAAAAACCTCTGGCGGTCAGCTTAGAAGACGCGCTCGCCATCGAAAAGGCGGCTCACCTCGGTAAGATTCAGGTTCTGGTGAACTACGAGACGACTTGGTATCCCAGCAACCGCGCTGCCTACGACCTTGTACACGAGAAGGCGCTCGGTGAGGTGCGCAAGGTTGTGGTTCACGACGGTCACAAGGGACCGAAGGAAATCGACGTCCGTCCTGAGTTTCTGAGTTGGCTCACGGATCCAAAATTGAACGGCGGAGGAGCCCTGTTCGACTTCGGCTGCTACGGCGCCGATCTGATGACCTGGCTGATGGATGGCCAACGTCCGGAAACAGTGACTGCTGTTACACAACACATCAAGCCCGACATTTATCCGCGAGTCGACGACGAAGCAACCATCATCCTGACATATCCCAAAGCGCAGGCCATCGTGCAAGCTTCCTGGAACTGGCCATTCGATCGCAAAGACATGGAGGTGTACGGACAGACAGGATATGTAATCACAGTGAAGCGGGATGACTTTCGCATTCGCCGTGCTGGCGGGCAGGAAGAGCAGATCGCAGCAAAAGCGATTTCAGCCCCTTACGATAATTCGCTGTCGCTTCTGAGGGCAGTGATAGTCGACGGAATGAAACCAGACGGATTGTCATCGCTTGAAACCAATCTCACAGTCACGGAAATTCTTGACGCAGCCCGGCGTTCCGCAGCTTCGGGAAAGACTATTCGCTTGCCCGCTTCGAGATGAGCGTGGGGCAGCTTAGCCGCCCCAGCACACCAATTTCTCTTTTATGGCATTCTGCGTCCGCCGAAATGCCTCCGGTAGCCCGCGGAGCAAATCCGTCGCCACCAACGAATATTCGCCGACACTCTCGCGCATCACATCGCCCGCAAGGCCGTGCAGATGTACCGCGGCGAGCACGGCCATGAAAGCGTTCTTGCCGTGTTGAGCAAGCATCCCCGCAACCATACCCGTGAGAATGTCTCCCGTACCCCCGGTGGCCATTCCAGGATTGCCCGTAGTGTTGGCCCAAGCTTCGCCGTCGGGCCGCACCACCAGAGTGCGATGCCCTTTGAGGACCACGATCAATTGGTGTTCGCGTGCGAACTTCCGCGCCACTCCCGGCCGATCTTTCTGTACGTCAGCAACGCTCGATCCCGTCAGCCGTGCCATCTCTCCCGGGTGCGGAGTGATCACCACGGTCCGGTCCTTGCCATTCAGTTCATCGCTGCGCCCCTCAAACGCATTCAAGGCATCGGCGTCCACCACCATTGGAATTTGAAGGCTCGCAACCATACTCCGCACCAGGTCTGAAGTCTGCGGATTCCGTGAAATCCCGGGACCAACCGCGAGCACGGTCAGGCCTTTCGCCAGCTCGTTCAGCCGCTGCCGGGCATTTGGCGAGATGGTCCCGGCATCGGTCTCTGGCAACGGCTCAGTCATTAACTCCGGATGAAATCCTGCCACAGTTCCGAGTACGGATTTTGACGTCGCCACCGTCGAAAGACCTGCCCCAGCGCGCAACGCGGCCATCCCTGCCATGGCTGCGGCCCCAGCTTTGCCGAGCGATCCTCCGACCACGAGCACGTGTCCGTAGCTTCCTTTATTCGATTCTGCCGGGCGCGGTCCGATCAACGGCGCAATGTCGTGCGCCGTAATCACATTCATTTGTAGCGAGGAAATGATCGCCTCGCCGGGCGAGCCGATGCCCCCCACAGAGGTCGCGCCTGAGGTTAACGGGCTGAATACGTGCGCTGGACGCGGCGCCGTGAAAGTGACGATGGCGTCAGCTCGGGCAATCGTTCCGGATTGCGCACCCGTCGTGTCGGCATCTGCGCCGGAAGGAATGTCCACCGCGATCACGGGAACCTGACTTGCATTCATAATCGCGATCGCCTCGGCATAGAGCTCGCTCACCGGGGGCTTGAAACCCGTGCCCAGCAACGCATCGAGATACAAGTCCGCCCGCAATGAGAGCTGCACAAGGTCACTCCGCAGCTCTTCGACGGAATGCACGACGATGGCTGCGGCTGGCAACTTGCGAAACATGACCGCAGCATCACCTCGCAGATCGTTCGGGTCCGCCAGCACTATCACCTCAACCTGCTTCCCCTGTTCACGCAATCGCCGCGCCGCCACGAATCCATCGCCGCCATTATTTCCCTTGCCGCAAAAAACCACGATGCGCACCGCCGAGGGGTAATGCGAGAGCACATAATCCGAGACGGTTGCGCCCGCATTTTCCATCAGCGTAAGCGAAGGCACGCTGAAGCGCTCGCTGCTAGCGCGATCAATCGCTCGCATTTCCGACGCGCTGACAATTTTCATGATTGGATTGCCTTCATTCTCCTCATTCATCCATCGCCGGACTAAAAAACAAAAAGACCCTCCGCGCAGTGCGGAGGGGCCCGATGTAGTGAGAGGATGTTGCTAGCTCCTCGGCCTGGCACCCGGCTGCAGCGCCTGCACCCGGCTGTGCTTCACGCTGTAGGTGAAGTACACGACCAGTCCAATGGCCAGCCAGACCACCAGCCGGATCCAGTTCCAGATTCCCAACTTGTACATCATATAACCGTTCGAGATCACGCCGAGGATCGGAATCAGCGGCACCCATGGCGTGCGGAAGGGACGCGGCTGGCTGGGATTGGTATAGCGCAGCACCATCACCGAGATCGACACAATCACAAACGCCAGCAGCGTGCCGATGTTCACCATCCTTCCGATATCGTCGATGGGAGTCAGGCTGCCCACAACTGCAGCTAAAAGACCTACAAGGATGGTGTTCTTCCAGGGAGTGCGGAACTTGGGGTGAACAGCCGCGAAGAACTTCTTGGGCAGCAGCCCATCACTGGCCATTGAATACAGCACGCGCGTCTGGCCCAACAACATGACCAGCATTACGCTGGTCAGCCCCGCCAGTGCGCCCAGCGTGATGATGTGAGAGGCAGTCGTTAAACCCCGATCCAGAAATGCGCGGGCGACCGGCGCTTCGATGTTGATCTGCTGCCAGTGCACCATGCCGGTGAGAACCCCGGCGACTGCGATGTAAAGCACCGTACACACCGCCAGCGATGCAATCATGCCGATCGGCAAATCCCGCTGCGGATTCTTGGCCTCCTGCGCCGTAGTCGAAACCGCATCGAAGCCAATGTAGGCAAAGAATATGTAGGCTGCGCCCGCTCCGATTCCGGCAATGCCATTGGGTGCGAACGAGTGCCAATCGGTGCCCCAATTGCTGGTGTTGATGTAGCGAGCGCCCAGCGCAATAACAAACAGCACCACCGAAACCTTAACGACGACGATTCCAGTATTAAAACGCGCGCTCTCTTTGATCCCGACCACAAGAATCGCCGTGATGATGAGGGCGATGATGAAAGCCGGAAGGTTTAGGCCAACCTCGTAGCCAAAAATGTGCGGCGCTCCCAGCAGGTCATGCGCGCGCAGCAACAATTCCGGGGACTGTGTGCTTATGATGGCGCTCACTTTATCGAGAAATGATTGCGAGCCCGGTATCAGGGAAGCATCCGCCGCTTGAGCCATCTGGCGCGCAATAATATTTTCGGCGGTCTTCAAAGCTGTCCAGTGGTCATAGGCCAGCCACAACGGCATGCGGATGTGAAAGATTTTCAGCAGTTCGATGAAGTGATTCGACCAGCCGGAAGACACCGCGCTGGCACCCATGGCATATTCAAGGGTGAGATCCCAGCCGATGATCCAGGCCAGCAACTCGCCGAGCGTGGCGTAAGCGTAGGTGTAAGCGCTGCCTGCCAGCGGAATCATGGCCGCAAATTCCGCGTAGCACAAGCCGGCGAACGCGCATCCCAAGCCTGACAGCACGAATGACAAGGTGAGTCCTGGACCGGCATATTGCGCGCCCAACCCCACCATTACGAAGATTCCCGCCCCGATAATCGCACCTACGCCGAGCGCAGTGAGTTGAAAAACTCCCAGCGTGCGCTTGAGGCTATGTTCGCCCGTCTCGCGAGCCTCTTCCATCAGCAGGTTCAGCGGCTTGGTCGCAAACAGATTTGCCATTCGTCTGGTTTTTCCTTGGCTGGCCACACCTATGCTCATATTGCCTCCGCGCTTTTTGCCCACGCGTAATATACCGGGATGCCCAGCAATACCACAATCAGCCCCGGCCACGTGAACTGGGGTTTGTAGCGCAATAGTACGACATCGATGAATGAAGCCATCGCAATATAAATCGCGGGCAGCACGGGATAACCCACTGCGCGGTAGGGTCTTTGAGCATCCGGACGTGTCCGCCGCAACACAAACAACCCCACAATCGTCAACATATAGAAGAACAGCGCGGCAAAAATAATGTAATCCAGAAGCTGCCCGTAGCTCCCCGAAACGCAAAGCAGGCACGCCCAGACCATCTGCACCATCAGCGAAACTGCGGGCGTCTTGTAGGTAGGATGCAATTTCGCGACGCTCTTGAAAAACAAACCATCTTTCGCCATGGCATAGTAGACGCGCGCACCGGAGAGAATCAGGCCATTGTTACAGCCGAAACTGGAAATTAGAATCGCTCCTGCCATCAAGAGGCCGCCCACGGCGCCGAACATCTGTGTCATCACCGCGGTACCAACACGATCTTCCGCGGCAAACTTGATGCCTCGCCCCAGAATCGATGCCGCGCCCGCCGTCCCGTCCAGCGGCAGGGCTAGCAAATAGATGAAATTGCACGCGATATAAAGTGCGATCACAACACCGGTTCCCAGCGCCAGCGAAATCGGCAAGTTGCGGCTGGGATTTTTGACCTCACCTGCGGTGAACGTCACGTTATTCCACGCATCGGCGGAAAATAGCGAACCTACCTGCGCTACCGCCAGAATGGTCAGCGTGCCGACCATCACAACCGGTCCGCCAACTCCTACCTGCACTGCGTGCTGCGCGCCCAGGCTCGCGTTCCGCCAGAGATGTCCACTAAAGTTAGCGGCTAGAGCCTGATGGTTTCGCCCCAGCGCCAATCCGAACAAGGCCAGACCCAGCAGAGCCGAGACCTTTGCCGCGGTAAACACATTCTGGATGAGAGCTCCAGTTTTCAATCCGAAGATATTTACAACCGAGAGAAAGACAACGAGCAGGATGGCAATCAGATTCTGCGTATTGATTCCAACGTCCATGTTGCCAAGAACCATGGGCCCGAGTCGAATCGGAGGAACCTTCCAGAGATGCAGAATCCAGTTGGAGGAAGAAATAGCAGGGAAAAAAACTCCCAGGAACTTGCCGAAAGCCACGCCTACTGCGGCGATCGTGCCCGTCTGAATTACCAGGAACAACGTCCAACCGTAAAGGAAGCCCCATAGCGGCCCCAGGGCTTCGCGAAGATAGACATACTGGCCGCCGGCTCGCGGCATCATGGCCGCCAGTTCGCCATAACTGAGAGCGGCGACGATGGTCATGAATCCCGCGACTGCCCAAGCGCCGATCAGCAATGCTGGAGAATCGACTTCGCGGGCAATCTCCGCCGAAACAATGAAAATGCCCGAGCCGATCATCGACCCCATGACCAGCATGGTGGCGCTGGTCAGGCCCAGGCCCTTGACCAACTCCTTATCCTGATGGCTGTGAATTTCCCAGTCGCTTGCTGAAGCCGGCCGCGTTGTCGGTGTACTCAGGATCCCTCCTAAGCCTAGTCGCACCGGAGCCTTATGGCGCCAGCGCCCCGCCGGCTGTCGCGAGAGGCGTTTTGCCCTCGCCCGCCGGAACGATTATCGAAGCCTCACGACTTTACCTCAAGATGCTGAAAAATTCCTCTGCTGATTTCCGCGGCTCCCGTAACAGATCAGATATCACCGCCACGGAATCGGCCCCGGCTTCAATCACCGAGGCCGCATTGGCACGGCTGATCCCCCCTATGGCGACCAGAGGTTTCCGGGTCAACTCCCGCGCCTGGCGGACGCCTTCAAGGCCTACGACCGGATCAGGCTTGGCTTTGCTGGAAGTGGAAAAGACGGGTCCAATGGCGAGGTAGTCCGCGGAGTCTCGGTCAGCCTGCTTGATCTGCTCCGGATTATGCGTCGACACGCCAAGCCAGCGCCCGGAGCCAATGATCCCGCGAACCGACTCCGGGGAGAGATCATCCTGCCCGATATGGACGCCGTCGAAGCCCGCGGCCAGACATAAGTCAGCACGATCATTCATAATCAGCTTAACCTCACCCACCGCACTGATCTTCAATGCCAGCGCCTGCCGCAGCATCTCGCCAGCGTTTCCAGTTTTGCGGCGGTATTGCAGGACGGTGCATCCGCCAGCGATTAGTTCTGTGGCAAAGGTAGTCAAATCTTCAACTTTTGGGAAAGCCGCCGCGTCAACAATGGCATAAAGTCGCGGCAGAGAGATCATGCGGCCGGATCCTTTTTGCTGGCCGCCAGAAATCGCTCGATAAAGCCTGTATCGAATTTCCCGGCGCGAAAATCCGGATCGGCAAGAATCTTGCGGTGCAGTGGAATCGTCGTGTATACGCCCTCGACGATAAACATTTCGAGCGCCCGCGTCATCCGCGAGACAGCCTCGTTGCGGTCTTTGCCGCGCACGATCAGCTTCGCAATCAGCGAGTCATAATATGGCGGGATCACGCCCTCCGTGTAGGCTGCAGTATCGACGCGCACTCCGGTTCCTCCGGGGGGATGAAATGCCGTGATCTTCCCTGCCGAAGGCGTAAATTTTACGGGATGCTCCGCATTAATGCGACACTCAATTGCATGCCCGCGGTGGACAATAGGCCCCTGCAAAACGTCCCGCATGTGAGCGCCGGCCGCGATCATGATCTGGCTCTTCACCAGATCCACATCAGTGACCATTTCGGTAACGGGGTGTTCCACCTGAATGCGCGTGTTCATTTCGATGAAGTGCAGCCGGCGGTCCTGGTCCATCAAAAACTCAATGGTTCCCGCGTTGGTGTAGCCGATGTCCGTCAGCGACTTGCACAAAACTGCGCCGATTTGGTCGCGTAGTTCGCCCGTCACCTGGGTGGAGGGTGACTCTTCCAGTAACTTCTGATGGCGCCGCTGGATCGAACATTCTCTTTCCCCGAGACTCACCACATTGCCGTGCTCATCGGCTAAAACCTGAAACTCAATGTGCCGCGGATGCTCGACATACTTCTCCATGTACAAGTCGCCATTGCCGAACGCGCCCGCCGCCTCCGACTGCGCAGCCTTGAACAATCCCGGCAATTCTTCTTCATTGCGCACGATGCGCATGCCGCGTCCACCGCCGCCCGCTGAGGCTTTGACGATCACAGGAAAGCCAACCTGCCGCGCCCACTCCGCAGCTTCGCCTTCGGAAGCAAGAATTCCATCCGAGCCCGGCAAAATCGGCACGCCCGCTCGCTTCATAGCGGAGCGCGCTTTTTCTTTTTCTCCCATCAGACGCGTCACTTCAGGCCGCGGCCCGATAAACTTGATCCCGCTGGTCTCGCAGACTTCGGCAAAGTTGGCATTCTCCGCCAACAACCCGTAGCCGGGATGAATCGCGTCGACGTTGGCAATCTCGGCTGCACTAATCACCGCAGGGATGTTCAGGTAGCTCAGTGCCAATTGTGGCGGCCCAATGCAGATAGCCTCGTCCGCAAAACGTACAGGCAAGGAATGCCGGTCGGCTTCGCTGTAAATGGCAACCGTGCGGACACCCAGTTCTTTGCACGCGCAGATGACGCGCAGCGCAATCTCTCCGCGATTCGCAATCAGAATTTTCTTAAACATTTAGCTCGATGTGGGATAGCCGCCCTTCGACTTCGCTGAGGGCAAGCTCTCGGTTCTCCGCGCCGGGCGAAGCCCGGATCCTCCACTGCGCCTCCTCAGACGCAAGAAGGCGCGCGAGGTGCGCGCCTGTTACCAACACGTTTCACTTCTTTGGCCGGATGGCAAACAACTCCTGCCCATATTCAATCGGCTGACCGTTGCTCCCCATCTTCTTTACGATTTCGCCCGCGATGTCTGACTCGATCTCATTCAGCAGTTTCATCGCCTCGACAATACACAGCACCTGTCCCAACTCCACCGTATCCCCTACCTTAACGAACGGAGGGGCGCCCGGCGAAGGGGCCTCATAGAACGTCCCCACGATCGGCGATTTCACCATGTGCAGGTTTTCTTCCGGGACGGGCTCGACGGGCACGGGGAGCTGCGCGCCAGCAGAAGCGGCGACTGAAGGCTGCCCCGTTTGCGGGACGGTCACGGCCACGTAAGGCACGTCCGCGCGCGTATGCACGACGGTGTGCTCGCCAGCCCGCTTGATCTTCACTTTGACATCACCGCGTTCCAGTTCGAACTCGGCAATATCTTTTTCGATTAAGAACTCGATGAGTTCCTTCAGCTCTTTTTGGTTCATTCGTATAAAGACGGGACCGCTTGGCAATCGCCCCTGACGCTCCGCACAAACTTGCCAGAAACTTGACCAGACTGAATCCTGGAAGACCTAAATCGCCAGGAAAAGCTTGCTTGTCGGGGTCAGCACCTCACCGCCAGAATCGCTGACGGCCACCATATCCTCGATCCTGATCCCCCACTTGCCCGGGAAATATACTCCCGGCTCAATCGTGATCACCATGCCGGGACGCAGTATTTCCTTCTGCCCGGCCGCTACTCTCGGAGCTTCGTGTATTTCGAGCCCCACGCCGTGCCCGGTCGAGTGCGTAAAATATCGCGCCAATCGGGCTTTGCGCAATACTCTACGGGCTGCATCGTCCACTTCCGCTACGGCGATTCCAGGCCGCACAGCCTCTATCGCCGCCTGCTGCGCTTCCCTCACCGCTTCGTACGCTCGCCGCGCTTCATCTGCGGGTGTACCCGAACCGGCGCGCACCCATACGGTGCGGGTTTGATCCGAACAATAACCACCGAGTATAACACCGAAATCGCAGACAACGAATGCACCGGGAGCGATGGTTTGCCCTGTAGCTCGACCGTGAGGTAACGCTGACCGTGCTCCGGATGCGATGATCGTCGGGAACGACATTTCCTCCGCCCCCGCGAGGCGGGCGGCGTGCTCCATTCGGGCCGCAACCTCCGTCTCTTTCACACCCGGGCGCAATACTTCGAGAGCTCGATCAAACAAGCTTGCCCCCAACTGCACTGCGGTGCGAATCCGGTTTAATTCGTCGAGATCCTTCACCATGCGCGCCCGCTCCACGATGGGAGTCGCATCTCGTAAGCGATGGCCGGTGGGCAGAAGATCCGTCAGCCGTTTCTTCTCGGCTACGGTCATGTGTTCCGATTCAATTCCGATGGCTCGTCCCTTAGATCTTTTCCGGCGGGCTCCAATCCACTCTCCAGTCGCGGTCAAGAGTGCCTTTCGCGCAATGATCACTCTTGCGCCTTTCACTTCCTCGTGCGCCTGCGTGTCATAACGGACGTCGGTAAAGAAGACGCTGCCGGCTTCCTCGATCAGCAGGAAACCCGCGCTCCCGCTGAAGCCGCAGAGATATCGAATGTTGGGAAGATGACTGACAAGCAGCGCGTCGAACCGCGTGGTGGCGAGGTGATTTCGCAGTTTTTGTTGACGACGGAGGAAATTCATTCCTGCCGAGTTTATCAGGCGGAAGGCAGGGTTAGTTTCGCTTCTACCCTGATCCCTCTGTTTTGCTAATTCGTAGGGCACGCCAGGTGCTCATTCTACGCAGAAAAAAACCTGCCATCCCAGAGATGGCAGGGCAAGTTCCAAGCTTGCGGTTGCTATTGCCCGAAGAAGAAATCCGCGAACGCTTGCGCGTTCGGCGTTCCTACGCCGGTCATGTTGTCCCAGCCCTTATTCGTTTGAAGACCGAAATCAGTGCCGAAGGAGACCACAGCCACCGCGTCATCTACGGTGAAAAGGTCCCACAGTGCGCTGACGAATTGGTGCTGGGTCGGGGACGCCGAAGCCAACTGCGCCGCAGTGTATTTGGTAGTACCGTTCGAGTCCTGAATCGATCCGGTCACGTTAGTCTTCGAAGTAACGGGCACGATATCGGATACGGTTCCCGACGGCAGTGAGTAAAGATAGGGCGCCGCCTGACCGAGTTCCGTTCCGCCGCCAGCCAGGGCTTCCTGATTGGCGATGGCCCATAGTGCGGAGAACATCGGAGTAGCCAGGCTGGTCCCACCAAACACCTGAAACACCTGTTCCGGAACCTGACCGGGAATGCTGATCAGGATCACGGCTCCAGTGAAGGGATCCGCCAGCCACGAGACGTCGGGAAGTTGGCGAAACGCGCCGGGTACAGATGCATGCTGGTACGGCGGTTTGGAAAAGCCGCCAGTACAGATCGGTCGCCTGAAGCGTGTAATCTTGGTGACGCAGTCGCTCGGACCACCGCCGGAGCCACCGAAGAATTCGCCAATCGGTGGATCGGCTACCGTTCCCTGCGCAGCCAGCACATTTACATTGTTCCCCCAACCCGCCTGCCACGCAATGGAGTTGTCGGACTTCAGCGCTAAGGTGACGCCACCCACCGCTGTGGCCCAGGGAGAGTCCGCCGGAGCGCTGACCGTGGGGAGAAAAACATCATCAGTGAGCACGAAGTTGCCGCTATCTCCCGACGCGAAGTTGTAGGAAATCCCCGTGGCAGCGCCAATCTCTGCAATCAGGCTCTCCGTTTCCACCTCCGTCGCCGCGACAAGCCCTTCCGCCGCGCCAAAGCTGCCGGAGAGCACGTTTCCCAGGCCAAGGTTCGCGACATCGAATTCGGCTTCGTCTACATCCTGGAAATTTGCCGATGGCGGAACTACGAGATTGATATTGGCCCCTGGCGCAATCGCGTGTGCCCACTCCACATCAAGGTTGATTTCGACCTGGTCGAAGGCAATGCACTCGCTGGGCGCCGTGTAGGTGATGTTGAAGTTCGACCGAGTGAGCTGCGGCAGGCCGAACTGCGTCGAAAATGCGTTGGCGTCCGCTTGAATCGTAAAGGAACCGCACCAGTCGACGATGGCAATGGTTTGACCCTTGCCGTCGTAGCCTTCGTTGTACAGGCCCGTCAGATTGTAGGCAGATTGGATTTCGGCGGGCGTGTAGCCACAGCCCGGGCCGGTCTGGCTCTGCAGATTCAGTTTGTTGCCCGAGTACGTGCCGATCGGTAACTCGCCGTCACCGTGGGTGGAAAACGACTCCTTCTCCGTCCCCGTGAAACACTGCGAAGAAAAGAAATCGGGACGGCTTACAGCCGCCGCTTCGGCCGCAGCCGCCACAGCTGACTTAGAACCACCGATGCTGGTTGGACGGGCCATCAACGTATGCTCGAACTCCCCCGTATCCAGCCCCGATACAGCTCTTACCAACGGCCCCGCCGCTCCCTCGACATAGGGATCAACGGCATTGGCGCGGATCGTTTTGTCGCCGACCTGATAGTTGTTGAGCTGTACCTGGAACGCTTTCTCCACATCGCCGACCGTGCCTCGCGCCCTGACGTAGAAGTTGCTCGGCCCCATCTTTACGAGCATCAGATGGTGCGCCGCAACGAACTCCTGCACCGTCTTTGCTTCTTGGGCCGTTGGCGCAAAGCGGGCGGCAATGTCACCCTGTTTCAGCCAGTGATGGTAGTTGGGGGAAGTCCGGTCGTAGAGCGATTGAGTTAACGCATCGAACTGGCTCCGGTTGTGCAGCTGAAGCCAGATGGTCACTTCTATAGGCTTTGCTGGGTCTTCTGCGCCGAGATTCTTCGCGGTCCCCACGTAGCCCGGTGTGTTGTTGGTAATCAGTCTGCCCTCCACCGGACTGGCCGACATCGCTGTAGAAATCATCGCGACCAGAACAGAAACGTACGATAGCCATTGAAAAATGGGTGCATCTGCCGCCTTGCTCTTTCCTTTCATTACTTCCTCCCTGGGAAAACATCGCTGCTAAAGGTTCTAGCAAGCCGGCAAGTATGCTACTCGAAAGGTACAAAAATATGTCACTGTCGATCCCTAAGGATTAACTATTGCTGTAGGAGGCTGCAGGAACCAGGGCAAAACGTTTCGACCGCCTGCTGCGAAACGTTCGTTTGACAACCTTCAGGAGAGTTCGAGTCGCGAACGCAGGATGTCTGCGGGAGCTCGATAGGCCCGGTACGGATTCCGGCAAACCGAAGCTGGAAGGTGGTTACGAAAAAAAACAAAACCGCCGGTCCTGACAGGTTCTTCAGGCCGGCGGCTTTAAATCTTCAACCTAGCTGCTATATCTGACGCTGTTACGTCTGAATGATTCGCGGCGTGATGAAGAAGATCAATTCCTGGTTCGAGGTATTCACCTGCGTATGCTTGAACAGATTTCCCAGAATTGGGATGTTGCCGAGCACCGGTACTTGCGTGATGTTGATCGAGTTCTGCGTCTGGATCACGCCACCGATCACCACCGTACCGCCGTCGGTCACCAACACCTGCGTGGTTGCCTGCTGGGTAATCAACTCGGGGTTGCCCTGAACTTCCTGACCGAAGTTTGGTGTAGTGTTTTCTACATCCACGTTCAGGAAGATGGTATTTTCCGAGGTGATCTGCGGTGTCACCGTCAAGCGCAGGAACGCGTCGACGTAGGTCACTGTGGGCGGACCACCCAACTGTGCCTGTGTCACGATGGGCACGCGCACGCCTTGCTTCACGAAGGCTTGAATGTTGTTTTGGGTGACAACCCGAGGCCGCGACAGAACTTTTAGCAGGCCGCGCGACTCCGCCATTGTAAGTACGGCATCGATTCGCACCGTATTGCTGGCGTTCAGCAGCGTCAGGCCGCTGGTCGGTGCGGTCGAACCCAGATTGGAGAACAGTGGAATCGTCGATCCTGAGCCCGCACCGCCGCCAGGCGTTGTAATGTAACCCGGCGTCAGGCCACCGACGGTGGTGGGGGATGCACCCACACTGGTGGCGCCGCCTATCGCGCTGTGTCCGTCGCCCCAACCGAAGCCGAGCTGCGTGCCGATGTCGCGAGCGAACTGCCGCGTCGCTGCCACTACGCGCGCCTCGATTTCGACTTCCTGCGTCTTACGATCAAGCTGCGTCAGCAGGCGGTCGATGATTGGGAGTACTTTCGGAATATCGTTGACGATGATGGCATTGGTGCGTTCATCTGCAACCACGTCACCGCGCTGCGAGAGAAACTTTTTCACCGTGACCATTACATCCTTGGCATGGGCATAGCTCAGGAAACGCGTAATTGAAACTTTCTCGACCGCCATGGCTTCCGCTTCCACCTGGCCACGCCGTCCGTCCGCTTCCTTCTTGAGAGTGTCAACCGTGGCGACGCGGAGGACATTGCCTTCAAGTTCCCTTGCCAGATCATTGTTCTTGAGCACGATGTCCAGCGCCTGATCCCACGGCACATCGTCCAACACGACCGTCAGGGAGCCATGAACATTGGGATCCAGCACCACATTCAAACCGCTGATTTCATGAATGAGGCGGAAAAAGTCTTTCAGATCCACATCTTTCAGGTTCACCGAAATCGGTTCGCCGGTGTACTTCGGTCCAACCGAAGCGGGTTGCTGTCCGGCTTGCGCCTTCTGCTCAGCCGCAAGATTGACAGCCGGCTGGATTCCGGTGCCGGAGGAAACACTTTGAGACGCCTGGGGCGCCGCGTTCACGGTCACCGGCAACAGTTCCGCAGCTGTTTTGTCGGAAAACTTCGCCGCCGCTTCCTGAGACCGCGCAGCCGGCTCAATCGCCGCGTTGGAACTATCCGTCTTGGCCGAATATGTGGGCTCAACGAATACAAAATCGCTGGTCGAAGCTGGCTCCGGCGATGGCTTGGACGGTGCGGCGTTCATCGCCGCCGCGCTCGGAACGCTAGCCGCTATTGGCACGTTCGTCGTCGCTTCCTTCCTGGGTTCCGTCTTCACTTCCGCCTTCACTTCAACCACCCGGGCAGCGAACGGAGATATTGCCTTGCTCACTGCGGGAGAAGTTTCGGCCGGGGTCGACTTGGGGAGCCTTGCGCTTGCCGCTGTCGTGGGCCCAGTATGGAGGGTCAACACCAGCTTTCCGTCCGCTGATGGATTCAACTCATAGCGGCAGGAGTGTTCCAGATCGACGACCACGCGAGTTGTCGGAGGCGTCTGGCCATCCATGGCGATGCGCACTCCTTTCACACCCGCACTGCCGACGGTGATGTGGCTCTGCCCTGTCACCATGACGGTGCCGGGCAAATCCACGATCAGCCGCGCCGGCGAATCCGCCGTGCTTAGCTTGGGCGCCACCACGCCACGAGCGTTGATCTCGACCCGGATTTCATCCGCGCCGCGAACCACGTTCACTCGTTGCAGTTCGTTTCGTTGACCCGCCGCTTGCGGCGCCGGAGTCTCTGCAGCTGAAGCCATCAGCCCCAGGACCAGCAACGATAGGAATCCACTCAGCAGTTGCTTTCGCATTTCGCATCTCCCCAACACCCGGGTCTGCCCCGCGTGTCCTTACTGGAACTCGATTTTGTTGATGTTCCGGTTTTCCCCGGAGCACCGTTGCCCACGCTAAACAGCCGGCGTGAAAATTCTCTTGGTCACTTCTCGCTTAAGCGGTTTGCCAACCTTGTCCTGCACCGTTTCCTGGAACACCACCGCGTCTCCGGTGATTCTCACTACATAGCCGTTGAACACCGGATCGTTCTCGCGCAGGAAATAAGCCTTATTCAGGCTGTTGGTAACTATCGCGATAAAACCGCTTTCCGACTTCACCACGCCGCGCAAATTAATCTGGCCTATCTCCAGACATTTCTTGCCCGTTGAGCAACCCGAACCAGCCGATTGCTGTACCACCGGGCTGAAGAATGGATCGCGTTTCCCGCTCATCGCCCATTTCTTCTCTTCGGGCTTGGGCGTTTTGGGGGCATCTATGCTTTTGACTGGGTCGTCGCCTTTCGCTGAAATCTTGGTTTCCGCCGGGGGAGCAGTTTTGGCCGCCGGCTTCGAAGTCGTCGGTTTGGCCGCAATTACGGAAAGCGGCGCCGCTGTTTTCTTGGCTACGGCTGGCGGCTGCGGCTTCTGAGCGGCGATCACCGGTGCAGGGGCGCCCTTAACCCCAGCCGGCTGTTGCACCATCGCCGGAGGTTTCGCAGCAGCACCCGCGACGGGCTTAGCTGCCGGGTTGGCCGACGGCGTGCCCGTTATCCCCAGGGCAGCATTGGAGTCATCCGTCTTCTTCTGCTGCACGGTTTTCATGGTGCTCTGCACGTTGTTGATGACGTTGGGATTCTGTGCCCAGAGTCCGCCTGTCATCAGTCCCATTGCCAAAATGCCCGTCGTTAGCTTCATAGAGATTCCTATTTGCCCACGCCTGCCGCAGCGGTTGTGAGCTTGGGCCCAGGTGCCGTTCCGGCAGGATTCAAATCGTGACTGAAAAACGTAGTCGCGGTAAACGTAGCCACGACACTTTCATTGGGTGCGTACTGGTAGGTATGCTTCGCCTTCGCTCCCTGGGGATTCTTGGTGTTTGAAACCATAAGTCCGCTGATGTTCACGATGCGCTCCAGCTTGCCCACACGGTCAAAGAAATTCAGCATCGAGTAATACGGTCCGTCCAGCTCCAGGTCGAAGGGGAGTTCCGAGTAATAATCCTTGACAGCGACAGGCTTAGCCGTATAACGGCGAAGTTCCACGCCCGCTTTGGCCGCTTCGGCATCCAGGGTTTCGATGAAGCCGTCCACTTGCTTGTCATCGGGGACAATGCGCCGCTCAATCTCCAACTGTTGTTTCAAGTTGGCCAGCTGGCGCTCCATGTCTTTCAGCTTAGGGCGGTAAGACTCCAGTTCGTTATTCTCCCGAACTTTGTCCTGCAACGCATGTTGTGCCGCCGTGTTCTTATCGTTCTGATTCTTGAACACCGTGAAGTACAGCGCCGTGGTTACCAGCGCTCCTCCAACCAGGACCGCTCCCCATTGCTTCAGACCCGAAAGATCGCTAAAGTTCATCGCCATAAGTGCGCCTCTTAGGACTTTCCCTTCTCGCAGGTCAGAGTGAACTGGAACGCCTGCATGTCTTTGATCTGCTCATCCTGATAGGTTTCCTTGATCTCAACCGACTTGAAGAAGCCTGTCTTTTGCAGATTTGCGATCAGATTCGCCACCGCATCCGTGCCCAGCGCGGTGCCTTCCAGACTCACGCTGGCGCCGGTATCATCCATACTCCGCAGCCAGACTGCTTCGGTTCCGTTCACGGTCTCGCCCAACATGGCCAGAAGGTTGACCGGTCCGGTCTGCCCCGCAGCGTGCAGTTGTTCGATCACGTCTACCCGCCGCTTGTAGTTATTGGCCTCGGTCTGGCGCTCGAGATAGCGCGCCTTGACATCACTGAGCTCGCGATTTTTTTGCTCCGCCACCTGCATCTGCGCCGCAATCGTTTTGCCTTGACGATCGAGCCGATACCAGTAGCCGAAATTCACTAACCCCGCCAGCAGCACCACTACTAGCACTTTCAGCTTGGGCGATCCCAAGTCGCCCATTTCCATCGAGGGCATTGTCGGGGCGTTACTGCCGCCGCGCTTGTTTTTTCCCTTGGAGGATTCCAGCAGATTGATTTTGATCATAGGGATTCAAAGCTCCTCAAAGCCAACCCCACTGCTACCGCCAGTTGGCCCGCGTTCTGCTCCACCAGCTCCGCCCCGGGGCCGTCCGCCGGTGGCACCACTCGCTGGAACGGATTCAGCAATTCAACCGGCATGGAAAACTCCTGCCGCAACGCTTCCATCAATCCCGGCACCTTTGCCGAACCGCCAGCAAGATAAATTTTTTCGATGTGCTCGCCCGCCGCACTCGCGCGGAAGAAGTCGAACGTCTTCTGAATCTCCAGCACGATGATTTCGGTCACCTGCTGCAGGATGGGCGCTTTCGCGTCCTCGCTGACCGTGCCGACTTTCTCGCCCAGCTTCAGCTTTTCGGCATCTTCGAAATTCAAGTCAAGTTCCTTCTGCAGCGAATCCGTGTACTGATGTCCGCCCACACTGACGTCGCGCGGAAACAGTGGCGTAGTTCCTTTAACGATGTTGATGTTCATCACGCTCGCGCCCAGATTGAGCAGTGCCACAACCTGGCCCGGAGCCGGCTGGTAGTTGTACTCGTAGCAGTTCTGCAGCGCCAGCGCATCAATGTCCACAATAGCCGGGGTACGCCCCGCCATCGAGAGTACGTTGGTGTAGTTCAGAATCTTGTCCTTCTTGACGGCCACCAGAAGCACATCCATTTGCGGGCTGCCCGCTTCCTCCGACAGAATCTGGTAGTCGAGACTCACATCCGCCAGATCGAAGGGAATGTGCTGGGCCGCTTCTTTCTCGATCGTCTCAGCCAATTCCTGATCGCTCATCGAAGGCAGCGAGATCTTTTTGACAATTACTGAGTGCCCGCTTACCGCGGTGGCCACCGACTTGGTTTTGATCAGGCAGTCGGCAAACAATTTCGAAATCGCGCTCGACACCGTTCCCGAATCCACGATCATCGAATCCACTACGATGTCCGAGGCCAGTGCTTCCAGTCCCAGGTGCGCCACCTCGATCTGCCCACCTTTCTTTTTCAACTCCACGGCCTTAATGCTGGAAGAGCCCACATCCAGACCCACAATCGTTTTTGATCCCATTCCAAACATGTGCCCGCCCTTTCGTAGTGCCGCCGTGCCGCCGGCTCTATTGCTACTGTGACCCGGCAGCTTTCGTCGCCGCCTTCGGTTTACGCTTTGCTCCCGATTCCATCTGGCTCGACTTCTCTTCCATCCACTGGTCCAGCCTCGACTTCTTGAACCGCCAGCGGTTGCCTAGCTTGAAAGCGGGAATACTCTGCTCCCCGACGTATTTGTACAGCGTGTCCGGACTCACTCCCAGGTACTGCGACGCCTGGCGAATGTTCATCACTTCTCGCGAGTCGGCCATATTTCCTTAACCCTGTCCTCAAAACTTCCTGCGTCGCTGTTTTTCGACCACAGGCTAGTATTGGGAGACGCCCTCGCCCTCTACGTCTGTCAAAGGGCTTTCGGTGTCCCGAGCATATAACAGCCCGGTAAAACCCCGCGTCCAAGCGAATCTCCTGTTTTTGCCAGGTTTTCTACGGTTTTCCTGGAAAGAAGCTGACGGGTGGTTGGACGTTTAATCTATATGTAGTAGTCCATGATATCCATACCACTATGACTAGTAGTGATCACGCCACCAAGCGTGAGTCACTTCGGGAGCGGTAACTGAAGTACTAGAGACGGTACGGAAGTACTAAGACGCTGGCTCAAGTTGCTGCTGATGCGGGCTTTAAGCGATTTCCTCCGCGGAACAGAGGGCGGTTACCGCTTCAGTTTCCGGTCTGGCCGCTGGCGCTGCGCCCGGCGTGCACGCGATTGTCGACGATTCTTCGTCGCTATTGCACGTCCGAAACTTTCCCGTTTACAAATGTGACTTTTAGATCCTGGTACACGTAGAGGTGCTTGGGACCGAGGTTCACAATCTTTTCCGGCTTGCCCAGGGCTGCTTGAACTTCATCCGTGCTGTGTCCCAACTGAATCGTGTGCGGTTCGGGTTGGGCTTGCTTCCGGTTTGCGCTGGCTGCTTCTGCTGCGCCTGTCCCCGCTGCGCCTGCGCTGTTGTCCCTGCCCGTTGTCCCTGCGGCTGGTTGCTCTGAGCCTGAGTATCGTTGCCGATCGAAAATACTTCGCCGATTGCGTTCTCGACCGTCCCCGCGTCAGCTTTCTCCAGATACTCTTTAGGAAACTGGAACACCACTTGTGCTTTCGGTTTTGAAATAGCTGGAAACATCCTTGACCATCGCCGTGCACATACCCGTGGAAGGATGCGGCCCATTATCCTGAAACTTTGCCGGACACAAACACAAGCGCTCTCCACCGAACGCTTATTCACACCGCCTTTTTTTGAACCGCGAGGGGCGTGCCCGCGTCACTCACCACCGCTCCACTGATCTTCGCGAGTTTGTATTGGCGCTAAGCTGCTCTTGCAGAGATACCGGTGCGGCGGTCGCCCATTTGCGGCTGACGAAAAACACGCAACGTTAGCCAGAACGATCAGGAGAGAAAAAACTGGAATGGCAGTTGGCGCTTAGGTCAACCCTCCTTCTCCGCTGCGCTCGCGCGGAGGGCCTTTTGGGGCTTACTGCACGTCCGAAACTTTTCCACTCAGAAAGATCACTTTCATATCTTTGTAGTAGTAAATCTGCTTGTTCCCAAGAGTCACTTTCTTCTCCGGTTTACCCATGGCGGCCTCGACCTGGTCCGGGGTCATTCCCTTCTCAATGCTGGCTGGCTCCGCTGCTGGTTGTTCCGCTTGCTGCTGCTGACCCTGATCCTGTCCGCCTTGTTGTTGACCACTTTGTTGCTGACCCCCTTGATCTCCGCTCTGCTGCGCGTCGTCATTGCTGATCGCCAACACCTGACCTATAACGTCTTCTACCCCTCCGGCCGTTGCATTCGCCAATGAACCTTTTGGAAATTGGAAGACCACGTTCGCCTTGTTGTAGGTCGGCGGATCAGTCTTGTTGCAGGTGTCGCAAGCGACAACTCCCAGAGTAACCGTATCCTTGGCCACGTTCACATCGATCCTCATGGGATAGACTTTGTCGCCCACCGCAAACAAATGGGTCGTCTGTTCCTTGCCAAACTTGCCCATGATTGATTTCCGTCCCATCAAGGACAAGCCGCTGGGGGCATGAATCGTTCCGCCCTCATACCTGTTGGCAAGAACGTTCTGGTCGCCGTAAGGCACGGCGAGGATGCCGCCCTTTTGGATGGCCAGGAGAGTGCCCTTTTCCACCACGGAATATCCACTCGTGTCTGATCCCATTTTCACCAGCTTGTATTGCGCGCCGAGTTGTTCCTGCAACGAAACGGGCGCTTGGGCGCTAGCAGTCGAGAAGGGAAACGATGAAACCGTCAGAAACACAATTACAGGAATCAGGCGGCCGAATTTCTCCGACATAAGAACCCTCCCAATTAGTTCTTCCTGGAAATCACACCATCAACGAACTCAGACCATCAACCGACACTCAATGGATTTTTCAATTAAGAAATCGTTCACGCGTGATGCTTGATGAAAGAGAAGGGAGCGGCTGGGTTCCGACGCTCCCTTCATCCAGATTGGTCAACTCAATCCCCTTACAAGCTTCTGTCCTACAAGCCTCCCCCAGCCGCAGCCTCCTGTTTAACCTGGGACTCGGTCTGGTCGGCCTGCTGCTGTTGATCCTGCAGAGTCTTCGCCGCCGTATCATCCGGTTTCGGAGTAGGTACATCCGAAGCCGTGGTTGCGGTATCCGGCGCCTTCGGAATCCCGCCCGTTCCCTGCTTTTTGGCCAGTTCGCCCAGGCCACTGGTGAGTTGCTCCTGGAAATGGTTGTACATTTCCTGCAGGTCGTCCACTTTAACGGCGACAGTCTGCCCCGCCGCGCAGTCGGATTTCTTACTCGCCGCCACGCTGGCAGTCACTGTGTTGTCTCCGTCCGGGGTGTCGGTGAGGCGCGTGATCACATCACCCGCCGTCAGGCCACACTCCTGTCCATTCGCCACCACTGAGACATCGGAGTCCACCACAAAGGTACGCTGTGCCGGATCGAGTGCTGGCGGAACTTGGGCACTCGCATTGGCCGGCGCCGGCGCAGATGCCCCGCCGCCACCGCCTTGTGATGATGCCTGCTGCTCCTGCGCAGCCAACTGCGCCTTCACTTCTTCCGCAATCGCCTGCTTCACCTCCGGCGTCAAGGTCACCGTGTTGGAAGATGCCGCTGGAGCCTGATCGCCTCCGTCCGCGCCTCCGCCGCCGCTGGCCTGCGCATCCGCAGCCATGGCGTCTGCATTCGCCTCTGCCCGTGCCGCATACGCCGCTTGCAAGCTGGACGCCAGCAGATAGTCCGTTAGCCAGAAAGCCGGCGAGGAGTAAACCGGATAGGGAGCAAAATATCCGCCGTAGTACCCATACCACGGCGCTCCTCCCCATCCCCACGCCCCAATACCCCAGTAAACCGGTGCGCCCCACGGCTGGTAACCCCACGCATAAAATCCCGGGTGGTACCAGTATCCTGGGTAATAACCGTAGTAGTTATGCCCGCCCCAGTAATAGCCCCGATAGACACCGACGTGGTAGCCGCCGTGGGAGTAGTAGGTCCGCGAGTAATAAGAGTGGCCGCCGCGGCTCATGTAGGAATGCTGCACGTAACCGCCGTGGTGCCCGGTGTTTACCACGCGTACTCCATTGTGTTCACTCACCACCCTCCGGCCGCCGTGGACGCCGTTTTGAATGTGCATGCCGCCTCGATCGATCGAACGAACCGATCCGTTAGGACGGACGCTCGCAGACCCTCCGCCTTTTAGGGAAACCGTCCGGCCGGGTGGCGTGTGGCTACCCGCGCCGGTCCGGCTGGCGGTCGTGTTCCCGTGACTCGCGGTGTTGCCGTGGCTCGCTGTATTCGTGTGACCGGCGTTCGTATTGCCGTGGCTGGCCGTGTTTGTGTGACCGGCGTTTGTATTGCCATGGCTGGCCGTATTGGTGTGACCGGCGTTTGCATTGCCATGGCTGGCCGTATTCGTATGGCCGGCGTTCGTATTCCCATGGCTGGCGGTATTCGCATGACTCGCCGTGTTCGCGTGACTCGTCGTGTTCGCGTGGCTGGCGGGGTTCGTGTGCCCGGCCGTGTTCGCATGGCTCGCCGTGCTGGTGCGCCCGCTTGGCGCGCCGTGCGACGGCGATGAACTATGAGACTGGGGTGCGCTATGCGAAGGTGCGCTCGCGTGCTGAGCAGGTGCCGAGTGTGACGCCGGTGCCGAGTGTGGCGCCGACCCGCCGCCGCTTGGTTTATGTTGACTCCATGCCAAAGCAGGAAGCCCCAGCGATACCAGAACTACCAGCCATTTCTGCATCATTTTTTCGGTTCTCGAACTGCAATTCATTACGGCCTCCTGATCATCAAACTTTCCACCGTCCGCTTATTTTCCGGCAACGGCCCACTCGCAAAGTGTGAAGTCAGTTCCGGAACCTTCCACCATAAACACGAAGCTGGCAGATTCCACGTGCGCGATTGAAAGAATCTCCTAAGCCGGAGGGGAAAGGCCCGCAAGATCCGCGAACCCAGAGCGATTAGACGCCGCCGGCAACCCGTATCTTGAGGCGAAAGAACGTTACCAGAAGTCGCTGCCGGGCGCAAATAATTCTATCCCACGATTCAAACACCGCCCTGCCAAGTTCTCTCTAAAATCGAGTGCTATTTTCAAAACTTTCGTTGCAGAATGAAGCGAACAGACCTCAGATCACTTCCCTCAGCCAGTCCACTGCTATAGTCTATGGTTTCTTCGACCGGAGGAAACTACTTGCGCTACCTCGATCGTCTGCAACCGCTGGCACTGCTCGTCATGCGTCTCGCCTTGGGCGCCGTCATGGTCGGCCACGGATATCAAAAAGTCTTCGGCGGACTTCACCACCACGTACAATTCGTCACCAGCCTCGGACTGCCCGGCTGGACCGCCTACCTGTCTGCCTTCACCGAATTCTTTGGCGGCTTGCTCGTGCTGATCGGGCTCTTTACCCGCGTCGCTGCTTTCGCCATCTGCATCGATCTCTCCGTTGCCATCGCCAAAGTACACTTTCATAATGGGCTAATGGGCAACGGGGGATACGAATTCCCTCTGGCTCTCGCCGCCCTTGCGTTCGGACTTACCTTCCTTGGCGCGGGCCCGATCGCATTCGATCACATCCGCTCTCCTGGTGGGGGAAAACTAAAGTAGACTCGCGCACTATCCTTGCTTTGGCCCCGCCGCAATTTTCCTTTCCGGGGCACAACTTATCCGGCGCTCCGGGGTTTAGCAACATTTGGTTCAGAGGCGGATTCAATGGCGGATTCAATATTCCGCTGACGTTTCTTTACAAGATTCACGCTCAGTTGAATCTGGTCCGCGTGTGAAATTATGATGAGTCCAGACCAACTTTGTTACATCCGAACGATTTCGTAGGCGCATCTTAACGCCTACCACGAACTGATTGGAGGTTTCTCTTGAGAAAGCTAGCTCTGCTTGCACCAATGTTTGCTGTTTTATTTTCTTGCCACATTGCAACCGCTCAACAGGGAGATATTGCCTTCGGTGGCGGCACCGTGATGTCTCCCGGCTCGTGCGACGCAATTACCGGCCTCTGTCCTGAAAAGGGGGGCTTTTACCCTACGATCAGTGCGGATGTCATTTTCCACAAACGTGTGGGTTTCGACTTTGAGGCTAGCTGGAGGGCAAGTCAGGGGGCATACGGCGGAACGGGTGGTCAGCCGTTTCGCCCTATTCTGTTTGGCTTCAACGGCATGTATCAACCTCGCTTGGGGAAGAAAGTCGGAGTTGATCTCCTTGCCGGCATCGGCTGGCAGAGCACCCGCTTTTATCTGCCTTTTTGCACCAACTCTTTCACTTGCAGCAACTACACCAGCAACAATCACTTCATGGTGGACCTCGGCGGCGGCATTCGCTACTACGTGTGGAACCACGTCTTTGTGCGTCCCGAGGTCCGCTACTATCATATCGTCAATAACACTGACGTCTTCAGCAGCGACAACGTGTTTCGCGTAGGGGCCTCGATCGGGTATACCATCGGTCCAGACTAAGTTGTCGACTCCGCTGCGACTCGCCGGACTCAGCAGGGTCCGGCGAGTATTTTTTCAAATCCTGAACGCACCTATAAAGGGGGCTGTATTTGAGAAGGTTTGCGCCCATCGCTTCCGTGTGTACTGTTTGTCTATTCGCCGCTCTCGCCCATAGCCAACAAATCGACATCGCAGTTGGTGGAGGCATCCTTCTCGCCTCTAAGAACAACTCGTCCTCTCAGGCTTTTCTGCCCCCGGTGGAAAAGGGCGGGACCTACCTCAACGTCAGCGCGGACGTACTTCTGAGAAAACGGATCGGCCTCAACGTAGAGACTTCCTGGAGGGACAAGCAGGCCCACTACAATGGTTTCGAAACCTATCGTCCGATTCTGAGTGACGTCAACGCGCTGTTCCAGCCGAAACTAAGCAGAAAATTTGGCCTTGACCTCCTGGCTGGAATCGGCATTGCCAGTAATCGATTCTACATACCGGGAGACACTGCCTGCGGCCCTGGCGCCACCGCTTGCTTTACCAGCAGCGATCACTTCATGG
>DATNLE010000174.1:0-7111 GCA_035603035.1 Candidatus Acidiferrales bacterium | reverse complement strand
GAAGCTGGGCGACCGGATTGTGTTGAAAGGCGACATTTATCCGGTTGACCTGGAGTTGTACGTTCGAGGTATTTTCACTTCCTATCCCGATAACAAATCTGTATATTTCAACGCCAAGTATGTGGAGGAAGCGGTTGATTCTTTCAAGGGGCGAGCCGGCACGTTCAGCATTCTGGCGGCCTCTCCCGGAGATGTGAGCCGGATCGCAAGCACCATCGATGATACGTTTCACAACTCTCCCCAACCCACCAAATCGGAGAGCGAGAAGGCATTCGGCCTGGAATTTGTTGCCATGCTGGGCAACGTGAAAGCGTTCATCTTGATGATTTGTTCGGCCGTAGTTTTTGCAACTCTATTGGTTTCCGCGAACACCATGGCGATGTCGATCCGCGAGCGCACGCGTGAAGTAGCCGTATTGAAAACGTTAGGCTTCACCAGGCAAAGCGTGCTGGGTCTATTCGTTAGCGAAGCCGTAGCACTGGCCGTGTTGGGTGGAGTAATTGGGGTGGGTTTGGCGTATTTACTAATCTACCTGGTGACTCACTCCCCGCAGTTTTTCAGTTTTTATAACATGAAGGTGACGCTGGGGATGTGGGCGGTAGCTATCTTCGTATCCGGTTTGGTGGGAGTAGTGAGTTCGTTGTTCCCTTCCTACCACGCTTCGCAGGTAAACATTGTGGATGGCTTACGGCACATCGGTTGAAATTATGACGTTGGGCAGTTTTGTGGTGCGAAATACGTTTCGTAACAAGCGGCGCAGTCTGCTGACGCTGCTGAGCATCAGCTTTTCGCTGCTGCTGCTTACGCTGATGATGTCGATCTGGCGCACGTTTTATATCGACGTGGGCGCGCCCGATTCGGCTAAGCGCGTGATCACGCGAGACCGAGTCTCGTTAGCGTTCCTGTTGCCGGGTTATTATCGCGACAAGATTCGAAGCATCCACGGAGTGGTGGCAGTGGCCCCGATGACGTGGTTTGGCGGCAAGTATAAAGATGACCGCCCGGAGAACTTCTTTGCGCAAATCGTCACCGACCCCGACGAATACCTTAAAGTAGCCTCGGACAAGATCCTGCCCGCGGATCAGGTCGTGGCCTGGCAGCGCGATCGTGCCGGGGCATTAGTGGACGTTACGCTCGCCGACAAGTATGGCTGGAAAATTGGCGATAAGATCACGTTGCAGGGAACGATATTTCCGGCCAATCCGGAGTTGACGATTCGCGGCATCTACCACCGCGACCCTCCCCAGAACGCGTTGTATTTCAATGCCAAGTATTTGGAAGAGTCCGTAGACTGGTTCAAGGGACGGGCAGGCTGGTACTCCACGCAACTGGCGTCGCCGGCGGATGTGGCGCGAGTGTCCGGCGAAATCGACGATATGTTCCGCAACTCGCCGGAGCGCACAAAAACTGAGAGCGAGAAAGCTTTTCAGCTTTCGTTCGTCGCCACGCTGGGAAATGTCAAGGCTTTCATTCTTGGTATTTGTGGCGCGGTGGTGTTTGCCATCTTGCTGGTCTCGGCAAACACGATGGCCATGTCGGTGCGCAGCCGGACGCGCGAAGTCGCCGTGCTGAAGACGCTGGGATTCACCCGCCGGCGTGTGCTGTCCCTCTTCGTGTTTGAAGCCGTCGCTTTGGCCGTATCGGGCGGCGTGGTGGGAATATTTGGGGCGGCCGGATTGATTCACTGGATGACGCACTCCGCCGTCGCAATCGGCATTCCAATCAATATGAAAGTCACGTTGCCGACCATCGCGCTGTCATTGCTGGTGGCGGCGACAGTTGGATTTCTGAGCGGATATGTTCCCGCGTATGGCGCGTCGCGCACAAATATTGTGGAGGGATTGCGCCACATAGGTTGAACGAAGACCTGACCACGTCAGGTGAGTTGAGAGTGAATCTATGGCAATACCGATCAGCTATAACGTCCGCAATCTGAGGCTCCGCAAAGGGCTTACCGTCATGACCGCGCTGGGTATTGCACTGACTGTTACCACTGCGATCTTCCTGATGGCGCTGCTCGCGGGGCTGCAGCGCGCTTTCGTCTCAAGCGGCAATCCGCAGAACGTGCTGGTGCTGCGCAAGGGGTCAGAGGCGGAACTCTCAGGCGGATTCGACGCTTCGCTGTTTCCCACGCTGAAGGTGCTTCCCGGAATCGCGAAAGACAGCCACGGCGATCCCATGGTTTCCGGCGAGTGGGTGGTGGTCATCGTGCTTCCGCGCAAGGACGGCACGGGCGAAGTGAACGTTACGGTGCGCGGCATGATGCCGGATGGGCTCGAACTTCGGCCCAGCGCGAAACTCATCGAGGGACGCTGGTTCCAGACGGGGCAGCGCGAAGTGGTGGTGAGCAAATCCATTCGCTCGCGCTTCGCTCATGCCAACATTGGCGACACCGTCGAGTTCGGCAAAGGAGTGTGGAAAGTCGTTGGCGTATTTGACGCTGGCGGTTCCGCCTATGAATCGGAAATTTGGTCGGATGTGAATCAGATGGCGGCGGATTTCGATCGGCAGGGTGGGTATTCGTCAGCCTACCTGCGGGCGACCGATCCCATCGCCGCGGATGCTCTCAAAAACCGAGTCAGCGATGATCAACGTCTAAAGCTTGAAGGAGTTCTCGAGACTGATTATTACGCCAAGCAAACCAGCTCGGGGGCTCCCATCAAATACATTGGCATCGTGGTTGCGATCATCATGGCGATTGGATCGAGTTTTGCGGCGATGAACACGATGTACGCCGCGGTGGCGTATCGCGGGCGCGAAATTGCCACGTTGCGCGTGCTGGGATTTTCCCGTCCCTCGATTTTGACATCATTTGTTTTGGAATCGCTGTTGCTGGCCATGTTGGGCGCGGCGGCGGGCATTCTGCTTATGCTGCCGTTCAATGGAATGCAGACCGGAACATCGAATGCCGTGACGTTTAGCGAAGTCGTATTCAGCCTGCAAATCACCTGGCAGGTTGCGATGTATGCGATCATCTTCGCCCTGGCCATGGGACTGTTCGGCGGCCTGTTTCCCGCCTGGCATGCGGCGCGCCAGAATATTCTTACCGCTCTGCGTGGATAATTTTTAAGGAAACTAGACGAGCAGATCTTCCGTATTCACTCTTATGCCGATTGACGCAAAACACCAAGACTTGCAGAGCTTGAGGATTGACCGCACGGAACGCGGCACCATCAACGGGGAACCGCCGGCGTGGGCCCGCCGCTACATTCTGATTGGGATCGTGCTCGTAGCCGTGTTGAGCTTGTCCACGCTGACTTACCGCCTGCTCTCCCGCGACGTCCCGGAGGTAGAGGTAACGCGCGCGGCGGCGGAGAGCAGCGACGTGGGCGGCACAGTACTCTCGGCTACCGGTTACATCGTGGCTCATCACACCATCAACGTGAACTCCAAGGTCACTGGACGCCTGGCGTGGATTGGGGTGGAAAAGGGCGACAAGGTCAAGGAAGGCCAGGTTCTCGTACGTTTGGAGGATGACGAGTTCCGGGCTTCCTATGAACAGGCAAAAGGCGCGTTGGATAATGCCCGCGCGTATCTCGAGGAACTCGAGCACGGATCCAGGCCGGAAGAGATTCAAGCGGCGCAACACAATCTTGATGAAGCGCGCGCTACGCTGGTAAACGACAAGCTCACGCTCGACCGCACCAAGCAACTTTCATCCGCCGGCGTGGTGTCGCGACAGGCTCTGGACGATGCCACAGCAAAATTTGATTCGGATCAGCAAAAAGTCAATTCACTGGACAAAGCTTCTCAGCTGATGCAGATCGGCCCGCGGCCGGAAGAGATCGCCCGCGCCCGCGGATCGCTGGCTCAGGCGCAGGGGCTCGCAGATTATGCAAAGTCGCAACTCGATGCCACGGTGATCCGCGCGCCCGTCACTGGCACGATTCTCGACCGCACCGCCGAAAAGGGAGAACTCATTACGGCTCAGTTTGCCAGCGCAGCTGTTGGCGGGCCGCAAGGATCGGTAGTCTCACTGGCCGACTTGAACGATATTCAGGTTGAACTCGATATCGCTCAGTCTGATTTTGCCCGTCTTGGTCCTAAACAAAAAGGCATTGTTACTGTGGATGCTTATCCCGATAAACAGTACAAAGGAGAGATCGCGCAGATCTCGCCCGAGGCGAACCGGCAAAAAGCCACCGTGCAGGTGAAAGTGCAGGTTCTGAATCCGGATGAGTATCTAAGGCCGGAGATGAATGCCACGGTGAAATTTCTGGCGGACGAACAGAAATCCGCGAGCTCAAAGCCCACGGGCGCGTTCGTACCCGCGAGCGCTTTGCGGGATCACGACGGAAAGAAGATCGTATTCCTGTCGTTTGATGGCAAGGCGCACATGCGAGAGGTTCATGTGCTGAGCCAGCGCAGCGATGGATTTCTGGTCGATGGATTGGTAGGTGGGGAGAGCGTGATCACGAAGACGCCACAAGATCTGAAGGACGGAGACACAATTAAGGTAAAGGGGTAATTCATGAGCACTGTTGCTGAAGCCAAAGTCGCTACCGGAACGAAGGTGGTTCAAGCCCGCAATGTCAGCAAGATTTTCAAGCGCGAGGCATTCGAGGTGAAGGCTCTCGACGATGTCTCGATTGACATTGCGGCCGGCGAATTCATGGCGCTGATGGGGCCCTCAGGTTCGGGCAAGACCACTCTGCTGAATATGATCGCGGCCATTGACCGGCCAACTTCGGGCGAACTGCTGGTGCAGAACCAGAATATTTTTCGCTTCAATGATTCGCAGGCGGCTCACTGGCGCAACGAGCACATCGGATACGTCTTCCAAACCTTTAACCTGATCCCTGTGCTGACGGCTTTCGAAAACGTGGAGTTGCCCCTGCTGCTGACCAAGCTGAATCCCAAGCAGAGACGCGACCACGTGATGACTGCATTGAAACTCGTCGGTCTGGAAGAGCGGGTCAATCATCTTCCCAAGCAGCTCTCCGGCGGACAAGAACAACGGGTGGCGATCGCGCGGGCAATTGTCAGCGACCCAACGCTGTTACTGGCGGACGAGCCTACCGGCGATTTGGATAGCCACTCAGCCACCGAAGTGCTCGAAATCATAAAGCGGCTGAACGAAGATTTTCACAAGACGATTGTGATGGTGACACACGATCCCCATGCGGCTTCGTACGCGCATGTCACACGGCATCTCGAAAAAGGGATGCTGTTGCCGCCGGGATAGTCCGAACTACTGGGGGGCAGGCCCCGACAGTTCCGGCGTGGCATCGGCCACCCATTGCCAGGCTCGGCGACCGTTATCAAGCGCAACCGGCTTGGCCTCTCCGTAGGCCACCAAACGATTGAGCACCGTAGTTACGGACGCCATGGGGTCCTTGTGCCGCTCGAGCATGGGCGGCATCCGTTTCTGGATTCGGTTACACACATCGCGCGCACTTAGGGCGCGGTTAGCCTCCATGAGAATCATGCGGCACGCCTTGGTAAAGCCAGGTTGACGGCCGCCGCTTTTGCGATCGACCAACTCCAGCAATTCATCGTTCAACAATTCGTCCCCGAACAAGTTGGCCAGACCGACGATGGTCTGTTTAACCGTCCCGATCCGGCGCATCACGTCAGCGCGCTGCTGCAACAGTTGGCGCAGCTCTTCATGAGCCTGCCGCACAACCTCCTGCACATGTCCATTGACATGGGTGTTGATGGTTCCAGTCGCGCTTGGCTGACTCTCCATAAACCCTCCCCCACACTGTCTCCGACGCTCGAACTCCTGGGCACCGGCTCTTAGACGATACGCAGAAAGCCCTGTAAGTGTTCCCCGCTTCTGCCAGAAGAGCCGCAACATGCGCCAGACTTATTTCTTTAGACGCGCGAGATTAGGGATGGTTAAGGTCTGCTAAGCGAAAATGTAAATAAACAGCTCTCCGCTGTTAGTTTCGCATCGAGTTTTTTCCCTTAGAAGGCCGATGGCGAGGAGAATAAGAGGCAATTCCAGTGTGTACGGCACCTCAGCTCGAGCGGTCATCCCCCTTTTTGTCAGCCTTGCTTGTAGGAGATCAGGTGGAGAATTTTTTCTCATTCGCGACGTCCGTCGGCGACACCATTCAGGCGGAGCCTGGGACTGGGCTGAGAACTCGCTGCGCAATGGAGCTCCGCCGATACCATCATGATTACAAAACAGTTGAAGGCATCATCGAATATGTCAACGCCGCCTTTGAATCGCTGACTGGTTATTCCTCCGAGAAAGCGGTGGGCCAGACTCCGAGTATCCTGACTTCGGGCCGGCAAGCACCGGCACTTTATCGCGAATTGCGGGAAACCATCAGTCCCGGCAGCGCCTATCACAACATTCTGGTGGAGGTTGTGATGCCTCGCATCAAGGGTGGTCAACTGGTAAAGAATCTGACCGCGATCCGCCCCGGCACGAGGGTTCTATCCGTTTCCGGTTACGCCGGCCAAACCATCCTGGATCACAATGTGGTGGACGTGGAAAACAACTTTCTGCAAAAACCATTTACAGTGAGACAACTGGCCGTCAAAGTAAGGGCAGTTCTTAGTTTGCCAATCGGTCGGACTTCAGAACGGGACTGCATCCCAGGACTACATCCAGCTTTGGCACGAAGACGCCAATCTCCTGCGCGAGGCTTGGAAGCCGTTTAACAAACCGCTGCCGTGATCCTCGGGCCATTGCACCATAAGCGCCTAATCCGCCCCGGAAGCCGGATGGCTTCCGGTCAGCTGACGATCCGTCCGGTAATTCCGACCATGTCCTAGACGCCTGTTTCCGGATCAAGCTTCTTGTACAAAAGACTTTACGATGCAGTACGAGCCGAGTAGCATCGCCAGCAAAGGAAATTTCCCTAACGGCTCGGAAGTGGAGATAACCATGAATGGGTTCCACCTCAGACTTTGCAGACTTTGCAGACTTTTGCTGTTTGCCGCAGCATTGACCGGCCAAGTTGCGGCTCAACAGTGGAAAGCTCCGACCACGATGAAGAAGTTAGCAAATGGTCTTGTCGTGGTGGTTTCCGAGGACCATTCTGCACCCACCTTTGGACTGTGCGTCAGCTATGGAATCGGTTTTCGGCTGGAGCCCGAAGGACGCACTGGATTCGCCCATCTGTTCGAGCACATGATGTTTGAAGGAACTCCCAAC
>DATNLE010000162.1:0-36428 GCA_035603035.1 Candidatus Acidiferrales bacterium | reverse complement strand
CGAGGGGGTTCGCGGGAGTGAAGATCGCCGTGTCACTGGATACATCGTAGGTCACTATCCCTGGTACGGCCGTGCCCGATCCCGTAACCGTGAAGCTAGAGCCATCTATCGAAGCCGAATTCATCGCTTTACTGAAGACGGCGGTAACGATAGAGTTGGGACAGGCTGTGGCAGCCCCGCTTATCGGGGCGACCGAAGTTACTGTGGGCGGAGTGACGGTTGGATTATTGCCGCTACTGCCAGGATCGCTGCAGGCGGCGCTGACCATCAGCAATAGAAATGTCATGAAGAAGATCGTACGATTGTTAACTCTAGATATAACCGTCATCTTTTGTCCTCTCGGATTAGCTACTGCCTCACGTTGATAGGCCGCTGTGTGCAGCAAGCAATGTAACGAGCTCTCTTTGACGACTCTGTTCAATGCTGCTCAAATCACTGTCCGGGAATCGAACAACGAACCGACTCGGTTACGGCTGCGATTGTTCTGAACAATACTCGCCAATTTTGAGATCTGGCCGCACTTCAGTTCGCAGTACTGTAAGTCGATAGCTGGATAGTAAGCTGGTTATTCGATTATCATACGAGCCCTTCAACAAACAGTTGGCGCAGTATCAAACTGCGCCATAAGAGGAAAACAGCGGACGACAGGGCGAGGGCCGCGTGAAGTTCATGCGGCATTCGACTCCTGGGAGTAAAGTTACAACCGTGGCATCTCGGGGAGTTGATCACAATTACACAGTGCTTGAAATTAATTGGAGCAGTTTTCCGATTTGGGAATGAGTTATAGGAGCCGCGACTGCATCAGGCATTGAGTGAGTGAGCAATTGTGGCACGGAGGGAAGGCCATCTTCAGGTCCAATGCAATCTCCTGATACAAATGAGTCACGTGTCTAGCCGCTGATAGGTAATGCAAAACACAATCCTTCGCCGCGCGGCGCACAAACGGTCGGCGTGCGATTCAACAATGCAACGGCTGATCGATAATCTATGCCGCTGCCTAGAGGTTTGATGGTGACGGATTGAGCATCTCCGATGAACCCGTACCCCAGACTCGCTCATTTTCAGCTTCAGGCAGGGGTCGGTGCGTTTTGCTCGATCAATTTCTGAGTCTTCAGCTCAGCCCAGAATTCAGCCGGAATCTTGGTTTGCATTGAGGTGTAGTCGGCGAGAATCTGTTGTTCTCTGCTCGCGCCGACCAAAGCTGCAGCCACGTATGGTGACGCGGAGAACTGCAGCGCTGCTTTGCGAAGGTCTACTCCATGATTCGCTGCCACTTCACGCAGTTGTTTCCGTTTTTCCAAGAATTGGGTAGGGATCTTATAGGAATCTTTTCCACAGTTTGTAGCAAAAACTACCCGAGATGAATCCGGCGTGCAGTGAAGAACCCACAACCAGAGAGGCATTCTTATTTCGGACAGCCTTCAGGCTCAGTTCTTCACGCAGATCCGAAACCTGGACCTTGTCTAAAAGATGGCGTCGTAGAATGGCTCCTTTCTCTTTAGCAGTGTAGTGCTTGCGCTCTTTCCTCATACGTCCGCTCCATTATCTTAAGGGACGAACGCTTTCTCCGTTTCCAGTCTGGAACAAGGGCACGTGCATTTCCTTTATGGTCTCCTTCGGCCGCAGCTCCGCACCAGCGCCTTGGTGTAGTCCTTCATTTCCGAGTAACTGCTTATGAGCGTGGCTCGTCATTTTGTCAGTTGGCTGCTTCAGGGCTTTTATCTATCGACCAGCGCCACTGTCATTAATACCCCCAGTTATGCACTCACAGACTAGATTGTGGTTCGCAGTAGAGGACGATTCATGTTTGAACGCTACGAAAGCGAGCCAGTTCCTGTCTCCTTACATCAAATCAGGATATATCCTAGGTCGCTATCGCTTGCTGGTCATCTCTCTCAGCAGCTCCTTCGTTGTCTGACGCAACCGTTGGGCAAGTATGACTGCGAGTGAGCGGTAGAACCTCGCGCCAAAGCCGGGAAAGGCTGCAATGAGTTGACGTAGGTCGTCTGCCCAGATCGCGTCAACTTCAACTTCGTCCTTAGCAACCACTGACGCGGTCGCCGTCCTGTCTTCGAGAAATGCCATTTCGCCACAGACGTCGCCCGTGCGAAGCGTCGCAATCACTGCACGAGATGTCGTTCCTTCTAGCTCCACTGAGGCCGACCCGCGACGGAGAACGTAAAGGTACTCTATCCGAGCACCTTCCTTTATGATTTCCTGACCGAGCGTGATGCTTAACCGCTTGGCCTTAGACTCAATCAAGGTCCAGTCATTACGAGTCAAATCTTGCAGAGTACCGGGAGGCATTTGTTTGTCGAAAGCAGCAAAGAGCGGGTCAAGAATAAACGACAAGTCCTTTGCGCTTATCCAGCCTCGAAGATATCGTAGCTGCTACTTTCTTCTCTCTTTCCTTTGCCGCTTCTTAGCGCACACCCTCTCGAGAACTTGCCACAGTTTATCCCTATCAGGAGTAGCGTTTCAATAATCCAAAGGTGAATGAGGATTATCCTAAAGTTTAATAACGCTAATCCTAAGTTGAACGTCAAGCTCAATAAGGTACTGACACTGGACCTGCTATCGGCGTTCGGAACGCCTTGGTGACCTACATGAGCTCGGCCCAGGAGGAAGAGTACAGCCTGATCGGCTTCACGTCTTTGCTAAGGCTCACCAATATTCTAGACGAGGAGCACATGGACCGTGCAAAATTGTGCTCGATGTATCAACAATGAGGGCTTCTCGACTGGCTCGACTGGCTTCACGAATAGGAGTCGTCAATCCTCGATGTGGGTTAGGTGGCTTTTAGGTAAGTGTTCGGGCGACCCACCTGTTTGATGGTCGAGTTCTGTGTTGAAGTTGATGGATGGCCAGCGAACATGAGGTAGGAGCACGGAAGCGGCGGACACGAGCTGAGGTTCGGCCCAATCAGTGACAGAGTTTGTGAGCCGCGGTATGCGGCGGAGCGAGTTTTACCAGAGTCGAGATGTGAGTTTCAGCACGCTGGATCGCCACCTAAAGAAGCGGCAGTGGAAGAGTAAAAACGAGAAATGCTCCCGCAAAGGGCCAGTTGAATATCCCGAACTGGAGTTGAGTGCGTGTTGATAGGCTGCGGACTCAACCCGTCAACCGTGAATTTCCTCTGACGTTTACAATTCGATCCGGTGATTCTTCCGCGCGGGGTCTGACGTATCGGCTATGATCCTGTTCAGCATCAAGCGGTGCCGATGAAAACCTTTAGAATTGCCGTGTTCGTTGCCGTAATTGCTGCATCGGTGCTCAGTTCAGCACAGCATGGAGCAGCGAAACCGCTCGACTTGGCAATTGATCGGATCATGCAGGCTCGCTCCGCTGCGGGTGACTTCAATGGGGCGGTGCTGGTTGCCAGACAAGGCCACACACTCTACGAGCGAGCCTTTGTGCTCGCAAATCTGGAGTGGCAAATCCCAAACGATCTGCAAACAAAATTTGAAATTGGATCCATGACGAAGCAGTTCACCGCCCTTCTCATTTTGCAGTCGTAAACGAAGCCAGGGTTCACCTCGATGGACACATTTCAGATTACTTGCCGTACTATCGCAGCGAGATTGGGAATCGCGTAACCGTGACGGAGCTGCTTTCTCACACGTCCGGTATCCCAAACTCTCTGAGCAAGCCCGGGTTTCTGGAGGGTCCGGCGAGCCGGACGGGCTACACCGTGCGGGACTTTGTTGAGAAGTACTCAGCGGCGACCTGCATTTCGAGCCAGGAACAAAATTCGAGTACAGCAATTCAGGATATTTTCTCCTGGGCGCGATTCTCGAACAGGTATCGGGAGAGTCGTATGAGCAACTCCTGAAGGAGCGGATCTTCGGGCCCCTGAGCATGAAGAATTCTGGATACACCCATTTCGAAACGGTACTTCCTCATCGCGCCGCCGGGTACGAGCGCTCCGAGGCTGGCTTGCGGAATGCCCGCTACTACGACATGTCTATCCCTTTCGCGGCCGGGGCGCTGTACTCGACGGTCGGAGACCTCTTATTGTGGGATCAGGCGCTCTATGGTGAGCGCTTACTTCCGACACGACTTCGCGACCTTCTGTTCAAACCTAATCTGGACAATTATGGTTACGGTTGGGGAATCCTGATACCCAAGCCGGGCTCGCCGTATGCGGGGGAATCCATTCCCATGCATGGTGGAAAGATTTTCGGATTCCAATCCCTGATCCAGCGAATTCCCGCGCACAAAGAATTGATCGTTCTTCTGGACAACACAGACGGTCCGAAGCTTTTGGACATTGCGTTACAGATCCGGGGTGTTTTTGGCGAACAATCCCGAGCGCTGAATGGTCGCTCGTCCTTTCCTCCGCCAGTTGTTCCCAGATGCCGGGCTACCGAAAATAACCCACACCGGAGAAGCCAGGATGGCAGAGGAGTCTGGATAGTTTACGAAACCAGGCGAGGTCGCTGACCGAGAGCTCGTGAAGTCGCGACGTCTCAAGATTGACCGGGCATCGGCCTCTCTCAGACCACCACGGAGTTGATGCGCTGCGGACTCAACCCGTCAACCGTGTGATTCCTCTGACGCTGAGGCTTTTAGGGGAAGAGCAGGGAAATAGTCACGATACCGATGCTCTACTGGTGCGCACTTGCGATAGGGGACTAAGATTTAACGTCAACCGCAAGACAGGGTTGTCAGTTGCCGAGTTGCCGATCAAAAAACCACTGCTTCGACTGGGAGAGAAGTTGAGGAGCCTTCGCTGTCGTCAACCCCTTTTGAATCCAGCAGTGTGAGCGTTATTGAACAGCACTCATTCATCCCCTTGCCGCACAATTAAGCGCAGCGGCATCTTCAGTTTAGGATATCTGGGCGCAAGAGCACATCACCAATAGCTCAAGCCGATTTCACTAATTTCCACTGAGAATTCTACTGATGCCTTGGCAACGCCAGATCTTTCGTCACGCGCTGGTCTCCATTTCGTTCGTGCTGCTGTACCTGGTGCTGAACCGGCCCGAAGTCATTTTCATATCTCGCATTGGATTCGTTGCCTGGTTTCCCGCCACCGGTCTGGTAATGGCGCTCCTGTTAGGCGTCAGCCCGTGGTACGCACTGCTGGTCTGTTTCGCCGATACTCTTGCCGGGAGGGTTATTTACGCCCAGCCAGTCATATCCTTCAGCGGCACCGTTGGTAGTGCGGGAACTGCTCTTTGTTATGCCGCGGCGGCCTACGTGTTGCGCGGGTCCCTCCGGATCGATCTTGGACTGCGCGGCCGCCGGGACGTAGTCCGCTACGTTTTCCTGAGTGCGACTGCAGCCGCCGGAGCGACCATCATTGGCGTCGCATGTTTGATCGCCGATCACAGTATCTCCTGGAGTGACTACAAGTCGTCCGGTCTGGGGTGGTTTTTGGGTGACGCGATAGGCTTGGTGGGCGTCGCACCTTTTCTTTTGGTTCATGTATTTCCGCATGTACGGAATTGGCTCTCGCCAACACGCTCAAAGCTACGCCCCTCAAGAGCGCGGTCCACCCCAGCGGAATTCACTCTGGGTGGCATCGCAGAGGCGTTCGGCCAAGCGTTGACGATATTGTTGGTCCTCGTCGCGATGTTCGGATCCAAGGACCGGAATTACGATCATTTTTATCTGAGTTTTGTTCCCATCATCTGGATTGCGATGCGTCAGGGAATTCGGCGAGTTGTCACCGGCCTGGTCGTCACGAATTTTGGAATCGTAGTCGCGATGCATTTGTTTCCACCCGCTCCAGTCGTGTTCAGCAAAGCCGCTCTGCTCATGTTGGTGCTGTCTGCGGTAGGACTCATCGTGGGATCCGAAGTCAGCGAGCGACAACGCCTGGCCATTGACCTGAATAGACAAACTACATACTTGGATTCGCTGATACAGAATAGCCCGGTGGGAATCCTAGTTCTTGACCGGCAAGGCGCAATCGAACTGGCGAATCCCGCTTTCGAAAGACTCTTTCAGTACGACAAGCACGAGCTTGCCTCGATCGACATGAGGGCTACAGACATACTTGGCGACGGGGGTTCCGATTCCACGCAACTGATTCGTCAGATTCTTGCCGGCAACGCCTTGCGCAGAACCGTCCGGCAGCAGCGAGGGGACGGAAAGATTCTTGACCTTGCACTGCACGGCGTCCCACTGTTGGTAAGGGGTGAAATACGAGGCGCGTACCTGATCTATGTGGACGTTTCCGAGCAGACCAAGGCGAGCGAAGAGCAGCGGCAACATGCTGAGTCGTTGGATCGACTGGTGAAGGAGTTGGAGCTCCGTACAAAGCAGGCGATCTCGTTGAATGAAATGGGTTCTCTCTTGGCGAGCAGCGGGACTGTTAAGGAAGCCTGCGACGTCGTCGCCAATTCTGTGCACAAGCTTTTCCCTGACGCTTCTTCCGGAGCGCTCTATTTGTTCAAGTCGTCGCGAGACCTTATCGAGGCCGCAGTTCGGTGGGGGAAAAACTATGCATTAGCGCCGACATTTCCTCCCGACGCATGTTGGTCTCTCCGTCGTGGCCTGCCTCACTGGAGCGGGTATCCGGGTAATCAGGTCGCCTGCCAGCATTTGACCGAGGGTTCAACCACCGAGTCCCTATGTGTTCCGCTGGTCGCGCAGGGGAATACAGTTGGCGTCTTGCATCTGGAATTCGAAAGTGGAGCGCAACTCCAAGGCGAGTTTGGCAGAGACAATTCACGAGACCCGTATCAGCAATTGGCCATCAACGCAGCCTCGCAGATAGCCCTTTCGCTGGCGAGCCTGCAGCTGCGCGAAACCCTCCGTGAACAGTCTATTCGTGATCCACTGACTCGCCTGTTCAACCGGCGGTTCCTGGAGGAATCGCTGAGCCGAGAACTGCAATTGGCAGCTCGCAAGAGACAATCAATCGCCATTCTTTTCCTCGACCTCGACCACTTCAAAAGATTCAATGACACTTTTGGCCATGATGCGGGGGACATGGTCCTTCAGTCCTTGGCGGACCTATTGCGCAATTTCTTTCGTGCCACCGACATTTGCTGCCGCTATGGCGGCGAGGAATTCGCGATTATCCTGACTGAGTCAACGTCACGGGAAGCGGCTATCCGTGCGGACGCGCTGCGCTTGGAAGTAAAGGCTCTGCGCCTGCAGTATAAGAAGCAGCCTCTGGGGCCGCTGACGCTCTCGATAGGCGTAGCCGCGTTTCCGGAGCATGGTTCAACATCCGAAGACCTGCTCAAAATCGCGGATCAATGCCTCTATGAATCCAAAAATCGCGGCCGGGATATTGTGACTGTGGCTCTTCCACAAAACGCTTAGCCTTGTCGCCTTTTACGGCCGCCGGTGGTACGCAAACCGCAGATGCCGCGATTCTCGCCTTTCTTCGATTTCTTCGGGCAAATCCTCGATGATCTCGAGAATATCCTCGTGAGCGACTTTTTCAGAGAGTGACCACCACTTTCCATGCTCCGCAATAGTCTAGATAAGTCATCTAAGACACTTCGCGGCGAGCAATTCCGGCAACGGCTGCTTTCGAGGAAAACGATGGCATGCAGGCGCACAATTATGATCAGCTTTTGAGTTTTGCGGGCCACGAGGGAGGCGGAAATTCAGCCCATTTCCAGCGGTCCGAATTCCACGCCTTTCGGAGGAGGATAATGGGTGGGACAAGGAGTTTCTACAATGAGCAGCTTAGCTCTTTTGCAATCTCTGAAGGAAAGCATTCTCGGCCAAGCGAATGTGAAAGCTATCTACGGCGAACCAATCGTTGCTCAAGGAAAAACGGTCATCCCGGTTGCCAAAATAATGTATGGCTACGGAGCGGGGGCGGGTACTGGGGGTGTTGGCACTAGCAGTGCGCGGGGCGAAGGCGGGGGTGGTGGTGGAGGAGCGCGGGCCATTCCCGTGGGAGTTATAGAAGTAAGTGGTCAGCCGACCCGTTTCGTTCCGATTACCAACCGCAGGAAGCTAGCGGCTGCGGTCCTTGTGGGAGTCGGTTTTGGCATGTGGCTCGGTTGGCGCAGACGCCGCTGAATCCTGTCGCCCACACAACCGTCATTTGGCAATCGGCGCTTTCACAGTGAGAGTGTGAGGCAGCGATGTTCGTAGCAGGTGTCGATGGATATTACGCTGAATGGCTCAATTGACCGCCGTTAACGCTGAACTCATTGTCTGTTATCACTTCGCTCGAGATGAGCGAGAGAGGCTAAAATGATCAGGGCTGTAACCGATAAGAGAAGTCCCGCAGATGCATGGCAGTTGCGATAAAGAGATATAAAGAAGGGTCACAGCCGGAAGAAAGCAATAGGTCTCGGAGAAATGGGCGCCCTTCGTTGCGACGGTTGCGACGGTTGCGGCCAAGAGTCGTTGTCGATCACCAGCCGGCCTTAGTCGATAATCTCGGCTCGCCGAGAAACAGGCTGGTTGGGCCGAAAGGGTTCTTGCGGACGATCACGAATGCGATTAAGAACACCCTGACAGAATCGAATTGCCAAACTGATAACGGCGGAAGACGTTTTGTCCGTAGATACCAGAGTCCTGCCAGTCACGAATGAACTAGCTTGGGCTGGATGAAATCCATGTCCAAATGACGCGATGAATCCGTTTTCGACCTCATATCCCCGGTAGTCGATTTCCCCATGTCTGACTGAGCGACTCAATCGATGTGTTCTGGCTTAGTTCACGGATCTCCCTGCCCGCCATGACATTTGAAGTCCCAAATGCCCGCAAATCGCACGGACCATCTGTATTATAGGACCTCCGTAATCTCCTTCTAAGCTAACAAGTCAACTTGCAGAGTGAGGTGGTCCCTACGCTCCCCTCGGGGCATCATCTGATTCTGGCGCATTTAGGGATGAAGCTAGAGAGAATGACCGCCTCTATTATCTATCTATAAGCAAAGATTACTCCTGGTGACGAAAACAGGTAAGGATCGGGCGGCCAAGCCTTGGGAATCTTGCCGCCATTGACGTCGGGCACGATGACCAATTCAAGAACGGTGACGCCAAAGAGCTCAACCCGATATTTCTCGACTTCGCGTATTGAGTTAGGTGGACTGAAATTCCATTGCTGGCGCACAATTTCTCGAAACGTGTGCCCCTCATCGCCAGACCAACTTGCGCAGGCTGCCCCCACGAACCCGGCAATTCGAGGGGCAACGGTGAGCGTTATTGCTCAGACCGTTTTAGCGCTGATTTGTTAACGTCCACTTAGCTTGGGTGTTCGCAAATTTCTACCTGGATTGGTGCACAACATTCAGACGAACCCGAAAAGCGCAGAAGTAGCGGAAATGAGGGATTTCATGAGAAAAGTAATGTTCGTACTCGCGATGTTGAGTCTAGGTACGTTGTGCTGGGCAGGATCGGCGCGGGAAGATGCTACTGATCGGCTGGACAACGCCACCAGCGTGATGCACGAAATTATGGGGATGCCTGACAAGGGAATCCCGGAAGAAGTCTTAGAGCATGCAAAGTGCGTGGCCGTCATACCGCACATGGTCAAAGGTGGCTTTGTCTTCGGAGCTAAAGGAGGCAAAGGTGTGGCCACTTGCCGCACGGCGAATGGCTGGAGTGCGCCAGCGTTCATCACGATTTCGGGCGGAAGCTGGGGACTGCAGATCGGTGTGGAAGCTGTGGACGTCGTACTGATCATTCAGAATCGCAAAGGGATGCAAAGGCTGCTCTCCAGCAATTTCCAAATTGGAGGGGACGCTTCAGCGGCAGCGGGTCCAGTTGGACGACATGCCGAGGCCGGTACAGATTGGAAAATGGATACAGAGATCTTGACCTACTCGCGTGCCAAGGGTGCTTTCGCGGGGCTCACGTTGGAAGGTGCATCGCTCCGTCAAGACAATGATTCACGGCACGCGATCTATGGAAGCAACGTCAGTACTCGGGCTTTGCTGTTGGGCAGAGTGCCGGCTCCAGCCGCAGCCAAGCCGTTCCTTGCAGAAGTTCGCGGGGCAAAAGCTGAGGCCATAGCCGACAAAAGGTAGGGCTTCAGAACTCGACCTCGTACGTTTGCTGTTTGTCATCAGCTCTGCGTGTTCGAATTGGGGCACAATCCATCCATTTACTGTCTTGTTCCGTTCGCGCTATATAGGTTTTCTCGCGGACGTTGGATGAGATTCACGTTTAGGTGCTCGAAGTGAGCACAGGAGGTTGACATGCTTTGGACGATTGTCGCGGTTCTTCTGATTTTGTGGCTTCTTGGCTTCAGTCTGCATATTGGCGGGGCACTGATCCACTTGCTTCTGGTTGTGGGTTTGGTAGTTCTGGTCATTAACCTAGTGAGCGGCCGGCGAGGTGCGTTTTGAAGAAGGGCTAGTGATTGCCAGCACCGGCGGTTGAAGGCCAACGGACTGGCCTCCGGCAGTCAACCCGCAAAACGTTCAACCTAAAAATGAACTCCGGTCAGAAAATCTGTTTACCGTATGAAGGATTTGTCCGTCGGAATAGTGGTTGCTGTGCTTGTGTCTAGCAAACGGAGCCTGAGCACTTTTGCTTCCGCCTCGGATGGATTGCTATCTGGATTGCATCTGTCTCAACGTGCCCATACGCCGCGGTAAGTGAGATCGAAGGCCACTTCCGACCGAGAACCGCCAGGCGACTGGATACGCCGGATTGCGTAGTAGTCAGGTGTCATGCCGCATTGCCTTCATTCCTCTCGCTACTTGCCTATTAATGGGTGTGCCACATCTGCGCATTATGCGACGCGATGGGTATGGGGCGTCCATGTTCTGCCGTGGCGTGCTCGTTCATTGCCCTAGCCGCCTGGGTGCGACAGTTACCGTTCTCACTGCTGAACTCCTGTGTGGTGACGGAATGTTTACAAAGCGGACACTTGAACGTGCTAAAACCTTTCATCATTTTGATGGTGTAATGTCTCATAGCTTCAAGTGTAGTCGCTTATCCTGGTCTGACTCCGAACCAAAGTTACCGTCAGCAATGGGTGAGAGAGGGCAAACCGGAAGGCATTTTGTGTGCCCTGGTGGGGAGTTGCAGGCTCGCGGAAAATTGAACATGGAGGAGTGCGATTGATCGGCGACAAAGCCTATGACAGCGACCGCCGGATCAAGATCTGGCCGAGCGCCATGGCATTGAGGTGATCGCCCCGCATCGTGGAGAGCGCCAGACACCAACGCAAGATGGTCGTCCTCGGCGGCGCTGCCGCAGACGCTGGCGAGTCGAATGACTTTTCGCGTGCCTCCATCATTTTCGTCGGCTCGTGATCCGCTGGGAGTACTACGTCGAGAACTTCTTTGGCATGATCCGCCTCGGTTGCTTGCAAATCCTGTTCAGACGCCTATAAGAGTGAATGATCGAATACGGCAAGGCTAATAGCTGGCCTGCCTAATTCGCTTCAAAGGGAAGTCGGCTGATGGTTTTATCGCCGGGATCCGTCTGGCCGCCGATTGGGGCGAAGCGACCATCTGGTTCGCGAACAAGAAAAAGCAGGTAGGAACTGGGCTTCGACATGTCGGATGGATCAAAAGAAACTAAATATGGGCCGTTAAATGCGGTGCTAACTTGCGCCTCGCGATAATGGTGCAGCGTGAATTGTTTAACAGTCGCGTCTCCCTTGAGGACGGCAGACACGGCGAAAACAGTTTCTACGCCGATCGACTTGATCTTGGTTTGCTTTCCGTCTTTATCTTGTAGCCAGATACCTGGAAGGAACGCCCGTTCTTTTGTATCGGTTGTTTTGCTTTTTGGCGCTGCAATCACCACGAGATCGGATTTCTCAAGCATTTCTTGATAGCTGAGCACCACCATCTGTCGCGCTTGTGACTGGTTGGGCATGGCGCAAAACAAGATCGCGGCGGCCATAGTGACAATTCGGAGGACGTTCATAAGTTGCCTGCTCCGATGCGGCTCGGTTTGTTGAAATATGTTATCAGCGAACACTGCCGCGCAGGCATTTGTGAGACCGGTTCTAGTATCAGACTGTGAAAGGAGTTCATGAACTCCAATATCGTAGTCGATTGCGACCCACTGAGGCTTGTCGGTTTCCGCGCACTTCTGGAGTCAGACCCAGATTTCAAATTCATCAATGCTTCGGTTTCCGATCTTGATCGCCATGGCCACATCGACATCATTTTGCCGGGTACAGCGAGGTCAGAACTCGTTGGGTGATGTGGTCAAGTTGAAGGCGTCTTATCCGGACGCGCAAAGCCTTAACGATGATTTCATCCGCCTCCCGCAGGATCGCAGCCATGGCGCTCTGCACGTCGGGGTGGCCGCTCAGCAGCGGGTAAGCGGATACGGTTGGGAATGGTGCATGGCGCTCACCACGGTAAAACCATCACCTGGGTTTGAGCAATTCTGAACAGCCCCCTGAAACTCCTGATGGCAGACTAAATGGACCTTGGGAAGGCCGAAGGTTCGCGGATTGCGAACCGTAGAGCCGCACTCTCAAGGATAGATCCTCAAGGAGAACTCAGTGGCGACCTGTACGATTTCCGCAACGGCGGCAAACGCGATTCTCATTGAAAAGAGCGATCGAGATGCAAATAAACTAAGTTTAGCTCAGCGTGCACGGCGAGGAGACGGAGACGCGTTTGCTGAGCTCTTTGAGTTACACCAAAAGCGAGTTTACTGCCTCTGCTTGTCGATGACGAAAGACGCTTCTGAAGCGGAAGATTTGACTCAGGAAACTTTCCTTCAGGTGTTTCGCAACGTGGCCACCTTTCGTGGAGACTCAGCTTTTTCGACGTGGGTATATCGCGTCGCGGTAAACACAGTGTTGATGAAACGCCGGAGAAAGTGCCCGCCCATGTTTTCGCTGGACGAGCCAGCGTCGCCAGATTCGCCATCGCTCCGGCGCGAACTTGGAGCACGTGATGCGAATCTCTCGAGCGTTATCGACCGTATCACACTAAATCGGGCGATCCGGGAGCTTCCTGCCGGTTGCAGGATGATCTTCGGTCTTCATGCAATTCACGGGTACCAGCATCGCGAGATCGCAGAACTGTTGCAATGCTCAATCGGCAACTCGAAATCGCAGCTTCACACGGCGAAGCTGAAGATGCGACGTTCTTTGTCTCCCAAGTGGAGCGCCGCCCTGCTTCCAAAGGCAGCAGCGTGACGGAGGCGAGGACCGGCAGAGGCGCTGAAGTATTTCTGAAAATGCATAGAATTAAACAACTCTCAAATTGGTTAAGCGACAGTTTCTCGGAATTCTGAAACCGGGATGCGGTCTTGGATGAGTGCCGGGCACCCAATTTGTTCTGATTCCTTGTTGGTGAATAACTTCCGATTCCTCTGCAGTCGTCCCGCGGTGCGGCTGGATGATCCCGCACGGTTTTCACAAAAAGGCGATCAATTCTGATCAGCTTTCCGAACCTCGGTATTTGATACTGACGATTCGCAGAGTTCTAACGGCAGAAGGAACTTCGTGACCATATGGTCATGCCAACATACTTGTATGCAGGGAGGTTTCGATGAATCCACATCTGCTAGATCCGAAGTTTATTATGCTCGCCGGCGTGGTGATTCTGGTTATTGTGGTGCTGGCGGGGCTGTACCTGCAAAAACGCAGGAGTACGACGGCAGGGCTGCGGCAAAAGTTCGGGCCCGAGTACGAGCGAGCCGTGCAGAAGCATGGGTCAGAACGAAAAGCAGAAGTGAAACTGGCGAATCGCCAGGATCGCGTTGAAAAGCTTAACATTCGCGACCTTGACCCGGTGGAACGCGAGCGTTTTTCGACCCAATGGGAGTCCGTGCAGTCTCGTTTTGTGGATTCCCCTAGAGGGGCGGTCGCAGAAGCCGATGACCTGGTGTCTTCTTTGATGAAAACTCGCGGCTATCCGGTATCCGATTTCGATCAACGTGCGGACGATATTTCTGTCGACCACCCACGGGTGGTGGAGAACTACCGGTCTGCCCATCATATTGCTCTCCAGGTTGGGGCAAATGGAGCGAGTACAGAAGATCTGAGAACGGCCATGATTCACTACCGCTCACTATTTGAAGAGCTGGTGCAAGTACCAACGATTGTAGAAACAAAAGACGTGGCGTAATGCTGAACTAAAGAGAATAGAGGAAGATCCGACGACCGAACTTGCGAGCTAGAACATTCTGTCCAAGCCGCCCGACGGACTCAAGCAGTATCCTGGAAAAAGGCGACGTGGGCCCGCCGATTCTCCCCGTCCGGACAGGTGTGTGTTTTGAACCAGGAAAGATGCCGTAGGTCCCTGGGTGATCTTGCGGTCAGAACCTGCAGCTAGCAATCACGAGATGGGTGGCAACGTAGTGGGTCGATCGGTAGCGGAGGTTCGGTAAACATGAGTATCTCTGCGCTGAAGACGTCGTTCGTCAAGGTGAGTCTGGTATTTTTCATAGGAATCACCACAGCTTCGCCTGCGCAGGCCATCAAACCAGTCCCGCCCACCCCTATCGACGTGAAGAAGGTGGAGCTCGGGGGAGCGCCCTGGGATCCACAGTGGGATCAGATCATCCAGAAGGCGCTGCCGCCCGAAATGCTTTCTTCGCAGGCTCCCCGGGGCGTGCGTCGATTCTGCCCGCGATTTGGCGAGATGAGCGCAGCCGACAAACGCGCATTCTGGGCTTACTTCTTCCAGGCGCTGGCAGGGGCTGAAGCCGGTCTGAATCCGAACACGAGCGTCCGCCACGCCGAGCCGGAAGTCGCAATGGCCATGCGAAGTGAAGGACTGTTACAGCTTGCTTACGCAGACCAGAAACGTTACGGCTGCGATTTCAATTGGCAATTGGACCGTGCGCTCAAACCGAACGATCCGGCCAAAACCATTCTTCAACCGAAGAACAATCTCGAATGTGGAGTGAAGATTCTAGTCAACCAGATCATCGTCCAACACAAACCTTTGTTGACCCCGTCGGGATACTGGTCGACGTTGCGGCCGGATTCGCCCAGCTACCGGGTATTCGCCAAGCAGATGACAAATCCCCCGGCTGCGTGTGGTCTGCCCACCAAGTCGACGATCGACAAGTCGGCTACGACGAAGTCCGTGCAGGACGCCGCGGACCGGAGTGCAACTCCCAAATAGTTGATCCGTGTGAAACGAGCACGGTGTTCCATATTTGAGTTGGCAATTTCGCAAATTGGTACAGACCGTTCAAAACTAGTCCTATCCCAAAAGTGTTAATTAGCATTCCGCCGGTAGCGGCAATCTGGCACAACAGTGATAGATTGCCGCGATGAAGTACTCGGCACTGTGGTGCAATCTGACGTAAGATCGCCGCTAACTAGACGCTCGGGTTTTCTATTTGACGTTCGACTTCTAGAATTGCTTTCCCATGGCTACTTTGCCTTTTCAAGTAAGATGAGTTCGGAACTGTTAGGCAGGCTGAGCGTGACTTGGACACCCTTTCGCATAAGTTCCTCGCCCGTGACGATCCGATCCGCACTGCTGTGATCACGGAACTGGAGGCGATAACGAACCGACGTTTGCAGCCCTTGTAACGGGTACGAATGGGTCTTCTCTCGTTCGACCGTCCCCCGAAACGCATACACTACGCCGCGGTTGCGCTCCGGATCCCAATATTCAAGACCGTCCCAACGAACCCCATCCGGACGCGGTGAGACATGATACAGGTTGGCATCGCGAATCAAGGGACGAAGTTCTCTCTTGTACAAATCGATTTCTTTTTTGGCTTCAGCATGCTGCTCGGCCGACCAGGAATTGGTGTCGATCATGATGGTCAGCCATCCCATCATGCCGCTGCGCAGCATGAAGCGAAAATTCTCGATGCGCGGCGTAGGCCACTTCTCCTCGTAGACTTCCAGCATTGCGGCGGGCAGCACGTGGCTGGTGTCATAAAATGCGCGCCGGTTGGAAGTGGGATCGTAGGTATCGGTAACGGAGAAGTAATCGCCATGAGCCGCGCTGCCGAAGTCGATCATGCGGCCGCCGTCGTCGCAAACTTCAAGCAACAGCCCCGGATGATCCTTGCGCAGCTTGGAATGGATGTCGTAATAAGCTCGCACCGCATGGTAGCTCACGTCGGTGGAGTTGGTACTATCCACCCAGTACGAACCCCCTGACTTGTAGATGCACTTGTTCAGCGGATCGGGAGCGGCGTGCGGGTGATCTCTGCGGTCGCATCCGTGGGCCACCAGATAGCCGTCGTGCTCCAGCATGTCCAGGTGGTAATCGGTGACGATACGTTCCACTTCATCATGGGCCCACTGCTTGGCTTCGGGCACTCCGAGATCAAAGGTTTGTCCTTTGAAGGCCTCGGGCTGCCATTCTGCCGGGAGATCGGTCACCATCCAGTCGCGGACCTTCGGATCCCGTACATTCAAGGCGCCGGGCTCGGTGGACAGAGCGGCTTGCGTCCAGTCCACCCAGAGACCGAATTTCAGTCCGTGCTGGTGGGCGTGATCGGCGATCACGGCCAAGCCATGAGGAAATTTTTGCGGATTGGGATACCAGTCGCCTACGCCGCGAAACCAGCCGGCATCCACGTGAAACATCTCCATCCCCAGATTCGCAGCATCGCGAATCATGCGCTGCGCCGTCTCCTCGTTGATGGCCATGCCACTGCCCCAACTGTTGTTGGTCACCAACGGATAGCTGGGATTGTTCCACGTCTCCGGATTGCCAAGAACCGCACGTACCCAGCGGCGTAAAACGTTTCCCGCTCCGTCAGGCCCATCGCGGAATCCGCCGAAGAAGACGACCGGTGATTCGAAGACGCCGCCGGGCTCCAGTCGAGTACGAAACGGACTTGGATCCGGGTTGAGCCCGAGGGCCGCTTTCAGCGATTCCTTCTCTCGCGACACAGCAATGCGCGTCCGGCCGCTGAACTCGATGCCTGCGAACCATCCCGTCGCGTCTTTTCTTGCGACCAGCGCCCACGGGATTACTTCGCGAGGCTCGTTATCACTAAGATCGCCGTAGGTGCTGGACGTGCCGGTCCAATGATAGCCATCTGCCATTGATACGTCGTGAGTTCCAACCGGCGACGGAGTGTTCGCTCCTTTTTCGACAAAGACCTGCTCCAGCGACTCTCGCGGATCAATTTGCCAATCAAAGGCCAAGCTGTCCTGCATAGGAATCCAAAGCTCTCGGGTGTCGAGATTTTCGATCCGGATCAGATGCTCGATCGGCCCGTATGCCTGCGGAGCGCGCCACTCCCAGGTGAGGCGGAGGTGCGGCGAAGTCGAGTCGTAGACAAAATTGACCCGCTGATCGCTAATCTGACTATCGCCACGGTTGAAGGTCCAATGCAGGGGGTTGTGTTGACCGGCAATCTCGACAAAGTCGATCAGGGTTTCCGAAGCCCGATTTTCCCACTTAGGTTTTCCCGAGACGCTGAAGCTTGCCAGCCGAGGGGCGTTTGCCGACGCCTCGAGGGAGAGTTCTGTATCCGACGTCTGAAGCTTGGCGGCCATCTGCGCGAGTGCGGCGGAAGTGATACCAAACCAAAACAGACCGAGAAATCCGACACGGGTTGCACGCAACATGAAGAAGACTCCAGAGGTGCGGAGCCGGATTCTATCGAAGATCCGGCTCCGCACAGGCTGAGAAGAAGATTCGGTAGTTGTGCTCGTGTGCCTTAGGGGCTTCTCCTCACGATGAAAATACCAACTCTTTCACCGTCCCTCGCGATCATTCTGAGGCTGCGCGACGACCGGTCGTGCGTATGCTGACAGGTTTCCGTCAGGATTGTATCCGTACAAGGCGGCGATGGCCAAGCGCGTTTGGAAACCCCTAAGTCAACGGCCGTCTTCAAAGTCCAGTGACCTCAGCGTTGATTTCCTGCAGCAAGATCGGCTGGCGTTTCAGTAGGTGAGTGAGCGTCGGTGTCCAGCGGCTTCTCCCAAGCCACCACCGCCAACTCATCGACTAGTTGAAATGCTCGTTCGGGCACATCGGCCGCCCGATCCAGCCCATGGGTCTGGGCGATCGTTCTCTGGAACCGCCCTGTGTCCCTGTAGCCTGGGTTTCCTAAAACTTCTTGAATCGCTCCGGGTTCGTATCCCAAAAGTGTAATTGGATTCAAACGCGTTCAATTCCAATTACACTTTTGGGATACGAACCCAAAACTGCTCGGGTATGACTGAGCAGTTGGCGAAGCAAAGTCATCATCAGCAGGCCCCGTGGTTTGCGAGACGCAGCTTGGCCCTGGCCATCGCAATCAAAGCTCGAGCAGATCGAGAAGCATCGAGCGTACGAGCCCGATTCAGAGTAGGGATCCCGGTCAGGGGATTAAGGGGAGTGCTCGATTTTGACCAGCTTTTGGGTTGCCCTTCGTTCCATGATCAGCAATGCGAGAAACTCAACCGCTGGAGGTTCCGTCCGTATTGTCGACGACGGCACAGGAACCTTTGAGCCGCTCGCAGGGTCCGTCTCATCGGAGGAATGACGAGATGCCTAGCCGGTTCAAAATGTGGGGTGCAGTGCCGTCGTCATTGGCTATGAGACTGATACCCAGCTCCGTGGCCCTTACCCTGAGTGTCCTCTTGTTTGGCACACCTGCCCGTACGCAGTCCGTTCCCAGCAGCCAAAGGTCGGCCAACGACCTCGCGCGGCGGGTAGTCACTAACGAACTGAACTTCCAAGATGACCGTACCAACTGGATGTATCGATTAGAAAAAGAACAGTATGGGAAGAAACAGGTCGAGGAAATTGTTGAGACCAAAGAGGGCTCTCTCAGTCGACTCGTATCTATTAACGATCAGCCCCTTACCGCGACACAACAGATGGAAGAGGACCAGCGCCTGCGGGAGTTAATAATCAGTCGAAGTGCGCAACAAAAATTGCGGCGGACGCTGGAGGCTGAAACTCTACAGGGGAGACGGTTGTTCAAGATGCTGCCTGACGCATTTATGTTCAGCTACGCGGGTGGTGAGGGAAACCTGGTGAAACTGAGCTTCAGGCCGAACCCAAGTTTTCACCCGCCATCGCTTGAGGCCCGCGTTTTCCACGATATGGAAGGCGAGATGTGGGTCGACTGCAAACGCGAGCGACTGGTTGCGTTTAATGGTCATCTCACAGAAACCGTTAAATTCGGATTCGGCCTACTGGGACATTTGGATAAGGGAGGCCACTTCGAAGTTAAGCAGGCAGAAGTAGCCCCCGGCCATTGGGACATGACTACTCTGAGTTTTGAGATGACAGGGAAAGCTCTCTTGTTCGCGACCATCGGTGTACAGAAGAGGGAAGCCCATCGGGACTTCCACCGGGTATCCGATGATCTGACCCTTACTCAGGCCCTGGACATACTCAACCGAACGATAGTTGTAGCGGATAATGATTAGTTCACTCCTCGAGCGTTACAGCCAGAGCGCCCTGATCACTGTTCGAAGTACTTGACGACAAACCGAACCATAGAGGAGAAGCAATGTTGTTAGCCGGTAAAGCCGCAGGGACTGGGATTGTCTTCTTAGCACTGACGACGGTGATCTCGGGGCGACCAGACCCGCCGCCGCCCCCTTCGGGGGCCAACCTCATGTTTCACCTGGCAAGGTTATTGTAGCTCCTCCTCGCGGCCTATTGAAGCGTGAGCATCATTGCCTTGAAATCGAAGGTCGTTTTGTGTGCCTGTTGCAAGAGGTCTATGCCGAGATTCCCTTGAAAGAACCTGCTGGCTCCTGTCGTGGGTGTCAACAGTACATTTGCAGGGCTGAGGACAACCGGGAAACTCCCGATGCTCATCTGCAATGAGGGCAGAATGGCGGCATTCATGTTTTTGGCACCGCCCACTCCCTCCATCTTGTATGACTCCGTCTTTGACGCGGTGCGGATGAGTTCGGGGAACAGCGCCGCGAAAGGCGGATAAAGATCGGTATTGGTCGCGCCCGTATCGAGCGTGAGCGCGAGGTTGCGATTGTCGAACTGGATTTGCACGATTGGACTGTGCTCATAAAAGCAGAGATTTGCATGACTCAGATTTTCGGAGGAAGACTTTGGTTCGATCTCAAATTTCTTGTCCGCTCGCCAGACAAACCTCTGCAACGCCAACAGGACGGGAAGCCCGACTAGTCCGCGTGAACCGGCCGGCAATTGGTTAAACGGAGGCTGGTCGTCAGAAAATACAAGGAAAGCAACATGGCTGAGTCGGATGGGACCAATCGAAAGTTCATCGGCGACAGCGATCCGGGAGTCAACGTGCGCCCCGGTCACGTCCCCTTCTTTGATGGGCGCGTTCAGTATCCTCAGCCCGAAGCGCTTAGCATCCGATTCGCTCAAGGCAGACAGATCCGCTCGTGTCAAACCAGTATGTCCCCGGCACGCCATTGATCGAAATCGGTAATCCGGCGTCATGCAGTTCCAGCCTAATCGGACCTCTCCGCAACACCCTTTGATCGGCAAAGTCGCGCAGGGCGGCGAGGAGCGGACGGTCGTCTCGGACATCGGAATCCTCGGGACGAAGAGCGAGCAGGTCATCGACGTGGGTTAATGCCTCACGATGCTTTCCCTGTCGAAAATAAGCGGCAGCTAGGAGCCTGTGCGCTTCAATCGCATTATCGGAATGCGGGGCCGACTCGATGACATGTGCAAGTTTCTTCTCACAGCGACGCAGATCATTGAATGCACACGCGACGGCACCCTGATAAAAAACGGGAGCGGCGCCTTTTGCTACGGAATCGCGAAGCTCGAACCATCGACGGGTGTCGTAAAGGGACTTTAGATCCGGCCTGTCATTATCATTGGCAGGACACATCTGGGTTAGAGCGAGCAACCCAAGCCACGCAACAAGGATGCGCATACCGCAGAATGTAACAACTCTTTAGCCGACGAGCAATCCAATATACGCTGCGGCACCTTGCTGCCGACGCACTTGCGTTGCCGGCGAGCCTCTTCCAACTTACGATCGCGCGCCGCATGAATCTCCGCCTGACGTCCGTCGAGCCTGTCTGGTGGCGTCACATACCCGATCGCGCTGATAGATTCGTCTCATTGAGGAATCGATCGACTACAGTTCTCTCATGCTTGGCCAGTTCGATAAGGAAAAGCGCTTCCAAGCTCAGACCGACAGCTCGCAAATTAATATCGGCATGAGCACCGCAGAAGACTCCCGAAGTTTGGAGATTCTTGATCCGTTCGTGACAAGTTGACGGCGCTGGCCGTACGGCCGCGGCAATGGGCTCGTTGGATAACCGCATTCTTTTAAAGAAGTCGGATGAAGTCGGATAATGTCGAAGTCTATTCGGTCAAGCGTGAGCTGAGCCCGTATCAGGTTCGAATTATATTTGATTGTAACCGGCAGCGTTCGTTGGTAAACCAAGGAGGAAACTAAAATCTGTTTAAGAAACGATTGCATCAGACTACAGAATGAGGTGGACTCATGAACCCTGGAGAATTTCGCGAAGTTGGTCACCGCGTGGTGGACATGCTGTCCGAGTATTTGGAACACATCGAAGAGAAGCCGGTGTTTCCGAATGTGGAGCCCAGCACGCTGACACAACTCTTTGCAGAGCCACTGCCCAGGGATTCCAACTCCCCGGAGAAAGTGCTGCAAGAACTGGAAGAAAAGCTTCTGCCGAATTGCACGAATGTCGGGCACCCGGGTTACATGGGGTTAATCACTCCATCGCCTAACCCCGTCGGCATCATTGCGGATTTCATCTGCTCCGCGCTCAACCAAAATATCGGGGCGTACACGATTGGCCCTGCTGCCGTGGCCATGGAGCGCCGCACCGTGCGGTGGCTTACCGACTTGGCTGGCTATGACGAGAATGCCGGCGGGAACCTCACCAGCGGCGGCATGATGGCAAACTTCATCGGTATCAAGCTGGCACGGGACCACGTTTCGAGCGACCGGATACAGCATGATGGGGTTCAGGGACGCTGGGCCGTGTACGCGTCGGAAGAACGGCATGTCTCGGTAGACAAAGCTGTCGATGCCGTAGGACTGGGCCGAAACGCGCTGCGTGCACTACCCACCGATGCTGAATTTCGTGTGAGACTGGATGCGCTCGAGGCGGCAATTGCGGAGGATAAGAAGCGTGGCATACGCCCGCTGTGCCTCGTAGGCATCTTCGGTACGACCAACACCGGAGCGGTCGATTCCATACGCGCGCTTCGGCCGATTGCCGATCGGGAGGGAATGTGGCTGCACGCCGATGCCGCTTATGGCGGTGGCATGTTGCTCTCCCATGCTTGGCCCATGCGCAATCAAGGTTTGGAACTGGCCGACTCGATCACGATTGATCCGCACAAGTGGTTCTATGCGCCGTTGGATGCGGGCGCGATCCTGGTGAAGGATCACCGCCGACTGACGGCGTCCTTTGGAATGAAACCGTCGTACCTTACCGACGAACTGGATCGTGCCAATGAACGATATCAGTATTACGTTCACAGCTTCGAGCAGTCGCGTCGTTTTCGTGGACTGAAGGTATGGATGAGCTTCAAGCGCTACGGAGCAAGTCAGATCGGGGAGTGGATCGACAACAACGTGCGCCAGGCAAAACACCTTTATTCCGCGGTCGCAAAACATCCTGAGTTCGAAGCGGCAAGTGAGCCGGCGATGTCGGCAATCTGCATTCGATATCGGAGCGCAGACCGGGAAGAAGTGCAATCCAAGGAGTTGCACGCCGAGGTAGCGAGGCGAGTCGAACAGGGTGGGAAATTCTGGATCTCGACCACGGAACTGAAAGGGAAGGCGTGGTTCCGGATTAATCCAGTAAACTTTCGCACGCGTACGGAGCACATGGACCAACTGTTAGCCCTGCTCGAGCAAGAATGCCATTCTGTGGTTCAAAGAAGAGGGTTAGCAAGCAATCAGGGCTAGAACTCTCGAGCTGTTCTCCAGATGAACCATAGGAACGACAATAGCGACTCGATTCGCCGAAGCTACGATCAAGTGGCCGACGAATACGCACGCCGAATTCCCGGCGAACTTCAGCCCAGGCCGTTCGACAGGGAACTGCTCAATCGCTTCGCTGCCGCAGTCATAGGACGTGGCGAAGTATGCGGCGTGGGCTGTCGGCCCGGTCACATTGCCTGCTACCTGCGCGATGCGGGCGCAACCATTTTCGGCCTGGATCTTTCTCCGCGAATGTTAGAGCAGGCCCCACAATTCAACTCAGACATTTCCTTCCGGGAAGAAAACATGATGTCCCTGGACCTCCCCAATTAAACTGCTGTGTCGGTTTACTCATCGTGTCCAACCGCGACTGCGAAAGGATCCGGATAGCGTGGAAGCAAGAGGTTGGTTGCGGCCGCCAGCCCGAGCGCCGCTGCGAGGAGTACAAGCAAAGAGGCATAGGAGCCAGTCGCATCAAATGCACGCCCCAGTATCACCGGACCGATGGCTCCGGCAGCCGCATAGAACGTCCAGGTTAGACCGTAAAGAGTAGAAAAAGCGCGCAGCCCAAAATAACGAGTCAGCAGGTAGGGCGTAATGGCGGCTTCGCCTCCGGCCCCGACGCCAATGAGCGCGGCAGCAAGGCAGCCCGCAGAAAAACTGCTCGCCCGAGCGAGGAGAAAAATGCCTAGTGCGGCCGTGAGGTTTATTACAAGCGCAACACGTGGTCCGAAAAATCGGTCTAACCACCATCCCGCCACGATCCTGCCAAGCAGGCTCGATGCGCCGAGTATGGACGCGCAGAGCGCCGCACTTCCGGCTGTGAGGCCTCGATCCGTCAGCAACGCGGATAGGTGAGTGATCGCCCCGTTCATACTTATCGAACTCACGAAAAGGATAGCCGTGATAATCCAGAAGGCGACGGAGCTCAGGCCCTGCTGCCAGGTCATTCCAGAATGAGCAACGACCGTAGACTCACGCCCGAACACCCGACGTTCGCGGATGTAGCGCCAGCTGAGGGGCAAGCCGAGTAACAATGCAAGACCGCCGAGTGACGCGTAGGCTGCGCGCCAGCCAGATCGGCTGATGATGGATTGGGCGACGACCGGCAAAATCATGGCGCCCAAGCCTGCTCCAACCATGACAAAGGCCAACGCCGTCCCCAGACGCCGCTGAAACCAGGTGGAAATCGATCGCGAATACGCCAGATGAGCTGCACCGTTTCCAACTACACCCAGCACGAAGCAAGTCAGGTAAAGCTGCCACAATCCGGAGCGCAACAGCGACAGCGAGGCGATGGCGCATCCGTATATCGTCATGCAGGGAAGAATGATGCGGCGAGGGCCAAAGCGATCGATCCACCGGCCCAGCAATGGGGAGCACAGCCCCAGCGTGACGGCGGCGATTGCGAAGCCACTCGAGATGGCTTCGCGGCTCCAGCCGAATTCCACAGCCAGCGGCTTCATAAAAACGGAGAAGGTATAGACGAATAGCGAGCCGAATCCAGCCATCACGCCGAGACACGCCGCTAACGCTACGCGCCAGCCGTAATAGCCGAGATCGAATTCAGTGAAGTCGGAGGTCATTTCGGCGGGTCGCACTGTATCTGTACTTTGAGGGCGAGGAGCCAAGGTCAATCTTTTTCTCTAACGCCAATGCATCTGCGACGGTTTTGACAGGAGTTGAATGGTACACGGATTGCCGACGAGCATCTCTAGTCTTTTTCGAGTACTTCCGCGATTCAGCAATCGCAAGTAAGTTTTACGGGTTCAGAACGCCTGTCAGATTGAAGAGGAGACCTGTCTGCTAACAGGCAGACGGCAAACTCAGCCTGCGCTGCGATTGAATTTCTAGTGCAAGACAAAGAGCCGTACACCATGCCAATTCCGACCGAACCCATTGGCAGCATACCCCGTCCTCCAGAGTTGTTGGCCGCGGTGCGTGCTCACAGGGCGCCACAGATGTCGGACCAGCAATTTCATGCCTCTGAAGATGCAGCACTACGCGACACAATATGAGCCGACCTCGGAGGCTGAGCTGGCCGTTGCGGCCAACTTGAGATCGGTAGTCGTCACCGTCTCAGCCACCACAACTCGGTCGCGCCCGTCCGTTTGCTCTATATAGAGCAGCAGCGATGCTGGTCATTACTTCTTTGACCGACAAACCATGAATCGGGAATGCGCCGAAGCCGACCGAAATATCGCGCCAGAGCTCAGGCCGAAAGCCGATGACGAAATTCGCTCCTCCCTCAAGTGGTTCGTGGTTCATGGATAGCGGAGATTGTAGCGGCGAACTCCTGGCATTTCTGCCCGTCCAGAGTGTCAAACTCCAGGTTGTATGGGAGGACGTTCCAGGAAGGTACGGATCTGGGCATAACGGCAAAGACCAGGTAAGAAAGGCAGAGGCCAGAAATCCGATTTTCCCTCCTGCCCGTATTTCACTTGTAGACCTAAAGCCTTGGGAACGCGCTGGACGCTGGCGGCAATTTCGCGACGCGCGTGTTCACCAAAGTCAAATCGTCTATTTGCAACCGAGTGAGGTTGGAATGGCCAAATGGCTACTAGTTCTTCTGATCCTTTGTGCCGCATCAGTATGGCCTCAGACTGCGCCTCTTGAATCCGTCGAGCAGAACCGCCTCGGCCACACATCGGAGACCGACAAGCAGATTCAGGCCTTGCAGGATCACGTGAAGGAGGCGCCGGGCGATTACGCAGGGTATGACGGCTTGGGATCCGCCTTCTTTCAGAAGGCCAGAGAGACCGGCGACATTGCCTATTACGACCTGGCCGAGCAAACCCTCAAGAAGGCGCTCGCGCTGGCACCGCAAGATTTCCGAGCCTCCGATCCTCTGGTTCATATGGCATCGGTCTACATGGGCGAACATCGCTTCTCCGACGCCCTGGCCTTTGCGCAAAAGGCGATCGGCACAGGCGCGGGAAATCTGGCGGCATTCGCCATCGAAGGCGACGCTTACACCGATATGGGCGATTACGAGGAGGCGGCAACGGCCTATCACAGCGTGCAGGCCCTTGGTCGGATGATCGCATCCCCGTTGGCCCTCGCCTACATGAGCGATAGTCGCATGGCGTATCTGTCCTACTTGCGTGGAGACTCCGCGGAGGCCATCCGGCTGATGAAGAGTGCTATCGCGGCCGGGCTTCAAACCAATGTTCCTCGAGAAAATCTCGCATGGCTCTATTTCGAAATAGGCGAGCGCTACTTTCAAACCGGCGATCTGGAGAACGCTGGTTTGTCCTATCAGTCGGGCATAACCGCCGATCCCAATCACTATCGCTCCCTGGCCGGCCTGGCGAAGGTTCGGGCCGCGCAAGGAAAACTGGAAGAATCCATAAAGCTCTACCAACGCTCGATTGCCATCATTCCATTTCCGGTGTACGTGGCCGAGTTAGGCGACGTTTACAAGAGACTGGGACGCGCGCACGACGCTCAGCTGCAGTATGACCTCGTAGAGTACATCGGACACCTCAGCAAGTTAAATCAAGTGCTGGCCAATCGGGAACTGGCCCTGTTCTACGCAGATCAAGGGATCAAGCTTCCGGAGGCGCTGGAGCTTGCCCGAAAGGAACTCGAAATCCGGCGCGACATTTACACCTGGGACACCCTGGCGTGGGTTCTCTACAAGAACGGCCGATTTCAGGAAGCAGCCGAGGCGATAAACAAAGCCCTTGCTTTGCACACTAACGATTCTCTGCTCCTGTTTCATGCCGGCATGATCTATCACAGCCTGGCCAAGGATTCGACTGCGGAAGACTTTCTCAGTCGTGCGTTAAGAACAAACCCGCATTTCCACATTTTTGACGCCGAAGTGGCGAGCCGAACTTTAGAAGATATCGCCCAATCGCATAACCGGGATTTGAGGTCAAACAATGCGCAATGATAGCGCCAGGAGCAGTCGTCGGCGGTCGGAAATCATTTTCTTGCTGTTTGGCCTGATCTTGAGCTCCGCGACCTCCTTCGCCCATCCCATGGGAAATTTCAGCGTCAATCACTATTCGAAGGTCACAATCAAGCGAGGGGAAGTTGAGGTTCGGTATCTGATCGATATGGCTGAAATTCCCACTTTTCAGGAGATTCGGCAGTTCAACATTACTCCCAAGGCTGATGACCCTAGCGCCTCCCGCTATCTCAACGGGCAGGAGCAACTCTTGAAGGAAGGACTCTCGTTAGAGAACGATGGCCAGGCTCTCAGGCTGGATACGATATCTCACCAGGTGGCATTCGCCGACGGCGCCGGCGGTCTGCAAACCATGAAAATCGAGTTTGTGTTCCGAGGAAAACTTGATGTCACCGCGGGCGCTCACAAACTTTCCTACTTCGATAGCAACTTTCCGGGGCGGACAGGTTGGAAGGAAATCGTGGTTCTCGGCGACGGAGTTGCAATTCAGAGCAGTTCCGCTCCGGCCACCGATCGCAGCCAGGAACTGACCAACTACTCTAGCGATGCGTTGAATAGTCCCCCACAGCAACTATCTGCTCTGGTCGGCTTCAGGACTTCACTGTCTGGAACGGAGAAGAGCACCTCAGCCGCAGTCATTGGGAGTTTTTCCCGGCGGACGATGTCTCAGGGTACAAGCGCGGCACACCAGGCACCCGCAGTCGCACGTCCGCGAGCGCATCAAGGACAGGGCCGATTGCCCGGTGCAACTACATCGTTTGACCTGAGCGCCGAGCGTTCAACTCCCAGCGGCGTCGCGGCGCCGACCCTTGCTCCGTTGTCCCTCGCAGCCCACGCGCAGAATACGCCGCGCAGTCGTTTTACCGAACTGATCTCGACGCAGGGTAAACTGAGCTTCTGGGTATTATTCTCGGCTGCTCTGATCGCTGCAGGTCTGGGTGCGCTTCATGCGCTGGAGCCGGGACACGGCAAGACCATCGTTGCTGCCTACCTTGCAGGATCACGCGGTACGGCAAGACATGCGGTGCTGCTGGGAATCGTCGTCACCGCTGCACACACAGCGGGCGTATATCTGTTAGGCGCTCTGACCCTCTATGCATCACGATACATTGTTCCCGAGCAGCTCTATCCATGGCTTGGAGCAATTTCCGGTCTGAGCGTTGCCGGACTTGGTATTTTCATTTTCCTCAGACACTGGACCGGAGAGACCGGAGAGCATTCCCACGCCCCGGGAGAGCAGCATTCGCACTGGTTCCTCTCGATGTTCAAGCAAGCCACGCCCACGGCGCCGGCGGGTCGTGCTGTGATCCCAGGCGATTCGAAACCGGTCGAGCGCGCCCTGTCATTGCGTGAACTCTGCATGCTGGGTATTACCGGAGGAATCGTGCCTTGTCCGGCGGCGCTGGTCGTGCTATTGAGTGCTTTCTCGCTTCACCGGATAGGCTTCGGGCTGTTCTTGATCACCGCGTTTAGCCTTGGACTGGCAGCGGTGCTGGTGATTGTCGGCCTAACCATGGTCTATGCCAAACGCGTGATGTCTTCGCGTGTCCCGGCTGGTAATACTGCCCTCCGCTATCTTCCCTTTTTGTCATCTGCATTCATGGTGGTGCTAGGAGTTGGCATAACAGCATCGGCTGTCGCATCCGTTCAGATTTGGCATGGCCTTCGTTCCCATGATTTTCTCTCCAAAGACAAACTGGTTCCTTGCGTGACCGTAATTCTGCTGGGATTGTTTCTGGGAATGCGGCATTCGACAGACCCAGACCACGTGCTGGCAGTAACCACCATCGTGAGCCGTCAAAAGTCGGTCAGAAGCTCGGCGACGATTGGGTTGCTATGGGGTCTCGGACACACGCTGACGATCTTTCTCGTGGGATCCGCGATCATTATTTTCGGTGTCGTCATCCCGCCCCGTCTCGGGCTGTCCATGGAGTTTTCGGTCGCCTTAATGCTTATCCTGCTGGGGGTACTGAATCTGACCGGCGTCATGCGTTGGATTACGGAGCGCGTTGCTCCGACGAAAAGTGTTCCGGCAACGCCACAACCAGCCCTTTCCGTAGATCGCATCTCCGAGAACTCCGGTAAGATAAAGCAAAGAGTGTCAGGCGGCATTGAGTTCTTCCTTGACAGGACGATCGGAAAACTCGGACTCTACCAGACCATTCGACCTCTAGTGGTCGGCCTCGTACACGGCTTGGCGGGTTCGGCTGCGGTCGCCCTGTTAGTCCTTTCCACCATCAAGAGTCCGCTCTGGTCAACCGCGTACCTGCTGGTTTTTGGTTTCGGCACAATGGTGGGAATGATGCTCATGACCGCAGCAATTTCATTACCTCTGGTTTACACCGGCAAGAAATTTTTTAAGATCAATCGGCACCTGAGCACGATTTCTGGTTTCGCGAGCATGGCTTTCGGCATCTTCCTGGTTTACCACATCGGTTTTGTCGACGGGCTATTCACGTCCCAGGTGCACTGGATCCCGCAATGAATCGGCTGGCGTGTCGGGGATCGAGATGATTCTCTCCGCATGTCTGCCTTCGTTAGCCATCTTCGATACTACTGACGCTTCCACATTTTTGCGCCAAAAACCAGGCAAAGCTGTATCCGTGATAGCGCCGCAAATGTTTCGTCATTCGCGAAATCCGTTTGCCGCAGTGGCAACGTAAATGGGGTACGTGGACTAGCCAGATTAACCGCAACCACGGTTAACTCACGAGCAATTTCGATCCGTGGCGACGTCAACGAATTCTGCAAAGAGGCATTTCAATGAAAAAACTGAAGTCAATCGTGACCCTCGCGGTGTCGCTGTGCATGCTGGCATCTTCCAGCCTGTTTGCGTCGAGCCATCGCGAAGCGCCCATCACGGCATTGGACCGTAGCGCAGACGTTACCGATTGGTACGCCTTTGTCAGCTATAACAATCCCAAAAAAGTCACCTTCATTTTGAACGTTGACCCGCTCCTGGAGCCCGCCAATGGACCCAACTATTTCCCCTTCGATCCCAATGTGGTCTATCAGATGCTCATTGACAACAACCAGGACGGAATTCCGGACGTCGTCTTCCAATTCCGCTTCAACACTCACATCCGCGATCCCAAGTTATTCACCGGATTCGTTGGCGGTATCGCCGGGATTCCACCGATCACGGCACTGAGCGGCACTGGTTCGGAGGGCTTGAGCCTGATCCAAACCTACACCGTAACCATGATCAAGAATGGCAAATCAACCGTCCTGAACGGCGGGCAAACGCTTTATGCCGTTCCCTCGAACGTAGGTCCGTTGACCATGCCGGATTACCCATCGCTGTTCAACCAGGGGATTAACAGCCTGGGCGACGGAATCACGGTATGGGCGGGAACCGCGGATGACCCGTTCTTTATCGACTTGGGGGCCTTTTTTGACTCGGTGAATTTCCGCGCTGGAACCGGGCCGATCCTATCGCCGGCTATCGATGCTGACAATACCCACAACTACGCGCCTGATGCCGTGGGCGGCTACAACGTCAACTCCATTGTGTTGGAGGTCCCCATCACGATGCTAACCGTGGACGGCCAGATCCACTCTGCGGGCCACAAGCAAGCTGTCATCGGAACCTATGGCAGCACGGCACGCCGCCAAATCACGGTGCGGCGCTCGCCGGACCCAGAGGAAAACTTCGGCCCACTTCAGCAGGTGAACCGTGAAGGCAATGCCTTGATTAACGAAGCGGTCATCGGCACTGGCTCCAAGGACCGTTTCAGCATGGACTTTCCCATTCACGACTCACAGTTCGCGAACTTCGTTCTGGATCCAGTGGCGGCGGGCGTATTGAGCTCCTTGGGGGTTCCGGTTCCACCCAATCCTCGCAAGGACTTGCTGCTTCTGGTGCAGTACGAGGCTCCCATTTGTCCGGGGTGCGGCCCAAGCGATGCGGGACCGGTAGCTGATCTTCTGCGACTCAATACGGGCATTCCACCAACTCCCGTCGCCAGTCAGAAGCGGCTCGGCTTCATCGCCGGCGACGTGGCTGGCTACCCCAACGGACGCAGACCGATAGACGATGTTTTTGACATCTCGCTCCGAGCTATCGAAGGCATCCTCGTGGATTCCACGAAGTTCGGGTTGGCGCTCGGAGATGGCGTAAACACAAAAACCGAAGGCTTCAACAATTCGTTCCCCTACGTAATGCCGGCTAACAGTGGACGCAACAGCGCCCATACTGGACCCGGACAAGCGGGCTGCACCGGACAACCCGGTGGCATCTGCCCCGTGAACTAGCCAACCCTTGTGGCCGTCGTGTACGCGGCGGCCACGATTTTCTCTTCGAATTCGAAAATGAGGCAGGTTATGAAAAGAATTATTTCGCTACTGTGCGTGATGATGGTCGCTAGCTTCGCCGCCGCTCAAAGCATGACCGATCCCGCAATTACGGACCTTTCACCGGCGGCGCAAAGTATCGCAGCAGCCAGCAAAGCTATCAGGGATAAGCCCACGGAATGCACGGGCTACAACCTGCTCGCGGCGGCGCTGGTTCGTCGCGCCCAGGAGACGGCCGATGTTAGCTTCTACGCTCAAGCTGAGAGCGCGGTACGGAAATCATTGGAAATAGCTCCGAACAATTTCGACGCCGCAAAAATACGAGTCTCGATCCTCCTCGGCGAACATGAATATCCTGCCGCGCTGGAGGCTGCCAAGATGCTGAACCAGAGAGTTCCCGATGATGTTATCGTCTACGGCCTGTTGACCGATGCGGACGTGGAACTCGGCAATTACAGCGATGCGGAGACCGCTGCCCAGTGGATGCTCAATCTTCGTCCCGGCAATCTGCCTGCCCTGACTCGGGCAGCCCATCTGCGCGAGCTGTTCGGGGATACGGAGGGTGCTTATGAACTGATGGAGTTGGCTTATCAGTCGACAGCCCCGACCGAAACTTTAGAACGTGTATCGATACTCACGCAGATGGGCCACCTTCGGTTGGCTTCCGGCAGCGCCGACGCGGCGGAAAAACTCATCCAGCAGGCGTTGAGAGATTTTCCAAAATATCCCTCAGCCCTGGAAAATCTAGGTCAGGTTCGCCTCACGCAGAAGCGTTACGAGGACGCGGTAGTCCTGTTACAGCAAAGCGATCAGGGCGGAACCCATGCCGAACATCTCTATGATCTGGCCGAGGCGCTGCAGTTAGCGGGCCGCGACACCGAAGCCAAGAAGGCATTTGCCGATTTCGAAAGCAAATCACTGGCAGAGTCCGTCCGTAAGTATAATTCCAACCGCGAACTGATCTTCTACTATGCAGATCACGCACGCCAGCCCGCCAAGGCTCTGGAGGTGGCAAAGCAGGAGTACGCCTGGCGTCATGACGTATACACACTCGACGCTTACGCCTGGGCGCTACACGTCAACGGCCAGGACGTGGAGGCTCGCAAGCAGATCGAGGCCGCCCTGGCGGTCGGAATCCGCGATTCGAAAATCTTTGCGCATGCCGGCGAGATCGCTCTGAACCTGCACGACCGGGCCGCGGCGGAGAATTATTTACACGAAGCGGTGGCGCTGCACGCGATCGGATCGGAACATGCGCAGCTTGTCCTGGCCCGACTCTCAGCGCCGAGCGCCCCACGTTAGGATCGGCGGACCATGCTCTCACACTGGAAAAACCTTGCAATTCTAGTTGCGTGGCTGACTGGGCTTTCTGTTCCTCTTGCGTCCCAGGAGATCGGGTTGAGGGGCCAAGTCACCGACCCTCAGGGGAATGGACTGTCCAACGCCTCGGTTCAGCTCGTCCGCCACGATTCCGGGGGAAAAGGTCAAGCTTTGCGCCAAACTACGTCCGGGCCGGATGGTCGATTTGAAATTAAGGCAGCGTCCGCCGGTCAATTCGACATCAGGGTTGATGCCGAAGGATTCAGACAGCTCATCGTGACCCAGAGCATTCATTCGAGCGGAAATCCTGAGATCACAATCCGGATGGGCCAGATTTCCTCCCGCGTGGAGATCGTGACCGTTACTGCCGATGTAGACTCCACGGATGTGCTCTCCCCCGATCCCGCGGAGAAGGTGTTTGTTCGCGAGGACTTGCTGGACGCGAATCCCGGACGCCCCGGCGCACCCGTGTCGATTCCAGGCTACCCAATTGAAACCGCCTCCAGCGGGATCAAAGCGCCACAATACTTTGCGCCGGGGGTTGCGGGAGATCACGGCGAACCCATTGCGCAGTACATCGCCGTGGGCAGCTATCTCGTGCCTAACAATCTGTCGGCCAATGCCCATGGCAATGGCTATTCCGATCCGAACATATTTATTCCGGAGGTTCTCGAAAGCGTCCAGGTTGATGGCGGGGCGTTCAATGTTCGGGAAGGAAACCATTCCGTCAATCTGGCGGCGACCTATGGACTGCGGTCTCGCCTCGATCCGTTTATCACTGTTACCGGAGACTATCGGGACATTGATGTTGTGGCGGGACTAAGCCCCACTCCCGAATCGTGGGTGGCGTTCTCAGCCTCCTATGGCAATGGATTTCTGGATCGGCTGGAACACCGGCAACAGAACAAATTCAATGGCGAGCGAGCGTTTCACCTCGGCGACCATCGGCTCACGCTGTTTGGAGTTGGATACTACGGTTTTTCCTATGTTCCGGGACTGGTACCCCTGGTTGCATTGAATTCCGCTGATACCAACTTCTTCAATTACGGCGACACGATCGACCCGCGGCAGAAAGACCAGACCCACACAGCACTCGTAGCCATGAACGACGTGTGGCAACTCGGCCGAGGCCAGGAACTGGAGCTCTCCGGGTTTTTTCGCACTTACAATCTTTCCCTGTTTTCGGATTTTGGACAGGGCCTGATCCGCCAGAGCGAGTTTCGCACCGTGGCCGGCGGCAGCGCGAGTTATGTGAACAAGATTGCCGAGTATTTTTCCTTGCTCGGAGGGCTCGACTACGAGCGCGAAGCGCCGCGACGCGATGATTTGGACCACTACGGATTCTTTAATCCCACCACTCCTGCCTATTACGGCCCCTTCACTCCCGTGGACGGAAATAACGTCACGATCGGATCGGTGACACCTTATATTGCTGCCGAAGGTGGTTTGTCCCCCTATTGGCGCTACTATCTCGGCTGGCGCCGCGACGAAATTAATTTCGATAACGACAATCTGCTGGGGTCGCAGAACTCGTTTCAAAAGTGGGTGGGCGTGAACTCGCCGAAGGCCACGGTTTCCTTCCTCCCCAAGCAATCGTGGTATGTTCCGCTGTTTTCCCTCAGCTTCGGCCAGGCTTTCTTTACGGAAGACCCGCGGATCGGGACCGGAACTCCTGGGGGAACGCCGGTGGCGACGTCGCACTCCTGTCAGCTTGTCACGAGCAGGACTATTCACAAAACCGACCTGCGACTCACTCTAGGCCACGTCACCAGCAGCGCGGAACTGGCAAAAATTGACCCTGATACCGGGCTACAATTCAACCAAGGGCCCAGTCGCCTTCGCTTTATGTCTTTCACGATTCGGCAAAACTTCAGCTATGGATCCGTTCTGGCAACCTTTTCGAAGGCCGACGCTCGTGACCTGGACTCGGGAGAACCGACTCCGGAAGCGCCGCGAACGATCTTCGATCTGCTGGGAACGATTCAGAAGCTTCCCTTTCGTTTGCAAGCGCGAGGGGAGTTCGAATACGTAGGCGCGAAACCGTTAGGCACTGGATGCCTGCCCAACTTGATTGCCCAGTGCACCGGAACTCCAGTGAAGGAGTTTCGCGGCGCTGTGGTTCGTCCTTTCATGAATGGACGCCTGGATGCCGGCGTGAACTTCCTGATCGCACACGGTTACACCGGGCAGACAACGGAAAACTTCTATCCCTCCGATATCCAGGAAGTTGTGGGAGTGCGCATACCCTCCTATGCAAGCGTGTCTTTTACCTACCGGTTTGGCCGCTCCGTCAGGCCCTGAATATCACGTCAGCACGGCTGAGCCCGTCCGAGCGATTCCTCGACACTCACAAGAAAACTGGACCCCTTAGTCGTCTGCCAAGGACAGCGCAATTCCAGCGAGCATTGTTCGCCAGTGTCGTCTCGCAGACGCCGTCGGCGGGCCGGACCATGCAATGAATGGAACTGGCGCAAACCAGCCCTCAAATCGAGGGCAAAGACAAGTCTGTGAACACGCTGTGGCGCCGCCAGACCTCTTGGTCCCTGGCGGGAAGTTAAAGTCCCCTCCGCGATAGTCGGCTCAAAGAAAGAGTGAAAGAGCACCACTTGCTTTCCTCCCCGACTACGCCGTCGGAAGGAGGGATTATTGTCGGGATCGGGAAGGCATGGCCGAGACCGCCCACAAGCTAGAACGATTGCGCGAACCGGGCTTCAGGAATTCGCCCAGCTTGGCTGTCGCCCTGAATTGCGGGATGGGATCCAGTTCCTTGAATGCCGAGGTAAATGCATGCGAGAGACTCCAGATCGTGCGCGGCTGGAATTTCTCCTACTTCGGCCCGGAGTTAGAGGTCATGCAGGTTGCGAGCAAGGTGTTTGGGGGCTTCGAGCCTGCCCTCCACGAATGCCTCGTCAATGACCACCTTCGCCCTGACGTCGCTGAGTTCACTTTTCTGTCAAGCCTCCACCTGCTTGCGCATCGGCCGCGAAATTCCGCTGCATTCGGTCGACGCCAACCGAGATGCAATCGATCAGCGAAAACGGCTTCGAGTGTTTTGCGAGTACCGCCGGTGAACACGCCAGGGACAATGTCTCTAACTCCAGATGCAGTGAGGTGCAACTTCCCCGAAGCCGCCTGCTGGGCAGCGTCGACCAGAGTCCGGCCGGGACCATAACTTTGCCGTCAGCTGGCGAGACCCACTTCGGTCCATACGAGCGTACTACCGAGTTCTGAAGAAGGAAGGTGAAGCCAAGCGAGGACAGAACGACAGTTCTCGAGCAGCTGGAGGATCATCAAGTAAGTTCAGATTGGTGAACTATCGATAGCGTCGAAAGCTTCGGACTCTTTCTCTTCCACGAAGCCGGGATGGCTTTGCAGCAGCCGGGCACAACGGTTCCAGCGAAGAATAGCGTCGTCGTTCCCCGTGGGACGAATCACTTCGGCTTCCGCGAAGCAGTGCATCGCCTCGGCGAAAAGCGGAGCAAGCGTGTGCGGCGTGCGCCCTACGCGCATTTGTGCTTTGGCCCGTCGTTCATGCAGCAGGCCTGTGTAGTAGAGGCGTTCATAGGGCTCGGCCAGTCTCTGAAAAAGTTTTTCCACTTCGCCAGAGCGATCCGATGCGTCTCCACCGAACTGATCGGTGATCGCCAGGCCCAACAGCCGCAGCGCCAACTGGTGTTCGGGCTCGACTGCGAGGATGTCGCGGCAGATCGACTCAGCCTCTTCCGGTTCATTGAGCGAGCGGTAGAGCTCCGCTTTTGCGACGGCTTCCGGAATACCGGCCTTCGAGATGGTCTTCAGCTTGAACTCCATAGAACCTCCACTAGCGTCCACCCGATTCTGGTCGTGCTGCCGTACTTTATTTTGCCCCTCGTATCTTCCGCACCAGCATGAGCACGGGATCGTAAAATTCGTCGACAACACGCTCCTTCAACGGAATGATCGCATTATCCGTAATGTGAATTTCCTCCGGGCACACTTCCGTACAGCACTTGGTGATGTTGCACAGACCGATGCCGAGGTCTTCCTTGAGCATGCGCGCCCGGGATTTCGAATCGCGAGGATGCATCTCGAGCCCCGCGACCCGGACGAAGAACCGCGGTCCCCCGAAATGGTCCATTTCCTCGTGCTCGCGGAGCACGTGGCACACATTCTGGCACAAGAAGCATTCAATGCATTTCCGAAATTCCTGCACCCGGTCCACA
>DATNLE010000156.1:0-26501 GCA_035603035.1 Candidatus Acidiferrales bacterium | reverse complement strand
GTATCGCGTTGCTCGGCAGCACGCGCATGACAGTTGGTGCTCTCGATCCCACCGCCTTTCACATCAGATACATAGCCGATGATCTCGGCTCCCTGCTTCGACTTCCATCGCCCCGTGTCCCTGCCGGGAGCCAGCATGGCGGCGAGCGTGATCGCCGGGTCGAACTGCTGGGGAGCGGTATAGCGGTTCTTTAGGCGGTTCAGTGCCTGAACGCCGGGACTTCGGGCATCCCCCTCCATTCCGCAGCCGTTGTAGATTTCGAGACTGCTCGAATCCGCCCCTTGCGCAAATGCGGGGGCGGCAAGGCAGAGACAGAGAAAAATGCCAGCCAGGGGGCGCCCGCACATTGGGAGATTATGGCAGATCAGATAGCGTCACGATTATGGGGGTGTGATCAGACGGTTTTTCCTGCGCTCTCGGCCCTTTATCGATCTCGCAGCCTTGGAGTCGATTTGCCAGCGTTGGGGATAGTAAGAAGTGATCGATTCGTATCCCTCGATTGTTTTGAAACGCCTGCCGAAAGTAATCCCAAAACGTGAAGTGTCCAATTTCGCCCACGTGCAACGAGCGGAACGCATCCGTATAGCCCATACTCAACATGGCACGATATCGGGCTCGCGGCTCCGGCTGAAACAAAGCATCGTGCTCCCACGATGACGGTTTGTGACAGTCGATGTCCTCAGGAATCACGTTGAAGTCGCCTCCTATTAGCGCCGGCACATCGTCCTGCTTCCATCTAATCATCTGTTGATTCAGGCGATCCATCCAAGCTAACTTGTACGCAAACTTGTCACTCCCTACCGGATTGCCGTTGGGAAGATAGATATTGACGATGCGGATGCCCTTGATGATAACCTCCAAGAACCGCGCATGGCTGTCGGAATCGTCTCCAACGAGAGCCTTAGCAATGGTCTTCATCGGATGTCGCGACAGAATGGCAACCCCGTTATAGGCCTTCTGCGTCACCGCGATACTCTCATAGCCGAGCGACTTGAAGGCTTCGGACGGGAATTCCGTTCCCTTCAATTCTTGTAGCAACAGAACATCCGGTTCGCGAGCTTTCAGCCATGCCGTGACATGGGTCAACCGAGAGCGAACAGAGTTCAAATTCCAGCTAGCGACTTTAAACATCAACCAACATTCTAGCGTCGAGTACCGCGACCACCGCACCAGCAGTGCTGGCGGATCGACTGGCCGCGCATGAATCGCTCAGGAAAGATCGATACCGCCAAGTTGACGTTTCCCACGCTCATGTCGGATATTAGGACGGAATGGACGTTGAACGCATCATTGACGAGATTCAGCAGCTACAGGAAATGTTCGAAGCTCCAGACATTAGGCCACTCAACGCAAGCGACATCTCTGCCGCCAATCGAAGGCACGACGAAATGCTCGCGCATAGCCCGTGGTTCCGCCTTTGGCAACAGTTCGGAGTTTGCTGCCGCTCGTGAGCGCGTTTCGTCAAACTTTGGTTCTATTGCGTCAGCAGTTCTTCAGTCACAATTCGCGACAACAATCCTTTCTTGTAGTCGGTGATCCAGATCGAACCGAATCCGTAGCGCAGAGAATCCCCTCCTTTGCCAACCCACTGCCTCACGACCTTGTTAGACGTGGCATCGATCCGGGTAAGCGGCACACCAAACACTGTCGGCCAAACAGATTCGGCTCCGTAGCCGATGTCGCCACCTGCGCCGGGTATCCCCGCCTGAATCGTCGCGGTCACTTTCCTGCTTTTCTCATCAACCCGGCTAACGGTTCCGTCCCCTTGGTTCAGCGTCCAAATAGAACCCCCGCCAGAAGTGAGGAAGCGAGGCTTCGGCCCGACTGCCACCGACTCCAACACTTTGCCAGTAACGGCATCCACTGCCGTCAGAACATTGCTCTCTATTCCGGTGATCCAGACAATGCCATCGCTGAAAATAGGGTTGTAGGAACCGTGTGGGATTGAGATTTTCTGGCGCACATTGTTAGTGGAGGGATCGATTCGAGTAAGCGTATCGTTCTTGTCTGCCGCCATCCATACGCTGTCGCCGCTAGTCGTGATCCCTCCCTCCGAGCCTGTTGGCGCTATCGGGAGGCTCGCTGTGATCGTGTTCTTGGTGGCATCGATTCGGATAAGAGCAGGTTTGTTGCCGCAGACCGGAACCCAAATGCTGCCGAAGCCGGAAGCCAGACCAGAGCACGCCTCTCCGGAGACCTTTACGGTCGCAACAATCTTGTTGGTTGCCGGATCAATTCGCAGCACGCCGTATGGCTTTGTGCTGGCGACCCAGACTGCATCATCGGCTATCAAAACCCAGTCGGCGGTTCCGCCAACCTTGATCGTCGCGGACGTCCTTATGGAAGCAAATGAAACCTGAACCTCCTTCACTCCCGGGTGCGGCACGTTCGATTCCACGCTGGAATTCTGAGCAGGAACAGTTCCGCAAGTGGCGATCAGCAGGAGCAGAAGTATCAGCATACGCAAAAAGATAACAGTTACTCGACCTAAGTGTCAGGGTGTGAGCTTTTCACATCTCTTGTAGACTCTCGCAACTGGCAACCCGCTTGATCTTCTGGAGACAGAGCGTCTGATTTGCGAGTTTCGAAAAGATGCGCCCCTGACCGGAGGTCTCGGGCTCGCATGCAACAACCCGAGCACATCGGCGAGCTTCCTGCCCAAGGGTATAATTCTGGCGACATGAAGCTGAGCGACTACTTCTGCCCGACCCCAATCCTCATTCTCCTGTTTGCAGCTTGTTTTCAGGTCGAGGCACAAGCCCCGCAACCGAATGGTGGGGGAGTGAGAACTGGAGTTTTGCCTCGAACTTGGCAGATCAGCGGGCCACAGTGCGCTGCTAATCCGCAGTTCCAAGTCCACGAGTACAATCAAGACCTCCACATCTTTCGTGAGTCGGGCTGCTCGAATTATGAAAAACCTTTCCTATACTTGCTTTTCGGAAAGGACAAGGCACTGTTGCTTGATACGGGCGCGGGTAAAACTGACGTTGCTCGCGCCGTAACGAGCCAGATTGATCAATGGTTGACCCGGAACAATCGGGACAGCATTCCGCTGGTCGTAGCCCACACTCACGCTCATCGCGATCACATTTCTGGCGACGAAGAATTGAAATCTCTTCCGCACACTACGGTTGTGGAGCCGAAGCTGAGTGCTGTTCAAGCCTTCTTTGGTTTTCGGAACTGGCCTACCGATGGAGTGACCTATGATCTCGGCAACCGGGTTCTGGATGTGATTCCAATTCCGGGTCATGAAGCCTCATCCATTGCGGTCTACGACCGTCAAACAGGCATTCTGTTCACAGGCGACAGTCTGTATCCGGGACGACTCTATGTGGACGACGCAGCTGCGTTTGCCCTCAGCATTCAACGGCTGGTTAATTTCACCCACGCGAAGGTCGTCACGCACGTTCTCGGCAACCACATTGAACAGACGCAGACGGCGTATTTGGACTATCCGATTGGAACCGTTTATCAGCCAGAGGAGCACGAACTGGAACTGGGCCGTGCCCACCTGTTGGAATTAAACGGGGCGTTGCGGGAAATGAACGGCAAGATCGTCCGGATGGCATTCCGGGACTTTACGATCTGGCCGGAGAATTGACGCGAGCCGTCGGCAAACCATCCAAACGGTCCCTCTACGAAAAGAGGCGATTCTGAGGCGCTGCGAATTCCACAGGTCGTGAACATTCCTCATCATCATTTATGACGTGGTTGATACGAGTGCTAACGGGATAGCACCGCATCAGCCTGACGTCAAAGGGCTTCAGCATTTCGGACGCTACGCTCACATCCCTCACACCGGGGCCGACACAAATCATAGCCCTCTGGGTCGAGGATGACGGGCATTCAGTCGTGGACGGCTGAGGGCACCGCATTTGCGATCGTCGTGAGGATTGAGCAGGTTTTGATCCACTTGCCACTGGTTTGCTTGGCTGCATCGGCGAAGCGGCCCAGGGGCGGCATCTGGCGATGCTTGCCTTCGTAGTAGGCGAGATAATAGTTCCCCTCACCCTCGGGCAAGTCTTTGAGGTTCTTGAGTAGCTTGTCCGGGACGGACTCAGTGCCCCACGCACCGGAAGCACATTTGACGCTGCGGTACACCCTCACGGTTCGGTTCATATGCTCCAATGCTGCACGATTTGCTGGATTTTCGAGAGTAGCGAGGCGGAATAGCGAAGTCTAGATAGCTATATAGGACCATGCCCGTATTTAGCGGGTTTCTGAGAAACTGGCCCCGCGTGATGCCCCATGAGAAAGCGGGCTCGGCGCCCTGGATTGTGAGCACGAGCACAGAATGTCATGGACGAACCTGCCAGCGTCGTGCAACAATCCATAGCCTTTCTTCCCCCAGAAGGAAGACTGATGTTGGGCCACGAACGTAGAACCAAGGTGCTCGCGAAACTGACAAATGCCCGGTGCGAACTTGAAGATGCGTTGAGCCTTTCGATTCCCGTCGCACGATACGATCCTGTGGTGATTCCCGAGCCTGCACGCAACAGGCTCTCAGCAATGATTGCTGAACTTAAAGGCGTGGTTCGCCACATCGAGGGTTCGCAGTGATGATGGGATGAGATAGCGAACCGGAAAACATTGTGCTGCGTTGAGTCAATGCCCCAGTCCGCTTGGTTCCTATGGGGAAGCTAACCTTCCCAGATCAGCAGCAAGACTTGCAGAACGCAGCGGAGCACAGTGCAGCAAGCCGGTGGAGCGATCCAGTTAACGGGCGAGACTTGCACCGGCTGCGCCTGGGATCACACGTATCCCACCCTCATCCACACTCCATTCCAGGATCTCGTCGCGATTGTTTCCGTCCAGGAAGAACTTAATCAGACAAATGAAAACTCTGGCAGCGGAAAATAATGTGAGGCGTTACGTCCTACTCCTGACAATGATGATGATGCCACTCTCTAAGTCTGATTCTCCTCAGTTGGGCAGTGAGGCCGACCCAATCCGGCAGCGACTCTTTGCCTGTCAGCCGATGGGGTGTTAGTACAGGATTGAAATTAGACGGGAGGACGGGACGGTTCCAAAACTTCTCCGATGCGGTGGAGTTGGCGAAGGCTGGTAAGAAGGAAGAGGCCAAAACTCGATTGCGCAGCATTCTGGAAGTCCCAAATCTGGAGAAGTCCGGCGACTCTCACGGCGCCTCTCTCACCAACTATCGAACTGCCTAGTCGGAAACTGGCATGTCAGTGTTTTCTCTTGTAAATTCAAGCGACAACAGCGAGTTCGAGTCCTTCTGCCTCCAATACATCATGCAGCTTCCGCCTGTCTGGTCGAATACAACGGGGAGGCTCCCGGCTGGTAGCGCCTTCGTTGCGACAGACATGGGCAGCGGAGGTAGCACCCAATCGCCTTTTTTCAGGATTTGCTTTCTCATCCTTAACGTCCAGTTGTTGTCTTGGTTCTTTGCAGGCAAAGCGGCGTAATCACCGGAAGGCACACGAACGCCTCTGATTGTGACGAGACTTCCATCGGTTGTGAATAGATAGCTCTTGCGCTCGTAGGAGTACGACACGCTAATTTTCGTTCCGTCAGAGAATTTGCATTGGGCCCGTGCTGGGAGTTTTGGCGCATCCTGAGAAACAGCTTGAACTGCCAAGAACAACGCAAAGGCCAGAATTGTCTGTGTCCTCATGGGGGAACCTCCACGTATGACTCATATTTTAGGCCCGAAGTCCACCGCAAGCCAGCGCAACAAGCTAGTAGTTGTCGCTAACCTTAGCGCAAGTTTGCGCCGTCTGCTCGCCGAGGCTTGGGGTTTTGAGATCGCGACCGCAGGTTAGTTTGGATTGATGCTGTAGCTTCGGCGCATGCCACGTGCAGCCGCACTCTTTGCCCCGGTTCCGCGTTTAATCGAAACAAAGCCGTTGAGCCATCCATGCTGGAGGGTTGCGGGTCCGAATCCACCGTCCAATTCTCCGGAACGTGGTGCCGGACGATGAAGACGGTCGGCTTGTCAGTCGGATTTTGCGCGACGTAACCCTGCTCGGCAACCCGGACAAAGAAGCAGGAGCGCTCCCCGTCCGTGATCTTCTCTTCGATATTGTGGGACGACAACACGCTCTCAAGGTGACAAATGGCATCATCGCGGAAGGCATCAATTTGGTCGCCGAGAACCAAGGGGTCGGACTCGGGCTGAATCAGGCACGATTTGTCAAGGCTTCGCCGGCGCAGATGCGAGGGCAGGAAGCGCTGACAGTAGTGGCGCTTCCCTGGTCGCCCTGGCTGCAAGAGCGGAGGTCAGGCTATTTACGCAGAGGGTTGTCCCACCGACGCTTGCCCTCGGCAGTGTAACGCAGGCAGTAGACTGTATCTTCTGGGTAATTCTTCTTTCGATTTGGTTTGATGTAGCGGCGCTTGCCCTTAGCAGCGGTCTCTCGAATCCACAAACTCACTCTCATTCGTCGCCTCAGTTCCCAATACGGGAACCGAAGGAAAATGAGAATTTGGTAGCCACCGTTGGTAGCCACGACCCCTAAGCTATTGTGTTTAAAGAACTGGCGGAGAGAGAGGGATTCGAACCCCCGATACCCGTAAAGGTATACACGCTTTCGAGGCGCGCGCCTTCAGCCACTCGGCCATCTCTCCGCGCCCACTAGTTTCGGTTTTATTTTATCAGGGAAGCTGGTGGCTTCGGATTTCCGCAGCCACTCAGTGACTGAGCCCGACTCAACCTACTGACCGGGTGCCAGTTGCTCAGAGAGCCTGGTTCGCGAAGGCGGATACACCAACGTGGGAACAGCATCGAAAATGTCACTATGCAGGCAATGGCGTGTACCGCCCCGCGCTAGTTTCCACTGGCCTGTCGCATGTACTGCAACCAGGAGGGAGGCGGAAAGCACTGGCGAAGCCCCACGCTGTCAACGTGCCGTAAATGGGGCCAACATTCCGATGCCATTTTTTTCTCGCTTCATCCCAGCCACTCAATGAGGAACTGGTTCAGTCGGTCGGGCGCGTCCAATGGAATCCAGCGGCTGGCGTCATCAATCTGCTCGTAGCGGCACCGTGCTTTCACGAATTGTCCCGACATCTTCATGCGTTCACCGTCGAGGTAGTGATCGTTTGAGGACCAGATGCCGAGAGTTGGAGCTTCCATGGGCGGCAGTTGGGGAGGCGACTCCGGCAGACGCGGCACGAGGTTCGCACGCCACCAGTTGAGCGATACCTTCAGAGCATCCGGGTCGGGACAGATCTAAGACCTAACGATCGATATCACCTGCTAACCGACGCTTTCAGGGATAATCATGGCCGGGCTTGTACAAAGAGGAAACGGGTCGGGGCAACCCATGAAAAGGAATCTTGAATATGATCAGACCAAAAAGCATTCTTGTTCTTCTGGCTGCGCTGACTATAGCCCAGCTTTCCTGGTCCCAGGACTTGGGAGGATGGACCGATTCTGACGTAAAGGGGCTTGCCCCTGCAAAACACTTCAGCGGGACCATTGTGGCCGAGAAAAACGGCCAAGTGCTTATCCAAAAGAGTTACGGTGCGGCGGTCGAAGGATGGCAGATCCCAAACTCGCCGGAGACGAAATTCGAGATTGCATCGTTGAGCAAGCAATTCACGGCTGCCGCAATCCTGCAGCTCGCCGACGCAGGCAAATTGAACGTCGAGGATCCGGTCAGCAAATACTATCCGGAAAGCCCTCCAGCGTGGAAGGGGATGACGATCCATCACCTACTGACCCACACGTCGGGTCTCCCCGAGAACGAATGGGAGAACTTCTACCAAGGTAAAGCCGCGCATTACACTACGGAGGAACAGGTTAAGACTTTTCGTGACCGCCCCCTGGGTTTCCAGCCAGGTACCGCATGGAAATACAGGAACACGGAGTACTACTTGCTGGCCTACATCGTCGAGAAGCTTTCTGGAGAATCGTACGCAACCTATCTGGCTCATGATATTTTCGAATCCTTGAAGATGACTCATTCAGGGTTTGCAACCATGGCAGCCATCGTGCCACAAATGTCGGAGGGATACTCACGCGAGGGCAGCACTCTGATTCGCCGGGAATATTTTGACCGCAGCCTGGAAACTGGCGCCGGAGGAATCTACACCATCGCAGAGGATATGCTCCGCTGGAACAAGGGTCTGGATTCGCCCGGATTATTGAGTGCGCAGGCGCTTGACTTCATGTTCACGGCGCACCCACCGGGCAACTACGGAGCTGGCTGGTTTATTGAAACTTCGCCCCGGCACAAGATTTATCACGAAGGCGGGGACCCTGGATTTGCCGCTTTCGAGGCGCGCTATACGGATCAACATGTCGTCATCATTGTGCTCGCGAATGAAGATGATTCTCCGGTCAGAGACATCGCGGACGCGATGGCAAAGCAATTGTTCGGCGACTGAAACAGAGCGCTCCGGAACTCATCTCCGATGCACCAACGTGGATGGGGGCCGCAATGACTGCACCAAGTGAAACGGAAGCGGGCCGTGCAGGGATGCGACCAAGCTGAGGGATACCCTGGCGGGCTCATCGAGACGATGATCAGCAGCCTGGGACACTTTTACTGGTTGGCGACACAGCCTTCAGCCGAGACAAGGGCTCGGAGTCCGAAAGTTCTCGTCCTGGATGTCGGCGCTATTGCTGTAGCGTGGGTCCTGATAAGTCACCTGAATTTTTTCGCGTTGCCGCAATTGGTCGAGGAGCGTAGAGATTGGGCGCGACAAGTCTGTCGGATCGCTCGAAATCGTGTGAGAAACTTGAGCGAATTGAACCGAGCAAAAGCGGGCGACAAGTATCACAGACAGCGGCTTGCAGAGCATTCCGCCTGCTCATTTCTAGGTGGTAGTTCTATAGTGATTGGAGTCTGACCATTCCGCACGCTGTCTCCTCTCGCCCCAGACCTTAATTTCGCAGCGGCGCCTTGTCCAGTGCCGCCTTCAGAGATTCGAACGCGCGTTGTTGATAGGGCTCGGCGGTCTTCCGCGTGAATACCGGGCCGACGCTTTGAACGTAGCCGCGGGCTGCATCGTTGTTGCCTCTGCGGTATGCGATTTCGGCTTGCGCCAGAGTGACGTCCGCGCCCCAATCCGGGTCGCCGGTGAGTTGCGCGACTGCGGGCACGTCGATCTGTGGCAAGAGCTTCGAGGGTTCCTCCAACTTACCCAAGCTGATCAGGCAACTTGCCAAGGTGTAGGCGGTGGCGCCGGTAAGACCGGCGTGGGAGCCAAAGGCTTTTGTCGATGTTTCATATGCGTTGCGCGCGTTAGATATGCCTTCGCGATTGCGCCCTGAACGACATTGGGCCAGGGCCGCATCAGTGAGCGTAGCGACGGCGAAGAAGGAAAGCGGTCCCTGCTTGCGCACGGCCAGTTCATGGATAGCCAAGTCGTCGCGGATCGCGTCATCCCACAGCTCAAGGCTGCCTTCCGATTGCGCGCGGGTGGAAAGTAACTGCAAGGTGAGTTCGTGGTCCGGACCCAGACGCGACACAAACTCCGGATAAATGGCGCTCGCTTCTTTAATCGCTTCGGCGTGTTTATTCTGAATCATGAAAGCCTGGGCCAGATTCAGGCGCACCCGCAAGACATGCGGACTGTCCGGGCCGGCAACTCGCGTGAAGTCATCGATCAGTCCGCGAAACAACTGCTCCGCCTTAGCTCCCTGGCCGAGGCGTATATAGGAGAATGCCAGCCTTTGTTTGAAGGTCAAGCGAGCGCTCTCGTCGAATTCCGGCAGAGCATCTGCGTTGTCCACCGCCGCCTGGAAATTCTCTGCCGCGGCTTTAGCGTTGTTCTCAATGAGAGCGACCATCCCTCGCGCCGAGGACAACCAGACCGCCACATCCGGTCGCGGATGAGGAAGTTTTGCGATCAGCGCTTCCTCCTGTGCGAGGATTGTCTTTGCCAGAGGGAGCGAGTCCTTCTCGTAGCTCCGAGCTTCCAGTGTAGTTCGTTGCAATTGAACGATGAGTGCGTCCTGCGACAATTCGCCATCTACTTGTTTGAAAAGAGCTGCGGCCCGGTCATACTCTTGTCTGGCATCAGGATAGTCGGTGCGGTTATCGAGAGCTCGCGCGATGGTTTGGTGAAGGTGCGCGGCCACCAGAGGTTCGTCTTTAAATTTTCGGTCGATGCCGGGGGACGCTTGCTTGATCGCATCCATGAGCGACTCGCTGGATTTGCCGCTGGAAAATGGATTGCCGCGTCCCAGCAGATCCTCAGATAGAAACTGGTTGATGGAGTTGGCAATCGCGGTTTGGCGCTTGGCGATATCACGTTCGCGAACCGCTTTTCGATAAAGCGTGAAGCTAAGTCCCAATCCGGCCGCGAGCGCGATTACAGCCAGAACGGCCCAGGGACGGCGCGCCCGGGACACCGCCAATTTACGTTCGGCAATCCGTGCCCGGAGCTTTGTATTTTCCAGTTCGTCGCGCTTGATGCGGCGTTGCTCGATGGTAAGCAGGCGCTCGACCAGATCAGCCGCACTATTAAGGCGCTTCGAAGGATCTCCACACGCCGCATCTGCGATATCCTCGCGCAGGAGCGCATCTTGAATTTCCGCTTCCCAACCAGGCGCCAGCGGCTTACGGAAGTCTCCGATGATCAACTGGTAAAGCATGACGCCCAGAGCATAGACGTCGGAACCGGCGCTCGGGGATTGCCCAGCCAAAACCTCGGGCGCGAGATACATCAAGGTTCCGGTTAAATTATCGTTGTCGAGGCCAGCCGTCCGAGTGAATCCCAGGTTGGTGATTCCAAGTGAGTGCAGCCGCGACGGATCGAACAAAGAGGCGCTGCCAAAGTCCGCGATTTTGATCTGCCGGTCTCGATCGGCGCCGACGACAACCATGCCGTGCACGATCAGGATGTTTGCTGGCTTCAAGTCTTTGTGGAGCACGCCGATACCATGCGCGGCGGCCACTGCCTGGGCGATATCAATCAGGAGGTGCAAACGAGCGTCCAGCGGAATGTTATTAAGTCCGTTGTGCGCCAGCGCCCATTCGGCTAAGTCCGGGCCAGCATACTCGCTTTCAAGAAAAAAAGGAGGTGTTTCGAAATTCCATTCCAGGATGCGTACAAACTCCGGCCGGTCGCCGAGCGATTCCCGTAGGAAACGGGAAATCGTGATCTCGCGTTTCAAGCCTTGCAAGCGTACACCGTCGGCGGCGAACTTAAATACGCGCTGTTCGTGAGTCTTGGGATTTTCTGCCAGCCAGACTTCGCTGGAGCCGGAGACATCCATGGGCCGGGTGAGCCGCCACTGCTCTCGTCCTGGAACCAGGTCTCCGGCTTTGAATCCGAGGTCGGAGCCCGCTGCCGCTACCGTCTTGCAATAGACGGGCACGGCCAGCCGGTAGCCGACGCGAGGAACAGTAACAATCATTGGATGGTCTTCGTCCCCCATGGCCTTGCGGAGTTTCGACACGGCCGTCGCCAATGAACCATCGACGACCATCACATCCGGCCATACGGATTCCAGCAATTCTTCCTTGGTCACGACCTCCCCGGCGTGGAGAAGAAGCTGCAGCAGGATGTCCAAGGGCTTCGATTCCAGCTCCACCGACCTGCCCTTCACTCGCAACTCTCGCGCCAATTCGTCAAATTCGTAGTCGGCAAAGCGCCACAAGCGTCCAGAAGACTCTGCAACTTCTCGTGCAGTTCCTTTGTAATTCATAGACTTAGCTACTCTTTAGAATTCTTGAGAACTCCGTCAGGACACGCAGCGGGGGATGGTGCAGACTGCTTGCTCAACGGCCGCTCGGTAAGCGGAAACATTGTGCCACGAAGCAGGGTATCGAGCACGCAAATTGTACAAGCGGATAGCCAAGTCAAGGGTGAAGCAGGAACGGCGAGCCACCGGGTTCTGATGATTCAAAACAATTTCACGTTGACACGGTCACTTGCCGGGGAGATGGTTCCGGCCTTCAGTCCGAATTGTCTCCCCCATGGCAGCTGCCCGCCGAGCCGTCTAATTCGCTTTTTCTCAACAAATCCATCCGAATATCGTCTTGAGGAGAGTTCATTATGAAACACCGTGGAACCGTTCTATCGCTGATCGCAGGGGCGCTACTGTTTGTCGCGGCCGCGAATGCACAGACCTACAAAATGCTCTACACCTATCCGAACACCGACGTTAACGACAGCGGAATCACATGGCCCAGTGTCCTGTCGCAGGGCCAGGATGGTGACTTGTATAGCACCATCCAAACGAACGGGACTACAAATTACGGCACCGTTTACAAGATGACAACCGGTGGGGCCTACTCCGCGATTTACACTTTTTGTACGGAAGCAGCACCCTGCACTCTCACCGGCGGCTACCCCACGGGGGGCGTGACACTGGGATTCGACGGAAATCTCTGGGGGACGACGAGCGGCGGTGGCAAAGATGGTGCCGGAACTGTGTTCAAGATCACACGCGCAGGAGCACTGACGAAGGTATATGACTTCACCAACGGCAAAGACGACAGCGCCCCGAACTATCCGCCCTTGCAAGGGCAGGACGGCAATATGTACGGCGTTTCCGAGGAACAATACAATGGGCAGTACGGATCGTTCTTCAAGCTCACGACCAAAGGTGCCATGAGCCCTCACCCGTTCGACTACACCAATGGCGCAAGCCCCAACCTCCCGGCACAGGGAAACGACGGCAACTTTTATGGAACCGCGCAACTTGGTGGAGATGCAACGTGCAGGTGCGGAGTGGTGTACAAGGCGACGGCTGGGGGTACGATCACCGTCCTGCACAAGTTCACTGGGTATGTCAGCAGCACCGTCTACGACGGCTACAGGCCGCTCGGAATTCTCGTCCAGGACAGCGACGGAAATTTCTATGGAACGACCTATCAGGGGGGCAAGTTCAACTACGGCACGGTCTTTAAAATAACCCCAGCGGGTACCTACACTCTGCTCTACAGCTTCGGGAGCGTTACGGGCGATGGCTTGCTTCCCATAGCGGCCCTGACGGTTGGAACCGACGGCAACCTCTACGGGACGGCCTCCAAGGGTGGAAAAGCTGGTTATGGAGCACTCTACGAAATCACGACCGCGGGCAAGGAGAAGCTTCTTTACAGCTTCTGTGTTGTCGCCTGCACCGACGGGTTCGTTCCGACGACGCCTATGGTGCTGCACACGAACGGAATTTTCTACGGCAACACGGCCGGTAACTCGTTGGGCGGTTCGGTCTTCTATAGCCTCAAGACGGGATTGAAACCGTTCGTCAAACTGGTCACCTGGTCCGCGAAAGTTGGCGGGACGGTTGAAATCCTTGGTCAAGGTTTTACGTCCGCCACGGGGGTGACGTTCGACGGAGTCGCAGCGAAATTCGACAATATCTCCGATACTTACATGACGGCGGTTGTTCCCGCCGGAGCTAAGACTGGAGTTGTAACGGTAAAAACTTTCACCAGCACGATGACGGGCGACCGCACATTCCTCGTGGTGCCGCAGATTACGAGTTTCACGCCCACCAGCGGGAAGGTTGGGACTTTGGTGACGATCACCGGCATCAGTCTTACTCAGACCACTGCGGTCACGATTGGCGGCAAGGCAGCCGCCTTCACGGTCAAGTCCGACACGGAAGTAACGGCCACCGTGCCTGCCGGAGCGAAAACCGGCGCGGCGATCAGCATCACGACCGCGGGCGCGACCGCCAGCTTCGGCAAGTTTGTGGTCGTGCCAGAGATTACAAGATTTAGTCCGCCCAGCGGCCCGGTGGGAACGTCGGTCACGATCACCGGAAATAGCTTTACCGGGACAACGAAAGTAACCTTCGGTGGCGTCGCGGCGACCAGCCACGAAGTAATCAGTGATACGCAGGTAGATGCGCTCGTCCCAGCCGGCGCAGCGACCGGAACCATCGCGGTTACCACTGCAGGCGGCACCGGAACCAGTGCAGGCAAATTCACGGTAACGCACTAGTCGGTCTCGCTTTGCTCTGACCAAGGCCTGGCTGGGCCCAATCCGCAGCGATGTCGCCGCCGGGTTGGCTCAGCCATTCTTCTGGGTGCGATTAAGGAATTCGAGCGCCTCAACAAGCCGCTCCGACGTGCTGCTAACCTGCAGCCTGCCTTCTACGGGATTTAGTTAACAGCGCCGGATTCGTCCTCCTGCTATTGAGGCCGTCTCCGACCGCATCGCTGGTTCGACGCGGACTTTTCAGGTCCCATCGGCAAAGAACACAGCGCATGGCTACGGTGTAAACAAAATGCGCATAGGCCGGACACTTGCTGTTGGTGCAGGCCTTGGTCATCACCATTCCGAAGCGCCTCGTCAGGTGCCAGCTCTTAAATGAAAGCTGGACTGAGATCTAGCCCTGACGGTAGCACGCTTCCCCAGGTGCTCAACGCGGTTTTTCAAGAGCAAATGATCTGATTTGTTTCTGAAGAGCGCTGCCCGCATATCGACGGAAAAAATGGGACGAAAATCGAGCTCACTTCCCTGCCAGAATCCGCTCGACCTGCAGCAAGTGATTGATGTCGTGCCCGGCAAACATACGGACGATATGCGCGATGCTTTCCTGGCCGCGCTCGGAGTGCATTCCATAATGCTTCCACTGTTCGGGCGTCAGGGATTTTAGCAATGCGAGGTTGGCTTCCCGGAGCATGCGAAATTGCTCGAGAGACTTTCGCGGGTCACGCTTCTCGTAGTGTCCGCTGACGACCCAGGCATCCTGATCAAAGGCAGCGATGGGAGTGCCCGGCGCGCCGAGAATCAGGCGCACGCGAAAACTGCAGACGATTTCCGTGTCTGCCAAGTGCGCAAGAATTTCGCTGACGGACCATGTCTGCGGAGCTGGACGCTTGCGCAACTTGGCGGTAGATACGCCTTTGATGAGTCGTTCCAGTTTCTTGGCGGTGGAGGCCTGCACCGCTAGTGGTTGCTTGCCTTCAACATAGCTGTTGATCCGCTGAGTGTACTGCTGTGCGGTTTCTTTCACTTCGTCTGCCTCTCAGTCGCGTCGACGAGCATCTTGGGTATCGTCGAGCTTAGCCCTGGCGGACAGCCCCTTCTCCTCCGCTCCGGGCAAGCTGAGGCGGCTGTCTCTACATGCACCGTGATGAATTACTGGCCCTTCTGCCCAGATTGAAACTTGGTCCACGGCCCTGCCTTCATGTCGCGCAAAAGCGGCTTCTGCCACGAGTACTCCGGATGCTGCTCGAGGAAATCAGCCGCCACAAAGTCCGCGCCACACGGATGCCCGGCACGGGCTACGAAGCTCATACCGGCTGCCATCTTGCTGTCCGTCGCCTTTCCCTGCACTGCGCCCCCGGGATTATAAGCCTCCCATCCCCACTGCTTCACCCCGCGCGGGGAGGCATCGACGTGTCCGCAGAGGGACCGCTCGTTCGGTTGAACCTTATCAACGTGAGAAGACGTCTTCTCGAAGCTGTCGAAATGATCCGCAAGAAATCCCTCGGCCATCTCCACATCGATTGTTCCCTTCGCACGCTGGACCAGTTCGTCTGCGCGTGCGTGCCGCGCATTCATCGAGGAGGACATATCTTGCGGATCGAAGCCGCTGGTCTCTTCACGAATCAGCTTCGGATCGCGCGCAAAGTTCGAGCTGACGAAGTATCCATCCTTCGTCCTCCACATCGGGGTATTCTTCAACCCAAGTTCCAGGTAGGCGATCTCGCCCGTCTTGCGGTCGCCGATCAGCCAATCGTTCGCATATCCGCCGTTGTTCCCTTCCTTGATCATTCGCACGTAGTCGTCGATGCTCTCGGCATACTGCAGCGCCTTGCGCGAGCGCATGAACTCTGGTTTGCCTTTCGGATCCCAGCCCTCAAACTGAGCGATGGTCGTTTCGGTGATCATGATCCCGGCCGCATTCACGCCGAAATCATCGTCGCTGGTAATCACGCCGGGGAATCCGTCCATCAAAATGCGCTGGCCATGCTGCGGCAGAATATCGAAGATGACCAGCCAACGCTCGCCCGCGAGATAGCTGGTCCAATTATTGTGTGCGATGACGATCTGATGATCTTTGGTGTAAGCGCCGGTGGCGATGAACGCGCTGCAATTGCCGGGAGCTTTCAACTTCGGGGCGCGGGCTTGCTTTTCGCGCTTGTTGAGCCACGGCACGTAATAGTCCGGGACCTCCTCAAAGGCGTTGAGTGCAACAATGTCATAGACATCCAGGTCGACGCCATGAGCCTTTACGCCATCGGCGATGCCTTGAAGCTCCTGCTGATACTCCAAGTCGATATGCGGCCAGAGCATCTCGCGCGCCGTCTTGCGAAAGAATTCCCAATCGCGCTGCGTCTGGTGCGTGTCGAAAAGTTTGATGGCGTCGAGTGCGTCGGCGATCTCGGGAGCCAGCAGGAACCCATGCTGATAGCCGATTTCCGACGATGAGCCTTCCAGATGAACATAGGTCCAACCACCCTGCTGGAAGCGGTAAGCTTTCTGCAATCGCGCATCGGAGGAAGCCGAATTGCTTTCTTGCGCCTGCACCGTTGACGATGACGCGATCACGAGTCCTACGCACACCGCAACCGCAACAGCCATCCACTTCGCGACAACAAAGCAGAGCCGCCCATGACTCATGGAACCCTCATTCAGATGTATGCAGCAATCACCGGAGGCCATTCTAGCTTACCAACCACAAAAAACGACAAATAATGGTGGTGCTCGTTGGAGAATTCGGAGTGATCGTTCCAGGCGGATCCGGACACAAGAAAGCGAAGCGCGTCTTGCGCTCCGCTTTCTCATTTTCAGCGATCAGTTCTTAGCGTCCGCCACCATGGCCACCACCACCGCCACCGTGGAAGCCACCTCCGCCACCGGCGGCACTACCGTGAAATCCGCCGCCGCCACCAGTATGGCCGCCGCCCGATGCCAATGCCGGCCCGGAGTGGAAAGCGCCACGCTCTGCCCCGGCTCCCGTGTAGACACCGTGGGAATAAGCGCTGCTGCCTGCGTAGTGTTGCCCCGGTCCCCAGGCATGAACATTCGCGGCGTTGAACGTGTGATAGAAGTGTCCGCCATAGAACGGAGCCCGAAAGACAAAAGCCGGCGAATAGAATCCCCAGCCGAACGGGCTGTAGAAAATTCCGCCCCCGGGTAAAAAAGTGAAGGCCGAGAACCACGGATCCCAATACCATCCGCCCCAGCCCCATCCCGGACCCCAGAAGGCAGAGCTCCAGTATCCCGGTGCCCAACCGTCGGCGGCGACCAGGCGCGCTGCGTCCACATTGGCTTCCGCGACGTAGTCCGATCGCAGACTACTCCAGCGATAAAGATCGTCGCCGTTGGAAGCCTTCTTGTCGAACTTCTGCGTTTTCTCTGCCGAGCTAGGCGCCAGAGCCAGTTCGTGTCCCGCCTTCAGTTTGATCTGTTTGTCACCTTCCTGAACCGTGGCCTCGCCATCGAATACGCGTATTTGATTGTGTTGCAAATCGAAGTCGTAGAGTCCTGGCTTCAGGATTTTCGCACTCGCGCCGCCTTCATCAACCCGGAGTTCGTTCTGAGGGTAAATCTGGTCTACCTCGATCATGATGTGACCCTGGTCGAGGTTCAACTCCGTATTCGTAAGACCAGCTGCAATCATCTTGACGGAGGTGTTGTCTCCCGCGCGCAGAAACACGCCCGGGATCAAGAGAATTTCCGCCTTACCATTCCCCGTATTGAGGGACTGTCCAACTTCCAGAGTGGATTTTCCTATCGAGTTGTGGTCAACGGACTGATCCGCCAAACTGACTTGTCCCTCGACATAGTTTAAAGTTCCCGGCACAGCTGAATTTGAGCTCGCATTATTACTGGCCCATGCGGGCGCAGATAAAACCGCTGCCAGGAACAAGCTTGCTAATCCCTGTAACAGCTTCATAAAAATCATCCTCCCAACCAATTCACTTCTTGTTCAGCAACTCGTAACTTCCTTGTTCGTTGCTGAATTATTTGTTTCTTGCCTTATTAGATGAGGCGAGAGCCGCTCGCGATGCCCGCGCAAGCCAATGAGCGTACGTGAGTTAAGAGTGGTTGAAATGAACCAGAGAGGTTGAAATTAACCAATGAGTTAGATGTCTGTTCGCCGCTCAGGATGGCGTCGTAGATACCAGCAGGGCAGATATCCAGCGCGCGGGAACAGCGAGTTCACACAGGTTTGCGCTCGCGGCGGATCGAAAAGAAATTCCGTCTTGCCATTTTTCTGTTGTACGGCGTCGTAACTGGTGACCGTGACTTGTCCGAAGGCATGGTTCGCCGCCACTCGATAGCGGAAGATGGCAAAGTCGACGGTGTAGGCGACGATTGTAAGTGTGACCAACGACAGAAGCATAACTACCAGCAACCTTTTCAGGAAGCGGACGACACCCGCGCGCTCTCTCGAGGTCATGCGCGCAATTATAGTCGGCGGCCTCGGCCGTGTACCCACGGCGGGGGAACCGGCTGCTGTGGTAATTCTTCAAATGATGGAATGGCGACCGAAGGTTCACGCCCGAGATTACGCCGTCAGCGGCATCAATTCTGGCGCCCCTACATAACGGTAGTCCCCGAAACCGAGAACCAGGTAGCCGATGCCGCTCAGCAGAAATAAGAGGACCACACCGAACGCTGCGCCTTGGCCGAATGCCCTCGCAATATCAATGGCGAGTAGGATCCCGAAGGCAAGGTTGACAAAGGGAATCATCAGCATCAGCACCCACCAACCGGGCCTGCCCGCGATCTTGGTCAGGATATAGGCGTTGTACAGCGGGATCAGCGCGGCCCACCCCGGCTGACCGGCCTTGGTAAAGACCTTCCAAAAGCCGACGAAGACCAGCACCGTCAGCGCGAGCATTATGATCATGAATATGGCGCCGAGAGCGGCACCCAGAGTCTGATCCTGCACGATCACAGCCGAAATCATTGTCATTGTCATTGCACAGCCTCTTTTCTTCACTGACCCGAGCGCGGGGAGTGGTGCGCCCTAAGATTGCTTCACGCCAGCTTTTTCCCGCGTCCCGGTGTCTAAGTTTCGTAAAGATAGTGCGGAAAACAGATTCATCGTTTCATACGCAGGCTTGTTTTTAATGCGAAAGACACGGCTCTCGTTGACAACTGCCTGCTCTGACAGGCAAACTACCGCATTCGCTGCATGCGGCCTGCGGCGAACCCTTACGGGCAATTCAGAAGACAGGTGCAGGTCTAAGACGTAATCTATTGCCATGGAGCAACAGGTCTCCTATACGCTCGATTCCACTTTGGAAACCGTGGACCATGCGGAAGAAAGCGCCACCCGCATTGCCACTGAATTGGGCTTTGGGGAAGACGAAGTGATGCAGATTTCCATGGCGGTGCGCGAGGGCGCGGTCAACGCCGTCCTGCACGGCAATAAATATGCTCCAGATAAAAAAGTAACCCTGGCCTTTGAGCGAACCGCTGAGGATCTCGTCATCACGATTCGCGATCAGGGCAAAGGTATTGACTTGAGCGGAATTCCGAATCCTCTCGCTCCGGAAAACCTGCTCAAGACTTCAGGTCGTGGCATTTTTCTGATGCGTTCTTTTATGGACGTGGTAGAAATCCGCCCGTCCCAGACAGGCACAGAAGTGAAACTCATCAAGCACGTCCACGGCTCAGCCGTGGGCAACAAGGAGGGGTCTCAGTGAGCATGAAACTTAGCACTCGGCAGGTGGACGGAGTCAACATTGTGGATTGCAGTGGACGGATCACTCTGGGCGAGGGCAGCGTCACCTTGCGCGACACCGTACGCGACCTGCTATCCAAAGGCAATAAGAAGATCATCTTGAATCTTGCGGAAGTCAACTACATCGATAGCTCCGGCATTGGCGAACTGGTCAGCGCCTTTACCACAACCAAAAACCAGGGCGGCGAACTGAAGCTCCTTCACCTCACCAAGAAGGTGCATGACCTCCTCCAGATCACTAAGCTCTACACCGTCTTCGATGTGAAGGACGACGAGACCGCCGCAGTCAAAGGTTTCAAGTAAGACTTTATGCCAAGCCACAAATGGTATGGGTAGGGCACGGCTTCCGCCGTGCCGCCCAGAGCCGTTTAAGCTTCCGAATTTAGCTCCGAGGCGCCGGGCCGAACCAAAACGTATCCTTGAATTTCCCGAAGCGCCGGTTTCATTCCGGCAATCCGCTTGCTTTTTTCCAGCCCCCACGCTCGCGCCGAGTCTTCCCCTCGTAGAATCGTGACCTGCGGAAGCTCATTGGCTTGAAGGTAGGGCAGCCGCCCGCGGTCGGGTTGAGCGAATTCGAAGGGCTGCCCGGTTCTGCCTAGCCCAGCACGTCGGCGAAACCTAACGAATTACGGGTAAAGTCTTGCGCGTGAAGGCCGGAGCAAAAGGAGCCCACTTCATCGGCTTCTGCGCCGAGCAAGAGGCGTGTCCGTTCTCGGTGGTTGTTTTCGCAGGATCTTAAGGATGTTGGCGACGTGCGCCGCTTCTGGAAAGCTCGCCGGGCGGCTCAACCTTAATTCCCCTATGCCCGGTGACGATGTTTTTCTTGTGTGTCTATGTTCCCTCGGCGCTTAAGTGACGCTCAATCTGATCGGGCTTATCTGTCACACCATCCCCTTCCTCAACTCCTCCAGCGGATACCTCGTCCCCCGCCAGATGATCCCGTCATTCCACAGCGCATGAAACATGGAGCGCAGCAAGGTGTAGATAAACAGCGCCGTGCTCACCGGATGCAGCAGAAAGTAATAAGCTGGCACGCCCGAGCGCAACCAGATCCCCAGGTAAATCGAAAACATTGAACCCAGAGCCACGACATAGGGCAGGCGCGCCCATCCATGCGCCAGCCACACCCCGAGAAACGGCACGAGATTCAGAAAAGCCAACCCCAATGCCGAGATCAGCGTGCGCGGCCACTGAAACGACAAGATGGCAAAGAAATTCTTCGTCAGATTATCGACCACACCCATTGCACCATTCGCCCAGCGAATAGAAATCAAATCACCGCCAAAAACATTGCGCTGAGCGTAGCCCGCGTTCTTCACGACCTTGCCCAGTTTCATATCGTCGACGACTTCCATCCGCAACGCTTGGTAGGTTCCAACCGCCTGGTACACGCTTTGCCGAATCAAATTGAATGCTCCCACGCCCATGTGATCCCGCGACTTTGGATCAGCCACCTTCCACGGCCGATGCCCGAACACAAACATCGTCTGGAAAAACGCGATCATCATGTATTCGCCCGGCTGCTTCATAATTATCCGCGGAAATAACACCACGTGATCGGCCTTTTCCGCCTCGGCGTAAGCGAGCGCCCGGCGCACGGAATCGGGCTTGAATAAAACGTCAGCGTCGGTAAACAAGAGCCAGTCGCCAGTCGCCTCATTGGTCGCCGTCCACATGGCATGGGTCTTTCCCAACCATCCCGCCGGCAGTTCCCGATGATGAATCACGCGCAGGCGTCCGCTTGTAAGAACCGGATTTTCCGCCACCCTTTCCATGATCTCCCCAGTCCGATCCGTGGAGCGATCATTCACTGCAATCACTTCATAATTGTCGTAGTCGAGTTCGAGTAAGCGGGTCAGGGACAGTTTGATATCCTCTTCTTCGTTCCGCGCCGGCACAATAACCGATACTCGGCGGTTGATCGAGTCGCCAGTCGAGATGCGATCCCATTCCGGCTGAGAAATATCGGCAACACTGGGCATGCCTAGAGCCGCATCTACGATGCGCGAGAACCATACCAGCGCGAGAATCGTGCCGGCAATCCAGTGAAAGTAGTACATCGGCGCCTAGGTCTTCCCTGTCGGCGAAGTAGCAGTCCGCCCTGCAGGAGCAAATCTCATCCCATAAAACAGTATGGCAGAGGAAGCGACCATCGCGATCACCGGCAAGACGAACGCAGCCTGCAACGATTTCTTGTCGGCTACATATCCCATGAGCGTCGGCGAAGGCACGTCTCCGAGGAAATGAAGAACGAAAATGTTCGCAGCCAGTGCAGTGGCTCGGATGTGCGCTCCCACCGAATTAATCACCGCGGCATTCAGGGGCGAAGTATTGAGCAGCAGAAAAAATGCCGCCAGCGCAATCGCCGGCAACATGGCCGGGCCGCGCGTGAATAACGCCACAATCATGAAGGGAACGCCCAGCGCCATGCTCGCGGCGGAAACAAAGTAATACGATCCCTTCATGCGCGGCAGCAAATAATCTCCCAACCATCCTCCGGCCAGCGAGGCCACAATGCCATCCACCACGATAATGATTCCAAACATGAAGTTTGCCGACTCCAGCGAATATCCGCGCGCGCGGGACAAAAATGTCGGCATCCATACCTGTATTCCGCCTAAGGCAAACGTCATCATCGCCATGCCCAGGGTCGACGACCAGAACGCCGGATTGCGCGCCAGGGCGGCGCATAGCTTGCTCACATAGGAGTAGGCCGTTGCCAAGAACTTCTTCAGACCACCGCCGGAGAAGTCTGCCGGCAACAAATCGCCGACTGCACTATCCTTCACAGAGTCAAACTGCCCTCGCGCCGGTTCATTGAGGAACAGCACCGCCAAGGCCAGCACAAACCCTGGAACGGCTGCAATATAAAAAGGAAACCGCCATCCATAATGCGGACTCAGCTTGCCCCCCAACAAGTATCCCGCCGCCGTGCCCACCGGGATCGCGAGATAGAAAACTCCCAGAATCCGCCCCCGCCTCTCTTCCGGAAACAGGTCGGCCACAAACGTTGGCGCAATGGTCACGAAGGTCGCCTCGCCAATGCCGACCAGTGTGTGACGGATGAGCAGTTCGGTGTAAGTATGCGTAACCGCCGTGAGCAGCGTGAGCCCGCTCCAGAAGATCGCGCCGCCAACAATAATTCTCTTGCGTGAATAACGATCCGCCAGAGGCCCCACGAACGGCGCCGACACCATGTAGAAGAGCAGAAATGCGCTGGTGAGATAGCCCACCTGCGTATTGCTCAATCGAAATTCAGTTTGCACCAGAGGCTGGACCGCAAACAGGACTGATCGGTCGACATAGTTCAGCAGGTTCAGCGCCGTGAGCAGGATCAGCGCGGTGCGGGGATAGAGTTTCGCGGAGTTCACCGGATCGAGCGAATATAGCACGGCGGCAATCGGATAATCCGGATTGACCGGCGTTTGGCTAGAGTACCGGTTGCGTCATTTGACCATCGCGCCATTTGTCGCTATCATAGACGACAAATGGTAAACGAACTCCAGGCCGTTGCCCGAGAGCTTGGGGGACGCCGCACCCTGGGCCGCGTTCCTGCTACCGATCATGATCTGCGCGAAGCCATCCGCGAGGGTTTCCGGCCCGCAGTTGTGGACGCGTTGATGCGCGCCTGGGGGCTCACTCTGAAGGAACTGGCTGATGCGCTGGACCTCTCCACACGCAGCCTGCAGCGGAGACGCCACGGTGGCCGGCTCGCCCGCTTCGAGTCGGACCGCCTGTACCGCCTAGCACGGATCGTTGCCTTGGCGGAGGAAAGTCTGGGTGACCACGGCCGCGCTCGGCTCTGGCTCAAGCGCTCCAACAGCGCCTTAGGGGGCTCGTCGCCGCTTGCCGCCATCGATACCGAGCTGGGGGCGCGCCAGGTAGAGAATGTACTCGGACGCATCGCCTTCGGCGGAATTAGTTGACTCGGCTCTATCGCGTTCTGCGCAAACCCTTCGCCCATGCGCCATTCGACGGCGAAGGCGCTTATCGCTATGGCGGACGATGGTCCAGCAGCGGCACGCGCCTTAGCTATGCCTCAGAGCACCAGTCGCTCGCCATGCTGGAATATTTCGTTCACTTGGATCCCGTCGATCCGCCCGAAGACTTGTTTCTGGCTATCGGCGATGTGCCCGACAACGTAACTCGCGAGCGAATTCAGACCACCGCCCTGCCCTCGAACTGGCGCGACGCTCCGGCTCCGCCTGGTCTCGCGCGTTTCGGCGATCAATTTGCGCAGAAAAGAAAAAGCTGTTGCCTGGTCGTGCCTTCCGCCTTAAGTCCCCGCGAGAACAACTGGCTGCTGAATCCCCAGCATGCGGACTTCGAAAAGATTGTCGTCCTCCCGGCCGAGCCGCTGAGCTATGATCCGCGCCTGTTTGCGACAGCCCGACGCCGGCACAAGCATGCTGCTGCCAAACCGCCGAAATCAGGATGACCGTAAATTTCACTTCTTTCCGGGTCGCGGCCATTTCGCTACCACGGTCGTCGAAATTCCACCCCGTGGCCGGAAGTCTCCCTTGACCTCGGCCCACACCGGCTTCGCCCAGCGCACCACATCCTCTAATACCTGGTTCACCACGTTCTCCTGAAAAATCCCGAGGTTGCGGTAGGACTGCAAGTATTCTTTATACGATTTCAGTTCCAAGCACTCTTTATCGGGCTGGTAGCGCAGCGTGACCACGCCGAAGTCCGGCAGTCCCGTCTTCGGACAGACCGAAGTAAACTCCGGATCGTCAATCACAATCTCGTATCCCGGAAACTGATTCGGCCAAGTTTCGATCTCCGGAAACTTGGCGTTCAACCCGGCTTCAGCGTGCTCGGGAGTATAGTGGCGCTGTTTTGGCATGGAGGTATTGTAGCCGTTGCGCCCTTCATCCCAGTGGCACAGGCCGGCTCGTGCTTCGTGAGGACATCCTCAGAAAGCCAGTTTTAGGCATCCGCCGAGGGTTGCTGGCATCTAATCAGGCAACGGCGCGGAAAGCGGGGCATCTCTTCGCGGTCGCCACGGTGGTAAATTAGTGCTTGCGGTTGTCCTCCCTGCTCCCTGAAAGATAATCAGTTGGCAACATCGAACAATTCGAATGGACGTCCCACCTCGCGTAAAGGCGGCACCTGGCTCGTGGTCGGGATTGTTGCCGCTTTGGCGACGGTCCCGATGTTCACTCGCCGATCTCCGCTGAAGGTCCGCATCACAACCGTGGAACGCGGATCAATCCGCAGTCTGATTTCGACGAATGGCAAAGTAGAGCCCATCCAGAATTTCGAAGCCCACTCGCCGGTCGCCACGACCGTGAAGCGCCTACTGGTGAAGGAAGGGGACCACGTTCGTAAGGGTCAACTCCTGTTGCAACTCGATGACGGGGACCTCCGCAGCGTGGCCGCCCGAGCGCAAGCCCAAATGAAGGCTGCCCAAGCTGATCAAGCCGACCTCACAACCGGCGGTACCCGCGAAGAGGTTCTCACTCTCGACTCGCAACTGATCAAAGCTCGCAGTGCACGGAATGACGCCCAGCGCAACCTTGAGGCGCTTCGCCGCTTGCAGCAGCAAGGAGCGGCCTCTGCCGGCGAGGTCCAGCAGGCCGAGGAAGCCGCGCAGCGCGCCCAGGCCGACAGCAATCTGCTGGAGCAAAAACAGAAAGACCGTTACTCCAAACCCGAGGCGGCAAAAGTTCAAGCCCAGGGAGCCGAAGCGCAGGCCGCCTACGAAGCCGCCGAGGATGCCCTCAGCAAATCCAGCGTGCGCGCGCCGTTCGACGGCATCGTATACACATTGCCTGTCAAGCAGGGCGCTTACGTACAGACCGGAGATCTGTTGTTGCAGGAGGGTGATCTCTCGAGGATGCTGATACGCAGTTTTGTCGACGAACCCGAAATCGGCCGCCTCACTACTGGCCAGAAAATCGAAGTTACATGGGACGCTCTGCCGGGACGCATCTGGAATGGCGCAGTCAGTACCATTCCCTCCACCGTCAAACTCCGCGGCTCGCGCAATGTGGGCGAGGTGACATGCTTCGTCGACAACCACGATCTGCGCCTGCTGCCGAATGTCAATGTAGGCGTCACCATCATTACCGCTGAACATGGCAACGTGCTCACCCTGCCTCGCGAAGCAGTGCGGATGGACGATACGAAGCCGTATGTCTATCAGGTGGTCGACAACGAACTCAAGCGCCGCGATGTCGAAGTCTCCCTGCAAAACCTCACGCAAGTCGAAATCACCTCTGGGCTTCCAGAGCATTCCCGAGTGGCTCTGTCCTCGGCCGACACCAAGCCCCTGACCGACGGAGCCCGCGTGAAGGCGGTTCAGTAGCTCATGGAGTCGACGAGTATCCTTGAGGAAAACCGTTGTGATACTAAGCTAGCGTTTTTGCCGCAGCGGACGATCTGGGCGAGCCGCGCGAAGTGTCGCGTTCGTCTCGACCGATTCATCACGCGTCTGGCTCGCCTTCTTATTTGCACCTTGTCGCTGGTGTCAGTTCCCCTTGCTGCCGCCGATACGCCTGAGGAGCTCCTCGCCGCCGGGCGCGTCGACCAGGCCATTCAAAACCTTGAACAGGAGATCCACAGCGCTCCCACGGCGGAAGCCTACAACCTACTTTGCCGCGCTCATTTCGAACTTGATGCCTGGGACTCCGGAATTCCTGCCTGCGAAAAGGCTGTTGCTCTCGCCCCTTCTAACGGCCTCGATCATCTCTGGCTGGGACGCATCTACGGCGAGAAGGCAGATCGAGCAGGATTCCTCAAAGCCGCCGGACTGGCAAAGAAAGTTCGGGTTGAATTCGAGCGTGCCGTCGAATTCGCTCCCGATAGTTGGGAGGCCCACACCGATCTCGCGGAATTTTATCTGGAGGCTCCCGGCATCGTCGGTGGTGGTGAGGACAAGGCGCGCGCTCAGGCCGATCTGCTTTTGCCGCTG
>DATNLE010000153.1:0-1012 GCA_035603035.1 Candidatus Acidiferrales bacterium | reverse complement strand
CGCGGGAGGAAGGAGCCCTATGCCGAGCCCCGCAGCAATCAATCCACGCAGCGTCGCAACATCCATCCCCTCAAATGCGATGTTTGGCAAGAACGATGCGTCAGCACACACCCTGTCGAAGATGATGCGCAGGGTATGTTCCGGGCTGAGAACGAGGAATGGCTCGGATGACACTTCCCTCAAGCTTAGGGTACGCCTTGCCGCCAACCGGTGCGTCTGTGGCACCGCGATGAACAATTCTTCGTCCAGAAGATGGTTCCAGCGGACGTCGCTTGGCCCAAACATTCCCGGGACGGACAAGCATAGATCGATATTGCCTGCGGCAAGCTCTTTCATCAGCATCTCTCCTGAGCGCTGGACAAGGAGCGTGAATTGAATCTTGGGATGTTTCCGGCAATACTCTTTGATTAGTCGCGGAACCAACTCAATTCCGAGTGAGTGTAGAAAGCCAAGCGATACGGTTCCGGATTCCTCCCCGCTCTGTTCGCGGAGCAAACGCTTTCCGCTTTCAAGGATACTGAGTGCCCGATTGACATGCTCCAGAAATAGGCGCCCATAACGCGACAGCACGACCGCGCGTCCCTGGCGATAGAAAAGTGGGACTCCCAGTTCCTCCTCCAATTGGGTAACAGCGCGGCTGATCGCAGACTGAGAAACGAATAGCTTCTCGGCGGCACGTGTCACATGTTCTCGCTTGGCCACTTCGCGAAAATACTTTAGCTGTTGCAGTTCCATCGAGCCCTCCCCATGTCACCTTCGTTGCGTACGGCGCATCAATATGATGAATTCATTGTATTGGACACGGCACACGGCGAATCCTACCTTGGAATCGGTGGGGAACAGTCGGCGAGTTCGAACGTGCGCCGGGCGCGTGGGAAATCGAGTGGCTGATTTTACTGAGATTTTCTGTCCCTTGGAGGAAAAGGAGAGTGAAAGGCCGTGCTAGACATTATTTTGAGCGCACTCCTGCCAATGGTCGTCACGTTCCTGCTCGGTTTCGTGGCGGCGCGGC
>DATNLE010000148.1:0-4402 GCA_035603035.1 Candidatus Acidiferrales bacterium | reverse complement strand
CTGCCGACCGGAACCGTCGCGGAACTCGCGGCTTTGCCCATCACGATCCTTCCGGGATTCTCAACCGCTCTCGCGAGTGGTGTGAATCAAGCTGGCAACCCGGCCCCCGTAGCGTTTCCCTTTGGCATCTGGTTCGCCAATGCAAACACTCTCTACGTTTGCGATGAAGGCGACGGCACTTTGGTCACTCCCGCAGTCGACGGAAACGTGGCGGACGCCGCATCACAAGCCACTGCGGGCGTGCAGAAATGGAGTCTCGTCGGCGGCACATGGCAACTGGACTACATTCTCCAAAATGGCCTGAACATCGGCGTTCGCTACAGCGTTCCGAACTATCCCGCCTCACTCAACCCCGCGACGGACGGTTGCCGCAATATCACCGGTAGGGTCAACCGCGACGGAACCGTAGCGATCTATGCCGTCACATCGACAGTCAGTGCCAACGGAGATCCAGGGGCCGACCCGAACAAGCTCGTGAAGGTTATCGACCTCCTCCAAGCCACCACATTACCAAAAGACAATTTTTTCCTTGGCCACTTTTTCACCCTCCGATCGGCACAGGCTGGAGAGGTCTTCCGCGGTATAGCCTTCGCGCCCCGCAATAACGGTGGTGGTGACGATCGCTAGGCCCATCACGCTCGTCCTGCCGAACCAGTAGCAGGAATGCTCCAGCGTTCGGTGGCTCGCAAATCGGGCCACCGAAACCACAGTGTGCTGCGCTCCAGTTGATATATTTATCCGCTGCCACACGTAATAAGGGGTATGCTCAAGATTACTGAGGGTCAGGGTATAGTCCCGCCGCGCTACCTTTCTCGACACCTTCCTAAATTCCGGCGCATTCGACAACATCGCCGAGAATGCGTTTGGCGCACTCCAGTTTAGGAGCTACAAACATGACAGGAAAATATTGGCTCGGTCTTGGCCCCAGCCTGCTTGTGGGACTCGGAATTATCGTGGCAACCTTCGTCGCAGTGCGCGCCGCAGGCTACGGATCGTGGGTCCTGGCCGGCCCGCTGGTCTTGGCGCTCGCAATCCTCGGTGCTGACATGTTGGCCTCCCACCAAAGAGGATCATCGTCAGGCCCGTCTTGGGCTGCACTATTTTTGGCGGGCGCTTGCCTGTTGGCAGGTTTAATCGTGACTCTTCGCGAACCGAGTCTCGTCAGTTCGTTCATTCCCGTCATTGGCATCACTAGCTGGATCGCTCTACCCCGCCTGCGTCAGCCACGAGCTCTTCGCTGTTAGCCATCAATCTTTCTTTTAAGAGGATGGCTGCGCGCTTATCCAATCGATTCGTTTATATAGTCAGTGAATCCACCGATTCGACTTGTACTTTGTCTCCTCTGCTTCAAGCACCTTCGCCAGAACCTTAACTAACTGTGATATAAACGGCGTCTTAACCCACTCACTCTCGGCAACCCGAAGTGATTTGCCGGAAATTTTTCGTTCGGGAAGGCCGGCGGCTGTGGAAACCAGCGACTTGCCAAAAGACCCCCAATCCGATCCTGAATCTGATCGCACCCTAAGCGTTGGTGCAGCCCCCGGCGGCGCAGGGGCCGGCCAGATTGGGCCATACCGCATGCTGCAATTGCTCGGTGAAGGCGGCATGGGCGAAGTTTGGTTGGCGGAGCAAAAAAACCCGATTCACCGCACGTTGGCGCTGAAGCTGATCAAAGCGGGGATGGACACGAAAGCCGTGGTGGCGCGGTTCGAGTCCGAACGCCAGGCGCTGGCGTTGATGGACCATCCGAATATCGCGCGCGTATATGACGCTGGCTCTACTCCCGAGGGTCGGCCCTACTTCGTGATGGAGTATGTCCCCGGCTTGCCGATCACGGAATATTGCGACAAACGCCGGCTCACTGTGAAAGAGCGGCTGGAATTATTTATGCAGGTCTGCGACGGTGTGCAGCACGCCCATCAAAAAGCGATCATTCACCGCGATTTGAAGCCGTCGAACGTGCTGGTAGTAGAGCAAGACAACAAGGCGGTGCCGAAGATCATCGATTTTGGATTGGCCAAAGCCACCGCGCAGCGCCTGACCGACAAAACCATGTTCACTGAACTCGGCGTGATGATGGGAACGCCGGAGTACATGAGCCCGGAGCAAGCTGATCAGCGCGAACAGAACATCGACACGCGGACCGACGTGTATTCGCTTGGCGTGATTCTGTATCAATTGCTCGTCGGAGTTCTTCCGCTTGAGGCTAAAGCTTTGCGAGCGCAGGGTATGGAGGCAATCCTGCGGGTGATTCGCGAACAGGAACCTCCGAACCCGAGCACCAGGATTCGCTCCATGGGAGAAGCTTCCAGTATCACCGCGGAAAAGCGGCGGGAGGAACCACGGTCGTTCGCGCGCCACCTGCAAGGAGAACTCGACTGGATCACTATGAAGGCGCTGGAGAAAGACCGCGCCCGACGCTACGGATCGCCTGCGGAACTCAGCGCCGATATCGAGCGCCATCTGCACAACGAGCCGGTGACCGCTCACCCACCCAGCGCCGGGTATCTCGCCGCCAAATACTTTCAGCGCCACCGGCTGGTGGTTGTGTTGGCCGGAACCGGGGTAGTGCTGCTAGCCGGATTCGTCGTCAATCAAGCCGTGCAACTGCGCCGGATCACGCGTGAGCGCGATCGCGCGGACCGCATCACGCAGTTCATGACCGGCATGTTCAAAGTCTCCGACCCTAGACAAGGCCGCGGCAACGCCATCACCGCTCGGGAAATCCTGGACAAAGCCTCCGCGGAAATCGACACCGGGTTAACGAAGGACCCCGAATTGCAAGCCCAAATGATGCAGGTCATGGGAGATGTCTACGACAACCTGGGGCTCTATCCACGCGCGGAGTCACTTTACCAACGCGCTATCGAGATTCGTCGCCGTGTCCTAGGCCCCGAGCACCCCGACACTCTAAGGTCAATGACGAGTTTGGCGAACGTTCTGAGGGAGGAAGGCCGCTACGCTGAAGCGGAGAAGTTGATTCGTGAGACGCTCAACATCCGCCGCCGTGTCCTAGGGCCCGAGCACCCCGACACACTCAAGTCAACGAACATCCTTGCCACCATTCTGGACCGGGAAGGCCATTACGCCGAGGCAGAGAAGCTGTATCGGGAAACGCTTGACGTCCGCCGCCGTGTCCTTGGGCCCGAGCATCCAGACACGCTAGCATCAATGAACAACCTTGCCGGCGTTCTGAAAAGCGTAGGCCATTCCGCCGAAGCAGAACAGTTGAATCGGGAAACGCTCGACCTAAAGAGGCGTGTCCTCGGGCCGGAACATCCGGACACACTATCGTCAATGTACAACCTGAGCGTGGTTCTCAATGACGAAGGCCGTTACGCCGAGGCAGAGAAGCTGGATCGGGAAACGCTCGACCTAAGGAGGCGTGTCCTCGGGCCGGAACATCCGGACACACTAATGTCAATGAATGCCTTGGGTAACGTTTTGTTGAACGAAGGTCACTACCCCGAAGCGGAGAAAGTGCATCGCGATGCGCTCGACGTAAAGAAGCGCGTCCTCGGGCCGGACAACCCCTCAACTCTAATGTCAATGATGAACTTGGGTAACGTTCTGGGGGAAGAAGCCCACTATACCGAGGCGGAGAAACTGCATCGTGAGGCGTTCGACATACAGAGCCGCGTCCTCGGACCTGAGCATCCGGACACCCTGTTCAGCCTCGCAAACATCGCGATTGACCTCGGCCACGAAGGGCGCTACAGCGAAGGAGAGAACCTGTTCCGCCAGGCCATCCAAACGGCAAGCAAGACAAATCAGTCAGGCGTCGTCGATATGCTCTGGTACTCTTTCGGGTGCATGGCTGCTGCCGCGGGGCGGCGCGATGAGGCGCTCAATTATCTCGGCCAGGCCATCGATCACGGATTCAGGAACGCGCAGCAGATGGAAACCGAGGATGACCTGAAATCCCTCCGCAACGACCCGCGATTTGAGAGCCTGGTCGCCAAGGCGCGCCAGCCGGCCGCCGCTGTTCAAAAATCGAATTAGCTAGCTTGGCGTCAAACCCGACTGAACGTGTTTTATTCCGCCGACGGACTTCGAGATGCTTGAAATTCGGTACGACTCAAAGGCGAGCGAGGCCGGTCAGCCTATCCTCTCCCGGTAGCTCGCGCGGATTGCCGGACAAATGCTCCGCTAATACTTCACTTGGATCATCACCTTTAAGCTCCTAGTGGTTTTGATACAGAGCAAGTAGAATCCTCGCGACTATGGCAACCGGAAACTCTTCTGGGAAAGTTCGCATTGCTTCGCTTGCGCCGAATGTCACCTCCATTTTGCTCGCGCTGGGTGCCGGCCGTGAACTCGTCGGCGTCAGCAAATGGTGTAAAGACGTGATCGAAGTAGGTGAGCGTCCGCAAGTAGGCGATTGCTGGAAAATGAACGTCGC
>DATNLE010000146.1:0-46120 GCA_035603035.1 Candidatus Acidiferrales bacterium | reverse complement strand
CACTCCAATCCTCCACAGCAAAAGCTAGTTTTGTTTCCCATACGCAAACTCTGGCACGCAATGGAATTTCGATCAAGGTAAGTAGTGGGGTTGCATATCCCCCGCGAAAAGGTGCATTCCAGGCTCGTTATCTGACTGCAGACATTCCCCGACCAGCAACGGACAGGAGTATCAGATCATCCACATCATTCTGCGGACCGGCGCACACACAGAGCCCGATTGCCGTCGCCGCTGCCGGTTTGGAAAGAGAGGTTCCCCGACAGAGAAGTTGAACGCCCCGGCCCGTCAGGAAGATCCCGTCTTTGATCTGGTACTTCCAAGTCTTGCCAGCGAACACCAGCGTTTTGGCGGCAGTCGGGTCATAGATCCCCTGCAACTCGTCGCTGCTCGGCAGCCGCCAGTTCCGGTGGCCGTCCAGTTTCAGAGTTTGGCAGTAATAAGACGCCTCGCTCCAGTTCACACCCGTTGTCCCGCGTCGCCCACGTCAAACTCTGGCCGGGTCCGTCCACGGGGATGCGGCCTTTGCCTTCTCCGGTTTGGGATTCGGTTTCGTGGTGGTGTCCTGCGCCGTCAGCGGAAGGCACCAGGCGGCCAGCGGGCACAGCAGAAATAAAGGCGGCCGCGACATGGCGGTATTTTACTGGAATTTCTTTTTGACCTCGAAGGCGCCAGGTCTCTCGCGGTGATTCGGCCGACCCGCTCTCCGACCGCTCATGATTTATGAATTACAAAATCGCCTTGCTGAATTAAGTTTCAGGCACTCTTCCTGCGTTCTGTACGATTTCCTTCTCTAAGCAATTCTTCGACGGCTGCCCAAAGTGCGTTCCGAAGCTGCTCTTTATCTTCAAAGCTGTAGGGAGCCCAGCTCGGCATTGGCCAAATTCTGTACCAAGCAAACTCGAAGATTTGATCGAACTTCCATTTTGTCAGCACTGGAGTGTCCCCGGCGAACGCGAGGGGCGTCCTTTCCCAACTTTACCGTCTGCGCCTCAGGACGCTTAGCCTAGCCTTAAAGCGGAATTTGAAACTCAAGCAATACACAGATCATCGAAGAGAACTCGGGCGAGACCTGCTCTCGGAGCGCCCCGCGATTTCCTTGCTTTCTCAGCAGCGAGTTTCACATCTGCCCAGCGGCTTTCCCTTTCGTACCCTGACATCGTGCACGGATACTCCAGGATGTTCGCGTAACATTTCTCGTATACGGGCTTGCCGCGTTCGTCGCTCTTTGCCATCTCCAGTTCGACGAGTTTATCGCAGAGTGAGCAGCTGGTATAAGTGTGCCGAGAAAATCCCACAGGACGCCTCCCGACTTACTCTAAGGGAGCCAAGTAGCGAGAGCGTACCACAGGAAAACACACCTGTAAGTCCGGTAAGCGACATACGTGTGTATACCGTCTACGCTCAAATCCGCGCGGTCGCGTCCAAGATAAAGTTGATTCCCTGCGATGCGCTCAATGATGATGTTGCCTTGGAGATCATGAAAGCAGTTCAAGCCTTCATGCGAATGCCAGGGGCTGAACTGCCAGAGAACATCTGTACCCAAATAAAATAGCCGCAATTCTCGCGCTCGTTGTGGCCGTGGTGCCACTCGGATACGCGGGCTATCAGTCACGGCATCTTGACTCCGGCAGGGTTAACGTCGAGAGGGGAACGTTCTCGAAAAACCGGCACGGACGGTTTTAGGAATCGAAGTGTTCGAGGAACTGTTTGAGCAGATCGTCCGCCGGTGTGTGGAAGTCGGATTGGTGCGGGCAAGCACTTGTCGGTGGATGGCAGTTTCGTATAGGCGAATGCCGCGACGGAGAGCCGCGTTCCGCGCCAGCAGTTACGCTTCGCGTTTCTTCAATGAGCTGCCCGGAGCAGTAGTGGTGCAGTTTGAAAACATCCTGACGGGTTCTTGTTCCCTGCATTGCGCCTGAAATCATCTTGTCCCCAGGTCGACAAGTACACGATCATAGATCAACAGGGTGCGCGTTGGGCGAATAAGTGGGCGTCCCGATCTGCTCTGATGTGACCGGCAATAGCCTGTGACCCATAAACTCTGAGCGCTGGCATTCCCTTGATTGAGGTGATCGAATCGACGTGACGCTCACCGACCTCAAAATAACACCGCTCTATGTCAGGCCTAAAACTATCGGGTCATAGATCTCTTGATTCAAGTCATCCCGGTGCCCACACTCGCTTCAGCGAAGTTGGGCTACCTTCGGTAATTGCGATACGTCCCATCCTCCTCCGAGCGCCTTGATCAATAGAACGCTAGCATCCATGCGGCGTCTCAGAATGTCGACATCGTTTCTTTCATTCTGCAGGGCAATAGTCTGCGCGGTGAGCACCTGCAGGTAAGGATCGGCTCCGCCGATGTAGCGATCGGTAAAAACTTGTAACGACTCCTGCGCGGAAACGGTTGCGTCTTTTTGTTGTTGGGCTTCCTGCTCGAGGACACGAAGCGCCGCGAGATTGTCTTCGACCTGCTGAAGCGCTGTGAGCGTGGTCTCGCGATAGCCGGCCACGGTTGCGTCGTAGTTGGCCAGCGCCGCCTGTGAGGTCGCGCGACGCCGCCCGGCATCAAATAGCGTCTCGACCGCGGAAGGTCCTACCGCCCAAAAGCGGCTCGGCCAATTGAACCAGTTCGTTATGGAATCTCCCTCGAACCCGGCTGATGCGCTCACCGCGATCGTCGGAAAGAATGCGGCACGCGCAATTCCGATTTGTTCGTTCGATTCTGCAACTCGACGCTCGGCAGCGGCGATGTCCGGCCTCCGCTCAAGAAGTTGTGAGGGGAGTCCGGCGGAAATTCTCGGAGGTTCGACGTGGAGTGGCGATGGTGCGAGAGTGAACGCCGCCGGAGGCTTTCCCAGAAGGATGGCAATGGCATGTTCGAACTGCGCTCGTTCGACGGAAACATCGGTGTCCTGGACCATGGTGGTCTGCAGCTGTGTTCGGGCTTGCGCAACATCGGATTTTGGAGCAGCGCCGCCTTCAAATCGATTCGTGGTGAGCTGCAGGGCACCCTGGAAGGCCTTCACCGTGTCGTCCAGGAGCTGCTTCTGAGCGTCAGCGCTGCGCAGTTCGAAGTAGTCGAATGCCAGTTCGGCGTGAAGGCTAAGACTGACCGTTTCCAGATCGGCGGCTGTCGCTTGCGCCTCTTCACGGGAAGCGGCAACTGTCCGCCGCACTCTTCCCCAGACATCGAGTTCGTAGGAAAGGTCGAATGGCAGGACAAAGTCTCCCGTGCTGCTCGTGGTCGTGAAGTACGGTCGGTTGGCCGAGTCGCGTATGGAGGCAATACCCGGCGCGGTAGAGATGGTCGGAAATTGTTGAGCTCGGTTGAAGCGAATCATCGCCCGCGCTTCCTGAAAGCGAGCCTGCGCGACCTTGAGGTCCTGGTTGGAGATGGTGAGCTGAGCTTCGAGTGCGTTCAGCTGCGCGTCCCCGAAGACTTCCCACCAGGCCCCGCGCTGGAACTGGTCACTCGGCTGGGCTGTTTTCCAGCCATCCGTCTCTTTGAACGCATCCACGGGTGCTGTTGGTATGCTGGGCCGCGCGTACTTGGGACCTACCATGCAGCCCGCCAACAGCATCATTAATATTGTTGCGATAACAGTGCACGCGCCCTGCCTCATTCTCCTGCACCTCCCGACCGGGCGTTACCCACCTGAACTGGGGTGCCAGTGATCAGCGAATCAGATGGGCTGAGAATGACATCATCCTGCGGCCGCAGTCCGGCAAGGATCTCCATACTGTCGCCATAATCGCGGCCCGGCGTGACCGGTACCAGTTCCGCCTTCCGGTTGCGCACCACGGCGACCTGCAGGCCCTCTTTGCGAAAAATCAGAGCGTTTGCCGGCACCGTCACCGAGCCAGAGTCCGCCGGCAGCTTGAGATGAATTTGCACGTATGCACCTGGCATCAGGCGGCCACCTCTGTTGTCCGCATCCACTTCAACGAGCAGAGTGCGAGACACCGCATCGATCGCATTCGAGTTTCTGACCAGGATCCCATGGAATAGTTCTCCCGGATATTCGTCGAGCGTCAGTCCGGCGGGCGCTCCTGAGATGGCAGAACGCGAGTACACCTCCGGAACTGCGACGTAAATGCGCAACTTGCTGATGTCTGCAATGTGGAACAGTTCCTTCGGCGCATTGGCGCCTGCATCGATCAGGGCGCCCACATCAGTACTCCGGGCCGTGATGATGCCGTCGAAAGGCGCATAGACCTTTTCGAAGGATTGCAATTGCTCAAGCCGTGCCACGTTGGCCTGGTTCGAATCGACCATTGCCTTGTTGGCTACGTTTGCGTTCACCGCATTGTCGCGCTCCTGGGTTGAGACCGAATGGGTCTTCAATAAATTCTCATCGCGCTCGGCGGTGATTTGCGACAGGTTTACATTGGCTTCGGCGGTGGCTAGCTCAGCCTTCGCCTGCCGCAGCTGCTGGTCGAGTTCGGGTGTCTCGATTTCCGCCAGCAGTTCACCTTTTCGGACGCGGGCCCCGATATCGACATACCAGCGTTTGAGATAGCCGTTGGTTCTGGCAAAGATTGGGGAGTCGATAAAGGCCTGGGTGTTGCCAGGCAATACCAGGTCCTGGGCGCGAAGCGCAGCTTGAGGATGCACCAGATTGACGGTGGGAATCGCCGCTTGGTCGGTTGCCTCCACAAGGCGTGAAGCGGCCAGTGTGCGGGAATGGACACCGAAAACTACGACCACGACGAGCGCCAACGCCGCCGCAGCGAGAAATAAAATGACACGTCGCGAAGAGTTCTTCGTCGAAACCTTCTCATCAGTCGGATCGGCCACATTTACCTCCGTGATTTCCGACTCCCCAACTGTCATTGAATTCGTCTGCTCCGATTGGCTGCCAGTCTTATTAAGCATGAATTGGCTGTCCTTCCTCTTCGGTTGAAACGCTAGGATCGCTTTCCGCGTGCCTTCGGTGCAGGAGGCTGAAAACCGAAGGAACAAATACCAACGTAGCAACGGTGGCACACAGCAGGCCGCCGATTACGGCGCGGCCGAGAGGGGCGTTCTGTTCGCCTCCGTCGCCCAGACCCAGCGCCATCGGGATCATGCCGATGATCATTGCCAGGGCGGTCATGATGACCGGCCGAAACCGTGTGTATCCCGCCTCAATCGCGGCTTCGATCGGATCTCCGTGATGAAGGAGCTGGTCCTTCGCGAAAGAGACCACGAGGATGCTGTTGGCAGTCGCAACTCCCATGCACATGATCGCGCCCATCAATGCCGGGACGCTCAGGGTTGTGTGGGTAATGAATAGAAACAGAACAATGCCGGCCAGGGCAGCCGGAAGCGCCGTAATAATAATGAAGGGATCCAGCCACGACTGGAAATTCACCACGATCAACAGGTAGACCAGCACAATCGAGAATGCCAAGCCCGCCAAAAGACCCAGGTATGAGCTCCGCATGGTCTGGATCTGACCACGAACCGTGACAAAACTTCCACGCGGCAAGGACTTGCGATTCGCTTCCACTATCCGGTCGATGTCCTGTGCGGCCGATCCCAAGTCGCGGTCCTGAACAGCACCGTAGATTTCTACAATGCGGCGAATGTTGTAGTGGCTGATCGCCTCCATTTCGGTGGAGCGCGTGACGGAAGCCACATCCGCCAGAATTCCCGGGCGGGATGTGTCGGTGGAGGTGATGGGTGTGTTCGCCAGATCTTGGAGCGATCGGACTCTGTATTGTGGGGTTTGAGCAACGAGGTTGTAGTTCACACCATTCTTCCAGTTGAGGAAAAACATGGGGGTTATCTGAAAACTTCCGCTTAAGGAATTCAGAACGCTGGTGACCACGCTCCGCTCGTTCAGCCCGCCCTGCCCAGCTTTCGTGCGATCGACGTTAATGTCGTAGGTCGGATAGTCGAACTGCTGCTGTATGCGTAGATCGGTGAGGCCGGGAACGCGCCGCAGGTCTGCCAGCATCCGCTCCGCCACTTGGCGATTCCCGTCGATGTCTGCCCCGTCGATCTGAATGTCTATCGGCGCCGGCAGGCCAAAATTCAACACCTGGGTGACCATGTCGGCGGGCAAGAAGTAGAATGTAACCCCCGGAAAATTTCGTGGCAGCGTCTTGCGGAGGTCGCGAACATAATCGGGGGTAGGGCGGTGCTTCTCCTTGAGCGATACCATGATGTCCGCGTCTGCGGTGCCTATGAGGCCGGAAGTGCTGTGCATGTAGTTGATCGCGCTATAAGGCAGCCCGATGTTGTCGAGGATATTGTCGACTTCCCGCGAAGGAATCTGCTGGCGAATGTAGGCCTCGATCAGGTCACAGACACGAGCCGTTTCCTCAATGCGGGTTCCGCTTTTGGCTCGAATATGCAACATGAACTGGCCGTTATCGCTGCCTGGGAAGAAGTTCTGACCAAGCCAGGGCACGAGCAGAAAACCTGAGAGGCAGACGAGCAAGAAGGCGGGAATGAAAACGGCCCGGCGATGCACTGCCGTGGTGAGCAAGAGCTGGTAAGACAGCCGCAGTCGCTGGAAGCCCCTCTCGAAACCAGCCTGGAATCGTGAAAAGACATTCTGGTGCCCAACCTGGTGCTCGCCAGACTTCAGCAGATACAAGGCCATGGTCGGAACGATAGTTCGGGAGAAAAAATACGAGGCCAACATGGCGAAGACCACGGCTTCAGCAAGCGGCACAAAAAGAAATTTCGAGACACCTGCGAGAAAAAACATGGGCAAGAACACAATGCAGATGCAGAGCGTCGAAACAAAGGCGGGGACCGCGATCTGGGACGCGCCATCGAGAATGGCGCGCTTGATCTCCTTGCCTTGGGCAAGATTTCGTTCGATGTTCTCAATCTCCACCGTGGCGTCGTCCACCAGAATGCCGACGGCAAGGGCGAAGCCCCCGAGGGTCATGATGTTGATCGTCTGCCCAAGAGCGCTCAGAATGATTACCGACGTCAGGATCGACAGGGGAATGGAAACGGCGATGATCAAAGTGCTGCGCCAGCTGCCGAGAAAAAGCAGGATCATCAACGCGGTAAGACAGGCAGCAATCAAAGCCTCGCGGATCACTCCGCTGATCGCGGCCTTCACAAAAATCGACTGATCGGCCAGCGGCTGAATCTTGAGCTCAGGCGGAAGGGTCTGGGCAATACGAGGCAACAGATCGCGAGATCCTTGTACGACGCTGATCGTCGACGCCGTACCTGCCTTCAGAATGCTCAGCAGAACTCCTCGATGTCCGTCCTGCCGCACGATGTTGGTCTGGGGGGCAAAACCGTCACGAACATTGGCCACGTCCTGCAAATAAACAGTGGAGTTTCCGACCTGCTTGATAGGCAACGTATTGAGTTCCGCAACTGTTCTGGGGCTAGCATTCACACGGACGTCATACTCGAACTCATCGATTTTCGCTGTGCCCCCGGGCAGCACGAGATTTTGGTTGGTCAGGGCGTTCAGCACATCTTGTGGGGAGAGTCCTTTTGCCTCAAGCAAGTCGGTATTCAAGTCGATCATCACTTGGCGCTGCTTGCCCCCATACGGGTAAGGAACAACCGCTCCTGGAACTGGGACGAGCTGCGGCCTGATAAAGTTTTGCCCCATGTCGTTCAATTGCTGTTCGGAGAGGCCTTTGCCGCTCAGTCCAAGCTGCAAAATCGGCACGCTGGAAGCGCTGTAATTGATGATCAGCGGAGGCAAAGCACCTGGGGGCAACTGCCGAAGGATCGTCTGCGAGATCGCGGTAACTTGGGCATTGGCTGTATCCAAGCTGGTGCCGGGCTGCAGAAAGATCTTAACCACTGCTTGACCGTTCACGGTGGTCGATTCAATGTGCTCGACATTGTCGACCGTTGTCGTCAGGATCCGCTCATAAACACTGGTCAGTCGCCCTTCCAGTTCTTCCGGATTCAAGCCTGCGTACTGCCAGGCCACGGCAATGACTGGGATGTTGATGTTCGGAAAGATGTCGACCGGCGTGCGCAGGATCACAACCGGACTCAAGATCAGAATCAACAGCGCCAGAACAACGAAGGTATACGGGCGATTGAGAGCAATCCGAACGATCCACATGGCTTAGTCCCCCTCTCGTTTGCAGCCTTCACGGAGGCTCTGTAACAGAGTCTTCGTGTAGACCCCGCGCACGACGAACTCGGCGCCGTCCATCATCATTGCCATCAGCGCTTGTTCTCCTCGTTCATCGACCGAGGTCACATCGACCAGACTGACCACCGACTTTCGGCCACGGCGCTCGTCGTGTCGTTGCCTCCAGGATGAAGTAAGTTCGTCGACCATCTGTCCAGCGAGCCGTCCTTCCAGGATCCAAGTGTCTTGGTCCGACGTGCTGCGGATTGCGATCCGCAGCATGGTGTTCTTGGCCTCGAGTTTCATGAGACTTGAGTCTTCCTGTTCTGCTGTATGCTCGCTCGATGCCAAACTTTGTTCAGGTTAGCAATCCGCCACAGCGATTTGAGGACAAGGGAGATAAGTCACTGGCAAGATCGGAGTACATCGGGGCGCTGCCAAAGAATGCCAGAATTGGCTGCCGGGCAACTTGGCATTTTTGGGCACTTACGCGTAACACCGTTTGTTGTTAGCAAAGGACAGGTGTAGGGAAGGAAATGCACGCGAGCGGCAGGGGCTGCCAGATCGAGTCGCTCAGCAGCAGCGACTACCGGAGCAGGACAAAAAATAGACTTCCACTCTTAGAAGCTCTCCCGTCTGCTGGGAATGCCGAGCTTCCGCATCCGGTATTGCAGCGTGGAACGCTTCAGGCCGAGTCGGGACGCGGCGCCGTTGGGTCCGGCGACAGTCCAATGCGTCGCCTCGAGAATACCCAGAATCTGCTGGCGTTCGCTTTCATCAACCGCTCTTCGGGCATTCCGAGGGTCGGCAATCTGCAGTTCGCCGTTTTTTCCATGACCGCCGGGCGAATGGTTACGGGGCTTGAGGTCCGCAGTAGATACGTTCAGCACGGACCCCGTGGATACGATCACGGCGCGTTCGATCACATTCTGTAGTTCGCGAATATTTCCCGGCCAGTGGTATTCGCACAACGCGGTCATGGTCGCAGCCGGAATCGAATCAACGTTTTTCTTCATGCGCCGGGTAAAATGCTGCACAAAGTGTCGAACCAGTAGAGGAATGTCTTCCTTGCGATCGCGCAGAGGGGGAAGGTGGATCGGAAATACATCCAGCCGGTAGAACAAATCGGAGCGGAATTTTCCGCCTTCGACCATTGCGCTCAGGTCACTGTTCGTTGCCGCAATCAGACGTGCATCGGTTTTCAAGGTTCGCGAGCTTCCCAAACGCTCGAATTCTCTCTCCTGCAGGACCCGCAGCAGCTTCGGTTGGAGGTCCAGTGGGATCTCGCCAATTTCGTCAAGGAACACCGTCCCTTGATTTGCGAGTTCAAAGCGGCCGATGCGTTGCGCGACGGCGCCGGTAAAAGCTCCTTTTTCGTGCCCGAATAACTCGCTCTCCAGCAGTCCAGTTGGAATCGCGGCGCAATTCAGCTTGACGAAGGCCCGTGCAGCACGTTCGCTCAAATCGTGAATCGCTCGTGCAATCAACTCCTTTCCTGTTCCTGTCTCACCGTAGATCAGCACCGTCGAGTCGCTCGTTGCCACCGTCTCTGCCTGCGCCAGCACCCGCCGCAACACATCACTCTTACCGACGATCTCCTCAAACATCGAGGTTTCTTCTATCTCTTCGCGCAGCGCAATATTCTCCTGGTAAAGCTGATCCCTGAGTTGCTTGATTTCCTCCATCGCCCTGTTCAGAGCCGCCTGTGATTCGACCTGCTCCGTGACATCCATGTGGGCACCGACGAACTCAGTCAGCTCGCCTGACGCATTGATGACGGGATGCCCGACGGCCAGAATGTGACGCACCATTCCCTCGTCCGTAATTGCCCGATACTCGATCTCAAAATCGCTCCTTCGGGCCTTTGAGTCTTCGACCGTATCTCGAACCCGGTCTCGGTCTTCAGGGTGAACTCGGCGGAGAAGAGTTTCCAACGTTGGGCTGGGTCCTGCAGGATCCAAGCCAAAGATTAGAAAGCTCTCTCGGCTCCAATACAACTCGCCTGTCGAAACCGAGCGCGCCCAACTTCCGGTATGACTTAAGCGCTGGCCTTCGGCCAGATACGCTTCACTCCGCCGAAGTCTCTCTTCGGCCTGCTTGCGCCCGGTGATGTCCCGGTAAATCCCGTAAATCTCCCTCTCGTCGCCCTCCACTGACACCGGCGCGGCTACAAGCGATACGGTAAGGAGTTTTCCATCCTTCCGTCGCCGAATCGTCTCGACATTCACTTTTTCGTCGCTCTTCAATGCTTCTCCCAATTTCTCACATTCTTCCTTGCGATCATCGGGCCCAATGAGGGAGCTGATGTTCTGGCCGAGTGCTTCATCGGCCGTATAACCAAAGAGCTTCGTGAACTCCTCGTTGACTCTGAGAACTCGATTTTCGATGTCACGCAGGACAATCGCCTCGGGCGCCAGTGCGAACAGCTTCTCGAAGTGCGCCTTTTGCTTGCGCAGGTTTTCCTCGCTGCGTCGTTGCTCTTCATCTCGCAGAACACTGTCCACCGCCAAGGCAACATGATCCGCCACGAGCTCCAAATATCGAACCTCTGCCTCCGAATAGGCGCCAGCTTGCTCTGACCCAAGCGTTATCCCACCGAGGCGGCGATGTGCTGTGGTCACAGGAAGCACGACTGCGGATTGAACCCCGCATCTCTTGTAAATCTCCATAATCCGAGGGAAGCGGCGTTCGTCACGTGCGTGCAAGATAACCACGGGTCGTTGATTGTGATAAACCCACCAGGTAATGGTCTCTTCCGGACGCAAATCCGCGGGAATGACCACGCCCGGTCCATTCACGACGTGCAACACAGGCATCTCGATCTTGTTGAGCGATTCGTCGTACAGAAATAGACCGAGGTAGTCAAAGGTCACGGCATGCTGAAGTTCGCTGGCAAGAGCGCGGAACAGTGCTACCGGTTCGCGGTACGAGCTAATCGCTCGAGAGGCACGAAGAAGTGCCTCATAGCGGCTCGCCAGCGATCCAATCCATTCCCTCGGGGTCTCGCCGGTTGACAGGTGTGACTTCACCAACTCATCCAGCATTCCCTCACCCGCGCTCGCAGTTCTTAGCCCTACGAGAGGAGAGGAGGGGGCTCTGCTCCCGACGTTATCCGAAGCCACCCCTACGTGGTCGCTGCAGCCGGCATCGAGGTTCGCGAATTCCGTATCCCAGGGCATTTTCTTGTTGGATGACCTCGTTCGACCACTCGATTCAACGGCCCACGCTCTCCTACGCTCTCAAAGGTGATTGACTTTTTCGCTGCCAACCCAAATTCTATTCTCGAGTAGATCTTCCTGGTTTTTCGCCGCTGTTAGCAGAAAGGCGACGGACATTCTGCTCTTCTGCCCGGGAATGGACCCGTCGAGGCGCCTCATAACCTCCTGGCACTGAGACAAGTCCGCCTCCTGAATATCCGCACCGGCAGGAGCGAGAGCTGATAGTGCGTGGGTCGCTCGCAGATCCTGCCTGAAACGGTCTCACTAGAGCAGGAGGCGGTCCCACACGCCGCCATACCTGCATGCACGCACCATTTCTTTCCCGTAAAGATGCTGAGGGAAGCCGAGTTTAATTCGACTCGCGTCCTCCAGGCTCTTCAGTTGAGGAAAGGGCTTCCGGATCGGCGAGTCAGCCGCCCTCAGCCGCCGAAGGGTGGGGATGCCCTTACCATGAGCCATATATCTGAGCTCGACATCGGCCTGCGGTTACCGCTCGTCTCCGTGCTTCTCCGAACCAGCAGGTGACGGACCAACCCCGAACGATTTTTCCCAGTAGTCCTGCACACCCGGGGGTAGCGTTTGTATGCGGGCAAGAAATGCCGTGACTTTCCAAATGTCCTGGTCGCTAAGCGCTTTATCCCAGGCCGGCATGCCGGTGTAGCGGACTCCAGTGCGGACTGCATAATGGATATGCCATTCAGGGTCATGCAGCGGATCCAGGATCAGCTGTGGCACGGGCGGATAGAACGACCTCTCCAGCGGACTAGGTTGGTTGTCGAGTGTCCCGTGACACATGGAACAATTCATGGTGTAGACCTTCATACCCTCAATTAAATTCTCATCGGTTGGCGGAATCGGGCTGCCTGCTCGCGGTGCATGGCGCTCCATAGACGCATCCAGCGCTCCGGCGGCCACGCGGCGTTCGAGCCGAGGCGGAGTCGCATCAGCGTTCGTTGGCATCCAGCCCAAGGTCGCGACAGCCAGCCCACCCAGACCGAACACCAGCAGCGTTGCAATGATTCCGAGAATGAATTTGCGCATTTCTCCTCCGCGCTCTTTCACGAGCCTGAAGTAACTTACTTTTGCGGGGATAGTGCCTTAACCAACCGCGGGACACAGGTTGATAAGGCACTACCTCCAGCGTAGAGGTTCCGGCCTACCGCCCGGACACTACGGCTGACGAACCAGCGTCGATGCTTGCAATCTTGAGCTGGTTGTTTTCCAGTGTACCGACGACACGCACCTCCAGGCCTGCAAACGCCGCTGCCTTTGCTTGATCGTCAAGCTGGTAAACCGTCCCTTTGGACGCGTCAAGTAAGACGTACTTGGCGCCCATCTGCACGCACTTCTGTGTACACGTCTGTTTATCGCGTCCCATAGCCTTGTTTTCATTCATCATTTCTTCGTGCGACTTGTTCTTCGCACAAAACGTGTCGGTGACCTCCCCAGTAAACACCTGCTGACCACTTTGGTTGAGTTGTCCTGCCCAAAGCTGTACAGCAAACAGCCCGGTGGAAAGAAAGAGTGAAACACGTACGAAACGGCTTTTCATAATCTATGTCTCCAGGATTAAAGTTCGTTGCCTTCTGAAGAGCTTAAGAAACAAAGAAGGAAGCTTTGTCACGCGATGGTCAAGGGCTCGTATTTTTTTTGTATACGCGGCTGCACTTCTCGTCTCAACACTCAAACTTCCGATTAGGAAAAAGTTAAAAGCACGTGTCAGTCCGCCTTCTTTCTTGCGAAACTTGACAGAGAATTAACAATCAAATGACATGCCGCCTGAATCCCGCCCTTCCTCGCCCGTGTCTAACTGTATTTACGTTGTGAAAAGCATTTGACAACTGAAGCTCAGGAGGCAGCTGTGGAATTAAAGCCTCACGAGCGGAGTTATCAACAATGAAATCCAGAACGTTTCAACAAGGAGAAATCGTGAAGAAGTTATACTTGGCCGCTGTCGTTACTTGACTTGTCCGCTTTGGCTGAGCAGGGGCGCCACGCCCCAAGACGCAGGCAGAGACCGCAAACAGCGTTCATTTGTCTCGTCCGCCTTCTTAAAACGGAGGCCCATGTCAACGCGTACGCTGCAACCGTTGATCTGGCTCGCCTGCGGGTGAACGAGATCCAGTGTCTTCTTTGGTACGCCACTCTGTTAGCTAGGCAGCCTTTGCCAGACTTTGTACCGCTTCCATCGCGCCGAATAATGAATGCCGTTCCTTTCATTCGTGTATTTCCGTGCTTGCATGACTCTGAATCTCCTTGTTTGAGAACTTGTGTTTCGCCTTCAGTACCATGACGAATCACAATGGGAGAACGTGACTGCGAAACTGCGCTAGGTCCCAACGCAAATGTTTTGAAAAAGTTGCTTTATCCCTTTGAAGCCGAAGAAACTGAGAAACTGGTCTACGCCTTTCCTTCCAACGCCGCTTCTTCAATGGCGATCCAGAGGCTGAAGATCAAACTTCGACTCTGGCAAAAACGCGCTCCGCCGCATACCACTGCTCACAAACTTCTCCACTAAACTAACTGCTGCACTTCTGCTCGTGTTCGTCGCTTGGATGCTGACAACCTATTTTTCTACCGTCATCCAGCTAGCTCAACACAGACAAGTCTTTGCGAACAGGTGCGTTGGTCAGGCGCTTACTTTTGAGAGCGGCGCGTGCCGAAACGGACAAGAAAGCCAGCCTTCCTTTTTTTTGCCAGCTCCTGCGCAAGCGCTAGTACCCCCAAAATCGACAAGAGTTTCGGAACGCCGTAGCGCAGATTTGGCAAGACGTAACCGCCATTGGAGAACTCACGAACCCGGCAATTGGGCCCGGTTTCCCATCCCGCCTGAGCGGCAAAGCGCCAGTGGGTGACCCTTCGGACCATGCGAGTGTCCAACTGGTGACCTTCGGAGGCTCAGAGCAGCATCGATTCAATTCAGGTGAATCCCTCTCCAGCCACGCGATTTGTCAAGTAGGAGGTGTCTAACGAAAGATGCGCGAAAACAATCCGGTAAGCTTTCCAAACACGCCTTTGTGGGCCCTCTTGTTGGTGACTTGAGGTAAAGCAGGGGGTGCAAGATTCGCGTCCGGAAATGGAATTTGGCGGCTAGAAAGGGGCAAATTTACCAGTTTCGGTGGTGGCGCATCCTTAGGGGAAAATAACAAGCGCGCTTCGAATTCGACTGGCTTTTCGTCATGCCCCGGCGGGGACAAAAGTGCAGTTTCTGTACCACTGGAAGCGTTCTGAGGCATGGGTACCTGAGTTGGCGCTGCCTCAACTGTCGACCCGGGGGCAAGGGACACAGAAGAGATATCGTTCTCTGCGGGCACGGGCGTTGCGGGCAACTGCGCACGAAGAACCGGCACCCGTGGTGGGCAGCCGCAATCCTCAGGAACCACAGTTTCGACCTGTGTCAGGTGTTCTGAGTGAAAAGCTGTGTCGGTGCTACTCAAATGCCCCGCGTGAAAGACTAGTTTTTCTGAAGGCAAAACCTCGAACTGCCCGTTGCCGATGCTCTCGTACACAACGACAGGGGCGGTATTGTTCGGCAGCGCGCGCACGCAGGTATTTCCCTGCGAATCGGCGCGGATCGCATAGTGGAATTCGCCTGGACCGCGGAGCAGAATGCGGAAATCTGGCGTGACGATGGTGTCTGCCGAGTCTTCGAGCGCGTAGTGAGTCTCGAATGCGCCGACTCCCATGGCCAGCGTCAAATCTTCATTTTGGGCGTGAACTATGGAAAGTGTTGTTCCTGGGCAAACATGCACTTCGCCTCCACGGGCCAGGCGAAGCGTCTCGGTATCGAACCGCGCCGAGAATGATGTTCCTGAGGCCATCCGGTCGGCAAACCCTATGTTTCCGGCTGTGCTTACCGGAACGGCCACTGTTTCGGTGTCGTGGGTTATTGCCGGGACTGAGGGTGGTCGAGATTTCACCTCTTCCGATTCCCGGTGAAGTCGAATGGAGAGCCGGTTGCCCGCAGCATCCCAGGTGTAACTCAGAGGCTTCAATTCGGTCACCACAATCCTCACGACCGAGGGATTCTGCGAAAACTGATCCAGGTGCATAACTCCGATCAGCGGGCTTTGAACGGCGATTTCCTTATGGCGAACAGATATTTTTGCGTTATTGAGATCGATCCTCAAACCCGGCGGATCCTGAATTCTCGTGATCAAAGGCCTTATCGGCCGGGTAAACGTGATTTCCAAAACCGGAGAGTCTTTTCCGAGTAGAAGTTTCACCCGCAAGACAATTGCGGGATCATTCGGTGCGGTGGTCCCATGGGCTGGGGGTTTGGTGCTGCTAGCGGTACCTCCTGATGCGGTCAGGAGAAAGAGCATCAGCAGACTCAGAGTGGCAGCCGTTTTTCGCAAACACACGTTCAACAGAAGCCGCCTCTCCCACAGACCTTCCTATTTCCGGAGCGCGCCAGCTTGGGATGGACCAGCCGCGGCGGTGGAATAGAGCTCATGGCAATGCGAAATTCAATGCGACTTGGGTTTCAAAACTTACGGCTACACCGTCGCGAACCAGGGGGGCAAACTTCCACTGTCGAACTGCTTTGGCAGCGAGCAGAGCAAGCTGCGGATCTCCGGAAACCCGACTGAGACTATGTACCGCGCCGTCTTGGCCGACATTAACGTTAAGAATCACAGTGCCTTGAAGACGTCGTTCCCGTGCGTATTCCGGATAGTCTGGTTCGATCCGGTTGAGCAAATGTTCCTCGGCTACGTTCTGGCTGACGCTCACCGGAGTTTTGCCATCTTTCGATCCTAATTTGGTCTGTTCTTCGCTTTTAGCCGGGACGTCGCTCACGGGTTGCGGTTGGGGGGACTCTACGGGAAAGACTTGTCGTCCATTCTCGAAGATCACGAGATCATGCGACGAAGCGTCAGAATGCATTAACTTCGAGACCGGCGAAGGCCTCGGCCTCACGTGATGTGTGCGGCTTTCACTCTTCGGCTGAGATTGTTCGTCTTCGACGCTCGGTTGTGCACCATCGCTCAAAGCGCCGCCAGACTCTGCACTTTGATTGCCGGTAATATTCGGCTCGGCCGACGTGACTGCGATTTGCGAGTAGTTCACGACAGGCGGTCTCGTAGCCCCTGCATTCCGGCGTGGACTCTGGCGCTCACTTCGGCCCAGGGTCCAGCCCAAAAATATCGAAAGGCCAATGATCATGAGGCCCAACACAAGGCTTCGACGCTCGTGCGAAGTCGCGCGCTTCCAGGGGTTCAGCCGTGGCGCGAAGCCGCCGGTTGTTATACTTCCCGGGCTGATTTCAGTATTGGCCTTTTCTGTGACCTTCGCGGCGGTGGTAAGACTCCGTTCGGCAAGCTGGACGTGATCAGCGACCCGCTGGCCGAGACCCTGCAAGGCCAACAGGTCGCGGGCGCTGAATGCCTGCGGCCGCGGAGAAAAAGTCTGGACGATTGCGACCAGGGATTTCCCTTTATCCCGGACCGGAACAATCATGAAAGATCGGATGCCCAAACTCCGGCAGGACGCCGAATCGAATCGAGGATCCGCTTCCACGTCATGGCAGCATTGCGAGGCACCTTCTCGCCAGAAACTATCAGCAAGGCCAAGACACTCGCTGAGGTAAGCGGACGCGTCTCTGGCGGTAGCGCCGGAAATCGAACAGTGGACGGGAACTCCTTCCCGCACTAACAGAACAGCGGCTCCGGTCGCAGTGGTAATCGAGCGCGCCTGATGCACAATTTCGTTGAGTACCAAGGCCAGCGCAACATCGAGCATCGATGCCAGCGTTGTATCGGCTGGAGATCTATCTGTACTGGCAGAAGCCGGTCCAGATATTTCTTGACCTGATGCAGCTCCACCGCACGAATCGCTCTGGGTTTCAAAGACACTCCAGGCGCTGGCGAAAGTACTGCGATGCGGGAAACGCAGTCGCGATATGGAACGCTTAGCCATAGGATCGAAACGACTTGCCAGTGCGGTGACTCCCGGAGTTCCCCTGCGACACCGGCCCGCCCCGCTGGCACCAGTGCTGGCGGAATGTATCAATAAGGTTGCCAAAGGTGAATAGCACTTGTTTCCTAGCCCACAGGAATAGGAATAGTGTGCGGCCCTCGGCCGCCCGTGATTCCGGGTTTCGCATCCGTCAATTGAGCTGTTCCTGAGACCGATGGGCCTCATACCAGAGAGCAAGCTCGAGTCGGTTCCAGACTCCAAGTTTGTCATAGATGGCCCGCAGCTTGTTCTTGATGACGTGCTCGGAAATCCCCATAGCAACTGCCATCTCGCGATTATTGAGTCCCTGGGCAACAAGTTCGATCACTCGACGCTCCCTTTCACGGGCATCAACTGATCTGGTACTCCGATCTATGAGCATGAATGACTCCGATACAACAAGGTTGCAAGCTTGACGCGCTTAATTCCGCCCATGATCCCGAACCGCAGATAGAGCCGGCTGAAATGAGCCTTCACCGTGCGCGGTGCGATGTTGAGGTTCTTGCTGATCTCGATGTTGTCACATCCCAGAAGCAGGAGCGCGACTATATCCCGCTCGCGCGGAGTCAGCTGTATGGTCTCCCGCTGGAACCAAGCATCCATATTCCCTCCCGAAAGCAAAAAATGCAGAACGTCCCGTCGAGTTCGACGCGTCGTGCAATGGGGGAGGGGCTGGGATTAGCGAACGAGCAGAACCGCACTTAAGATCACGGATACTTTCGAATTCGCCCTTCGGAATAGTAATTCACTGGCACCTCTTTGCGATTATTTTTGCAAGGCCCGGAGCGATTCCTCAGCCTCAGAATCCCCCTTGGCGATGGCCAGCTGATACCACTTGATCGCCTCGGACGTATTTTCTGGTACTCCCAGGCCTTGCTCACAAAATTTACCTAGCTTGAATTCTGCTTCCGGTCGATTCTGCTGAGCTGCCTGGAAATACCACTTCCACGCTTCCTTATAACTCTGCGGCACACCGCGCCCAGTCTCGTACATCTCTCCCAACTTGAATTGCGCTTGAGGACGGCCGGCGGTCGCCGCCAGCTGATACCACTTCGCCGCTTGCGTATCATCCTTCGAAACGCCGCGGCCCTGGTCGTACATGAAACCGACTCGGTACTCGGCATCCGGCGATCCTTGTTTGGCGGCTTGCTCATACCATTTCACGGCCGTTGCAGGATCGGGAGGAACCCCGAAGCCCACTTCGTATAGGCCGCCCAGCCGGTATTGACCATCTGGATAGCCTTGCTCGGCTGCCTTTCTGTACCATTTAACGGCCTCCCGAGAATTCCGCGCGACACCTTGACCGAGCGCGTACTGGTTTCCGATCTTCACCTGCGCCGCAGGATCGCCCGCGTTTGCCTTCTGCAGCAGATCCGCATCCTGGCCGAACGCCGCCGCTAAAGCGAATACAACAACCACGACAATAGGCAGAAACATTTTTTTCATTGGCCCTCCTTCGAAGCCTTACTCACAGCGTTTTCAGCGTGCACTTTGCACGAAATTTCACATTCTTCAACTACTGCTTGAATACCAGAAGGGTCGGACCCGTGTTCGTGGAAGCAACGTCCAATCCCAGAGCTTCCAAGCCACTTACCACCCATAGCGCTTGCGTAGAAGTAGCCGGGGAAGTCAGCATGGCAACTCCTCGGCCATTGTTGGACACCACAGAGATCGCATAGGTGCCGAGCAGTGGCAAATTTCCGGTAAAGGTACCAGCTTGGCCCTTACCCTCTGTTCCGGAGAGATTACTGCCACCGTCGAAGAAGACCGTGCCGGATAGCAATGTGGCTTGACGCGAAGTCGGTTCTCCTGCGCCGAAGTCGAAATTGCCCACCAGGTCGCCAGTTTCGAAGGGGGGCGCCAGTGCTTGCGGATTCACGTCTCCACTTCCCACTGAACCGTCCGAATTCAGCACAAAGCCCTGATTGGGCGCGGTCGCGTATAAAATCCAAACGTTGCGCGCGCCGGTCTGCTCGTTATCCAGAGTCAGAACACCGCGCCCGTTCAGCTGGATGGAGTAGGCGCCGGTCAGCACTCCGGCAATAGTTATGTTGCCTCCGCTGTTCTGGTCGAATTGCACTTGAATGTTTCCTGCTCCATCGAACTGCATTCGGCCCACGGTTACTTGAGAGAAGCTCCCACTTGAGCCGGTTAAATCAAAGATAGACGCTCCCTTGAAGGAAGAAGTTAGGAAAGGCGATGCGGTTTGAGCCTCGAGCATTCCGGCAAAAATGGGATCGCCGCCGCTCACAGGATCGATCGATACCAGGAAATATTCGTTGGCCGAGATCGCGTACAACGCAAAGTTGAACGTCCCTCGGTCAAAACCGGGTATGACAAAAGTGAGAGTTCCATGCCCGGTGGCGTTCATACTGTAAGTGCCCGAGAAAGTGGCGAAAGTGGGCATGGCGTCTCCGGCATCGTTCACGTCCAGACTGCTTCCGGAAATTGTGCCGAAGCCGCTCGGAAAAATACTACCGAGGGCAGCAATTCTTGCGCCCTCCGCGTCGATCCCGGTCAAACTAATCGCGTAACCACCGCTGAAGACCGAAGGATCGAAAGCCGTTGGATCCTGAACCTTTATCACGCCAGAACCCACAACCCCAGAATTGTCAGACTCAATCAAATTACCAGCTTCGGCCGAGCCGTTCATCGCGAATGCGTAGATTGACGTGCCCAGCTTGCTGTTCAGGGTTAACGTGCCACGGTTGTCATTACCCACTTGATAGCTTCCAGAGATCGCCAGCCCGGTCTGGGGTCCAGACGTCCGGTTGATGTCCTCAATGCCGGAAGTCACGTTGCCCTTGCCGTCGGCGATGAAAGAGGCAGCCGCCTCATACACACCAACCCTGTCGAATCCTTTAAACAGGAACGCGTATTGCCCATTCAACTTGCTGTTATTACTGGGAGCAACGGTTACCTCTGCGGAGGCGGACTGAGATGAATCGGCTTGCGCCGTTGCCGTGACCCTCACGTTTGCCGGGTTCGGAACGGTTGCCGGAGCCGTATACAATCCAGAGGAGCTAACAGTGCCGCAACCTGCTCCTGTGCAGCCGGCACCGCCGACCGTCCAGATTACTGCGAGGTTCGAACTGCCTGTGACCAGGGCTTGAAATTGGCGCTGGGCGCCAACGGTTATCAATGCCGTGGTCGGTGAAATTTTTACCGATACCGGGGTGGCTATGCTTACTTCCGCCGACGCGGATTTGCTTGCATCAGCTTGCGATGTAGCTGCGACCTTGACTACCGCTGGATTTGGAATGATCGCCGGCGCGGTGTACAAACCTGCTTGTGTGATTGTTCCACAACTTGAACCTTTACACCCCGTGCCAGAAATGCTCCACGACACAGACGTGTTTGAACTGCCCGTCACATGCACAGAAAACTGCTGGGAAGCTGCAGGACGAAGTTTTGCCGAGGTCGGCGAAATAGTGATACTGACCCCGGGCACAATCGTCACGGTGGCACTGGCGGACTTGGCTGGATCCACCACGGACGTTGCCGTTACTGATAAAAATGCGGGATTCGGAGCTACGGAGGGAGCGGTAAACAGGCCGGAGGAATTGACCGTACCACACGTATTGCCCGCGCAGCCAATTCCCGTAATTGTCCAAGTCACCGCCGTATTCGAGGAGCCGGTAACGGAAGCGCTAAACTGCTGTTTTGCACCAACTCCTACGTGAGCAGTGGTTGGAGATATCGAAATCGCGACCCCAGATCCGGAAGTGATGGTCACCGTGGCCGACCCCGACTTCGTCGGATCAGAAAGTAAAGTCGCACTCACTGTGACGATCGGAGGATTCGGCGACTTCGCAGGAGCCGTGTACAGGCCGCTGGCGCTGATGCTGCCGCAGGCCGGCGCACTGCAGCCACTCCCCGATAAGCTCCAGATAACCAGGGCGCTCGAACTTCCGCTGACCGTAGCTGCGAACTGCGCTTGGGCGCCCGGTTTTAGCTCGACTGAAGGCGGGGACACGCTGACCGAAGAACCCGCAACTAGTGTTACGGTGGCTGATGCGGAGGCCAACGGATCGGCCATCGCTGTCGCCTTTACAGTCACGCTTGGGGGCGCGGGCAAGATTGCCGGCGCGGTGTAAAGGCCGGCTGCTGTAATCGTGCCGCAGGCTACCCCGCTGCAGCCGGCTCCCGAAATGCTCCACACCACGGCAGTGTTTGTGCTTCCCCTAACGCTTGCAGAAAAATGCAACTGCCCCCTGGAAGCGACCTGTACCTTCCTTGGCGAGACCGAAACGAAAACCGATGATGCGGATTGCACGACTAGTGAGGCCGAACCCGATTTGGTAGGGTTGGCCACCGAGACCGCAGTAATGGTGATTGCTGAAACCGGAGGCACACTGCTCGGAGCGGTGTAGAGCCCGGCTGGAGTGATTGAACCGCACGAACCACCTACACACCCAAAACCGCTGATACTCCATGTCACTGACGTGTTCGAAGTAGCAGTAACGTCAGCCTTAAACTGCTGTTGTCCCAAGGGCGCGAGCACAACTGCGTTTGGCGATACCGTAACCGAGACAGTTGAAGGCGAGCCAATCGTGAGAGTCGAGGTCGCGGTAGCCGTGACGTCGGCCAGCGAGGTTACAGTTACGGCTACGGTCGATGGAGATGGAGGGTTTGCGGGTGCAGTGTAGAGTCCCTCTGCGCTAATCATGCCGCAAGTAATCCCACTGCACCCCGACCCCTCGACGCTCCAGGTAACAACACTATCGCTTGTTCCGAGTACAGTGACGGCGAACTGCAGCTGACCACCCACCGGAACTTGCGCGTTTTGAGGAGAAAGCGAAAGCGAAACGCCAGCTGTCGCCTGCAGCGCTGAGAATCCCAGGCACAACAGAGTCGATGCCAGCAGGATCAGACGTTTCATTTTATCAATCCCCAATCTGCGAACTGTGGCCGCGCGATCTCGAGTTAGCTAGTCTCGCTTGCTGGCTGCTGACACACTGCTAGCGTGCGTGCGGTCGGGCCCAGTCTTCGAGAGCTCGGTACGAGAAGGCCGTGGCAATGAAGCCAGTTGCAGATCCACCATCTCTTTGAGCACGGTGTAATCGGCGGCTCCACTGAAAAAATGGCCGTTCACGAAGAAGCTGGGAGTACCGGTCAAGCCCAGCTTTTCCGCCTCTTCCAGGCTCTTCTTTACCGGCGCGGCTTCAGCGCCATCGTCCAGGCATTTATCAAAGCGATCTCCATCCAGCTTGAGCACGCGCGCATCGGCCTTCAGCTCCGCAACTTGGAGCTGCTTGCTGTAAAAAAGGACATCGTGATACTCCCAGAACTTTCCTTGCTCGCCCGCGCAGCGGGCCGCCTCAGCCGCTTTTTGCGAAGTGTGGTGCATGGGCAGCGGAAAGTCTTTGTACACGACTGCCAACTGGTCCCCATATTCCTTCTCAAGCTTTTTCAGCTCCGGCGTGATCTTCTGACAGTACGGGCACTCGTAGTCGGCAAATTCAACCAGCGTCACCGGGGGATTCTTGGCGCCATATGTATAAGCATCTTTCAAATCCACATCGGCGAATGGGGGCGCCAGCAGAATCTGGACACTGGCATTGCTGCGTAACTGCGTGACGTAGGCGGTGCGGGCCTTTTCGCGGCGTAGAGCGCGAATGTGTTCCAGCACGCGATCGTGTATGGCTTCGTAAGATTCGTTTGATTCCATACCCTCGTAGTAGACTTGTAGTTGGTCCTCGGTTGGGTCTTTCAGGTCCTTATATACAACTGTGTTCAGCAGTTGGTCGGAAGAGAGGTGCCGATTTTTCGCCTCGATTTCGATGAGTTTGTCATTGATAAGCTGATCCAGGGCCTTTCGTTGATTCATGTAATACTGATACTTGGCCTGAAGCAACTTTCCCCCTTGTTGCTGTTGCAAATCGCCGAGGGTCAGCTTTTGCCCGCCAACCTCGGCGATGACTTGCTCTATATCCACGGCCTCTTGCGCATATAGGCACAACCCACTCATAAGAAAGCATGCAAGAAAAAACACCGACACTCCCATCCTTTTGTTCATTACTCGCCTCCCCGCGCTCAGTCTGTGCGTAAGAATGATCCGAGCAGACTTCTCCGCCCGGCTAGTATGCAGTTTCAGATGAAATGGGACATGCTTGACAGCATGTCCCACCTGATTCAACTAGTCCCCCGTCCCGCAACTGCAGATGCCATGTCCGCTACCGAGAATGTTGACGAATGCGCACTGAGCCTGTAGGTTTGCAAGCTCGGTGGCACCCAGGGTTGAATCCGAAGATTCAGTCTCGGTAATTGGAAATGCTGCCCCTACCGGGTTCTGAATGTGTGTGTTCCACACCCGCAGGTTCGCTTTGGGCGATACATTCGAGGTGGGGTCGCAGGGTGAGTTATTGACCGCAGCCGATACGACTTTGATCACTCCATTTGTCGATAGGACGCCGGTCAGCGGGTTGCTGGTCAGGTCGCGCTTTACCGATAGCGTGCGCAGCCCGTTGTGAGTTTCAACGCATCCGCAGCACTCGGTCAGCTGCTGATCGGCATCGAATACGTAGATCATGGCGCAGAGATTGCCGTAGGTGAGACCGGGATTATCGATTCTCACCGTGCCATCCGGAGCGCCAGCCACGTTGTTGGAAAAATAGTTTAGCTTGTAAACATCTTGTGCCATTGCGATGCCAGAACCGACACCCAGAACCAGCAATGCAACGACAAGTACGGGCAGTATTCTACTCAGCTGTTTCATGCTTGAGAATCCTCCTGTGGCGAGCCGGCTGGGGGGAGGATTCAGCGGAGGCGCGCTGGCCAACCAATCTACTGGCTGCCCAGATCTTTACAAGTACCCACGTGGCGTAACCAAACTTACTAAGCCAGGAAGTTACGCCGATCGGATTAGTTCGACAATCCCCTGCTTGTGGTAGCCCTAACTCACTAACCCGAAGGACTAACCCGCTGGGTTATTGGGTAGCGCGAGCTTGCGAAAGTGTTTCAAAAAAATACAGGGTTGGGTTTCCCCATCGTCATCCCCGTTCATTCCCCGCGCTCAGTCTGAGCTGTAAGAATGATCCGGGCAGACTTCCCTGCTCGGCTATTGATGTCTGCATAAATAATGCAATAGTCTAGCGCAAAAAAGAGGGCAGTCCGATCAATAGTATGCAGTTTCAGATGAAATGGGACATGCTTGACAGCATGTCCCACCTGATTCAACTAGTCCCCCGTCCCGCAACTGCAGGTGCCATGTCCGCTACCGAGAATGTTGATGAATGCGCACTGAGCCTGTAGGTTTGCAAGCTCGGTGGCACCCAGGGCTGAGTTCGAAGATTCAGTCTCGGTAATTGGAAATGCTGTCCCCACCGGGTTCTGAATGTGTGTGACCCATACCCGCAGGTTCGCGGTAGGTTTTACATTCGTCGTGGGGTCGCAGGGGGAATTGTTGACCGCAGCCGATACGACTTTGATCACGCCATTGCTCGATACGACGCCCGTCAGCGGGTTGCTGGTCAGGTCGCGCCTTACCGATAGCGTGCGCAGTCCGTTGTGAGTTTCAACGCAGCCGCAGCACTCGGTCAGCTGCTGGTCTGCATCGAACACGTAAATCATGGCGCAGAGATTGCCGTAGGTGAGACCGGGATTATCGATTCTCACCGTGGCATCTGGAGCGGGAGCCGCGTTGTTGGAAAAATAGTTGACTTTGAAAACATCTTGTGCCATTGCGATGCCTGAACCGACACCCAGAACCAGCAATGCAACGACGAGTACGGGCAGTATTCTACTCAGCTGTTTCATGCTTGAGAACCCTCCTGTGGGCGAGCCGGCTGAGGGGAGGATTCAGCGCAGGCGCGCTGGTCAGCTAATCTACTGGCTGTCCCGTTCTTTACAAGTACCCACGTGGCGTAACCAAAAGCTTGTAACTCAAATAGCTAAACCAATCGGGTTAGTTACGTGCCGATGGCCTCGCGAAACCGGAGGCTTAGCCGGAAGATGGAAAGTGGTTCGCGTTCCTGGGGTGCTTAATTCTGCGGCTGTTGCTGTAGTTGGAGCTGGCGTAGTTGCTGCTGTTCTTGCTGGATCTGCATCTTTTGCATTCGATCAAGATCCTCTCCCGAGAGTTTGGCGCCATCGCTGTGCGGCGCACCCGTGAGAGGACTCGCACCCGGTGCGGCTGCGGCGCCAGTCTGTTGGCTGGGCTCCGGTTCGGCGGGAGCATCGGGATCAGCGCCGAAACTTGCACCGTAAAGCTGATTTTCGGCCGAATCGCTTGCTGGCAATGCTGGCGCATCAGAACCAGCACGCTCACCAGAGGAACTCGCCCTGCTGAGTATCAGGCGCGTGATCCCGCCTGGGTCCGAGGGCAATGACAGGATCACATAATTGAACTGTGACCCGTTCAACAGCTGCGTAATCACGTCGCGTGCCGAACCTGGCCCGAGGTGCACGAAGATGCGCTCCCCCAACTCAACGGCGGGAAACTGCATCTCGGCTCCGGTGCGAGCACTTATAGCCTTCAGAGTGTCCCGCAATGTAGCGTTGTCCGCGTCAATGCGGAGCTGGTGATTGCGAAACTCGACTTGTAGCTTGTTCTGCAGCGCGGGACTCGACTGGGGTTGCATCTTGTTCTGCAGAGCGGGACTCAATTCGAGTTGCCTTTGTTGCGGGGCAAAATTCCCAATGGGGGCGGCTTGCGCAGCGCCCTGGACACAAAAACCGTCTGAATCCATGTTGCACACGCTTGGTTGCGAACTTTGTGCGCACATGAGGCTGGAAGAGAGCAGCATTACCACTGCCAATGAGCGGTACTCCCTGGTTTTCTGAAAGACGGTTTTCCGAGCTGTTAGGAGGCACATAACTCAATTGGGTATAGCAGGTTCAGGCTTCGCGGTCCCTTCATGGGGCGTACATTTCAGCTCAGACCCAGCGCCGGATTCGGATTTTTCGCGCCGAGATTCTTCTCTCAAGTTCGTTTCTACACTGAGATGGATCTGGTCTTTCCCCCATTCCGGCTGCGCGGGTTGTAAACTCAGATTTTCTCCAGACGTTGCTTCATTGTTCTCGTTACTCATTCCGTTTCGGCCGTCGCCTTCCTTCGGTGAAGCCTCGCCCGCCTTGGTCGCTATCCCGGCATCGTCTGACTTTATTACGCACAAAGCAGGATCGGCTTCATTCGCAATTTTTGTCTCCCCATGCTTTGGGTTGGGCACGTTCTTCTGGGGTGCACGCGTGCGGGCATGTTCGCGCGCGGGCGTCGAATCCTGAGCATGCATCGAAATGCAAGTGGTGAGCAGCCAGGCCGTTACGACAATACCGACATGCCAGTTTCGAATGATGAAAGGTGAAAGACGCTTACATCTCTGGGCCGTGGGTCTGACCTTCGTCCGCATAATAGTGTGATCCGTCCGCGCCTTGGATTTAATCACTTTGGTCCGACGGCTGGCAATGCCACTGTTGGGCTAGCCACTCCGGTTAAGAAAACTAGTTCTTTTGGCGTACTTCGAACGAACCCGCGCGCTCGAAGGTGCAGGTTGGTTCAGATTGGGCTTGACTTCCTGCCATTCAAGCGGCAAACTGCCTTCGCATTGGGCACTCCCTTCTGTGCGAGCTTTACCGGGCGAATGGGAAGATTCTCCGCCAGTAGCGATGCCGAGAGTTGGATTTGCCTGGCAGTAACGAGCCGGTTTTCGAGTTCTTAAGTTGAAGACTCAGAATTTCGCTGGCAGTCGGACCAGCGAATATTTGTATGATTGTAATGCTCTAGGCGGTGCGCTTTGTTTCTCCCCTAAAGCCCTGCCGGCGGTTTTTTAAACTCCGCATTGAACAATTTTTTCTGTACCTCTGAAGCCAACACCCCCTTGGCTTGAGCAAGGTTGAATCGGGCAAGCTCGCGAGGAGAGTGCTCATGTTTTCTGGAAACTCAGAACCTGGATTCCTGTTGCTCGACAAGTCGTTAGGTCCGGTTGCTTCGAATCATGAAGCTATTCAAATTCTCACTTATCCCAATCTTCCCGAGCGGATCAAACGAATCGATGTATTTCTCGCCGACAAAATCCGCGCTAGCCTTGTGAGCCGACAGTCCTCCAATGGTCTCGATTTTGTGAAGGAGTTTAAATCCGGCCAGCGAAGGTATTTTTGTCGAAGCTTCCGGCTCGATACTGTTGGCAAAACCGCGTCCCTGCAAGCCGCTCTCTTATTTGAGCGATGTTCCTCGGGCACGACAGCTCTGGCTCAAATTGGACAGGACTTTGAGTTAACCCAGCGCGAGCAAGAAACCGTAGAGTTTCTTATTCAGGGACTCACCAGCAAAGAGATCGCCCTGCGAATGAAAATCAGCCCTAACACCGTGAAAGCATTTCTGCGCATTGTCATGGTGAAGATGGGAGTCTCCACCCGTTCGGGCATTCTGGGCAAAGTTATCGGTCCGGCTGGGTAATGCGAACCACTCCCCGAAATTACGTAGGCTTCCTGGACTAATCCATTTGAGCAGTTTACGCGATGCAGTAGTCGCGTAATGATGCGAGCTCGTGAAACGCATCATAGAGCGCGATCGTCGGGAGTGTCCCCGCTTCCCGCAACTACTCGAGTTGCAAGCTCGTGAAGTTCAGCCCTTAAGGTCAAGGACAGAGACGGGTAAGGCGGTGGCGGGACGAGTGCAGAATGTCAGCAAGGGTGGTCTCTGCCTCATCAGCCCGCAGCCACTGGCGCGATCGTGTGTGGTGCGTTGTGAGATCGGCGTTTCAGAAACCCCTGTCAGCATTCCCACCTTGATGCAGGTGCGATGGACACGAAGACAAAACCTGCAGGCCGATACCTATCTCGCCGGACTCCAATTCTTGCTATAAAAATCCAATGATCAAGCTTGTTGTCGCCACCCTGTTCCTAGCTAGCCCATTGTGTCTAACCAAAATGACTACTTCCATTTAACTAGACTGTTAGAGCTAGACTCAGCGGAGCTTGTAAAAGCAGCCCCCGAGGGCGCAGTGTGAAACGGCCTACGCGCGGGAAGGTATGAGCCTATGCCGCGCTGGTTAAGCATCTCAGCTACTCTCCCGCCGAGTGCGTTTTTGGGAGGAATCTCAATGGACCTCATACTGCGCAGCCTCCGACCTGGGACGTGTGCCATCCTACTCAGTTTGGCAGTGGGACTCACCGTGGTCTTGAGCGGTTGCGGAGCCAGCCAGATGGGACAGCCTTCCGCAGCCAAACGCCTGGTGTCGGTTGCGATTGTTCCTCCCACCAGCACAATTCCTCTCGGCAATAATCTGCAATTCAGGGCTAGCGCTTTGTTCAGCGACGGCAGCAAGAGCGACGTTACTACCATTGCAGCCTGGACTTCGGCGCAAGCCAAAGTGGCCTTCATTAATGCTGCGGGAATGGCAACCACTAAAGCGATCGGCGAAAGCGACATTTCTGCCGTCTATGAATCGGTAAGCGGTTCTTCCACTCTTAAGGTAGCTGCGCCTGCGCTGGTTTCCATTGCCGTGACGCCACAGAGTCCTGTTTTGACTCCCAACCACTCGGTTCAACTGAGTGCAACTGGAACATTCACAGATGGCAGTAGCCAGGATCTTTCGGGCGCGGTTACATGGTCGAGCACAGCGACCGGCGTGCTCACCATAACCAGTACGGGTTTGGCAACGGGAAACTCCCCCGGCGCGGCTAATGTCACCGCCGGGATGGGGTTGATTACCGGTAGCGACAAGCTCGCTGTCGCCTTGCCCACGCTGGTGTCAATCGCATTGTCGCCGCAGAACATCAGCTTGACCCCGACGCATTCCGCTCAATTGAAGGCGGTCGGAACCTATAGCGACGCGAGTACCCAGGATGTATCGGGTTCCGTCGCTTGGAGCGCGATCCCAGGCGGGATTGTCGCCGTCAGTGCTGACGGTCTGGCCACAGGAAAGGCGCTCGGCGCGGCAACCATCACTGCCGTTTCCAACACAGTGAGTGCGATGGACACAGTTACGGTGCGAGCTCCGACGCTTAACTCGATTTCCATTAAGCCTAGTAGAGCGGTGATTCCGCTGGGAGAAAACCAACAACTATCCGCTACCGGAACGTACAACGATGGCAGCACCCAGGAGCTGACGAGTTCTGTGCAGTGGGCTTGTTCTAATCCCGCAGTTCTCAGCTTGAGCAGCGTGGGCATGGCAACTGCGGATGCATTGGGAACAATAACGGTGACTGCAACTTCGGGCACGATCAGCGCTAAGAGTCAGTTGCAGGTGGGCCCGCCCGTCGTCGTGTCCTTCTCTGTTGCACCCGCAACCTCCGATCTTGCTGTGGGTGCACAGGAGCAGTTGAGTGCACTGGCGAAATTCAGCGATGGTACAACCCAGAACATAACCACCAGTGTGTCATGGAGTTCCGCGGATCCAGCCATTGCGAATGTCAGTAATCAGGGCTTACTGCTCGCCCGGCATGCGGGGGAGACGATAATCTCCGTCTTCTCAGACTCAGTTGGAGGTTCAGCCAACGTTACTGTCAGGCCTGTGCTTGCTGTTTCCTACTTCTCAAATGCCCACACCTCCGGAGTCCCTGACGCAACCGTACGGGTCACGAATCCCGGCCTTACCGGTGGCAGTCTCTGCGCCGAGATTTATGTCTTCGCTCCAGACCAGCAGCTCTCGGAATGCTGCGGCTGCCTCGTGTCACGCGACGGTTTGCTGACGCTTTCCGTTAATAGGGACTTGACCAGCAACCCGCTCGTTGGGGCCAAACTAAAAACTGGCGTGCTCCAGATTGTTCCCTCCGATGCATCCCCCAATACGGCATGCGATCCAACGGCGATCGCGCCGAATGCTTCGCTGGCGGCATGGTCAACCAACATTCAGAAACAAAGTAACTCTTCCTTCGCAATCACGGAGACGCCGTTCCAGCTAGGGCCGCTTGGCGATGGCGAACTCGCTGCTTTACAGAGCCAGTGTTCCTTTTTGTCCACTCTCGGAAGCGGACACGGCGTGTGTAGCTGCGGGCCAGTCGCTGGCGGCGGTACAGATGCTTCACGATAATGACGCCCAGCAGGTTAAAGCAGGTAGCGCTAGAATCAGTCGCAGCATGAAGCACCACGATTCGAACCAGTTGCCCGTGGCGGAACAGAAAGGTCATCCGACTTTCGGCCCGTCATCGATTTGCCATTGCAGAGCAATTCGGGCTGACGGCCCATGCGGCGTTCGCGGCGTCCAACGATTCATCAATCGCCAGTGGCAACCTTGCCCGCACAAGGCCCACTTACGCAGGAACGCGCTTCCAAAGTAATCCGAAGCTCTATGGCCGCGATTCAATAGAAATCGGCAGCGTCTCGCGCTTCTCTCTGTCGCCTTGATCATCGTAATCGGGTCAGCTTTTCTGCTCGCGCAGCAACTGCGGCGTTCACTCTCGCGAAGTTATACCACGCAACCCCAGAGGGCGAAAGATGCCTGGTGATGCATGCAAAAGCTTCATCGGGACGATTCCGCTCTAAGACGACGAGCTATATCGGCCAGTTCCCGACCGTAATCGAGAAGGTTGTCGCGCATTATATCGAATGCATGCTCCGGTTCCGCAAAGTGATTCAGGTACTTCTCTTCAAAGTCCGGGTGCAGTTCCCGTATCGCAACCCTTACAGCCCACAGTGACCGGGAAACCGTGACGAGATTTCGTTGGGTGGTAATCAGGGTCTCGGCGATTTTGGCTACCGAGTTCTGCAGCTCTTGGTTGTCCATGACAACCTCCATGACGGAACTTTAGCAGACACATTCGCCGCCCCACCGCTTTCATTGACTCGCCCATTTTCCCCACGTAAGATTCTGCCCCAGTGATCCGCCAAACCATCTCTTACTACCGCATCATCGAGAAGCTCGGCGGCGGCGCCATGGTGGTTGTTTATAAGGGTATCCATGTCCTTTCAACGTTACGTGATTCAGTAGGAGGGCACCATGTGGCGAGAACGGGCGCTGAACATCGTGCTGGTGTTGGTCGAGTTGCTCTTTCTAGCTGGCGTTTGCCCGTTGTGGAGATTACAAACGGATCCATCCGACGAGATGCTCGGTGGCGTCTACGCCGCACTGGGAGTTCTCCTGCTGCTTTCATTACGGAACCGTCAGCGAATCGCAGCCTGATCGCCTTCACGGCATGGTCGAGCCTGGTTCACGCCGCTATCATGGCGGTGCAGGGCATTCCATAATGTGATCCCACGCGCCGATCTGCTGCGCGCGGTAGTTCCGCTTGCTGTCGTCGGTATGGCCCTGATCGCGCTAGCTCCGGCAAGGCAGTCAGGAGAGCGGACACCCGCTGCGTAGGCTCGCACGCCGACCCCGGCATCCCCATCCTGAAGGAAGCCAAGGCGAGTACGCGAAGATGTATTCTGGTTCGCTGCGATAGTGCATGTGATCGCACCTCGAGGGTGAAAGTCCGTACAGCCTGCAATGCTCTGATAGCTAGCCTATCGCCATGCAGAATCCGCTCAAAGAACGCATCGTGAAAATTGCGTTCTTTCCTCACCTGAGCGAAATGGCAGCGTCGGCTCGGAAGGGCTTGATGGGTCGGTGTAGAACCAGATCGCCCCTGAGCCTGAACAATGATCAACGGGTCCTTGCGGGCGAAACCGATGCCTCCTTCCTGCTCTTCTGGGTTGGCAGCATAAAAAAGTCGTCAACCACTATCCAGCGCACGACTGCCGAGGCTACCGCTTTCGTATTGACGTTGTGAAGATTCAATATGGAGAAAAAACACAGAGCACAACAAATGCAAGGACGAAGAAACCCTTTCGGAACAAGGGATCCAGTGGACCATTTCGCTATCTCGATCCGGATGTAAAGGATAAGGCGACTGACGGCGGGGTCATTATTACTTTGTATTACTTTATTGGCCTTTTTCGCCATAGGTTGCGCAGTTGTTGCTGTGCGTTACAGTCGCGGATTGTGAGAGTGAGTCAATCAAATCGCTCCACGCGGCCATGGCTCAGGACAGGACCAAGAACCCAGATTTCAAGTAGGTCAGGGATGTACCAGTGGATGGGATGATGTTATGGCGAAAGTGATTGAATTCTACGTTTCGAGATCTCTTTCCGAAAAAAGTGAAGTGGTTGCCACCAGCGCGGGAAGGTGATGGAGTTTCCCAGGGAAAAGTCAGCCTTAGCGGCTAAAGCTGATCAAATTCGGGAACTCGATGAAGCCGGTCTCACAGCTGTCTCTTGGCCTGGATGTTTCTGAGCAACGCTGTCGCTGTAAGTTGCTTGGAGCTGCCGCCGCGCAAGTTGAACGTCCGAGTGGTGGAAGTCGTCGGTCGGAACGACGCCACCCACAAAACCAATTACAAGCACCGGCGCCGCTTCGCTCCTGATCGAAGAAGGTAACTGCGCTTGCGCCACTGCAGGACCTGGACTGAGGAGCGCCGCGGCAAGTCCGAGGACGTGAACGATCGCGAAGACCAGGGTCACGACTGTCTCGGAGTGGTGGCGCAATTGATTTTTGGCCGCGGATCCGGGGGTGAGGTTTGTACTGGCTGATTCCGCCAGTTGTTGTAGCCCGCGCGTTTTCGCCTCACGTACGTCCTGCTGTGAGCAGCCAAGCAGAACGGAACAATCCTGATCGGAGTACCTTTCAAGGACAGATAGCACGAAGACAAAGCGCTCAAAGTCGCGGAGCTTAAGAATGTTTGTGACAGCAGCGTTCGCCTCCGGGGTCTGACAAAATTCGTAATCCACCGAATCAGCCGGCGCTGGTGTCCCGCGGGGGTCCTCGTGGCGAGGTGCCAGCCGAGGGAAAACGCGAACCGCATTCCGGATTATCGCGCGGCGGGCCCAGGAGCGCGCCCACTCGCGAAATACGTCGTTTCCTTCGACGCAGTCGTCCAAGCCGGAGACAAAACACTCTTCGGCTTTCTCGTGATTAGCCGTGAGCAAGAACGAGAGCATATGGAGGCTGCCCATATCTTCTCGAAATACTTTGGCGAAATCAGTGCTGGTGGAGTAAATCTGTGGTTTCGCAGTCGAGTTTGAATCCGTGCGCGGCATGTTCAACTTTGGTCCCTCTAGTTTTCATCGTCGGAATCGTTGGATAAAGGGATGACCGTGGGCTCTGACTTACACCGACATTGGCGCGCCAGTTGTTCGAGTACTCGCCTGGTAAATACTCCTTTGCAAGTGAATATGGCGCCCTCAGTCATCAAATCCAGTAGAGCGTTTTCACCCTCCCGGCTGATGTGGGTCACATTTCGAAGATCGATCACCAGCGCTCGGCCACGAAGTTGGGAACGGGCTGAATTCCACGTTCTTCGCAGCTCCGCGGTCCAGGGCGCAACCAATTTGCCTTCAATCACGAGCCTCAGCCGACTTTGGCTTTCGACGGCAGAAATCTTCATCATTCAACAGTCACCCGACAACAGTCAGCCGACCTTTGAAGAAACAGCAATACAAATGCCAAAGCGGGGAGGGCGTAAGTGGTTGAAATTAAAAGTCAGAAAGGCGACGGAGCGGGGATGTCGAAGCTGTCGAAGCTGACATCAACAGTCGAATTGAAGGTTCGCGCTGCTCGTTGAGTCAGAAAAGTGAAGCCGGAAGCGGAAGGTCATTAATCCAAAAATCCAAGCGTCTCCGGGACTGAAGCGTCCCAGACTCGATGCTTCATTCAAGCTCGTTCGCATGTATGCCCAGCCTTTTCATGCGTGAAATCAGAGTTGTACGCTTGATGCTCATACGGGCCGCAGCCCCTTCTGAGCCGCCAACACGCCCGTCGGTTTCGCGGAGCACACGCATAATTTCAGAGCGCTGATTCTCGGACTCTTCTTCGCGATCCCTATTCGGGGCTACCTTGCTCAACCCCTCAATGGTTTCTCTCACAATCCGAGCCACATAGTCCCTCCCTACAGAGCCTCGCCTATCGACAGGCGGCGCCGAAGGGGCTGGCGCTTTCAATTCACCGAGGGGCGCTTCCAGAGATCTTCCGCGCGTCAGGATCACCGCGCGCTCAATGAAATTTTCCAGTTCCCGGATGTTGCCGGGCCAGTGCCAGCTGCTCAGCGTTTTCAATGCCGTACCCGGAACTGTATCGATGTCTTTTTGCATTTGGCGTGAATACTTCTGTACGAAGTAGCTCACAAGCAGAGGGATGTCTTCCTTTCGCTCGCGAAGGGGTGGAATACGAATGGGAAAAACGTTCAGGCGATAGTACAGATCACTGCGAAATTGTTGGCTCGCAATCATATTTTCCAAATCGCGATTGGTAGCAGCCACCAGCCTCACATTCGCCTTCCTCGTGTGATTGCTGCCCAGGCGCTCGAACTCTCGTTCCTGCAGAGCGCGCAGTAGCTTCGGTTGGATCTCCACGGGAATATCGCCAACTTCGTCGAGAAACAGAGTGCCCTGGTCTGCGAGTTCCATCCGTCCGAGCTTTTGGGCGATGGCTCCGGTAAATGCTCCCTTTTCGTGCCCAAACAACTCGCTTTCGAGTAGACCGGTAGGGATCGCGGCGCAATTCAGCTTCACGAAAGTGCTGCTCTTGCGCCGGCTGTGGTCGTGAACAGCTCGGGCGATCAACTCTTTCCCGGTCCCTGTCTCGCCCAACAACAGCACCGTGGAATCGGTTTGCGCAACCGTTTCAACGAGTTCCAAAACGTGTCGCAAGGCTGGACTTCGACCAACGATCTGCTCGAAGTCCATCTCGCTGCGGATTTCTTCTTCAAGGTAGAGCTTTTCCTGAGCGAGTTTGTTCTTCAGTTCAGAGATTTCCCGAAAGGCTAGTGCATTTTCCACAGCAATGGCGATTTGGCTGCCGATCCGCACGAGAAATTCAGAATCATCGTCGCGGAAGGACTCTTCTCCTCTTCGGCCTAGACCGTAGAAACCGAGCAAACATCCTCGGCTGACCAACGGGATGAGCCATATGGACTTGATCCCCTCGCCGACTAACCGTTCGTACACTTCGGGACTGTGGTTTTCCGGTTTGATCTCTGTCAACAAGATAGGCTTAAGGGCATCGAGAGCATTTCTAATCTGTCCGACGGGGGAAACCCATATTTGTTCCTTGAAGAATCCTCTGCTCAGGGGAAAGTCTTGAGCATAGATCTGAAACTTCTCGCTGTTCGCATCCCTCAAGCCGATAGGAACATAGTCACAATCCATCAGCTCGCGAATGCTTGCTGCGGTGGAACGGAGAAGCTCGTGAAGGTCCAGGCTGGAAGTGACCCGGTTTGTCAGATCGAGGAGCAGTTTCAGACGCGAATTTTGGCGTTCCAGTTCCGATTGCGCCCGACGTGACGTTTCGAAATTGAGCGAAGCGTCAATGGCCATAGCCAGGCCATCGGATACTGACGAAAGAAACGAAATTTCCTCTTCGGAATAGGCATGGGGCCGAGAACTGGCAATCGCCAAAACGCCCAAGTTGCGGTGCGATGAAGTGAGGGGCACGCCGAGGAATGAAGGCGTATCAGAGGCAAGTGACTTCAGCGCCTCTCTGACCGCAGGAAATCGCGCATCACGGCTCCAGTCAGCTATGGATAGAGTCTGTTGGTTCTGATATATCCACCACCCCGCCGTCTCTTCGACAGGAACGCTGCTCCGCGACACTGGGCATGTCCCGACGCTCCACTCCACTTCCTTCGTACGCTCCTTATAGACAATCGCATCGAGAAAATCAAAATCGAGCACGAGGCGAAGTTCGTCTGTGAGCGCGTGCGCCATTTCGTCAGGGGTGCGCGACGACAGCGAACGAAACACGTGCATTAGTGCCTCGTAGCGCTTCGCCAACGTTTCAGACCAGCTGATAGGAAACGTCGCCATTTGACTTGGCCTGTTTTTTCGATGCAGCCGATCGAAAACCGTTGCAAATGTATATTGGATAAAGAGTGGGGTTTTATGCGCTCAGTGATTTTTCTCAATATCCGTGGAGGCGATGGTGAGCCGGTCAGGCTGCGAGCCTAACGGCACTCACTCGCAGTCGACTGCGAGTTCGGCAACCGAAGCGCACATTCTCCAATGCTCAATAAATAATTTGGCGTCAATGGTTTAGCTACGTCAACCAGTGCCCGCAAAGGCATCGCCAGGAGGCAGAAGTCTTTCTCGCCGTGCCCCCGCCCGGCCTCCGGCCGAACTCAGTTTCTTCCAACCTTGCCGGCTTTGATCCTCCAGTTGCTCTTCTTTGCTGACGATGCTCATCCTTCGCATCGAATACGGTAACTCCTTTCCGCAATCAAGACAGCAGATGTAGTCCAGTCCGCGGCGGTCACGATGCGGCCACGTGGTATGGCGATGGATGCAGTCGAACAGGTAAGCCAGAATCCACTTCAGCCACCTCATGTCGCCTCCAACACCAACGCCGACTGCCCCGGAACTTCATTAGGATGTGCGTCAAACCTCCATAACTGGCACGATGCCAATTGCACATAGGCGCTACGCAGTTGTGCACGAAATCCCTTCTCATCCAAATCCGCGAGCAATGCCGAGTCTTCGATGTCGTATCCGAGAACGTGATGCAAGACAAATGGGATACGGGGACCAGCGTCGAGCGAAAGAATTGGGTTGCTGCTTATATCCTCTTCCGACGAGCTGAATCGCTTTGAATTGGCCACTCCAGAATCGTCATAGAGCACCGCCTCACTCGATGGCCATTCACTATCACCATCCACTCCGGATTGATGCTGGAGCTGCCGCAGTGAAAGTTCGACGGTGCGTCGCTGCAGGTCGGAGTTCGCGATGGGCTTCTCCAAAGACCAATCAAGCGCGGTGAGCACCACCGAAAGCGCCAGGCCCCGATCAAGCGTGAGTAGGTACGTCGAATAGGTAAGGCGATCGAGTTCGGCTTCGATACTAGTCTCTTCGGTGTGCGCTGATTGTTGGGTCATGGCGCTCGTCCTCCTTGCCTGGTCTTCATGAGCACGCGAGTTGCCATCAGCCAGTCCGGGCTGATCGGTCAATATTGATTGGTCAATCGGTCAATCAGTTAATCAGTTTAACGAAGTGGTTACTGTCTCAATTTTGCCGGGGGTGTCGAATACCCTGCTGTCATCTTCGACTAAGACACTTCGACAGTTGGCTCGTGGCGCACCAGTACCGCCCGGAAACAGAACAGATTCGGTTCGGCTGCGTTGGCACCACAAAATGCTGTCCCAGTCAGGCTTCGCGAAGTGCGCAATCGTCAATCTGAAGCAAGGCATCAGGAACTCAAGTGATGCTCGCAATCGCGCTAGTTCACCTGATTAAAAAAAACTCTCGACAGATTGTCATGAGATCGGCAAGAGAGTTCAGGCACGAGCCGCCTTCGCAGTGGAATGAAACATCTAGGGGCGGGACTGCGAAGGCGGCTGTCGCTCTTGGCGCAATTGCCATATGCCCCCTCTGATGCTCGGGGGGACAATTCCGACACGCTAATTTGAACGACGCTGTTTTGTGAACTAAACCCAAGAAAATCTCTCCTCCTAACGCTTGGAATGCGAAATGCAGTTAGAATATGCGCGCCGCTTCTCTGCCCGCCGGGATGTACACGACCTGAAGCTGGCGGACAGGCAGCCGATGGTTCCTTGTCGTTCATGGAGGTGGATAGGCCGGCAATGAGGTCTGCTGCAATCGGGGTGAGTTCAGAGGTGATATCGGGCATTCTGAATTGCGTGTGCCCAGATTGCGGCGGAAGCACGAGTGGAGCTGGCAAAAAGTTCAAGTGCCGGGGAGAATGTCAGACGGACTGGCGTCCGCCCTTGGGGCAACTCTTATCTGCCGGGTTCCACCGTCCGTCAAGAAAGTGATCGGACTGAGTTGACCGAGTAGAGGGAGAGAATCGTCATGAAGCAAACAGTACTGCTTGTCCTGCCAGTTTCGGCCGGCGTAATCGCGGCTCAAGACAACAATCTGCCCAAGGGTGCGACTCCGGACAGTTCGAAATCGTCCAAAGGACAGATAACCGTTGAGGGCTGTGTCAAGCAGGTCTAACGGCGACTACACTCTCGTGAAGCCGGACCCAGCGATGACGTATGAACTTCACTTCACTGGCAAAGCAAAGCTCAGCCACTACCTGGGACAACAAGTGCAAGTGACCGGGACAACGTCACCTTCGTTGCGGACAAGTTCTGACTCCTTGGAAGGGCGGTCCCCTCGTCGGTGACGCTGACGGTTACTTCAATCAAGGCCATTGCGAAGGAATGCACTGAATCGTTTGGCTCCAGTTACAGGAGAAAGAGCGGGATCTTGGCCTCATAGCCGTAATCGCGGTCCATGTCGCCGCTTGCCTTTTGCCGATGACGCTACACGGTCTCAAAGGCAACGAACCACCTTTCCCCTGCCTTTGCTAGCCCAGTAGACTGACTCCGCAAGTGAGAGAGGAAGAGAGGAAGTCCCGTAACAACTGTCGCAGCGCGGAGCCTTCGACAGTTCCAGGCACCGCCGACAGTTGCAGCGCACTCTCCTCAAGCGCCCTCGAAAGTCAATGACTTATCGCAGCCAACGTTTGGCATGCGTTTTGCTTAGTATCTGGCGATGACTCGAAAGCGGCAAAGCGATCGGCATCATGACGGGCTTTGCATCGAGATAGAGCGGTGCTTGCCGAGTAAAGTCGCTGCCATCTCAAACTTTGTAGACAGGCTCATGCTCCTGATCAAGAAATGCCAATGCGCTCGCGGACACGAGATGGACATTGAAATTGCGTTGCGTGAGGCCCTGGCGAACGCTGCCGTTCACGGAAATCATGAAGACCCGCGGAAGCATGTTCACGTTCGCTTCCGCTGCAAAGCCGGCGAGGATGTTTCGATCGTCGTACAGGACGAAGGACAAGGCTTTGACCCCAACGCCGTACCGGACCCGACATCCCCAGAAACGATTCAATCAAGTCATGGCCGTGGAATCTATCTGATGAAATCGTTAATGGATGAAGTTCAATTCGATCCTAGTGGCGCCGTTGTTTATATGCGCAAGAAATCCAGCAGTACAGGCTCGAACAGACCGAAGGAACTGGGATGACAAAGATCCTTGCAAGTCCGGCGACTTCGATCGGGCTGCTTGGCGCCTGCGCCTTTGCCGGAGATACAGGACCCGAAACGGCGCTGTGCAGGGCATGGTCACCACGGACGCCAATGGAGGCCGCTCGCTAGCGCCGGACGCGAAGGTTTCTCTGAACGGGCCTACACCGAGCGGGACGAGCGCTGACACCGAAGGCAAGTCGTATTCAGCGCACTTCAACCGGGCATCTTACATGCTCAAATCAGAAGCATCCGGGATGACCGCGACACAAGGAGTGGTAGTGACTGTTCAAAATGCTGTGCATATGTCATGTTCCACATTCCAACATTGCGGCTCAAGCGACATTTTCAGTCAGCGGAACGGTGTCCAACTCCGACAACCCCCAGCTACTAGCCAAGGTCAAGGTGATGTTGATGAGCGCGCCCCTTGCTCGCGTACAGGGCCGATGCAGCGCCGATTGGCTCTTTTGCTCAATCAGGTCCTGCTTGGGGGGTAATGGCAACTGTGAGTATCGATGCCAGCGTCGAATCGAAATGGTCGACGAGAAATGCAGGAGTAGAGGTCGCCGGGGCATCACTCCCCATCTTTGGACTTAATTGCGAATTAGCTGTTTGGCGCTGGCGCGATCTGAAGCGCCAAGTGGAGCGCACACACCGATCACGTCGAAGGAATGCTTAGATCGGTATTCGAGGCAGCCGCCAGCCCACATCAATGAAACTTCCAGCCCGGACGTAAAGTCTGCTTGTTCTCAATGACTGCTCCGAACCCTGCTGAAATCCATCGCATCGAGTGCCCCTTTTGAAACTCAGCAAGCAATAGAATCCGCACTCGCCATCCCAGAAGGCTTGCCACAGCATGGTTGTATCCCAATGAAACAGGGCGCCGAAAGAGTTTCGCAAGCCTGTCACCTAAAGTGCGGGTTCTGAAATGGGCTGCATACCACGGCTCGAGAATCACTACCCGGTCGCCCTGGATGGTGCGCTATACGGACTTTGGCTGTATACATAGCTATGACCTTCCTGCGCCGCATCGTAACGCTCTCTCGCAGCCGCAAGTTTGGCCCCTATCCGGAGGCCAGAAGGGTGAATTGCGCCCCTGGGACGATTCAAGCGTCCATCGTTTTGCTAGTGCTGCTGTCGCTGGTGCATCCATCGCGGGCCTTCGCGGTTAGTCCTGACCTCGAGACTGTGCTGACTGGTTCGCGTCAGCGCATTGAGAAATTGGACTACCGCGTGACCGGGCGACTCACACAGCTGGACGGCAATGGCAAGCGCACGAGCTACAAGTTTGTCGCCAAAGCTCACTGGTTTCCCGATGGTCTGCGTCTGCTATCCGAGATCTCGGGGCCTGGCTCGGAGAAGACGAGCATTCTTCTCCATATGAGCGTGAGTGGGCACGTGACCATCGAGGCGGTACTCCCTGGCCAGCAGGCCGCTAGCGTGTTGCCGTTCGAACGTTGGAACGACCCACTGGTGGGAGCAGACTTCTCCTATGAAGACATGGTAGAGAGCCAGTTCTTCTGGAAGAGTCAGGCACTCCTGGCACCGGAGAAATACGGCGCACGGGATTGCTTTGTCCTTAAGAGCATCTCCGGCTCCCAGGACCGGACTTACTATGATTCGGTAACATCATGGATCGATAGGGGCATTTTGTACCCTGTGCATGTGGTGAAAACGCTTCGCGGGACGGGACAGCAGAAGGAATTCATTTATTATGGGCTGCGGAAGATCGGCGGCGTTTGGTCTGCGACGCAAGTGGAGGCAAAGCTGCAGGGCAAGCCCGGCTCCTCGATTCTTGTAATCGAAGGGGGCTCAGGCAAGGCAAATCTTGGGCGCAAGGACTTCGATATCAGCCAGTCCAGTGCTCAGCAGAGAAAGTGAAATAAATCAAATCGCTTAAATTAGGCGGTTGCGAGGACCTCTGCTTTCACTGGAGAATCCGCGGTGTTCGCCGTCATGGGATAAGCTCCTTTTCAGAGGTTGCCGGGGCCCCATATAAGCCAAAGGGCCACCAATTCCAGTCGCCGGCAAGTTGCAACAGTGCCGGCCCCACAACCATCCGCACCGCTGTAGCATCAATGAACACCGCCACGGCGAGCGTAAAGCCCAGCATCTGGACGACCAGAAAGCTTCCCACAGTGAATGCGGTGAAGACGACAATCATAATTGCCGCGGCACTTGTGATGAGCCCGGCGGTCCGCGCCAGGCCCTCGATCATCGCTAATCTCTCGGATAGACCGCGCCGCCGTTCTTCGAGGACTCGGGCGACCAGGAAGACCTCATAGTCCATGCTCAACCCGAAGACGATGGCAAACGAGAGAATCGGCACGATCGGGTATACGGTGCCGGTCGGTCCGTCGAGTCCAAAGAGTTTGCTACCGTGGCCTTCCTGAAAAACGACAACTAAGGCACCGAATGAAGCGCCAACGGAGAGCAGATTGAGCAGAATTGCTTTGACAGCCGCAAATAGAGAGCGTAACCCGATCAGAAGCGCCAGCAAGCTCCCCAGTACTACGCCAAGGATCACCCTCGGCAACCGCTGTTTTACTACCGAGTCATAATCTGCGTCGAGTGCAGGAACCCCGCCGACGCGCAGTACTGCGCCGGGCACGCCGGTTATCGCCGCGACATCGGAGGAACGCACTTCACGTACCCATCGTATCTGTTCGTTGGGCGAAAGAGTGGCGGTGGGCAGCAACTCAATCAAGGTGGCTTGGCCATCGCTGCGAAGAAAACTCTTGCGGATTGACTCGGGCACTTCGTCGACAGCATCCGCAGTGTCAGACATTCCTGTGAGGGTCGGAAGAGATAAGACCTCTTCCGCTCTAGGATCGCTCTGGAAGCGCTTCGTCAAGCGACTGACGGCAACCCAGCCAGCCGGCGAGAGCGGCGGAGACTGCGGCGGCAACTCCACGACCACTCGGAGGGACTGCACAATACCCGACCGCCCCATGCCTTGAAGCGTGTGCAGTGCTTGCACCGACTCGGCTGCGGCCGGGAGCGAGTCATGGTCAGGAATCCCAGGAGAGATTCTCCGTGCCTGGAATGCAAGGATCAGTAGCGGAATCCCCGCGACCAGCAGAGCTGTCCAGGGCCGGCGGGTTATGATGCTGCCCCACCGCACCCACCGCTCACTCGCCGCGCATAGGCTGTCCGGCGTTTTGAATCGTCTGCCTGGAAGACGCACTCTGGCGGCGTTGATGCGATGCCCTAGCAGACCAAGCACCCAAGGCAGAATGAATGTACACAGCATGACACTCAAAACGGTTACCAGCAGGCCAGCTATCCCGATGGAGCGCAGCTCGCTGATGGGCAGAGTCAGCAGCGCTGAAAATCCGATTGCAACGGTCGTGGCCGAGATTATCAGCGTACGCCCCGCTTGCCCGGCAGCAATATCGGCAGCGTGGCCGGGATCATAACCCTCGGCCAATGCTTCGCGAAACCGGCTCACCATCAGCAATGCATAGTCGATGCCCAAGCCAAGGCCGAGCATCGTCGCCAGATTCTGCACCAGAATCGACAGCTGCAGGTAATGCGCGAGTAGCGCAGCCGCACCCATCGCCATCGAAATTGAGAGTACTCCCACTCCCAGCGGCAATAGCGCGGCCACCAGACTGCCAAAAGCCAGCAACAGCAGCAACAGGGTTACCGGCATCGCGCGTTCCTCGGCATGGTTGACGTCATCTGCACTGACCTTGCGAAGATCGAAGTTCAGTGGCGTTTCACCCGTAATCTCCAGTTTGATATTGGGGTATTGCGACTTAAGCTGACCTTCCATCCAGTCTGCTCTTGCCCTCAGTTTGGGGACCAATGCCTCGACAGTTTCATCGTGCGGGTCCAGCCCGACGATGATCAAGGCCCCGCCATTGTTCCCAGTGAACAGGGGATCTGGCCAATCCAGACTCGAGACGGCACCCGACACTCCTGGCAGACTGCGCAATGAACTGCTTAAGAAGCCCAATGCATCTGCGCCTTTGGCTGAATCCGGATCGGGAATACCGCTGATCACCAGAACCAGGCGGTGGGCGTACGGAGACTGGAAACGCTGTGCCAGTTCCAGGTCAACTCTTTCGGACTCTCCGCCTTTGATGTGAGAAGCTGTCTCCAGGTGACGTTCGACTTTGTAGGAAAAGGGCAGCAGGGCAAACGCTATGACAAACCCGCACATCGCCAACCAGAATCGGCGGCGAGCAGCATCATGGCCAGTCCTCAAGCTTGGCATTACCATGGAAGATCCACGCGGTTTCCTGGTACCTCTGAGAGCAATGAAACGACTTCGGTGATCGGGCTACCTCCATGATATACGGTGAAACTGGATATTCATTGGGGTTCGGCCTTGCGCTAGTAACGATAGATGAGGGGAACTGCCCGTTAAGCCCTTGTCAATCGAGGGACGGTGGCCGACGAAGACTTCGCGGTATGATTACCCGCCAACCACTCATCAAGGAACGAATTAGGAAGCTCAAAGCGGATTGGTATCAGTAATCATAAACGATAGATCCTATCGGGACTGCCCCGAGGGGCAGATGGGTGTGTGCGCGCCTCGCAGGACCCGGCGCTCCGCACGTGGACTACGACCGGTTCTGCTGGCTGGGCGCTGGGCCCGGCCGCTCCAGGGCGTCTCGATACGCCATTAACCAGAGTTCGCGCAAGCGGTGCCAGGAATGAAGGCCACTGTGTTGGTGTGCTTTCTCCGCCATTACTCTTGCCAAATTCGGATGGCACATTAGGCGCACTACACCCTCAGCCAGGGCTGCCCAGTCTCCTGCGGCACAGAGAAGTCCGGTGCGTTCGTGCTCGACAAGGTAAGGAATGCCGCCTGCTGCAGTGCTCACCACGGGCAGTCCGGAACAAAAAGCTTCCAAGATTGAAACTGGCGCACAATCGACGTACGAGCCATTCACGAAAATGTCCGATTGATCATAGATTGCGGGCATTTCATCGGGTTGAACGGCACCCATTAACTGCACGTGATGCAATGCGAGTTTCTCAACCAGTCTCCTGATTTCCGGTGCTTGTTGTCCGCTTCCTACCAGACAGAGCGAGGCTTCCGGGAAATCCCGCTGTACTCTGGCAAAGGCGCGGATCACGATATCGATTCCATAGGGCGCTTCCAGGTTGCGAGTACACAACAATTTTGGCTGCAGGGGATTGCGCGCGCGATAGGGGTATCTGTCGGGATCGACAACATTTGCCACAACTACGGGGGAGACCCCGTACAAGCGAAAAGAAGCAGCTAAGTATTCTGAAGGAACTACTACGAGGTCAGAGGCGCGAAGTATGTGCCGGGCCAGGGTTGAAGACCTCAGATGTTCGTCGCCCCGCCCGCTATGGTAGTGGATGAGGACCTTTCTGCCACGCAGGCGCGCAACTGCGAACGCTGGGGTGGTAGCCATTCGAAAGGTGCCGAAGGACCCGGCAAAGACATGGACCAGTTCTACCTTGCCGAGAGCACGGAATAAGTTGACCACGTAAGAGGGCAGACGCACCAGCGTGCGAAGATAAGGGACACGGTTGAGGGCGGCAAGAGGCTTGGGAAAAGGTGGGCGGCTCGAGACGAAAGTGGCAGCGACTTCCGGGTCCTTCTGCCATTCGGTGAGTAAGGAGCTGGCCTGCACTTCTTGTCCGCCGAAGAGGATGTCGAGTGGCGGACCCACAATGGCGATTTTCAGAGACATGTTTCGAACTGAGGAAAATGGAGTTTCACGGTCCAACTCATTGGGTCAGCTCAAGCCTCTCCACGCTGATCATCCGTCCGAAGATGGTGTGCAATTTGAGCCACTGTTTGGCGCTGAAATACCGCGGATATAGTACTTGAGACAAGCCTTGTTGAAAGCTAGGTTGTGCAATTTCACGGCACGCCAGTGTGTAGCCGAGACGCTGCAGGAATGGACCGATAGCGCACTCCAAGGTCTTTACTTCCGCGACCGACAAGATGTGGCGCCATCGTTCGACTGGCTGAAAGTTATTGACTAGGATTTCTTCCTGGAAGGTCGAGTTAGGAGTTGCGAGCGTACCGACGGATCGCTGACGAATCCGGCTTGGGTCTAAATCAGACGCAATGAAGCCGCTGATCCGTGCCAAGGTGTCTTCGGTCTTGGCAACTAAGTCTTCGAAGTACACCTCGAGGTAGTCCGGGCCGAGACGCAGACCACTCCGGATCCCATGCTCTACCTTCCATTTCCAGTGCAATGCCGCCGCGAGCAGGCCTCGCTTTCGATCCCAGGGAAAGGGTGCAATCCAGCCCTCCCGATACATGGACAGAGCAACGTCGCGGCCGTCGCGGATGACATGGATGAAGAGGGCGTCCGGTATTTCCGCCTTGATCGACGTCATGCAGAGAAGATTATCGGGTCCCCATACGGCCCAGCGGTTCAGACCCTGCGAACGAGCGACTTCACCCATTAGGATGCGCAAGAAATCACCCCGGCTGTGGCACTCGTTGAGGATCCGCTCACGGATGGAATCTCTTTCCAGGCCTGAAACGCGATACATCATGCTTCTCAGCCAAGTTGCCAACATCCGTTCGCGGTTGGGGCGGGAGGCGAGGTTGCCAAACTTAGGAGCTATGAGATCAAAGATCGCCGGCTCCCCGCGATAATTTGCAAAAACTCCCGAAGACAAAAGGGTGTGATAGAGGAGGGTATTTCCGGAGCGAGCAGAGCCGACGACAAAGACGGGAGCAAGACTGCGAACTTGGGCAATGTGTTGGATCGCGGGGCTATTCAACGGGGAACAACCATGAGCGAGGTAACGGATGACCTATCGAGGGAGGCGGACAAATTCGGGTTGAAGTATGCGAACGTTCGGGACAAGGCTTCCTGGGTTGGAACAGCTTGCCGCCAGCCGATCGACTTCAGCTTGGAGTTCGAGTACGTGTGGCCCCTCCATGCGGAGTGCACACGATACGGCGTCAAGACCAGCGGGATTTGGCCCTTCGAATAGGCGTGATAGCGCTCGATTCCCTTGGAGAGACCATCCGCCAATAGCAACGGCAGGCGG
>DATNLE010000110.1:0-19870 GCA_035603035.1 Candidatus Acidiferrales bacterium | reverse complement strand
ACAACGGCGAAACTCTCGATCGGGAAGAAAGCTGATTAACTGCGAGAAGACGGCGCGCCCTTGATTCATGAAGCCATTGTGCGCCGTCAATGCTGGCCAAACTCGTCCCCAGCCGTTCAAATCGCGGCAAGCTAGATACAGCCTCAACTCGTTACCGGTCCATCACTTGCCGGCCGCACATAGCGCGTTAGCCGGACAGTAGTGGTGTGCGACCGGGAGCGCAGCCGAACCTCACTCGCTGATTTTCATGATGTGATCTCTTCCGGGCGGACGGCGCGCTTTTCTGCCATGGAACGGTACTCGGCAAACATCACCTGCAGCGTACGCAAGTTGTCGCGCCCACTGGTCTCTGGTTCTGAGCCGCTCTCGATGGCACGCATGAGTGACGCCATTGGGCCCACGAACGCATCCGGGATCCACATGCTCTCGAGGCGAGCAGAGAACCAATACCCCGGGTTGCGCTTCGACATGAACTCCAGAGTATCGGGGCGGCCAGCCGGATAGTTGTACATTAGTCCGATCGTTCCCTTGATCACTCCTTCGCTGCCTTCGAAACGAAAGATGGCGTAAGGATCGTCCTGCCAAGTGGTATGGCAGACATCGATTAGCACTTGCAAGCCGGACGTGTACTCCCAGGTAGTCAACGTTTTCGTCTCGGCCTTCGTGGTTTCGCCCGGAGCTCGACTCCCGCTGGTGAACACATACGCGGGTTCGCCCAGCAGATAACGAAGCGAATCGATGTAATGGATGCTGTGAAACATGATCTCCAAGTGTTTGCCCTGATAAATCCACGGCCAAAGACTCCAATCGGTTTTGCAGTGGACCTGAATCGATCCGTAGGTGGGGATACCCAGCCAGCCGTCGTCTATCAGGAGGCGGATACAACGGATGCCGGCGTCCCAGCGCATCTGCTGATTGACTGCGATCTTCACCTTGGCGCGTTCGGCGAGTTCGACGCTACGCACCGCTTTCGAATACTCATCGGCCAAAGGCTTCTGACACAGCACATGTTTGCCGGCGGTCGTGGCCTGTTCGACGATATTGACCTGTTCAGCGGGATAGACGGCGATGTCAACGATCTCGATCTCCGGCTGAGTTAGCAATTGGCCGACAGTGGCATAGACCTTGGCGATTCCGTGGTCTTTGGCAGTACGCTCGGCCTGCTCACGATTCCGATCGGTGATGCCGATGACGTTGAATCCCGCCTTCTTGTAAGCGGGTAGATGCGCATAGTTGACGATGCCTCCGGCGCCGACGATACCGATTCCACGGTCCATGCGCTGTGGCAACCTAGGTTTGTAATCGAGATGCGGGAAAACTTCAGGCATTTCAGAGTTTGTTTTCATAATCGTTCGCGAGTGAATGCGGGGTGCGTAATCGCAAACTCTAGCAGCAACCACGATCTCTGACCAAGCTGTGCGGACTTGCTTGCTTGAGCGGTGAAGAAAATGTGTCAGTCTTGACGGCGGGAGATGTCGTTAATTGGGGTCGGCTGAGTCCCGGCAGTCCGTGGCGGCATGGCAGCCGGCAACGGTTGACACCGCCCGGTACCAGTCCAGAGAGATGAGACTTGTCGAGAAGGGTTTCGATTTCTGCTTTAAGATGTCATTGTGATTCCGCTCCGAAGAGTGCAAAGGTTCAGATTCGTCTTGTTTCTCGCAACGGTTTCAGCGCTCACAAGCTGGCTTGCAGGCCAAACCACGCAATCCACTAAAACGACGACAGCGAAAGTCAAGCCCGGCGAAGTTCACTTCGAAGACATTGCTTCGCAGGCGGGACTGAGCGCGCTCAACGTATACGGCGGCGACACTCACAAGGAATTTATAATCGAAACCACCGGAAATGGCGCCATCATCTTCGATTACGATAACGACGGATGGCCCGACATCTTCCTTCCCAACGGTTCGACGGTAGAGGGATTCGCCGGCGACAAAGACAAAGCACCGACCGGACACCTGTATCACAACAACCATGACGGCACCTTCACCGACGTTACGTCACGCGCCGGACTGGCACGCCCAGGCTGGGGACAGGGCGGGTGCGTCGGCGACTACGACAATGACGGCTATCTCGATTTGTTGGTCACGTATTGGGGACAGAATGTGCTGTATCGCAACAACGGGGACGGAACGTTTACCGATGTGACTGCCAAAGCCGGACTCAAGACCGCGCACGACGAGTGGAGTACCGGGTGTAGTTTTGTGGACTACGATCGCGACGGAAACGTAGATATTTTCGTGGTGCGCTACGTGGACTTCAGTTACGACTCGGTGCCGCGGCCGGGGCAGGGACGCTGGTGCCAGTGGAAGGGCATCAACGTAATGTGCGGGCCGCGAGGGCTCAGAGCGGGCGCGAATGCGCTTTATCACAACAACGGCGACCGCACGTTTACCGACGTATCGCAGAAATCCGGCATTCCCAATACCGCGCCGTGTTACGGATTCACATCGCTGACGGCGGATTTCGACCATGATGGATGGCCGGATATCTACGTTGCCTGCGACTCTACTGCCAGCATTCTGTATCACAACAACCAAAACGGAACCTTCACTGACATCGCAAAGAAGGCTGGTGTGGCTTACAACGAGGACGGCTCTGAGCAGGCAGGGATGGGCCTTTCCGCAGACGACTTTAGGCACAAAAGCTATCAGGACATCGTCAAAACAAATTTCAGCGACGACACCCCAACACTCTATATGAATCGTGGCGAAAATAACTTTGACGACGTTACCTACAGCTCCGGGCTTGGCAAGATCAAGAATTGGCTGGGGTGGGGCGTCGAATTCTATGACTTTGACAATAGCGGGTGGCCGGGAATCCTGATCGCCAATGGCCATGTTTATCCGGAGGTGGATGGCAAGGGATTGGGCACCAGCTATCGGGAACCGAAGGTCGCCTACTATAACCTGCGCGACGGGACATTCGCCAACATCACCGCCGATGCGGGTTTGGTTCTGACCGAGCCGCACTCTGGTCGCGGCATGGCGCTCGGCGATCTGTTCAACGATGGTCACCAGGAGGCTTTGGTCAACAACATGAACGAGAAGGCGTCGCTTTATTACAACACTTCGCCGATTGGAAACTGGATCAGCCTACAGTTGGTCGGGGTGAAATCGAATCGCGCAGCTTTGGGCGCTCTTGTCACTCTGGAGCAAGGCAGTAGTAATCGCGAAAACGATAAGCACGAAAAAGAAGTGCGCAGTGGGGACGGCTACATTTCGCAGAGCGACCTTCGTCTGCATTTCGGTTTGGGAAAGTCATCGAGGGCGGAGAAGATCATGATTCGCTGGCCGAGCGGATTGGTCGAGACGCTTTCTGACCTTCCCGCCAATCAGTACTACGTGGTTCGAGAAGGCAGAGGTGTGGACAAGAGCAAGACTCATGGAGTGAGTACAGTGCGGATTGGCGTGCCAATCGCGAATGCGAAATAGTCCGTCCAGACATGCGACCTGGAATGGGGCGCGCTAGGTTGCATTGCCGGCGGAAATGACCGCGATCGCCACCACCAGGACCGCAATTCCCGCCCAGTTGTAGATCAGGGCCCGACGACTCGCCCCCTTCCATTCGCCCGACACCGCACCCCAAAAAAGAGCCGCGATGATGTCAATGGTCATGAAGATGGGCCAACCCACGATCCCGCCGAGCGCACCCAGTGAAGCTGCGCCCATTCCGTAGAAGACGGTTCCGCCAAACCAAAGCAAGCCCATCAACAAGCCCAGCAGCCAATAGGCGGATGAATTTCCTTTACGGAATACAGACCATGTCCGGTTCTGGTTCAGCAGATACACGCAATAAATGAAATTCGCAAGAAAGCCGCCGGTTACTGTAAGTGCCCAAATCGGATTCGCGGCCATTGCATTGCTCGCTCCGGACTGAAGAGCACGAACTTTCAGTTCATCGCCGAAGACGAAACTGAAGTTCATCATCGAGGAAAAGACTCCGGAAAATATACAGAGCACTAAACCGAACGCGAACCCGGAACGCACACCGTTGCCCGTTCCCAAGTCTTGTTCGCGAACGCGTCCGGCGAGTGCGAGAAAGACGAGACCCAACACCATGACCGCCGTGCCTGCGATTAGGGACAGCCCGCGCTTCGCCAGAAGTTGCTCAGAGTGAAGAATGGCCATCGGGATCAGGGAACCAAACGAAGACGTAATGCCCAGGATCAGCGCGAATCCAAGTGCCATTCCCACGCGGCTGATGGCCAGGCCAAATAATGTGGAGCCCACGCCCCACAGCAGTCCAAACAGGAGCACCTTGATGAGAACGGACGGGGACGCTCCTGCATAAACATCGGTGAGGTTCGGCACGGTGGCGAAATTAACGATCCACGGAAAAATGATCAAGCCTGACAGTGCAAAGAGTAGCCAACTGTTTTCCCAGCGCCACGCAGGCATCCGCTTCAGAGGCGCAGCAAAGCTTCCCTGGAGAATGCCCGCCAGCGTGACCATCCCAATTCCCCAAAGCAATGCCTGATTCATTCCGTACCCTGAGGTAAAGGCTTGCAGAATGGACTACGCCAGCCCTGCTCGTCAAGCGGCGGCCGCGGGAAAGTTTGGTTGCCATCGGAACGCCCTTTGGGCTAGAGTGCGCTTCATGTTGAAGTGGGTACTCCGAATCGGGATTCTTATTTGTCCACTTGGTCTTCTCGCCGGCCAGGACATTGATGCGAATATCACGACGCAGAACCGCAGGCCGCTCACAGTAGCCGATCAGATTTCTGATCCGACCGAACGGGCGGCCTTTCTGGCCCTATTCCCGCAGACACAGCCGAAACAGTTGTTGGAGCAAGCCCAATTGTTTCTGGCGCGATTTCCTCAATCCGCCTTTCTCTTCCAGGTCTATGAGATGGCGGCGCGCGCCAGTTTCGGACTGGGGGACTACGATGCGGGGCTGAACTACGCTAGACAGTCGCTGACACTTTTGCCGGAAAATCCGTTGCTTCTCGTCTCCGTGGGCGACGTGGAGGCACAGAAACATCTGAACGATGCGACAATTGCTGACGCTCGTGATGCGATCGAATACCTCGACAGTTTTGCCGCTCCCGCAACCGTGCCGCCGCAGAGCTGGCCAGAGCTCAAGAGCAAATTGAAAGCCACCGCTGAGTTCGCCGAAAGCCGGGCTCTGCTGGAACAAGCGCTTGCAGTTCCGAAGGGAGAGAAACGTGATGCGCGGCTGAAGAATTGCAAAGCATTGTTGATGGATGCGCAAACGTTGAATCCTTCCGACGCTGAAATTACTTATCTGTTCGGGTTAGTTCAGCTCGCCTCCGGAGATCTGCAATCCGCCTCCGGAAGTTTCGCCAGAATCTATCGAGCGGGCGGCAGCTTGGCACCGAAGGCACGCGCCAACTTACAGAACATTTACACCATGCTGGATTCCCACGATACTTTTGAGAGCTTTGTGGGCCAAGCCGAGCGTCAAGGCAGCGTCTCTTCAAAAAGTCAAATTGCAGCGGCAGCAATCCCATCAGTCCAGCCCCCGTCGGACTACGCAGGATCTACTTCGTGCCGAGGGTGCCACACCAGTGTGTATAGCCAGTGGTCCCAAACCGGAATGTCAAAAATGCTTCGCCCGTATGCTGCGCAGAATGTGATTGGCGATTTTCAAGACAACAACGAGTTTTACCTGGAGGATGAATCCACATATCGCGAAGGAAAGGTGGAATTTGCCAACCGCCCAAGGCGAACCCTCTTTGCCCGCATGGTGCTCCGCGACGGTCGACACTATTTCGACATCCGGCAGTGCGACGGCAAATTTCACGCATACCCTGTGGACTACACGATCGGATCAAAGTTTCAGCAGGCTTACGCAACCAGGCTGCCCAGCGGCGAGATTCATGTGTTTCCGATCCAGTACAGTGCACTGCAAAAGCGCTGGCTCAATTACTGGGAAATTATTGATGGCGCCGGGAGTGAGCGTGGCGATCTCCGCTCTTGGGAGAAACTTAGCTCCGCCACCAGCTATCAAGCCGTCTGCGCCGTTTGCCATACCAGCCAACTAAGAAATGTAAAAGGCGGCGGCTTCGATGTGAACCATGTGGAATTCAAGGAGCCGGGCATTGATTGCGAAATGTGTCACGGCCCGTCGTTGCAGCACGTCATAGAGATGACCACAAGCGAGCTGTACCCGAAAGCAGCGCAGGATCCCCCGGTGAATTTCCATGACCTGGGCAACCGCGATTTCAACCGTATTTGCGGGCAGTGCCATATGCAGTCCGCGATCCGTGCCCCCGGCTCCAGCGGTGAGTTGAATTATTCAAGCGCTGGTGAGTTCTTCCCAAGAAATCTAAGCATTCCTTTCGGCGAGTTCTCCCGGATGGGCTTTTACAAGGACGGGCGCTTCCGGCAGACCACCTTCATCGTGGAAGCGCTCGAACGGTCTCAATGTTTCAGGAAGGGTCAGGTGAGCTGCGGAACCTGTCACGATCCGCACGGACACGATGCAGCTTCTAACCTGACTTCGGTAAAGTTTCGCGATCAACCGGACTTGATGTGCACGAACTGCCATTCCCAATTTCAGAGCAGTGCCTCATTGGCCGCCCATACTCATCATCGTGTCGACTCGGAAGGCAGCCGCTGCGTTTCTTGTCACATGCCCCGTATCATGGACGCTGTTCTTTTTCGAGCTCGCACTCACCAGATTGACGATATTCCGAACGCCGACACGACACAGCGATTTGGACAGGAGGAAAGTCCAAATGCCTGTTTGCTGTGCCACTCGGAAAAAAACGCAAGGTGGGTCAAACAGCAGTTGGCGGGATGGAAGCCAGGATCCCCGTCATGAAGTCTTCGAACTGCGCCAGAGGAAAGGGAGCGCGAGCGATCGCAAGGGGTTTGGCGTATATGTCAGGAACTCTGCTGCTTTTCACCTGCCTCAGCTTCCAGAGCAAATCGCCAGGAATACCGGCGTCGACCGATCAGAATCCACTGGCAGATTCTGGCTATGTTGGTTCCAGAGTCTGCTCCAAATGTCATGCGAGCATCTATGCATCTTTCTCGCGTACAGACATGGGCCACTCGATGTCGGAAATCACTCCGGCTCTTCTGGAAAAGATTCCGACATCGGGCAGCATCTTTGATCCCAGTCTCAATCGCCATTTTGAGATCTCTGCCCACGACAACAATCTTTACCAGAGCGAATATGCGACTAACGCCAGCGGCAATGACGTTTTTCGGGAAACGCGGAGGGTCGAGTGGATCATTGGTTCAGGAGCAAATGGCAGCGGAGCCATTGTGAAGCAGGACGACTACCTCTTCGAAGCTCCGCTCTCGTTCTACGCGAACCCACATCGCTGGGCACTCTCTCCCGGGTACGAGTTTGGCGATTACGGTTTCAACCGCCCTATTCTCCCCGCTTGCATCTCCTGCCACAGTGGGCAACCCCGCGCGCTTCTCGATGGGAACGGCCGTTTTCAGGAAACGCCGTTCGCGGAACTGGCCATCGGGTGCGAGAATTGTCACGGTCCAGGGCTGTCCCACGTCGCTGCGGCGCACATGGGAGATCCGACTGGCTCAATTACAAACCCGGCCAAACTCTCGCCTTGGGTTGCGGACAACATCTGCATGTCGTGCCATCAGACCGGCGACGCACGCATCCTGCAAGCGGGAAAAACATACGGCGACTTTCGCCCGGGCGCTGAACTGAACGACACTCTGAGTATTTTCTTGGTTCCCTTTAGCCGCGAGTCCGCGCCCAAAGATGACCTGCTGGAGCACTACCTATCCATGCGTCTCAGCAAATGTTATCTGAACAGTGGCGGACACCTGGGCTGCATCAGTTGTCACGATCCTCACGTGCAACCTTCGGCAAAGGAAGCGGCCGCGTACTTTCGCGAAAAATGCTTGGCTTGTCACAGCGAAAAAAGTTGCGCAGTGCCGCTATCTCTGCGGCGGCGCAAGACACCACCTGACGATTGCTCGGGGTGCCACATGCCGAAGCGGGATGTGACGGTGATCTCCCATTCCGTTCTCACCAACCATCGCATCGTGGCCGAGGCCGAAGAGCCGTTTCCCGATATTGCGTTCCACATGACAACCTCCAAGCTTCCGGATCTGGTTCAACTCAGCGCCAATCCAGCAAAGCAGGACGCGCCATCGCCGCTCACACTGTTACAGGCTTATGGCCAAGTTATGTTGGCGCACCCAGAATATCGGACGCGCTACTGGTCGCTGGCAGAGCAACTCAAGGCCACGCTTCCCGACAATGTTCAGGTGCTGGAGGCATTGGCTGACCAGGCTGTGCACAACAAGAACGTCGAAAGCGCGGCTGTGGCAATTCGATATCTTGAGGACGCCATCCGTCATAGTGCGACGAACCCTGTGGACTTTGAAGAACTGGCAGAGTTGCTGGTAGCTGCCAGTCGCCAGGGCGAAGCAGAGAACGTCTTGCGCCAGGGAATGCAGTTAGATCCCTACGACGCTGAACTCTATCGCCTCAGTACAAGGATCTACCTCACGCTTAACAAAATGCAGGAAGCCTGCGAAGTTGCTGCTAGAGGAAGCCAAAACTTTCCACAAGACGACGCGATCCGAACCCTCAGGCAGCGGTGTGACCCCGCTCGAGTTGGACTGGACAAATAAACCCCAGTATGAATTTCGCAGGTTAATTCCGAGCCGACGCGACCGTCTTAGCGCGGCGACGGTTTACCGCTTCCGCTTCAGGTCGTGAAAATCCCATAGCAGCCGAAATTGCGCGGGCCGCCGACGTCACGGCTCCAGCCAGCGCAACCACCTGATTAGGGCTGACTCTGGTCACAGGTCCGGAGACACTGACAGCAGCGATTGGTTCACTGTCTGAGTTGAGGATTGGGGCACTCACGCAGCGCGCACCTTGGACGGCCTCTTCATCATCGACTGCGTAACCTTGCCTCCGGATCTTCTCGAGTTCCTGGCGAAACTGCAATAAGTTCAAAATGGTTCTTGACGTCGCAGGCTGGAATGTAATCGTGCTCAAAATACTTTCTCGTAACTCCGCGGGCAGAAAAGCCGCCAACGCCTTGCCCAGTGCCGTGACGTGTAGCGAACGGCGCGCACCCACGCGCGATGAAAGCCGGAATTCATGCGGGCTCTCGATGACATCCACGTAAAGCACAGTGCCTTGGTCGAGAACAGCCAGATTGACGGTTTCCTGAGTTGACTTCCACAGCTCCCAAAGTATCGGCCGCGCGACTGCTTGCAGAGTGGCGCCCTGATTACCGCGCGCCGACATCTGCGACAGTCGCGGACCGATCAGGTAAGCTCCGGCTTCGGTACGAATGAGATAGCGCTCGCGCTCCAAGTGTTTCAGAAAGCGGTGCGCAGTGCTCTTGTGAATGCCAGTCAGATCGCAGATGGCCTTCAATCCTAATCCAGCAGAAGAGCCTTGAAGGGCTTCAAGAATCAGCAACACTTTTGAGATCACACCGACAGGCGCTGAACCTGCACTGGATTTTGTGACGCGTGGCATTGCGGCGGCTCCCGGGACTTTTCGCTCTTAACGCCAGATTTTAAGGACGCAATGATCGTATCTCTCGGACGAGATTCTATTTCAACATGCAAAACACTAGCACGATGTATCGCCAAAAGCCAAGAGAATCGTTTCATATATTGAAATGAGATTCGCATATATGAAATTTTTTGATTGACAACATTCTAAACGCAATGCTAGAACCTTGTGCCGTGGGGTTTTCTTTGCTGGGCTTTGTTGGGGCCCCGGTTGTCTGTTCCGATGAAAAGCCCGGCTGAAGTTGCGGAACCGTATTCGCAGAGGTCCGATAAGACCAGGTGCGGAGGAGGATCTACGATGGCACACCGGGTTTCCTTGAAAATGCGTGAGCGACTGATGGTGGTGTTGACGTTGATGCTCGCGGCTGTGTTGGTAGCCGGGCTCTTCCCGTTGCCCGCTTGGGGTCAAGCCACCGCAGCCGTGAATGGCACGGTTCGCGATTCGGCGGGTGCGGTCGTAACCGGAGCCACCGTCGTGCTGCACAACCGCGACACAAACTTGGATCGCACCGCGACCACCAACAGCGTAGGCGCCTATGTCATGCCTGACGTACAGCCGGGAAATTACGACCTGAAGGTAACCGAGAGCGGCTTCGGTCCGATTATTAAGTCGGGAATCATCCTGGTCGTGAACCAAACTGCAACCTACGACTTCGCGCTCAAGGCTGGAGCAGTCAATGCAGTCATCGAGGTGCAAGCCAACCCCGTTGCGCTGGAGACATCGACTGCCGAACTCGGCGTCGCCGTGGTAAAGGAACAAGTCAACGACCTGCCGTTGAATGGACGAAACTTTACCCAGTTGCTCAATCTCACCCCAGGCGTGAGTACGGTCAACGTGGCCCAGAACTCTCAAGCCAGCGGTGGCATCTGGTCTAACCCTGTGGGTACGTTCTCCTACCCGTCGGTGAACGGGCAGTCCAACCGCAGCAACTTATTTTTGCTGGACGGTGTAAACGATCAGGGGTCGTTCGGGAGCACTTACGCCATTCCCCCGATTGTCGACGACATTCAGGAGTTCAAAGTTCAATCACACAATGACGACGCATCGTTCGGTGGTGTGATGGGCGGAGTCGTCAACGTGGTCACCAAGTCGGGGACATCGAAGTTCCATGGGTCTGGCTGGGAGTTCATTCGGAACAAGGCTTTTGACGCAGTCAATCCGCTGATCGAACCTAGCCTGCAGCCCAATTTCCAGCAGAATCAATTTGGCGCGACTTTTGGCGGGCCGCTGCCCATTCCTGGCGAACATCAAAAGAAAACATTTTTCTTTTTGAGTTATGAAGGCTTCCGAAACCACTCGGGGGCTAACAACCCTTACAACACGCCAACCGCTGCGCAGCTGGCCGGCGACCTCACCGGAATTGGCACTCAAATCTACAATCCGTTCAACGGCGGGCTTGCGTTCATGTGCGACGCAACTGGTAACCCGCTGCCGGCACCTGGCGGTATTCAGGCCTCGGGCACGCCTTGCGACAAGATCCCGTCCAGCATGATTGACGCGAACATGGTCAGCTACGCGCAGAAGTTGTTTCCTACGCCAAACGCCACTCCTACCGCCAGTTCACCGTTCAATGGCGTGGACACAACCAAGGCCATTACCCGCCAAGACGAAGGCAGCGGGCGGCTGGACCACCAGTTCAGCGAGCATGACACGGTGTGGGCGCGCTACAGCAGCTTCCGGCAGCCGGTTACGGGTTCGGGGGGATTTCTTGGACTGTTGCACAACCAGGTAACCGACGGCTACAACTTAGCGGCTGACTACACGCATTTGTTTTCGAGCAGCATGTTGGCCGAATTCCACTTCGGACGCACCAGCGTCAACATCGATCAGGGCTCCCAGTTTGCGAACGCAGGTCCCAGCTTTGGCACGCAATTGTTCAACCAGAATTTCGCGGGCGGTTTCAGAGGTGGCGTTTCGATGATCCCGGAAGTCGTAATCGCAGGATACATCGGGAATACCAATCCCAGCGGGCACGGCGCCGCGCAGGTTGACGACACTCATGTATCAGATATTTGGGAATACGGAGGCGATTTCACAAAAACCATCGGACGACACACTTTTAAAGCGGGAGCTAATTTCGCCAGCAATAACGCCAACGCTCTCTATCTGAATTCGAATGTCCAGTTTACCGCGGGGAATACGGCCAACCCAAACCCGGCCCTGAATACTTCCCCAGGCGGCAACGCTCTGGCGTCGTTTCTGTTGGGCGACCCGAACAACGCTGGACGCCGCAATGTGATTGAAACCGAACACGGTGGATTTGTGGACGGATTTTATGCCATGGATCAGTGGAAGGTGACCAGCAAGCTGAATGTGAATTTCGGTTTGCGCTATGACCTCACACTGATGCCGACTTACGGGGATAACAAAAACGCCAACAATTTTGTGGGGGACATGGATTTTCGCAATGGAACCTATATTCTGGCTCGCAACGCGCCCTCGTGCGCACAAACGAATGCAGCTCCATGTATCCCCGGGGGCGTCCTTCCTGCACATGTAGTAGTCACTCCTCTCAGTGGTACGGCGCTGTTCCACACCGATTACAACGACATACAACCGCGAATTGGTATTGCCTATCAGTTGTTTCCAAATACCGTATTGCGCGGCGGTTACGGAAGATTCTTTGATAACTGGGCAGCAATCACTCAAACCGCGCAAAACTACGAGGGCACATGGCCGAGCCTGGACCAACTCGGAGCCAGCAACCTTAACCCGGTCACCGCCGGCGCCCCGACCGTGAAGGCAGAAGATCCTCTCAACCAGGGGGCTGGGGCACCAGTTACCACTGGTACTCCCTTCACCCAGTCGACCTGGTTTGCTGATCCATATTTGAAGAGGCCTTATGCCGATCAGTGGAACTTCGGGGTTCAGCAACAAGTAACTTCCAGCGCGGTGCTGACCGCCAATTACGTCGGTTCCGTTGGCCGGCGGCTGGATATCGGAGGAGCCTATAACGTAGCCATGGCCGCCGGTGGAAACGCCAACTGTCCGACCTCAACTCCCAACTGCGGGGCGCCTTTCCCGTACATCGGGCCGACTGCTTATGACCGCAGCCAGGGGAAGAGCACCTATAACGCACTGCAGGTTTCGTTAAACGGCAGGCAGCAACACGGGCTGACGTACCTGATCTCGTATACCTGGTCGAAGAGCCTGGATCTCGGCTGTTCCGGGTTTTACGGAGTGGAAGGATGCTCCATTCAAAACCCGTACAACCTTCAGGCTGACAAGGGCCCATCCGCTACCGACCTTCCGCAAATTTTTTCTGCCGCATGGGTGTATGCGTTGCCGTTCGGGAAAGGCGGCAAGTTTTCTTCCGGCAGTCCCATTGTGAACGCTTTGATTGGAGGCTGGAATCTGAATGGCGTTCTTTCATTTAATTCTGGAACTGCGTTCGATGTAGGCACCAGCCAAGACATCGCACATACTGGCAATTACAACTATGGCAACGGATATGGATACGAGCGTGCCAACTTGGTCGGCAACCCATATCCTGGTAATAAGACCCCCAATGAATGGATTAACACTGCAGCTTTCGCATACCCGTCTCCGAATACGTTTGGGGACTTGGGCCGAGACTCGCTGCGCTCGGACTGGAACAAGAACTTGGATCTTTCGATCTTCCGCCAATTTCCGATTACCGAACGATTTCGAATTGAATTTCGTTTCGAGACGTTTAACTTGACCAATACTCCAGTTTGGGCGATCCCGGTCACGAACTTGGATTCTACGTTGCTCTTCGGGAGAGTCACGAACACGGCCAACGTCCCCCGACAACTGCAATTCGGACTGAAGCTTTATTTTTGAGCGCTGCCAACTGACCAACACAATACGGAAGCGCCCGCCCAACGTTTCTTGAGCAGATCGGGCCAACGACATTTTCGTTTTTTGGCCGGCAGAATAATTCTTGCAGGCGCTACACTTTATGCAGACACAAATTTGGCGGGCGCGGGGGCGCAGCGACGAAGCGCGCCCCGGGGCGATGCAATTGGCGGTTGATGAGAGTCACAGTAAGCCTGAAGGCCATTGGAGATGTTGGCGGCTAGGACAGAACGCGCTCGACCTCGAAGGTTTTCGTTCGTGGTGCTTAGCGTCCTGATGACACTGGCGATCTGCGTTGCGGCCCAGCATACCGCGTCCAGCCGAGCAGCGTCCGCCGTCCGCCCGTCAGTTTTACCAAAGTCGTGTGTGCAGCAGAATCATCCTTCGGAAAAGATCGCCGCCTTGCTCGAGAGCATTCACGATCATCCAACGGCTGGCGCCTACAATACATTGGGAGTTTTATATGCCCAGGCGGACCGCGTGTCATGCGGCATCGCCGCTTTTGAAGCCTCTCTCAAGCTGGAAGACCAGAACTGGGAAGCTCATTATAACTTGGCGCTTGCGCTTCTTAGAAAAGGAGATCGAGCGCGGGCCATGCGCGAACTGCAAACCGCAATTGAGCAGAAACCGGACTCGGTAAGCTCCCATTTCGCTCTCGGAAGTGTGTTTGAAGACGCAAAGAAGTTCGGGAACGCGGAAGAACAATTTCGCGCCGCACTGAAGATTGATCCTCATTTCGCGCAGGGAGCGATCAATCTCAGTCGAGTCTTAATCAGCGAAGGCAAACCCCAGGCGGCGGTCGCGTGCCTGGAAGACGCGGTGAAGCAGGCGCCCCCGGACCAGGCGGAGCCAGTGCAGGCAGCCCTTGCCATCGCGTACGCCGAAAGCGGCGAAATGGAGAAGGCTTTAGCCTCGCTTAAGGATGTCGTCAACGTTCAACCCGATTCTTCCGACGCCCATTTCACTCTGGGGCTGCTCTATGCCAGGGAAGGTCAATTTAAGGACGAAGAACGTGCAGTAACAGAATTTCGTGAAGCACTACGCCTGGACCAAGGGATGGATCCGGCCAGAATCGCTCTTGGGCGAGTTTTGATTTCCTTGCACAAATATTCCGACGCGGCGTCGGTTGTTCTCGAGTATACCCGTCGCCAACCGCGAGACGCTCAGGGTTTCTATGCCCTGGGTCAGGCGTATGAGGGACTGAAGGAGTCAGACGCGGCAGTCACTGCGCTGAGGAGCGCGGTGGTTCTTGATCCAAAAGACCCGGCCATCCGCTTCGATCTTGGAATGCTGTTGGCCAACACCGGACAAACAGCCGCAGCTATTCAGGAGTTGGACGCTGCCGAGCGCATCAATCCAACTGACCCGGCGGCGCACAACGAACTTGCTTTGCTATTGGAAAAAACGGGCGATAAAGAGAGGGCTCGTTTCGAAAAAGCCAGGCTGGCGGGGCTGAAATCAGCGAGTGACAAAGAAAGAGAAATCGCCAGACTCGATGAAAAGGCAAGCGAATATCTCTCGGCGGGAAACGCCAAGGCAGCCGCGGAAAATTATAGAAAGAGCTTGCAGCTCAGCCCTCGCGACGCCAAGCTCCACTACAACCTGTCGCTCGCTTTAGACAGACTGGGAGACTCTGCCTCCGAGCGGAAAGAACTGGAGAGAGCCGTCGAGTTGGATCCCAAGCTTGCGGTTGCGCAAGATCAGTTAGGGTTGCTCGCCTGGCGCAGTGGGCAACAAGCCGCGGCAGAGAAACTCTTCAAGAAAACGTTGGCGATTGATCCCACATTCTCTGAAGCACAGAGCAACCTTGCCGTGCTTTACAGCCAGCAAGGCAAGAATACAGAAGCTGCGGCGCTGTTTCAGCAGGCCATCGAAAATGATCCCCGCTACACCAAGGCATACGTCAATTTTGGACTTCTTATGGCGCAGCAAGGAGCGTACTCCGAAGCCGAGCAACAGTTTCGGACAGCCATCAGCGTGGACGCAAACTATGCAGGTGCTTACGCCGCATTAGGAATGCTTCAAGCCAAAACAGGGCACGGGGCCGAAGCCGTGAAGAGCTTTCAGAAGGCGGTGACGCTCGAACCCGCGTCCGCGCAGGCTCACCTTAATCTCGGGATTGCTCTGGTAGATCAGTTCGATCGCCTGAGTGGATTTAAGGAATTTTCTGAAGCCGCCCGGCTGGATCCAAAGCTTGCCGCGGCTCACTACAATCTGGGCCGATTCTTCTTCGAGACCGGCAAGTACGAAGATGCGGACAAGGAACTTCAGACCGCAATTGGTCTGCAGCCGGACCATGCTGGTGCGGTCTATTTCCTCGCGCTCACGGCAAAACAGGAAAACCAAGTGGAGCGGTCGACCGGGCTCCTGCAGAAAGTGGTTGCGCTCCAGCCCGACAATGCGGACGCTCAATATCTGCTTGGTCAAAGCCTGGAGCATTCCGGCGACAGCGTTGGGGCCATTCAGCACTGGAAAGCGGCGGTGCAAGCCGACCCGAATGAGTCTCAGGCCCTTTACAATCTCGCCAAGTCCTTGACCAGGATGCATGATCCCGAAGCCAAGCAATATCAGGATCGCTTCGACGCGCTGCAGAAGAGCCAGCAGATCGCCGATCGCGTTTCGGAGTTGGGAAATTTCGCGCTGGAAGCGGCCAACGCGCAGAATTGGCCTCAAGCTGTGGAGCAAATGAATGAGGCTATTCAGCTCTGCGGCAACTGCGTGCAAAGCGCGCACCTGCACAAAAATCTGGGACTGTTCTACAGGCGAACGGGAAACATCGGTGAGGCGAAGAAGGAGTTGCGTACTGCTCTAGAACTGGCGCCGAATGACACCGATGCACAAAACGCGTTAGCCATGCTGGAGCGCGCGCAAGACCAGGAGGTTAAGTAGATTCCAGCGTTAGATCGAAGCGAGGAGGTCTTTTCTGAAGGGGAATTCGCACTCTTTCCGGCTTGACGGCAAACTTGCCGTAGTTACCGGCGGGGCCAGCGGCATCGGCCGCGCAGTCGCTCAAAGGTTCGCTAGTAGCGGAGCCTGCGTCCGCGTACTGGACATCGACGAGGACGCTGCCAAAACGGTAGCGAGTGAAATCGCATCCAGTGGTGGGAACGCGAAAGCCTATGGTTGTGACGTGTCCCAGCATGACAGTGTCAAGGCGGCTTTTAACAACGTGTTTCAAGAGGGACGTGTTCACATCCTCATGAACAATGCTGGAATTTCCCACGTTGGCAACCTGGAAGCTACGCTGGGAGCCGATTTCGACCGAGTTTTCTCGGTGAACGTCAAGGGCATGTACAACTGCATGCACGCTTCTGTGGCCCACATGAAAGCTAACGGAGGCGGCATCATCCTGAACATGGCGTCCATTGCGGGAACATCGGGCCTCGCCGATCGTTTTGCCTATTCCATGAGTAAAGGCGCGGTAGTAGCGATGACATATTCTGTGGCCAGGGATTACCTTGCCCACAACATTCGCTGCAATTGCATTTCGCCGGCCAGAGTCCATACTCCTTTTGTCGATGGTTTTCTGCATCGTAACTATCCCGGCCGGGAACGAGAGATGTTCGAGAAGCTGGAAAAATCGCAGCCCATTGGGAGAATGGCTGAGCCGGAGGAGATCGCTTCCCTTGCTCTTTATCTTTGCTCGGACGAAGCGTCGTTCATCACGGGTTCGGACTATCCGATTGACGGAGGTTTCATGAATCTGCGCGGCTAACGCTCGATCGTTACCCCTGGTGTGACGCTTCGCTACTGGTCTCGAACTCGTCGATGGGCACATCATCAATCCGCAAAACATGGATCTACAACTCAAAGACAAAGTTGTGCTGGTGACGGGCGGCGCGAAAGGCATCGGCGCAGCCATCACCAGAACCTGCGCCCAGGAAGGCGCCATTGCAGTTGCTGTCGACCGGGACGTGCAGGCGTGTCAGCGATTGCGTGATGAGCTCAGTGCTCAGGGAATGCAAATCAGTTTCATTGCCATCGATCTTTCACCGGCCACGAACTGCAAAGAAATTGTGCAGCGAGCGATTGCGACTTTCGACCACATCGACGCGCTCGTGAATAACGCAGGCATCAACGATAAAGTGGGTCTCGAAAACGGTGATCCTCAGGAGTTTCTCTCTTCGCTGGAGCGAAACCTTCTGCATTATTACAATATGGCGCACTACACGCTCCCGCATTTGAAGCGGACCCGCGGCTCGATTGTGAACATCAGTTCGAAAACTGCTCTTACCGGCCAAGGCGGCACATCAGGATACGTTGCCTCCAAGGGTGCGATCCTGGCCTTGACCCGTGAATGGGCAGCAGAATTGCTCCCCTGCAGTATCCGAGTGAACGCGGTCATCCCGGCTGAAGTGATGACTCCACTCTATCGACAATGGCTCGATGGCTTTCCCGATCCCCAGGAAAAACTGAGGAGAGTTGTTGACAAGATTCCGTTCGATAGACGAATGACTACCCCTGATGAGATTGCGGCAATGGTGGTATTCCTTCTTTCAACAAAGGCCGGGCACATCACGGGCCAGCACTTGTTTGTAGACGGAGGTTATGTGCATCTGGACCGGGCCTTGACCTAACAGGAGGGATATGACGAAACCGTCCGTACCAATTACGGAGCGCCGCTACGTCTTACCGTTTATTCTGGTCACCAGCCTTTTTTTTCTCTGGGCTTTCGGCGTCAATCTGAACGACATTCTGATACCCCACCTGAAGAAAGGGTTTCACCTTTCCGACTTTCGGTCGTCATTGATCCAGACAGCGTTTTTCGGCGGATACTTCCTGGCTGCCCTACCGGCCGGCTGGTTGATGGAGAAGATCGGGTACAAGCGGGGAATCCTGGTCGGCTTGCTGACCTGTGCTACCGGATCTCTTCTGTTCATTCCAGCTGCGTCCGTCCGACTGTACGGATTTTTCTTGTTTGCGCTATTTGTCATGGCATGCGGTCAGGGGGTTCTGGAAGTGGCGGCAAATCCGTATGTGACGATCCTTGGCCCTCCCGAGAGCTCGGAGCGTCGCTTGAACTTTGCCCAATCCTTCAACTCCGTCGGCGCCGTCGTCACTCCAATCTTTGGAGCTGCCTTCATTCTTTCCGGAGTGGAGTATTCACGCACACAGTTATCTGCCATGACTTCCGTCCAGTTGCAGGCTTACGAGGTGGCCGAGGCGAACACCGTGAAAGGGCCTTATCTAGTGATCGCGGCACTTTTCCTCGCCGTGGCCGGGCTCATCTTCTTTTCACAGTTGCCCGAAGTCCGCGAAGCAGATGACGCCGAAGCAACACCGAATGCAGTCGAAGGTTTGCGGGGATTGTGGCCGTACAAACATCTGTTAAAAGGTGTTCTGGCGCAGTTTTTCTACGTGGGCGCACAAGTGGGCGTGGCCAGTTTTGTCATCCGTTTTGCGCAATACAGTATGCCGGGACTGCCCGAAAAACAGGCAGCAAATTATCTGAAGCTGCACTTGCTGGGATTCATGATTGGCAGATTTGCCGGCTCGGCGATGATGAGGCGCATCGCAGCTTCCCGCCTGCTCTCGCTGTTTGGAATGTCAGCATTGCTCTGCCTTACAGTCGTGTTGCTTGGAACCGGCGCGGCGCCGATGTGGGCTCTGGTCCTGCTCGGTTTTTTTCATTCCATTATGTTCCCGACCATTTTCGCCCTGAGCCTCAAGCAGCTCGGACCACACACAAAGCTCGGCTCTTCACTGCTGGTGATGTCCATCATTGGAGGCGCCGTTTTTCCCGCTATCATGGGCTACATCTCCGATATGAGCAGTATTCGGTACGCATTTTGGGTTCCGTTCCTCTGCCACCTTTATGTGCTCTATTTCGCATCACGCGGCTACCGTCCGGCTGTTGATTTGCCCAAACCAGCTGTAATGCGAAGCATTCCTGTCGAAAACTGAATCCGGCTCCGCATTCTGGTCAAGCCACAAATGGTATTTTCAGCCCACCCCGGTAGGCCACACCGTGATCGACCTCAACAAAACCGACGCCGACCAAGTCCATCCCGCGATGACTCGCCCGCAAGTCATCGACACCTTCATGGAAGAGAGTAATCAACCACCTCCGCTCGGAGCCGAGTGAACGTCAGCTATTTGTTCCATTATTCCTACGCTGGGAAATCCGATATGTGCGACGCCACCGCGTTCAACACCAGCCGCAAAATCAAAGGCACCTGCTTCAACGGTGTAATCGATCCCATCACCGGCGGCCTACCCGACGTCGTCGCCGCGCTGATGAATCATCGTCAGGAGGTTCGGGCCCGTCGACGCGTTTCGGAGTTTGGCGCGTTCAACCTGAAATGAGCCTCCGCCCTTGAAGGCCGAACAGGTCCGACCTGTCCATGTGGCTTGCGTGTCGGGGCCAAGCTGTAGAGAATCAAGAGCTGGCAGCAAACTTAGTCAACTGCCCGAACGCGGCGCCGGAGTCTAGAGCCATGTTCACCAAAGCCGGAATCGCGGAGTTGCACGGTGCAATGCACGAGCGACTCGACCTTTTGCTCGGCCATGTCGCGACCGTGCCGGATAGCCTCCTTCACCGCCCGATTCCCGGATTCGGCCGCTC
>DATNLE010000288.1:0-1744 GCA_035603035.1 Candidatus Acidiferrales bacterium | reverse complement strand
AGCCCGTGTGGCTCTCCGCCCACTCCCGACCAGGTGTTGCGGCCTACACAGGAAACTACGTAATGTTTTGCTCTTCGTGCTGCTAGGTGCGTTACTGTGCGCTGTGGGAATAAAACGATCGTTCTCTAACTGGCTCCCGCGCAAGATCGTGCTTTCGAGGGAATAAACGAAGGAGTTCGGCGTTCTTACTATGTGGACGTGTCAAGGACGCAGTTTCAACCGGATCGTTCGAAGAACTGGCTATGCCGCTCTTCGATCAGCTCTACAACTTTGCCCAGTGGATGACGCACAATCGCGAAAAGGCCGAAGCCCTGGTTCAGGGAACCTACGCCCAAGCTTTAAGGGGGTTCCCGTCTTTTCGGATAAGGACTGATTTCCGCGCATGGATGTATCGCATCTTGCGTAACAGTTCTTGACCTCATGTACTGGGTTGAAAGCGACCATGACTGTACCGCTCAATCTGGACGAGGACGGAGTTGAAATGTCAGTTCAGCCCGACGCCGGAGACGCTTCTACTTGAGCGGTTAAACCGTGCGCAGCTCCAGACCGCGATCGATCAGCTGCCGGTTTATTTCCGCGAGATCCTCCCCCTTTGCGAAGTGGAAGAATGTCGTATCAGGAGATTTCTGAAACGCTTTCGGTTCCGATAGGCACAGTGATGACGCGTTTATCGTGGGCGAGTCGAAGCCTACCTGACCATCTGCGAACGCAGCTATCAACGACAGTAGTTACATCAGCGATGACGTAAGGGAACAAAAATGGTTTGTGAGTACTGGAAAGAACAACTCGACGCTTATCTGGACGCTGAAGTTCCGGCAGAAACGATACGAACTTTCGATGCTCACGTCGGCAGTTGTTCCTCATGCGCGGGAGATGCCCTGGCGCGTGTACAAATGAAACGGGCGCTTCAGAGCGCTGGAAAACGTTACGCTCCCAGTGACGAGTTCCGAAGACGGGTGCAGCGCAGGATTGCGCCAAAAGCGACACGCAGTCTCGCTCTGAGATGGATGCCAGCGGCGGCGGCGGCCGCCATCCTCGTAGTCGGGATCTTGACTTCAGCCTATCAGGGAACTCGATCCGGCAGGAATCGAATTTTCAGCGAGATCGCTGACCTTCACCTGGCGACGCTGGCCAGTTCGGCTCCGGTGGATGTAATTTCCACCGACCGGCATACGGTAAAGCCTTGGTACCAGGGAAAAATTCCCTTCGCGTTCAATTTGCCGGAACTCCAGAACTCGGGGTTTTCTCTGCTTGGTGGGCGGATGACTTATCTTGATCAAACGCCGGGCGCGCATCTTATCTACGATGCGCGGAAGCACCATATTTCCGTGTTCGTGTTTCAGGAACGGTCACTACCAGCCAAGTTGGACGAAAATTCTCTCTTGCCTAAGCAACTGCCGTTTAACATGGAAACATGGAGTCAAGGCGGCCTTCGTTATTTCGTGATCGGCGACGCAGGCGCTGTGGACATTGCCAGTCTCGCGCAGCTGTTTAGAGCCGCGTCACAGATTTAAAGTCCGTATTCTGGCGCTCGGGGTGATCCTCCAGAGGATTGGTTTTTCTGCAGCTCCCCTTAGGGCACAAACTTATAGCCTAGACGGTATACTGTGAGAAAGTGCGACGGGTGCGAAGGGTCGCTCTCCAGTTTCTGTCGTAGCCTCAACATGTGGTTGTCCACCGTCCGCGTGCTGGGGTAGTTCTCGTACCCCCAAACTTTATCGAGAAGTTCATCCCGCGAAATCAC
>DATNLE010000102.1:0-18848 GCA_035603035.1 Candidatus Acidiferrales bacterium | reverse complement strand
GTCCGTCACATCCTTTGTGGTTGCTGACGAAATTGGTGGCGCGTTCGCGGGCGGCCAGCAGCGCGCAAAGTACCGCGCTCGATGCCGTGTCTTGAATCACGCCGCCACCGGCGCTTGATGAAAGAAATTTCTCCGGCAAGCCGAGCATGGGTACCAGCCAGTCGAGCACGTGAGTTTCAAGTTCTGTGCACGCCGGACTGGTCGACCACAGCATGCCCTGCACTCCGAGGCCGGAAGACAGCAGATCGCCCAGAATCCCTGGACCTGAGGCGTTGCTCGGAAAATAAGCGAAGAAATTCGGCGACTGCCAGTGCGTGACTCCGGGAAGAATTAGATCCTCGACGTCTCTCAGCAGCGCGTCGAAGGGCTCGCCATGCAACGGAGGATTTGACGGCAGCGATGCGCGGATCCGACCTGGTTTCGCCTGCGAGAGCACGGGGAATGTTTCGACGCGGGATTGGTAGTCGGCGATCCAATCGACCACAGCATGGCCGTGACGCCGGAATTCGTCGGGCGTCATGTGAAAAGATTTTTCGTCGGGCACTCGCTTGACCTCGAAGAAGGCAATCCGGGCTGATCGTATCAGAGCAGATTCTGTCTCTCGTGCAAACGTCCGAAGTACAATCGCGTCTTGTACTCAAACGCGACCTGGCTACCTTTAGCACAGTCATCGAAGATGCTTCGCAACTCGCGCAGCATGGGTTTGTGTTTAGGATGCTCCGGCCCGGGCGCATAGGACGACGACAGCAGCCGGCCTTCCACGCCCGCATAGTCAAATTCCTGACGCATCTCAAACTCCCGCTCTTGAAACGGCGCGGGGTCGAAAAATTCGTTAACTGCTGAGGTCGTGCGTTCGTGGCGGACGTCTTGGTAGTCGGTGCCGTAGGTCAGCAGTAACTGTTCATATGCGCGAAGAAACTCTGTTGTGTCCGTGAGCCGCTCGTTCCACAAAAGCGCCAGCCAGCCGCCAGGCTTCAGAACGCGAAGGAATTCGCGTCTTGATCGTTCGCGGTCGAACCAGTGAGCAGCCTGCGCAGCGGTGACGAAGTCGACGCTCTGATCTCGGAGAGTTGTCGCCTCGGCCGTTCCCGCGACGCTGTTGAACTTCGGGAAGCGGACCAGCAGACCTTCCCCTGCCTTTCGCATCTCGGAATTGGGCTCGACACCGAAAACTTTGTTGCCATTTTCCAGCAGCATGCGCGTCCATATCCCGGTTCCAGAAGCGATGTCGGCGATCACATGGCCCGGCATCAGACCGCACTCGGTCTCGAGCGTCCGCAGCGTCTCCCGAGGATATCCCGGGCGGTAGAGAACATAGTTTTCGACGCGATCAGAGAATCGGCTGGTGGCGTTGGATGCAGGCATAAAACGATAACGCGGCAAGTTTCATCTTGCCATGAAGTCATTTTAAATGCGGGATGGGAAATTTGTCCCTTCTGCTGGCTCCCTGTGGCGCGAGCCCGGGTGATCTCCATCGGGAGACCTAATTTAAAAGGAAGGGAGAGATCCTCCGCGGGCGTTGAGTGCGATACCATTCCAAGTAAGCCCGTGAGAACAGGAACCAAGTAATGCGAGTCGTCATCAAAGTCGGCACCGGCCTTATCGCTCCGGCCGGCCAGATTGACGCGAACCTGCTGCGCGGTGTGGTGGATCAGTTGGATCTTAGCAAGAACGAATATTTGATTGTCACCTCCGGGGCCATCGCCGCGGGCATGTCCGGACTGGGATTGAGCAAGCGGCCCAAGGATGTTCCGCGCATGCAGGCTTGTGCCGCGGTTGGACAAAGCAAGCTGATGCACACCTACGAGCGGCTATTTTTCGGCAAGAAAGTCGTGGCGCAACTCTTGCTTTCAAGCGACGACTTCACTTCGCCGGTGCGCTACCGTAATTTGCAAAACGCGCTGAGGGAGTTGCTTTCACTGGGGGTTGTCCCAATCGTAAATGAAAACGACAGCGTTTCAGTGCGAGAGTTGGAAGGGGCTTTTGGCGACAACGACGAACTGAGTTCGCTGCTGGCCACCGCAGTCGACGCCGATTGGCTTCTGTTGCTGACTAATGTCGATGGGTTTCTCAGAGCCAACGGAAGCAGGAAGCCCCGACTGGTACGTGTAGTGCGCAAGCTGACCCCAGCTCTGGAAGCGCAATGCAATGGAAAAAGCACACTGGGGCGCGGCGGAATGATTTCCAAATTGCGGGCCGCAAGACTGGCCAGCGAAGCCGGCGTGCATGTCGCTATTGTAAACGGACGCCATCCCGACGGAATCACATTGGCGGTGGAACGAAAGATTGGAACTTATTTTCCTCCTTCGCGACGAAAAAGTTAATGGCGACGTCCATCACCAACGCGGCTTCCACTGAGGAAAAGCTGCTGCGCGCGCGCGCGGCCGCTGGGAAGCTGGCATTGCTCTCGACCCAGGAGAAAAACGCATTCCTGCTACGAATTGCCGATGCCATTGAAGCCAATGTGCCAACGATTCTGGCGGCAAACCAGGAGGACATAGAAAGTTCGGGCCTCGAAGACGCTATGCGCGAGCGGTTACTTCTGACTCCTGAGCGAATCAGGGAGATGGCTCAGGGGGTGCGCGATGTTGCGGCCCTGGCTGATCCGATCGGCCAAACGCTGGCGGAGTGGACGCGGCCCAATGGCCTGCACATCCGCAAGATGAGCGTGCCCCTGGGTGTGGTGGGAATAATCTACGAATCGAGGCCGAACGTTACGGTTGATACGGTCGTCCTGGCTTTGAAAACCGGCAACGCGATTGTGCTGCGCGGCGGCAAAGAAGCGGCGCGGAGCAATCAGTGCCTGGTGGAGATTCTGGGCGCGGTGGCCGGAGTTCCGGCGGGAGCAATCGAACTGCTGGATTCGACCACGCGGCAGTCGGTGCAGGAACTGATCAAGGCCCGCGGACTGGTGGACGTGATTATTCCCCGCGGCAGCGCGGGACTGATCGCTTTTGTTAGTGAGAATTCCGCGGTGCCGGTGATTGAAACTGGAGCAGGGAACTGTCATATCTTTGTTGACGAATCGGCCGAGTTCGGCATGGCCGACCAGATCGTGATTAACGCCAAGACGCAGCGGCCGTCAGTGTGCAACGCCGCCGAGAAGCTGCTGGTGCATGAGCGGATCGCGGCGCAATATGTTCCCCGCATCGTGAAGAAGCTGATCGACGCTGGCGTGGAAGTCCGCGGCGACGAAAAGTCCCGCAGCCTGGCTGCTGGGCTGAATATTGAACCGGCTGCGGAACAAGATTGGTACGAAGAATATCTGCGGCTGTGCATCGGGGTTCGGGTTGTCGCAAGTGTGGAGGAGGCGATTGCCCACATCAATCGTTATTCCACGAAGCACTCCGATTCCATCGTGACGCGGGCTGAGACCAATGCCCGCAAGTTCTTGCGCGGCGTGGACTCCGCTGCCGTGTACTGGAATGCTTCGACTCGTTTCACCGACGGCGCTGAGTTTGGTTTTGGCGCCGAGATGGGAATTAGCACCCAGAAGTTGCACTGCCGCGGGCCTTTCGCGCTGGCGGAGTTGACTTCCTCGAAGTATGAGATTGTTGGGACGGGGCAGGTGCGTTGAACCCTCGGGGCGCGGGACCAGTTGCGTCCGGAAGTGCCAGATAGTAATCCTGGGTTCTCGCTCACGTCACGAAGGCCGCTATTTCCTTCCGCACGAATCCTGAAAGGCCGGAACTCCTTGCGTCCACTCTTCATCTGTATAGCGTGATACCCGCTGTGCTACCTTACTTACTTTCACTGCGGGAGCCCCATGAGATTGTTCTCATCAGTTCTTTCTTGCTCACTCATTCTACTTTCCTGTCTGTCGACCAGTGTCGGCGGCCCGGGGCGGCAGTCTAGCGTGGCTCCTAGCTCGATTTTCGGCTTTCGCGATGCCGCTGCAGAAAACGCCGTCGAAGCCCGTTTCCTGGCCGTCCCCGATCCCAAGCTTGCCGAAGAGCACCTGCGCACCTTGACTCAGGCGCCCCACATGGCGGGCACTCCGGAGGACAAAGCTACCGCGGATTACGTCGCGCAGAAGTTCCGGGCTGCCGGACTCGACACCGAGATCGTCGAATATAAAGTCTGGATAAACTATCCCCAAGAAATAAGCGTGGACCTGACCGCCCCGCCTGGAGTTGCGATGCACGGCCCAACCCGCGAACACGTCGATGGCGACCCTTACGACGACGACCCGCGAGTGGTGACGCCGTTCAATGGAATGTCGCCGTCGGGGGATGCCGAGGAGGAGGTCGTGTACGCAAATTACGGCACGCCAGAGGACTTTGAAAAGCTAGAAAAGTTGAAAGTCGATGTGCGCGGCAAGATCGTGCTGGTGCGCTACAGCCAAAACTTCCGCGGGGTGAAGGCATTCATCGCTCAGGAACATGGCGCCGTCGGCGTGATCATATACTCTGATCCATTCGATGATGGCTGGAGGCGCGGCGATAAATATCCTGACGGTCCGTGGCGGCCCGATACCGGCGTGGAGCGCGGATCGGTAGGATACATGTTCGAGTTTCCCGGCGATCCGACGACCCCAGGCGTGGCCTCACTGCCATCGTTGCCGGAGAACAAGCGCATCTCTCCGCAAAACTCGGCGCAGATGCCGAAGATCCCCGTTACGCCGCTCTCTTATCACGATGCCTGGCCCATTCTTCAGCATCTGGGCGGCCACGACTCACCACGCGAATGGCAGGGGGCGCTGCCTTTCACATATCACGTAGGACCGGGACCGGCGCGGGTGAAGATGCATCTTAAGCAGGACTACCAGTTCCGCACGCTGTGGGATGTGATTGGCCGGGTGCACGGCAGCGAGTTTCCCGGCGAATGGGTGGTTGCGGGTAACCATCGCGACGCGTGGGTCTATGGGGCGGTCGATCCAAACAGCGGCACAGCAGCGATGCTCGAAAGCGTTCACGGTGTAGGCGAGCTGCTGAAATCTGGTTGGAAGCCGAAGCGCACCATAATTTTTGCCAGTTGGGACGGCGAAGAAGAGGGTTTGATCGGCTCCACCGAATGGGCCGAACAGTATGAATCCGAACTGGCCGATGCGCCGGCATACTTCAACATGGACGTGGCGGTGTCAGGGTCGAAGTTCGGCGCGTCGGCGGTGCCGAGCCTAAAGCAATTCCTGCGCGACGTGACCAAGGCCGTGCCCAGCCCTAAAGGCGGGACTGTTTACGAAGCGTGGCAGAAGGTAGATCAGCCAGGAGTTCCTTCTGCACAGTCGCCCACTGAGACGATGGGCGACAGCCGCCGCTTAGCTGCCGCGCCTGCGAAAGGCGAGGTTCCGGTCGGCGATCTGGGCAGCGGGTCCGACTACAGCGCTTTCCAGCAACATCTGGCAGTTCCTTCCACCGACATAACCTCCAGTGGACCGTACGGCGTCTACCACTCGGTATTCGATAATTTTGCCTGGTTCAAGAAATTCGGTGATCCGGATTTCGTTTACGAGCAGCAGATGGCGAGGATCTTTGGACTAGAGGCCTTGCGCATGGCCGACGCCGACGTGCTGCCTTACGACTACGAGGAGTATGGCAAAGAGGTTGCCGCTTATCTCGACACTGCCGGAAAGCGAGCAGAGAACAAATTCGGCAACCGCGCTCTCGACTTCAACGCAGTGACAGCGGCTGCGAGGCACTTTCAGGACGCGGGAGCAAAGATTCTTTCGAAGCAGAAGAATCCGCCCCGAGATCGCGCCAGGTTGAATCAGGCGCTGTGCAGCGCCGAGCGTGCTCTGCTGGTATCCGAGGGTCTGCCGCACCGTCCCTGGTTTCGCCATGCCGTCTATGCCCCGGGGGAATACACGGGATACGCGGCGGTGGTGATTCCGGGAGTGAACGAGGCTCTGGATAAAGGGGACGCTGACCGGGCCCGCCAGCAGTTGGCAGTTCTGGCGGCAGCGCTCGAACGCGCTGCGAAGGCGCTGGAGGGTTATCGATAGATTAATGAACGCCGCGCAGGCACTCGGTCAATTCCTGCGCACGCTGCCGCACTCGGCAGCCGCCATCATCGATCCGGCGAAAGATACAGTCGTAAAGCCACTGGACTTGGGCAGTGCTCGGGAGCCGGCGATTCCCGATGGAAAAGGAATTATTTACGACCACATTGCCGACACCAACGAAGTGGTCGTCACCGACACGTATTCGCTCACAATAAAGTCACGGTGGAAACTGGCGCCAGGGGGTGAGCCCGGTGCTATCGCGTTGGACAAAGAACACGGGCGGTTATTTTCTCCTGGCCGGGGCCGGCGCTTCTGGTAATGATGGACGCCGATAGCGGTAAAGTTATCCAGTCATTCCCGATCAGCGAGGGAGTGGACTCGAGCGTCTTCGATCCAACTCCAACACGGTGTTCGTATCGAGCCGCGCCGGGAAGATCCACGTCTTCCACGAAGACTCGGCTGACAAACTGAGCGCGCTGGGCCGCATTGAGACCGAGTACGGCGCCAAGACCATGGCCATCGATCCTATTATAAGACTCAGAATCTGTTTCTGAGCACATCCCATTCTGGTCCTGCTGCCGGCCCGAAGGCGCGGCGTCTGGCTATCTCCCGCACGGCACACCTTCTCATCTAGCGGAAACAAAAGCGCACGCTCCGATCTGCAGGGCGGCGCATCACGAAAAACAGAGGGCGGAATTGCGCGTGTAAGAAGTCTTACCATCGAGATAGCGTTCCCGGACTACCGCCACCGGTCAGGGAGAGGCTTCAGCGAGCTACACCGACCATCGAAACCTCGGCGGCGATGACCTCTCCCACGTCCCTCGTGCTGGCGCGGCCGCCGATGTCGCGAGTTCGAACATCGGAGTGCGCCAGCACTTTGAAAATGGCCTGTTCAACGGCATCAGCTGCCTCTTTCTCGCCGAGATGTTCGAGCATCATTGCCCCCGACCAGATCTGGGCTACCGGATTTGCAATTCCTTTTCCGGCGATATCAGGGGCCGAGCCGTGTACTGGCTCAAATAACGAGGGATATTCCCGTTCAGGATTCAGATTGGCCGCTGGCGCAAGCCCCATCGATCCCACAACCGCTGCTCCAAGATCGGAAAGAATATCTCCGAAAAGATTCGATCCGACTACGACATCGAACCAGTCGGGATGAGCCACGAAATGTGCGGTCAGGATGTCGATGTGGTACTGGTCGGCTTTTACCTCTGGATACTTCTTTGAAATCGCGGCGAACCGTTCGTCCCAGAAGGGCATGGAGTAGACAATGCCATTGGACTTGGTAGCCGAGGTGACGTGCTTCTTGCGCGTGCGAGCCAGTTCGAAGGCATAGGTAATGATGCGGTCGCAGGCGCGGCGGGTGAAGATACTCTGCTGCATCGCGACGTCGAACTCGGTATTCCGGTTGAGCCGTCCGCCCACCTCCGAGTATTCTCCTTCACTATTTTCCCGGATGATGATGAAGTCGATGTCTCCGGCCTTGCGGCCACTGAGGGGACTTGTGATGCCCTCGAGCAGGCGTACCGGGCGAAGGTTAACATACTGCTGAAATCCCCGGCGAATCGGAATCAGCAAACCCCAAAGTGACGTGTGGTCGGCTACTCCGGGATAACCCACTGCGCCCAGGTAGATGGCATCAAAGGGACGCAGTTGGTCGAGACCATCTTCGGGCATCATGCTTCCGGTCTTGGCGTAACGCTCGCAACTCCAATCGAAAGGCTGCCACGAGAATGACAAATCAAAGCGGCGACCCGCAGCCTCGAGCACACGAATGCCCTCGGAAACCACCTCTCGTCCAATGCCGTCGCCTTCGATCACAGCTATTTTGTAGTTCTTCAAGATTCCTCGCCTCCCAAGAGTACAACTGTTTCTTGCAGAAGAGCCGTCAGAGTACGGACCTCCGACAGATCTTCAAGGCTGCGCACCACGTCGATCACCTGGTCCGCCTTTGCGCTGGGCCACGCCGCGAGCGCAGCCGCGGAATTTTTCCGCAACCTCGTCATAGCTCATGGATCGCTCGGGCTCCCCTGGCCAAAATCCGCCCGGCCGGAGATGGTACGTCGAGATGGTACGTCCATTCTTCAACGTGAGCTTAATGGTGGTCGTCATCTTAGGCGGCGCGTTCAGGTGGCTCAAGCATCGGATTGCCTCCCCATGCAAACCGAAGGTGCCCGCGGTGACCTCACCCCGCTGGCGTGCGGGAGTGAGACAAGCGAAATTGCAAGGAGAAGGAGGAAGAAGAAATAGGTGCCAGCGGGCTTCCGCATGTCGCTATTACACCGCGCCAGGTTTATCGGTTTCTGAAGCGAAGAGGTCTCACGAGGAGGTTGAATTCACTTCAGCGAAACCAGCCTCTCCACCAACTCCGAATAATCTTTCTTCTCGATCCCGTGTACCTGCTTGTTGTACTCGTCTACCTTCGACGAGTAATTCATCGAGCAGAATTTCGGGCCGCACATGGAGCAGAAGGCTGCTTCTTTGTAGTAGTCGTCGGGCAAGGTTTCGTCGTGCATGGAGCGCGCAGTTTCGGGATCGAGGGAAAGCGCGAACTGCTTCTCCCAGTCGAATTTGTAGCGGGCGTAACTGAGGGCGTCGTCGCGGTCGCGCGCGCCGGGGCGTCCGCGAGCGATGTCGGCGGCGTGAGCGGAAATCTTGTAGGCGATGATGCCATCCTTCACGTCTTTTTCATTCGGCAACCCTAAATGCTCCTTAGGCGTAACGTAGCAAAGCATGGCCGCGCCGTACCATCCAATCATCGCTGCGCCGATCGCCGATGTGATGTGGTCGTAGCCCGGAGCAATGTCGGTGACGAGCGGACCCAGCGTGTAGAACGGAGCTTCGTAGCAGAGCTCGACTTCTTTTTCCACCTGCTCTTTGATCTTATCCATCGAGACGTGGCCCGGGCCCTCGATCATCACCTGAACATCGTGCTGCCACGCGATTTTCGTCAACTCACCTAGAGTTTTCAGTTCGGCGAACTGGGCTTCATCACTGGCGTCTGCGACGCATCCGGGACGGAGGCCGTCCCCCAGCGAAAAGCTGACGTCATACCTCTTCATGATTTTGCAGATGTCGGCGAAGCGCTCGTAAAGAAAATTCTGCTTGTGGTTATGAGCCATCCACTGCGCGAGAATAGCGCCGCCGCGGCTTACAATTCCGGTAATGCGCTTCGAGATTAACGGCAGATACTGGACCAGCACGCCCGCGTGAATCGTCATATAATCCACGCCCTGGGCAGCTTGTTCTTCGATCACTTCGAGCATCACCTCAGCGTTCAAATCTTCAACCCGCTTCACCCGCGAAATCGCTTCGTAAATTGGAACGGTGCCGATGGGCACGGGTGAATGCCGCAGGATGGCTTCGCGAATCTCGTGAATATTGCCGCCGGTGGAAAGATCCATCACAGTGTCAGCGCCGTAGTGCACGGCGGTGTGCAGCTTTTTCAGTTCTTCTCTGATTTCTGACGTGACCGCGGAGTTGCCGATGTTGGCGTTGATCTTGCATAGGGACGCGACGCCGATCGCCATCGGCTCCAGTTCCGGATGGTTGATGTTCGCCGGAATAATCATCCGGCCGCGCGCTACTTCATCGCGCACGAGCTCAGGTGCGAGCTTTTCGCGATGCGCGATATAGCCCATCTCTTCGGTGACCACGCCCTGCCGGGCATAGTGCATTTGGGAGAAGTTGCCGTCGGTGTTCGCTTGTCGACGCCGTGCAATCCATTCCGCGCGGGGCTTCGCGACGCTGTCACCGTTACTGCCATTGCCGGAATTTCCATTCGGGGGAATCATTTGTAAGAGTCAGCCTTTGTCCGGGATTCTATAGGCCCCGATTATACTCGGATGGCCGGCGGGATTGGAGTGTCGAGCGAAAAAGCCTTCGAGAGGTTCACTCTGGCAGAGTGCTGCGCCCGGGTAGTTCGTTCGTCTGGGAACCATCGTCCTTGCCCGTATGGAACTGCGAGGCTTAAAATCTCAACCGTTGCTCTAAGGAGACCTCTCGCCATGCGCGTGCCCCATCTTTTGCCGGCCTTATTGTTTCTCATGACTTTTGGCTGCTTCGCCCAAACATCTTCGTCCACTAAACCTGCTCCGGGCTTTACCATCGATACCATCGACAAGAGCATCGATCCTTGCGTAGATTTCTACCAGTTTGCCTGCGGCAATTGGATCAAGAATTCCGAGATTCCTCCCGATCAATCGCAGTGGGTCAGCTTTGTTGAACTCCGCGAGCGCAATCTGGATATTGAGCACGACATTCTGGAGAAGGCGGCTTCCGGCGGGGCAAGCCGCGATGCGGTGGATCAAAGAATCGGGGACCTCTACGGTTCGTGCATGGACGAAAAAGCCGTCAATGCGAAAGGCATCACACCGCTCAAGCCCGAACTGGATCGCGTGGCTGCGGCGAAGGACAAAGCAGCTCTCATAGACGAACTGGCGCACCTTCATCTGGTCGGCGGGGAATCGTTGTTCAGCTTTTATTCATCACCCGACTTGCACAATGCGGATCAGGTGATCGCCTACATTGATCAGGGTGGCCTGACGCTTCCCGACCGCGACTACTACATCAAGGACGACAACGCAAAGATGAAGGAGATGCGGCGACACCTGGTCGAATATGTCACGCAAACGTTTACGCTGGCAGGCCAAACCCCGCAGCAGGCGGCTGATTCTGCGCAAACTGTGCTGCGCATTGAGACGGCTTTGGCTAAAGCTTCGATGGACCGTACCGCACGGCGCGATCCCAAGAACCGCGATCATAAGATGAGCCGCGATGAGGCCGTTGCGCTCGGCCCCGATTTCTATCTTAGCCGCTACTTCACGGCGGTAGGTGCGCCCAACTTCGCGCAACTCAACGTCACCAATCCCGATTTCTTCAAGCAGGTGAACGGCGTTCTGGAATCCGAACCTCTTGATTCGCTAAAAACTTATGTGAGTTGGCATGTGCTGAACGCGGCGGCTCCGTGGCTTTCGCAGCCATTCGTCGAAACGAATTTTAAATTCGAGCAGAACCTCACGGGCCAGAAGGAAATACAGGCGCGATGGAAGCGTTGTGTCAGCCTTACCGATCATGAATTGGGCGAAGCCCTCGGGCGCAGATATGTGGATCTCACTTTCGGAGCGGACGGCAAACAGCGCATGCTGAAGATGGTGGATGCCCTCGAGAAGTCGCTCGCGGAAGATATTCACGACCTTTCCTGGATGAGCGACGACACCAAGAGCCAGGCTAAGGTAAAGCTGGAAGCGATTCGCAACAAGATCGGTTATCCAGACGTGTACCGCGATTACAGCTCGGTCGTGATCAAGTCCGACGATCTGATGGGCAATGTCGCCCGCGCCGACGAATTCGAATCGAAGCGCCAAATTGCGAAGATTGACAAGCCGCTGGACCGCAGGGAGTGGGGGATGACTCCGCCGACCGTGAACGCCTATTACAGCGGCTCGTTCAACGAAATCGTGTTTCCGGCAGGCATTTTGCAGCCACCGTTCTTCGACAAGAGCATGGACGACGCCGTTAACTTTGGCGGTATCGGCCTGGTGATTGGCCACGAACTTACCCACGGTTTCGACGACCAGGGCCGCAAGTTCGACCCGCATGGCAATCTCCACGACTGGTGGACTGTACAAGACGGCAAAGAGTTCGAGCAACGAGTCAGTTGTGTGGCGAACGAGTACTCAAACTTTGTGGCGGTTGATGACTTGAAGCTGAATGGGCGGCTTACACTTGGCGAGAACACGGCCGACAACGGCGGCGCGCGCATCGCTCTAATGGCGCTTGAGCACATGATCGCCGATGACAAGTCTGGAAAAGAAGGCCAGAAAATCGACGGCTACACGCCCGAGCAAAGATTCTTCCTGGGGTTCAGCCGTGTATGGTGCGAGAAACAGCGTGAAGAGATTGCACGCACCCGGGTACTCACCGATCCTCATTCTCCGGGCAAGTACCGCGTGGATGGCGTGGTGCAGAACATGCCGGAGTTCCAAAAGGCCTGGGGCTGCAAGGCGGGCCAGCCCATGGTGGCGGAGAACGCCTGCCACGTTTGGTAGCTGTAAAACTGGGGACAACCGGGCCTTCGACTTCGCACAGGGCAGCTTGTCGGCTGGCCCCACCACGGTCACTCGCGGGTGCTCCCGCTTTGAGAAGGCGCGGCTTCAGGCCGCGCCGCTAAACCCCCGCCCGGATCAGTATCGGCTTTAAGCCGCCACTCGCGTTCATCGCCGCTGTTCCCAGGCGCGCAACCGCGGCCACCAGCGACGAACATTGCGGCGATACTCTTCGTACGGGACTCCGAATTTCTTGCGCAACGTCGGCTCTTCGTAAAAGAGAACAAACAGATGTACGGCGAGCGCAACCGCTGCGACGGCCGCGATCAGTCTGAGATGAGGGTGCCCAAAAATTACCCACAGCCCAATCCAACCTGCGGCGAAGCCTAGGTACATGGGATTGCGCACGTAGCGGTAGAAACCCACCACTACCAGGCGCTGCGGCGGAGCGACCGGGGCGGGCGTGCCGCGTCCCGTCCATCCGAAGTCCCAGACGCAGCGCAGGGCAACCGCAAATGCCAACACAGATGGAACGGCGGCCAACCACCGCCAGCGGGCCGCCCCCGCCATTTCCACGCTGAAACCAAGCCATCGCGGAAGCAGCCAGAACCATAGGGAGAAGAACGCCGCGCCTACTGCCACCGAAGCCGCCGCCGGCAGCCAGCGACGGCCTTCCCCGGCCGGTAGAGTTCGCCAAGCTTGCAGGTTCGTCATGAGCACCTCCTCCGCCAAGGTCCTCTTCTTATTCCGATTCAATTCTCGCCCACAACAGCTCTTGCTGACGCCATATTGCAGGCGTCGACCACGTGGGCCAGGTCTGCGAACGGGACGTCATCTGTTTTCAGAAGTACCATTCTGCGGTTTCCGTCGTTCTGGCCTCGCAGAAGATCCTCTAACTTGTGCTGCAGCGCTTTAAGAGGAACCTGTTGGTTATCGATTTTCAGAACGGGCAATCCGTGATCATCGCTGATCTGCAAGACTATGGTTGCGTCGACTGAGGGCCGCGCAATCCACAGTGGGATTCCCGCAGGAGCAGCCATCCCCCGCGGCGGCGCTCCGGCTGGTGTCGCCGTCAGCAGAAATACTCTTCGAAAACGCTCCGCACGAGCGGCCTCAAGAACTCGCTTCACGCTGGAAGACGGAGCCCGGCCATCCGCCTTGATATAGAGTTCTTGCTCGCGGTTGCGAGGCCTGCTCCGCATTTCTTGCTGCCAGCTTTCGGGAGTGATTGACTCGACTCCAAAGTAGAGATCGCCGCTCTCTGCAACGGTCAAGACCCACGCGTCGGGATTGTCCGCAGCAGGCAGCAAACCTGCGCTGCTCGTGACTGGCATCTGAACGCTGATCCCGCGCTGCAGGGCCGGAGCTTGAGCAAGCGCGCTCCCGGCGATAGTCAACGCAATGAGTATCGATGCGAGGTTCTTCATACGGTGCTCCTTTCGAGTATTCAGTTAAGATCACTGTGCCTTCGCGCCGCCGAGCGATGCGGTTGCGAGGGTTCCACCGAGCCCCATGGTTTCGACTGCCGACGAGGGCACAATCACCATCGAGCCTTTTTCCTTAATCGCCTCATACAGCATGTTCATGGCGCGCAGGTGCAAGGCCACGGGGTTTTCCGCATAGGCCGCGGCGGCTTGCACAAAGCTGTGGGAGATTTCCCTTTCCGCCTGGCCGAGGATAATGCGCGCCTGGCGCTCGCGCTCGGCCTGAGCTTGTCGCGACATCGCGTCTTCCAGCCCTTGGGGAATCTTCACATCGCGAATCTCGACCGACTGCACCGTAATGCCCCACGGATTTGTTTTCTCATCGAGAATGCGTTGGAGTTCGCGGCCCAGCGTTTCGCGCTCGGTGATCATCTGGGCCAGCTCGTGACGGCCGATCGACTCGCGCAATGCCGTCTGCGCGCTCATGTTGATTGCCTCGATAAAGTTCTCAACTTCCAAAATGGATTTCTCCGCGTTCCAAACCATCCAGAACACGATGGCGTCGACGTTGACGGGCACGGTGTCACGGGTTAGCGTGGATTCGGCGGAGACGTTGGCGACGCGCACTCGTTGGTCGACGTAAGGGCTCAACGTCTCGACGATCGGCACAATGTGAAAAAGCCCCGGGCCGCGTAGACCGACGTAACGGCCCAAGCGCAAAACCGCGACCTTCTCCCATTGCTGCACCACTTTGAGAGCGAACATGAGATATAAGCCGAGCAGGGCGCCCGCGATGATCCCCGCCGGATGATGAGTGCCGGTGGTCACGATTGCACCCGCCAGCAGGCAGATGACAAACATCGATCTCCCGATACCGCTGATCTGACCGATTTCGATTCTCGTCATGGTTCTATCTCCTTTGTGTGGACTGAGGCAGGAACTGGCGCACACGCTCCAGCAATTCTTCAAGGCTGAATCCAGCGGCACCTGCGCGGGCCGCGAATTCCGTGGCCAACTGCGTGAGCTGCCGCTCCCGCTCCGCGTTGTTCTTAGTAGTTTTTTGGGGGCTGATGAATGTGCCGGTTCCCTGGTGAGTCTCGAGCGTGCCTCCGAGTTCGAGTTCCCGGTACGCCCGCAGAACTGTATTCGGGTTGATTGCCAGGTCAACCGCCAGTTGCCGCACGGTAGGGAGTTGGTCGCCGGCTGAGAGCGTTCCTGCCCCGATTCCGGCCCGTACTTGATCGATAATCTGCCGATAGACAGGAACTCCGCTGCGCAAGTCCAGTTTAGGCTGGAAAGCTTTAGCGCTGCTGGGGGAGCGTTCCATGTGCTCCATTGTACTAGACTACTAGTACACTAAGTCAAGGACAAAAATCTTCATATCCTATTTTTTGTTCCGCTTTTTTGTTCCCCGCTGCAGGAGCGAAGCATTGGGGAATAAAAGAAAAAGCCCGGCAAGAATGCCGGGACTTTTTCTCACGCATAAATCCTAGTAGTTGGCAGCCTGCACCATCAGGTGATCGACGATGCGATGGGCTTCGTCGATGTGATGAATGGCGCGATTCCGCAGACCGCGCACCGATGGATCGTCTTCTTCGCGGGCGATGTCATTGTGAGCTTTATCCAGTAGTTCCATCGCGCGGTGGAAGCGGCCGGCGCGGTCCATTCGTGCATCGACCGGAGGATGATCGTTCAGATTCTTGCCGTCATCGATCGCAGCTCGCTTAATTTCCTCGATGGCTTTGTCGATCTCGTTAATTGCGTGCTCTTCTTCTTTGTCCATGTGATAAGTGGGCGCTGGGTTCTGCAGGTGAGCGCGGGCGTGCCGAAGGTCGGTAAGGGCGTGCAGGTACGCAGGATGTCTTCCCGGCTCGTCCGCAAAACTCATTGCGGCGCAAATAGCAATGAGAAACGCGAGTAAAGCGCAATGTTGAGCAATCTTCATAGTCTCCTCGAAGCCTTTCGGCGAAATAAATTTCGTTACGAACGAACCCAAGAACTGCAGGATTTGACTCGTTGAATTCTAAGACGGCGACTTCGTTGCCCGGAAGTTACTTCAGGCCATGGCCGGCGAGCAGGCGACAAATTGACTCACGATTGACGGGGTGGTGACCATCCCTCCTGGAGCGGGCCTACTCTAATCCATCTTCTCCCGCATGCAGATTCACCTCATTCGGGATTGCTGTTGGCAAACGTTGTTTCGATGGCTCCACGCGGGCGAGAGCTTGGTTGTATCCGCTGCGATAGCCGGCCGTGAACGCGGCGCGGGACGTCGAGGCAGACGATCACGATTGGCGCAAACCAGAGCAATGGAGATCAGTTTCGTTTCAAAGGAATGTAACTCGTCTCAGTGTTTTTCGGGAATCCTGAAACCCTTGCGGCGTTGTTCGCTGTAGCGGTGCAGGGCGTCGAGGATGATGGGGTACGCTTCGCCTGAGGGGCGTATTTCATCTACTTCGACGGCTTTTCCTTCGAGCTGCTTGTAATCCTGAAAGAATCTACGCAGCATCAGCAGGCGGTGCGGCGGCATCTCCGCGGCCTCGCGATAGGAATTAAATTCGGGATCCTCGGTGGCGACGGCGATGATTTTGTGATCCTGCTTGCCGGCGTCGATCATGGTCATCAGACCAATGGCGCGAGCGTGAATGATAGTCAGCGGTACGACCGGTTCCTGGCAGAGCACGAGGACGTCGAGAGGATCATCGTCTTCCGCCAGCGTTTGCGGAATGAAACCGTAGTTCGCGGGATAGTAAACCGCGGAATAGAGAATGCGATCGAGCTTGATCAGTCCGCTCGCTTTGTCGAGTTCGTATTTCACGCTCGATCCGAAGGGGATCTCAATCACGCAGTCGAATTCCTGCGGCAGCTTGTCGCCGGGAGTTACGTCGTGCCAGGGATGAATCATAGAGTTATCGAGCTACTACCATTCTAGCCGACGATGGTTTCCGCGTTGACGGGAGCCTACGACTAATCTGCCTGCGATCCAAACCCCGGGTAAGCATCAGGAGCGGAATCATTTGATGCTTAGAGCAGGGCGGGGCAGGGCAGAGTGCTTCCGCCTTATAATCTCGACGATGGGCATCTCTCCTCTACAGGATGGGCCGGACCGGTATGCTTCTGGCGGGGATCGGCAGGACCCATATCTTCGCGTCCTCTGCGTCAACATCTTCGTTCGCGATCAGGATCGAAGTTTGCGGTTCTATGTGGACCAGCTGGGATTTGGTTTGGTGATTGACGAGAGCTATGAGTCCGGTAGCCGTTGGGTGGCGGTCGCGCCTCCGGACGGCAACACGGTTCTCGCCCTGGTTACTCCCAAGCGCAAGTCCGAAGAATACAGGCTGATTGGCCATTGCCGGAATGCCGTGCTGGTTACTGAAGACGTCATGGCCAAGTTCGAGGAGTGGCGGAGGCGCGGGGTTCGCTTTCATCATCCGCCGCAGACTACGCTTTGGGGCGGGATTTTCACCCGGTTTGAAGACCTGGATGGAAACGCCTTTGCGCTCGTGGGAAAAGATGATTTCGTTCGCGAAATCGAAGCGGAGCGTCGTGTGGCAGCGGAGAAGTTGGAGGCTGAACGACGCATGGCCCAGGAACTGCACATCGCGAAGCAGGTGCAGGCAAGGCTGTTTCCGCAGACTCTGCCACAGCTCAAAACGCTTGAATACGAGGGGATCTGCATGCAGGCCCGCCAGGTCGGAGGTGACTACTACGACTTCCTGAACCTAGGCCGGGAGCGCCTTGGGTTAGTGATCGGGGATACTTCAGGAAAGGGAATCGGGGCTGCGCTCTTGATGGCCAACTTGCAGGCGAACCTGCGGAGCCAGAGTGCAATCGCTTTGGATCAGCCGCAACGATTCCTGCGCTCGGTGAACCAGCAATTTTATGAAAATACGACTGACAGCGCCTACGCCACGCTCTTCTTTGCCGAATACGACGATCAAGCCAGGCGCCTGCGCTACGTGAATTGTGGGCATTACCCCGCTGTTCTGCTTCGGCGCGATAATACGGTTGAGCGGCTCGATTCCACTTCGACTGTCCTGGGACTTTTCCGGGAGTGGGACTGCTTGGTTGCCGACCTTCAGCTCTTTCCAGGCGACATACTGGCACTCTACACGGATGGGATAACCGACTCGTTCAATGACGGAGGAGAAGACTTTGGAGAAGAACGCTTGATCGAAGCGTTGCGGCGGCATCGAGAACTGCCCTCACGCTCGATGCTTGCCGCGGTTGTGGAAGAGGTTCGGCAATTCAGCCCTCACGAGCAGCACGACGACATAACGCTGATCGTTGCCAAGTGCACAGGAAATGAGTGCTCAGAGGCGAGCCCTGTCCCCGCAGAAAGCATGGACCAGAGCCGGACACCCAAGTGAATCTGGAATCTTGATTCCGGGCTTGGCGTCGAGTAGAGTCAGGAGAGAAGCACAATCACGGGATGGGTGGTTATGTCCAGTCAAGCCAAGACATATCTGAAGTTCGGCGCGGCAACGGTGGTCATCCTGTTACTTCTGGGCTACCTCGCCTACACCGGCGTGCAGGACAGCAAGAGCTACTACGTCACCATCAGCGAGCTGCACCAGATGGGCAATGGCGCTTACACGAAGCGTCTGCGGGTGGCGGGGAATGTGCAACCGGGATCGATCAAGCGGACGGGCACGCACGTGCAGTTTGTGCTGATGGAGCAGGACCAGCTGCTTTCTGTGGACTACAGCGGAACCGAAGCGCCTCCCGATACTTTCAAGGACGACTCGCAGGCGCTGGCAGATGGCAGCTTTGGGCACGATGGCGTCTTTCATGCCAAAGCGCTGCAGGCCAAATGCGCCTCGAAGTATGCGCCGCAGCAGCCTGGCAACCAGATGCAAGCCGAACCCGCCAAGAGCATTACGCAGGCGCAACCCCAACCGAGCGGGACGCTCCATTAGCAAAGGCCCCAGACTCTTTCAGAGGACGTAACGCCCCTCCGACGCTGAAGCCCGCATTTTTACTGGCTGGAGGCGGCGCCGCTCGAATCGCGCCCTTCGAAAGCTATGTAGAAGACCAGTGCTACCGCTGGTTTCATGTTCTAGACTTCGCCGCAAGGTTCGGCTATCGTCTACCTTTCACATTGACGCAATTATCGTGAGCGCCCCAGAAATCCCGGCCGCCCCCAGCATCATCACCGTCAGCAACTTGATCAAACAATTCGGTCGATTCGTCGCATTGCGCGGAGTAAACGCGGCGTTTGCTGGCGGCAAGATTTATGTGATTCTCGGCGACAACGGAGCGGGAAAGACTACTCTTTTGCGGGCCTTGGCGGGGTTGGCCCAACCCACACGCGGAGAGGTTTCCGTCCTGGGCAAAAACCCGCGAGAGGCTTGCCGGGACGTCGGCTATATGGCTCATCCGTCGCTGCTTTATGACGAGATGAGCGGCATGGAGAACCTGCGTTACTTCGCCAAG
>DATNLE010000077.1:0-4310 GCA_035603035.1 Candidatus Acidiferrales bacterium | reverse complement strand
ATTGGTAGATGTTTTGAAGCAGATAGGTTGATATTAAGCCATGCCCCGCATATCCGTCAAAATCGTCGGCGCTTCCGGACAGGGGTTAAACTCCATTGGCGCAATTGTCGCGAAAGGTCTCAAGAGATCGGGATACTGCGTGTTCGGCTACCGCGAATATCCCTCGCTCATAAAGGGCGGCCACGCGAGCTATCAGCTGGATGTTTCGAATGAGCGGGTCCGCAGCACCGAGACGAAGGTGAACGTGCTGGTCGCGCTTAACCATAACGGGCTCGAGCTCAACATGGAGGAGCTGAAAGAGGGAGGGATCGTGCTGCACGTGACGCCTGGGTGGCAGTTTCCCGAGCGTCATCAGAAGTTGATCAAGGACCGGAGCCTTCGAGTCCTATATTTCCCGGTGGATGACATTCTAACCCGCCTTGACGGGAATCCGAGCGGGCGATGTAAGGGTTCAGGAGATAGTCCTGGCGCCTGGGGCCGACGACACATAAACGGAGTATAATTTCAGCCCATGCCATTGGCAGAACACGATTCCGAGCGGGCTGGCGAGATGCGCGAAGCCGATTTTCTTGCGGGTGGCGGTGAAATGGGCGAGCGAATCCGCCTCCACCATTGGGCAACCACACCGCTCGCGCGGGTATCTGACTGGCCGCAACCGTTACGGATGGCAGTGAGCCTTTGCGTGAAATCTCAGCTCCCCATTATCATCCATTGGGGGTGGCCAGATCTTATCGTTCTCTACAACGATGCGTTTATTCCACTGCTCGGCGACAAACACCCGAGTGCGCTTGGGATGCGGCTATTCGAATTCTGGCCCGAATTGCGTCCCACGATCGAGGGGATGTTGGAGACCGTGCTGACCAAGGGTACGGGTGCTCTTTCCGAAGGTCTGCTCCACGTCTACAACTGCAGGGGATTTCTCGAGGAAAGATATTACACGGTATCCTTCAACCCGATCGTGCTGGAGTCTGGAATGCCGGGCGGCTCTTTCACTCTCATTGACAACATTACGGATCGGGTGATCGGTGAGCGGCGCCTTCGGACTCTCCGCGATCTCGCAGCCCGCTCAGGGGACGTGAAGGAAACGGAGGAAGCCTGCCGAATTGCCGCCGGTGTGCTCTGCGAGAACCGCTATGACCTGCCATTCGCGCTGCTCTACGTAATCGAGAAGGACCGAAAAGTGGCGCGACTGGTGAGCAGCGTAGGCGTGGACGTTGGGTCGAATGCGAGTCCTCGGATCGTTGAGCTCGCAGACCCGGAGGCCGACACAGCGTGGCCCCTCACTCGAGCAGCTGGCGGGAACGAGCCGCTGCGCGTTGACGATCTGTCGCAACGCTTTGGACCTTTTTCTGGAGGTCCGTGGAATGATTCGCCCGAAAGTGCTTTGATATTCCCCATCACTCCAACCGGCCGCGATCTTCCAGAGGCGATACTGGTGGCTGGCATAAGCCCTCGCAGGGCCCTCGACGACGCCTATCTAATGTTCCTCAGTTCGATCACTACCGAGATCGGGGCTGCCATGGCGCGCGCGGTCGCATATCTGTCCCGTAAAGGAATGGAGGATCAACTTCGGGCGATCGTGCACACGATCCCGGCGCTCGCGTGGACAGCCAATCCTGATGGTGAAACTGATTTCTTCAACCAGCGCTGGCTCGACTTTGCCGGGATCTCGATCAAGGACGTACTGAACTGGGGGTGGGCCAAAGCCATTCACCCGGATGACCTGAACCGACTCGTCGAGTACTGGCGATCGATCCTCGCGTCCGGCGAGACGGGCGAGATCGAAGCACGCATCCGCCGTTTCGATGGAGAATATCGATGGTTCTTGTTCCGTGCCGACCCGTTGAGGGATGAATCGGGCAAGATCGTCAAATGGTATGGAACCAACGTAGATATCGACGACCGAAAACGAACTGAGCAGTTGCAAGCTGAGCTGGACCGCGCCAAGAGCACATTCTTCAGTAACACCAGTCATGAATTTCGGACGCCTCTAACGCTTTTGCTTGCTCCTCTCGAAGACGTCCTACGCAGGAGGAGTAATTCACTTGAACTGAAAGATCGAGAAGCGCTCGATTTAGCTTATCGAAATGGTCTGCGCCTACAGAAGCTTGTAAACTCGTTGCTCGATTTCTCCCGCATTGAGGCGGGTCGTCTAAGAGCTGTGCAAGAGGCTACCGACATTGGTACGCTGACCGCCAATCTTGCAGCTGTGTTCCGCTCTGCCATCGAGCGGGCAGGCATGCGGCTCGTGGTAGACTCTCCTCCGTCTTCGACAGCGATATCCGTGGACCGTCAAATGTGGGAGAAGATCGTTCTCAATCTCCTATCCAACGCTTTGAAGTACACATTCGAAGGAGAGATCGGAATCACTCTTCGCGAGACCGGCGACTGCGTGGAGTTGCGCGTTGGTGACTCCGGTGTTGGGATTCCCGAACAGGCACTGCCACACATCTTTGAACGCTTCTATAGGGTTGAGGGTGTTGAGGGTCGGTCCGCAGAAGGTACGGGCATTGGCCTGGCGCTGGTGGAGGAGCTTGTAAAACTCCACGACGGGACGATCAAGGTGGAGAGCCGTGTGGGCGAAGGGAGCGTGTTCACCGTATCGATCCCACGCCGTTTGGCTGCAAGACAGTCCGACCAACCCGAAAGTTCATCCAGCGTGTCAAGTGCTGGTGCTTTCGTCGAAGAGGCTCTGCGGTGGCTCTCCGATCCATCTTCAGGAACGAGTGTGCCGGAGGCGTCCGCTTCAACACAAAAGCGCACTTCATCAGTCGCAGGCGACGGTAAACCCAAGCCGCGAATTTTGTTCGTTGACGACAACGCCGACATGCGGAACTATGTTTCAGCGCTATTGGCTGAACGCTACGAACTCACAACGGCGGCAGATGGGTTAACCGCACTTGCCAAGTTGCGGCAACAGCCGGCAGATCTGGTGCTCAGCGACATTATGATGCCCGGCCCGGATGGGTTCGAGCTGCTGAGGGCCATCCGAAGCGATCCGGCAACTCGTACGACGCCAGTTATCCTGCTTACCGCACGGGCCGGCGAAGAATCAACGGTCGAGGGCTTAGAGCAGGGTGCGGACGACTACCTTACCAAGCCATTCAACGCAAGAGAGCTAACAGCCCGAGTGGCGGCGACTTTAGCCCTCGCGCGATTGCGCAAGGAATCACTCGAGCGGGAGCAACTCTCCAAATCCGAAGCTCAACTCAGACAGATTGTCGATGCTATACCGCAGATGATTGCAGTGCTGAATCCGGATGGCACTCTTGTTTATGTGAACCACACTAGTATCGAATACACGGGCCTCACAATCGAAGAGCTGACGAGAGGAGATTTTAGCGATCGGGCAGTACATCCCGAGGATGTCGCACGGCTACGGAGCGAGCGCCGAGAGGCTCTTTCGAGGGGCGAACGGTTTGAGAACGAACAGCGGGTCCTGAGCAAGAACGGGCAGTACCGGTGGTTTCTAATGCAATACAACCCAGTGATCGGTGAAGACGGACGGGTGATTCAGTGGTACGCGACTGCAACCAATATCGATGATCGCAAACGATCGGAAGAGAGACTGCGGCAGGAGAACGTTGCACTGCGCGAAGAAATCGATAAAGCGTCGATGTTCGAGGAAATTGTTGGAACTTCTCCGGCTCTCCAAACGGTGCTTTCCCGCGTGTCCAAAGTCGCTGCCACGGATTCCACTGTTCTGATCACCGGCGAGACCGGCACAGGCAAGGAACTGGTTGCCCGCGCGATGCACAGGCGCTCCCTGCGCTCCTCATACCCATTTGTGAGTGTGAATTGCGCAGCCATCCCACGCGACTTGATCGCCTCGGAATTGTTCGGCCATGAGAAAGGCTCCTTCACTGGGGCAACTCAACGGCGTCTGGGACGCTTTGAACTGGCAGAAAGGGGCACAATCTTCCTTGACGAAGTTGGAGAGCTTCCTCCCGAAACCCAGATCGCTCTGTTGCGCGTTCTGCAGGAACACGAATTTGAGCGCGTCGGCGGAACCGGCTCCATCCGAACTGAAGTTCGAGTTATTGCGGCTACTAACCGCGACTTAGAAGCTGCCATCGCTGCTGGCGTCTCCCGGAGCGACTTATTTTACCGGCTCAACGTATTTCCGATTGAGATGCCCCCTTTGCGGGAACGCAAAGAAGACATTCCCTTGCTCGTCGAGTACTTCATTGATCGCTACGCAAGGAAGGCAGGAAAGAATTTTCAGACGGTCAACAAAGAGAGCCTCGATCTGCTTCAGTCTTACTCCTGGCCAGGCAATATTCGCGAGTTGCAGAACGTAATCGAAAGGT
>DATNLE010000070.1:0-1749 GCA_035603035.1 Candidatus Acidiferrales bacterium | reverse complement strand
AAGTCCAACGACTTTGTTGTAGTCAACATCAACGACGACACCAAGATTGAGCGCAAGCAACACCGCGTTGTGTTTTTTCGCCATACCGACATGGACGCCACCGCCATGGTCCCAGGATTGACCATCCACGCAGAAGGTGTGGGAAATTCGAAAGGGCAGCTTGATGCGGCCAAGATCGTATTCACTCCAGACTCATTCGCCGTCGAAGTAGCTCAAGAGCAACAAGTCTTCGAAAACAAAACGGCCGTGCAGAACGCACAATCGACTGCGGATCTGGGTCTCGGAGCTGCCAGCCTGGCTCAAGCCTCGGCGGCACAAGCCCAGGACTCAGCGAATCAGGCCAGCCTGCACGCACAAGCTGCCGACGAACTGGCGAATGAGGATGCGGCGTCTGCCGCCATGTTGAATCGGCTCGTCTCGGACTTGGATGACTACAAGAACGAGTTTGAGGTGGATGTCTTCTTTCCCAAAGGTTCAGCTGATCTAGACGAGGCGGCGATACGCGACCTTGCCAATCTTGCTGATATTGCGAAATCGCTTAACGGTTACATGATCGAGATCGCAGGCTACTCTTCCAACACCCTCAACACGGAGGCGGATCGAAAGCTGAGCGAAGAACGCGCGGCTACCGTCGCCCGCTATTTCCGCGACAAAAACATCCCGCTACGGCGCATCCTCGTGCCGGTTGGCTTCGGCAGCACGCAGCCGGTCGCTAGTAACCGCGATCCACAGGGCCGCGAGCTCAACCGGCGCGTTGACATCAAGGTACTTGTGAACAAAAGGCAAGGGCAGGGTTCGTAATCCCAGATGTGATGAATGTTTCGAACTTGAAGTACGTTTTCGATTTTAAGAAAAGGAGATTTGTCAGATGAAAGCTACAACTCGAGTAACGATTTACGGTGCGTTCTTAATGGTGCTGTTGGGATCTGCATTTGGCCAGCACATCCAAACGGACTTTGATCACCAAGCCAACTTCTCTCAATACAAGACCTACTCGTGGCAGGAAATTAAACCGGCTAACTCGCTGTGGGACTCCCGCATAAAGAATGCAGTCGATGCCCAATTATCGGCGAAGGGTTGGACACAAGTCGACAACGGTGGCGATGTTGCCATCGTGGCGATCAAGATGACTACAACGCAAAGGACACTCCAAACGTACTACGACAATTTCGGCTTCGGTGGCGGTTGGGGATGGCGAGGATTTGGCGGTTACGGCGACAGCTTCGGCGACTCAACCACAACCGAGCAGGACTACAAAGAGGGAACACTGGTTGTCGACATATTCGACGCGAAATCGAAACAGCTAATTTGGCGGGGTAGCGCCGAAGGCACGCTCTCGGATAGTGCGGCGAAGAATGAAAAGAACCTCGATAAGGGCGTGGCAAAAATGTTCAAAGAGTTTCCACCTGGGTCCGGAAAACGCTAGTAAGACACTCTCGGTAAGCGCGAATAGGAAAGACGCAGCCGACAGTTTAGTACGGCAAGGAAAACCAATGTACTCAATCGGCACGAACTTGAAATTCGCGTTGACGCTTGCCGTCGCGGGCGTCTTTCGTGTCGCGACAAGACACATCGAATGAGACGGAGCTCTGGCGAGCGCTGGGAGAGTTTCAACTCATGCCGAAGGTTCTCGATCAGAGCTCGCCAATCGTCGTGGATTCAGCGCCTAGAAAACTTGAATGATGAAGTCACGATTCTCAAGATTTCTGTTGCGGAGCCAGGGAGCGGCGATAAGTGAAGCGGAATTGA
>DATNLE010000053.1:0-3365 GCA_035603035.1 Candidatus Acidiferrales bacterium | reverse complement strand
GACTATCTCATCCTCGCAACGGGTGCCACTCACAGCTACTTCGGCCGCAACGAATTTGAGGCATTTGCACCCGGATTGAAAAGTCTTGCGGATGCCGAGGCAGCTCGAAACAAAATCTTGCAGACGTTTGAACTGGCGGAGGCCGAAGAAGACCCGAGCCGCCACCAAGATCTTTTGACCTTCATTTTAGTCGGCGCAGGCCCCACAGGTGTGGAGATGGCTGGCGCTTTAGCGGTTCTGGTGCGAACCACACTGAAATCAGATTACCGCCGGATCGATCCTGCCTCCGCTCGAATTGTGCTAGTGGACATGGCACCCAGAGTCCTGCCGCCATTTTCGGAAGACCTTTCCAAAGCAGCAAAGCAGCGGCTCGAGAAGTTGGGCGTCGAAGTCAGGCTGGGACATAGCGTCGATCAGATCGACGCTGACGGCATCGTTGTGGCAGGAGAGCGAATCGCGAGCAAGACCGTGATCTGGACTGCCGGTGTGGCACCCTCGCCCGCAGGTAAATGGCTGCAAGTGGAGACAGACCGCGCCGGGAGAGTGCGAATACAGAAAGATCTGACGGCTCCAGGGCACTCCGAAATTTTCGTGATCGGGGACACGGCGTCCCTCGATCAAAACGGCAAACCTTTGCCGGGCGTCGCGCAAGTGGCGATGCAGCAAGGGCGCTATGCGGGAAAGGTAATTCACAACCGCATCGCCGGCAACCCGGCACCGGGCCCGTTTAGCTACTTTGACAAAGGCAGCATGGCGGTGGTGGGCAAGGGTTTTGCGGTGCTGCAAAGCGGCAAAGTCCAGGTAAGTGGATTCGGCGCCTGGCTCACATGGGCCGCCGTCCATCTGCAGTTTCTGGCGACATCGAGTCTCCGCTTAACTGTCTTCCTGCAATGGGTGTGGACTTACGTGACCGGCCAACGAGGTTCCCGGTTGATCGTGAATCACCACGGGTCGGAACCTGGGAAGCCAGCCACTGATAGCGCAACCAAAGCGGCGGTCGCAAGCAAGTAGGAGTTTCGAGGAAGAATATTTAATTAGAACAAGACTCAACTCAAGGAGAACGATATGGCAAAGAACAAGGAGATTCGCAACATAGCAATCGTCGGTACGGGCGTGATTGGCGCGAGTTGGGCTGCCTTGTACTTGGCGCGTGGTTTCAATGTCACCGCGACAGACCCAGCGCCGAATGCGGAAGCTAACCTGCGCCGGTACATTGATGCCGCTTGGAACGACCTTACAATCATCGGGCTCTCACCAAACGCATCGCGGGACAACCTCAAATTCACGCTCGATATGAAGAAGGCGCTATCGGATGCGGACTTTGTCCAGGAGAACGGGCCGGAACGCCAGGACTTCAAAATCAAGCTGTTCGCGGATATGGACGCGGCTACTCCTCCCGATTCGATCATCGCATCGAGTTCGTCTGGGCTGACCATGAGCCTGATGCAGTCGGCGTGTAAGCATCCCGAACGCTGCGTGATCGGTCATCCATTCAATCCTCCGCATGTGATTCCTTTAGTTGAGGTGGTTGCAGGCGCGAAAACTTCACCCGAAGCCGTCGACCGGGCAATCTCGTTTTACGCCTCGATCGGCAAAAAACCCATCCGTCTCCGCAAAGAGGTTGTCGGTCACGTCGCAAACCGCCTTCAGGCCGCGCTCTATCGTGAAGTCGTGTCTCTCATCGAGCAAGGCGTGTTGGATGTTGCGGATTCAGATGTTGCGGTGTGCTGGGGACCAGGGCTGCGCTGGGGAGTGATGGGACCAAATCTATTGTTCCACCTCGCAGGCGGTCAAGCCGGCATTCAGCATTTCATGGAGCACCTCTCTGGCCCTGTAGCGACTTGGTGGAAAGATCTTGGCAAGATCACGGAATTCAGTCCCGAGGTGAAGCAAACGATCACGGATGGCGTACTGAAAGAAGCCAACGGCCGCTCGATTGACGAACTCGAACGAGAGCGCGACACGATGTTACTGGAACTGCTCGCAACCCGCGCAAAAGATGACAAGGCGGCTCAAGCTGCCGTCGCGAGCGGCGGAACCCAGTCTCGAAACAAATAACATGCATTGAACAACCGAGCTCCGATGGCTCAGGAGTCGATATTTTTATGCCGCCTGAATTGCAGGTGGACTCCGTCGCGTTCGGGGTGTGGGGGCTAAAGTGTTTGAGGGTGAGCGAAATTGATTTATATCCATTCTCTCGGCCGAGCTTCGCGATTCTATGCAGACCGAACAGCGCTCGCTCCTGGCGGGGCCCGATTAACTTTTCGAGAGCTTCATGGACGGGTTCAGGGAATCGCGGCGGCGCTCAGCAAACTTGGTTTCCGAGTTGGTGACCGTCTCGGTCTCCTCCTCCCGAATGGGCCTGAATACATACAGTTGGTGTACGCCTGCAGCTTGCTGGGAGTCATCGTAGTTGCGCTGAACACTCGGCTCTCCCTCGCGGAAATCGATCGAGTACTCGCGGACGCAAGTCCGCACGGCCTGGTGCGCCACTCATCTCTACCTGTCCCGACAGTGCGCCTCCCGAGGGAACGAGTGCTCGATCAAGAGCCCTTGGAGGTTCGAAATGATTCCTTTCCGGACGTTTTTTATGACCCGCAAGCGGTCCTAGCTCTTATCTACACAAGCGGCACCACCGGTCATCCCAAGGGCGTGATGGTGACGCACGCCAATGTCCTCGCCAACGTCCAGAACTTCAATTTCTGGATGCGCTACACAGAAGCTGGTGTGTATCTCCACGCAGCCCCAATTTTTCACATCGCTGACTTTCCCTGCATGTTCGCGGCCCCTGCTTTGGGCGCGTGCCAAGTCACCATTCCAAAATTCGATCCGCGCGGCTTCTGCGAGGCGGTTGATCGTGAACGCGTTAGTCATACCGTTTTGGTGCCTACTATGATCAATTTGCTAACCCAGTTTCCGGAAGTGAAAAAATATGACTTGAGCAGCCTCCAGGTCCTGGCATACGGCGGATCTCCGATGGCTCCCGACCTAATCCGGCGTACGAGGGAGCTTTTGCCGCAGGTGAAACTTGTTCAGGCCTACGGACTCAGCGAGAGCGGGTTTCTCACGGGTCTGCAGGACCAGGAGCACACCGACGGCCGTCTTTTGTCCTGCGGTCGCCCTTGCCCTGGCATCGATCTGCGGGTCACAGACGATTCAGGAAAGCAGGTCGAAGTTGGAAAGTCCGGCGAGTTGGTGGCTCGCGGCGCCAACATCATGCCAGGGTACTGGAATAATCCGGGTGAGACCGCGCTTGTGTTTCGAGATGGTTCCTTTCGCACCGGAGACATCGGCTACCAGGATTCCGAGGGGTATTTCTACATTCTGGATCGCGCGAAAGACATGATTGTCACCGGAGGCGAGAA
>DATNLE010000042.1:0-1220 GCA_035603035.1 Candidatus Acidiferrales bacterium | reverse complement strand
AGTGGATTGTTGAGAATCGTCACCAGTCGGTGAAGCGGAGGCAGGCTCTGCCGGAGGGCAACCCGCCAAGGAATAGCCGACTGGAAACTCATCGCAGCCGATGAGCGCTGGGGCGGCGACCACGAGTTGCCGCTCCCAGCTTTTAGCTGGACTTACATCGGATCGATAGATTTCCTCATGCCTCAAAAAACTCATGCTCGTCTTTTCTCCATGGCTCGCAAGGGTCGTAAGCTGCGTTCGAACTCCAGCGGCGGACGATAGCCCAGCGCCGAATGCAAGCGCTGCTGGTTGTAGACTTTTTCCAGAAACTGCTTGATCAAAGCCCTGGCTTCCTCGAGGTCGCGGTATTCGGTGCGGTAGACTTCCTCATACTTGAGCGTCTTCATAAAACTCTCCGCCATGGCATTGTCGTAGACATTTCCGCGCCGACTCATGCTGATGTTGATACCATGCTTCTTCAGCAAGGCAATGTAATCCCCCGCTGCGTATTGCACACCACGGTCCGAATGGTGCACCAAGCCCGGCTGGGGGCGGCGTTGTCGCAGCGCCATGCGCAAGGCCTCCAGCACCAGCCCGGCTTCTAAACTGTCCTGCAAGGCCCAACCGATGCAGCTTCGGGAAAACGCGTCCAGCAGAACCGCCAGATACACGTATTCCACTTCTAAGCGGATGTAGGTGATGTCAGCGATCCAAAGCTGATTGATACCCGTCAGCACCATATCCTTGGCCAGATTGGGATAGATCGGCAGTCCGTGATGCGAGTCGGTGGTCAGAATAAATTTCCGCTTTCGCAAACACAGCAGGTTATCTACCCGCATCCGCCGCAGAACCCGCTTGTGGTTTACCCTCCATCCCCGCCGCATCAGTTCGCGATGTACGCGACGATAGCCGTAACTCGGCCACTCCAGCGCGATCGGTTGAATCGCGCTGCGTAAGTCCATGTCCGCTTCCGACTCTGGTACGCGCGGCTGGAAACGGTAGTATCCTGCCCGGCTCACGCCCGCGACTTGGCAGAGTCTCCATCACCGCTGCTACCGTTTCTTTGACGGCTTGCTCGATTTGCTGAAAGAGGCAGCCTTGCCATTGCCGCCGATTGACAGCGGATGTTCCCTGAAACGCCGCAAGGCTTTTTTTATGCCTCGTCGGAGGAATTTGTGGGTAAGTGGTGGGCTTAGCGTTGAGGTTGACTAAGGAAGCGATGAAGTTTGCGGCAGGTTGAA
>DATNLE010000037.1:0-8730 GCA_035603035.1 Candidatus Acidiferrales bacterium | reverse complement strand
AGCAAAAGTTCCTCACGGTGGTGAGCAACCTGGAGACGGGAGAGCCGTTGTGGTTCGGGCGGGAACGTAAAAAACAAACACTGGACGAATTCTTCGAGAAACATCTGAGTGCGTTTCAACGAAGTGCGATTCGAGCGGCGTGTGTGGACATGTGGGAACCGTTTCGGCAAAGCCTGGAGCAGTGGGTGCCGGAATGCCGGATCGTGTACGACAAGTTTCACATTCTGCAGCATGCCAGCCAAGCGGTGGACGAAGTGCGGCGGGCCGAGTTCTTCCGCAAAGGAGGAGCAGCACGGGATCTGGTAAGGGGGAAGCGCTGGTTGCTTTTGAGCAGTTGGCTCAACCTGGATCGCGGCAAGCGGCGTCAGTTGAACGCCCTGTTTGCTCTGAACCGGCGCATTCTCAAAGCCTACCTGCTGAAGGAGAGCCTCTCGCGCTTGTGGGATTACAGCTACGAAGGAGCCATGTTGCGTTATCTGCAGAAATGGATCGACCAGTTGCGCTGGCAGCGGCTGAAACCCATGGAGAAACTAGCCGGCATGTTGCTGGGTCATCTCGAGGGCATCTTGAACTATTGCCGGACGAAGGTACCGATGGGTGTGGTGGAAGCCGTCAACGGCAACATCAAAGCTCTGCTCCGTCGCGGCCGTGGTTATCGAGACATGAACTACCTGCTGCTGAAGGCGCAGCGCTTGGCCGCCACAAAGACCGAATTCGTCGCTTTTCAGAAAGCCGCGTAGAATGCGCACTCTTACAGATTATTGTGCAGAACCCTGAAAGCCTTGGCCCTGGACTCATGCTACCCGCGCAGAAAGAAGGACACCAGTCGCCATGCTGACATCCCCGGAGTTGAAGAAAATACCAATCTTTTCCTGCTTGAATGACGCAGACCTTATGTGGCTCTCGCAGCAGGCTGCCGATCTTCATCTTGAACCGGGTGAGTATCTTATTCACGAAGGGGAGCCCACTCCCTTTTTTGTAGTGATGGAAGGAACCACGGAAGTGCTCAAAGACGTAATGGGGCGTCAAACTGAAGTCTCAGAGCACAATCCGGGCGATTTCTTTGGCGAATTGGCCATTCTCATGGCAACGGCAGCTCCTGCCTCCGTCCGCGCGAAGACAGCTTGCCACTTGGCACGGCTCGATCCGCAACACCTCCAGGAATTGATCCGACGCTCGCCCGAGTGCAGCGCGGTGATCTTACAGACCCTTAACGAGCGGGTACAAATCGTGCAAAAGTACATGCTGAATCTTCCCTCCAGCCGCGTACAGATAATCGGATCGAAATTTGATGACGACTGCCGAGAAATTCGCACCTTCTTAAGCATGAATCGAATACCTTATGAGTGGGTCGACCGCGATCGAAGTGCACAAGTGGCTTCGGCTGACCCAGCTTGCGATGTTGCTGGTCTATCCGTCGTCGTGGATGGTTCGCTCTGCGTCAGCCATCCTCCTACGGTTCGTAAGGTAGCTGAAGCGCTCGGATTCCAAACGGCTCCCCATCGCCAAAGTTATGACGTGGTGATTATTGGCGGCGGCCCAGCGGGACTGGCGGCTGCCGTCTACGGAGCCTCGGAAGGACTCAGCGTCTTGTTGGTCGAGCGCAAGGCTCCCGGCGGTCAGGCTGGCACATCTTCTCGCATCGAGAATTACCTCGGCTTCCCCAATGGCATCTCAGGAGATGACCTCAGTCAACGCGCGTTCAGGCAGGCGGTTAAGTTCGGTGCCGAAGTGGTTCTCACCCGAGAAGTCCAAGAGATCATTCCGCATCCCGATGGCGCATACACGATTGGACTCGATGGCAGCGATAGGGTTGCCACAAAGACGGTGATCTTGGCGACCGGAGTTGCTTGGCGCAGACTTGAGGCGGACGGCGTCGATCGCTTCATCGGGCGTGGAGTCTTGTATGGGGCCGCACGTACGGAGGCCCCCACGGTGGCTGGGAAGCGCGTCTTTATCATCGGCGGCGGCAACTCTGCCGGCCAGGCTGCCCTGTTCTTCGCAGATTACGCGAGTTCAGTGACCATGCTGGTCCGCGGCGAAGATCTGAAGCGCAGCATGTCGCAATACTTGATCGATCAGATTGCTCTCGCGCCTGGCATTCGGGTGGAGACGGAAACTCAGGTGGTCTCCGCGGACGGCACGGATTACTTGAAAGCAATAGAAACCCGGAAAAAGGGGGAGCCTGTCATCCGGCGGGCTGCAGATGCACTGTTTGTCATGATCGGCGCCGATGCAGTAACCCATTGGTTGCCACCTCAATTGCAACGCGAAAACGGCTATGTCCGCACGGGGCGCGAAGTGAGCGACCAGCCAGGTTGGGCGGCAGATCGTGTTCCATTTCTGCTGGAAACAAATCTTCCGGGCTTTTTCTGCGTAGGTGACATTCGCTACAACTCGATCAAGCGCGTTTCCAGCAGCGTAGGAGAAGGCAGCATGGCCGTTGCTTTCGTGCATCAATATCTCTCGTTACATGCAACATAGTGTTTTTCTTGCGGTACGGATTACGGTACGTGAATGAGTTGGCTTGTACGGACTAGCAAGGACTTAGGTGGCCGCCCGCCTCTTGCAAGTCGTTGTATTTCCTTATAATGGTTGTTCTTTCACGGCGAAGGCTTGGAATGCAGCCGCGCCTATTTTTGAACCCACGATTTCAACCCACGATTCGCATGTCTCTCGCGACTTCTCAAGTAGTTAGGCGGCCACCTGGAGTCACTTAAGTTGTTACAACTACAGCTTAACGTAGCACTGAAAAGGCTGGCGTCGGCGGTTCAACTCCGTCCCTGGCCACCATCATTCCAAAGGACTTGGGCGTTTTCGCCCACTGTCTCTAGTCCAAGATTCAGCCCAAGATGCGTCACTGGATCGTCTCCGTGAGCAGGTGGGCCTTGTCTCCGAGCAGCAGTGCCAAGAATTTGCCCTGAGCTTCGAGCCTCGATTCTTGGTCGGACTGCGCGTAGAGTTGCATTGTCGTCCTGACGTCTTCGTGACGCAGAATACCCTGTACCGTCTTCGGATCACACTTCAGCTTCACTAGCGAGGAAGCCAGAGAATGCCGAAAGTTGTGAAAGCCGAACCGAACTTGCTGGTCTTCTTTGATGACGCCGGCCTTAACGGTAGCAGGGCGCAGATACTTCTGCACCATGATTGAAGCCGATAACGGCTTCTTGCCCTTAAGCCGGAAGCTCGGGAAGACGTAATCGTCATCCTTCGCATAAGGAGTTTTCTCCCTCCACGCCATCAAGAAACCGGCCAGCACGGGGTGCATGGGTACGGGTGCTTTCGACGCCTTGGACTTGGGCACTTTGAACTGGGCCCAGACGTAAGCGCGTTTCACTTCGATCACCTGATCCGAAAAATCCAGATCCATCCACTTTGGTTCTTACAGATGCGGCGACAGCTCTGCGCGAGCCGCAGAGGATTGAAAACTGGGATGCGGATCTCTATCGCCCGGAACTCGAAGCCAACCGCTTCGCCGCCGAGATTCTGATGCCTCGAGGACTCATGGCCGAGTTTGTTCAGTCAGAGCTTTCGCTGGAGTCGATTCGTTCGATCGCCCAGCTTTGTGGCACGTCTTTGACGGCTTCTGCCGTACGGCTGATTACGCTCACTCCGCACCGAGCCGCAGTGGTGTGGTCCCAAAACCAAAAGATCCTATGGTCGAAGCTGTCCGAGGGATTTGTGCGTTGGATACGGAAAGGTGAAGTGAGGGAGGACAGTTTTGCAGCCCAGTGCTATCGGAAGCAAAGCGTGCCCGACCACTTGGCACCAGTTCCAGCCTCGGCGTGGCTATATGAAAAAGGCTTACAAGAAGGAGCTCAGATCTGGGAACAATCCGTAGGATTAAAGAACTAAATTTCAAGGCAGGAGAAAGTGCAAGTTCTGGTTTTGATCCCTTAGCAACCTTCCCCAGCAGATGGCCAAGCTCGCGCACGTTCTACGCCGATTCAGGTCCACTGCCATGCCACGATCCCCTATGTGATCCGTCTGGGCGTTCCACATCACCTTGTCAGAGCCTTCCGCTGACCCAGCACAGTTGCTACTTCTCCTATTGATGGGCAATTTCTTGGGACCTTCTATTGCTGTGTCCATGGGGCTCCTTTGTCAGGCCGGGACATGATGCCAACGGCGGCACGCCACACTTCTCCTGTCAGACGATATTCCAAAGCCTTTGACCAAAATATATATGCGCCGTGTTGTCAATATGTTACGGGCATAGTGTAGGTTATATGCAGCGAAAGTGAAAAGATTTGCGGTATTACCACTTGACACGGGTACTTGGACGTGATAAACTAAATCTAGCGTAAGCTAGATAGATACTAGGCTCCGTCATGTCTGGCGAGCAGCCTCGCCTAATCGATACGCGCCATTCCTAACCTCGAAAGGAGAGGCAGATGAAAACAATCCAACTGGTGCTCATGTTGTTCACGTTGTTCGTCGTAGCTTCTCCAACGCCCGGGTTAGCGCAAGACGACATCTGCCAGAACGGCGCCTGCGCTACATGCGAGGCTGAGGTCTGCGTCTATGGGGCGTGCTACGGCCTCTGTACTTGCAATGTCAGCTGTAAGAACGGCAGGTGTACTTGCGGCGGCTTAGGGGTATGCACAACGAGCCCCGATGGAACCATCCTCTGTCAGAACGCCGTGGTAAAGGCTGCAACCGGCGCAAGGCCCAGTATTGCCAAGCAATGTGGCAAGAAGGTAGATGCGCTTACGCTCAAGGGCTACCCTTGGATCAGCAGCACTACTTTCATAGCCCAACTGGTAGGTCATAGCTCCGTCAGGGACTTGGAACGACTACTCGGGGACATTCAAATAATGATCGCTGAGCAAGGGCTAGCCGATCATCTCGAAATCCAGACTGGAACCTACATTGGTGAGAAACCAGCAGTGGTAAGGTCTGCGGCTGATGTCCACCTAAGCGAACTGGTAGGTCTGACCGCGGCCTTAGACCCCGCTCACGGTTCCTACGTGTTCAAGGTTTACCGAGATGTTGCCGGGCCGGGAGGCGAAACAAAGTACACGAATGTCCTACGAATGGTCGCTGACGGGGTGGCGCCAGTCGAGGTGATCTCGGTTACCGGCCATAGCTACGAGTATCTGACGGCTGACGGCAAGAAGGAAATTGGAACGTTTTAGTCTCAGTTTGCCCGATACCTGAACGCCGCCGATGAGCCTGTAGTTGGTAGCAGACGATGGAAATGTAAGTTCATCGCTTCTCTGCTCACAACCGGGAGACTCTGTCTTGCGGATGTCTCAGTCGTGAAGCAAAAGAAAAAGCGTACACCCACACATGGTCATAGATATGCTCGGCAAACGATCACCGACCTATCGCTCGTGGCAAGCCATGCTCACACGTTGCACCAACCCCTAAACAGGTTAAACAGGCGAGCTGCCATTCTGGCCGGTTTTGAGGGGAGCCACTGTGCTTGCCGATTGTCCGGGTGCCACACTTGTGCGGGCCGGTGACCCAACATTCTCAAAACGATTTACCTGACGAACGCAATACCACGGGTTATACGGCATTGTCTCACTCACAGAGGCGAAGACCCAGTCCCCGGCGCGGCCTAGTGTGTGTATCTTCTGCACGGCTTCGGATAGGCGGAGGATTGGATTCAGTTCTTTTGAGACTTCGTAATCATAGACAACGTGGACGGAGGCATCAGTAAAGCGACGAACTATATCTTTCTTCTTGTTGCCTGCTGCATTGATTCCGTCAACTTGATTTGGCCCCTTTTGATCTTTTCATTTGGCCCCACCTCGTGGTGATCAGCTCCCGCCACCCCGGTCGGAGCGAAGCCCTGCGTCGCCCAAAGGGTGACGCGTTTAGGGCGAAGCGCAGACTGGGGTGGCGGGAGAATTTCTAAAACATCGTGGCCGGTACAGAAAAAGCTCGCGCCAGCATCGCCTAGGAACGACGATCGCCAACTCGGTCGACCTATAGCATCCCTGTTTGCAGAGTAGCTCGCTGCCCATTGCCTCATCCCTTGCCGCCTTTTTTCTTACTAAGCGTTCTGCGGAAACGATAAGACTCCGTGCCCGTCTCGATGATATGTGCCTGGTCGGTCAGTCGGTCCAACATGGCCTTGCACAACCTGGCGTTTGGAAACATGGCGGTCCACTCCGAAAACGGTAGATTCGTGGTGACGATCACCGCTGCTCTCTCTGCCCGTCCAGCGATGATCTGGAACAACAGCTCGGCGGCTGCTTCCGGCATCGCCACATACGCCATCTCATCGATCACGATCAACTCATAGCGCGTCCACCGGTTGGTCACACGATTCAGTTCGCTCTTGTTCTTTGCTTCCGTCAGTTCATTCACCAGCTGCGCTGCCGTCGTGAACCGTACCCGTTTTCTCTGACGACAAGCGGCAATCGCTAGCCCCGTCGCCATGTGGGTCTTACCCGTTCCGGTTTCCCCAAGAAAAATAACCGGCTCGCTGCGGCTCAAGTAACCGCCCTCGGCCAGATTCCAGATCTGCGCGGCAGGAAGATGCGGCGCATCGGAGAAGGCAAAGTCCTCCAGGGTTTTCACCTTGGGGAAATGGGCCTCCGTTATCCGCCGTGCTACTCCATGTTGATAGCGATCTTCCACTTCCGCTCCGAGCAGCGCTTCCAGATAACTCAGATGCCCCTGCTTCTGCTTGACGGCTTCTTCGGCCATCGACTGAAACTGGCCACCTACTGTCGCCAGCTTCAGGTCTTTGGCATACTGCCGAATGGTTGCCTGTTGCGCGCCCACCGTCGCGACACTCATTGAATCACCTCGCTGCCGGAATAGTTCAGCAACTGGTCGTAGTTCCTGGTGGTCGGTTGTGGTCGGTCATACGCTCGTAAAGCACCCACCTCGACTGCCTCATGCGGTTCTCGGTTCCTGTTTCGTTCCGCATTCAGGAGCAGGCGCACAGCTTCGACATCGAAACAATTTATATCCAGAGCCTTTTCAATCACTGCCTGCAGCCTCGGGTATCCGTACTGCCGCCCCAGCAAGAGCACGTCGATCATGGCGCGCGTTCCCGGCTGCTGGCCTCTTCGTTGCTTCAGCATCTCCCAGAAGCGATCGAAACTGGCCGGCCAACGTCCTTGTGCCCGCCACTGCTCGAGCGGTGTCGAACCAGCGAAAGCTCCGGGCTTCTTCGTCAGTGCTTCCAGGTAATGCTCCAGGTTGAGCACTTTCTGCTGTCGCTGGAAGCAGCGTTCGTGCCGCGCCACGCATTCTCCTTGGTGCCAAATCTCTACATAGGACGAGTGCACCTTGGCCTGCACTTCGACGCCGACAGGCAGAGGAACGGAGTAGAAGTTGGTCAGTACCTTTACGCAGCCGCTGGCGTTCACATGCGGAAAGTGAATCGCGGCCAGATCAAAACCTTCTTCCGCCAGTACACGCAAGTGTTCTCGCTCCAGATTCATTCCTGCGCCAACTGTCTGTTTCCGCTCGCCGATCAAACGCTGCTCATCGTTCCGCGATGCTTCCAGCAAGAAGAGGTTCAGCGCTTCCCAACTGGCCACCTGCGGAACCGGCACCAGGTGGTTCCGCCGAAAGTACCCGCCTTCTCCTTCCACTCCACCCTTCTCGTGACCTTCCGCCGGGGTGCAGAACTCCGACTGGAAACCCCAATGCGAGCGGAAGGCCATGAATCGCATGGTCTCCTCGCGCTGGTGCCCTCGCAAAATCTTCTTTACCGCACTTTTAAGGTTGTCGTACCTCAAGACTGCAAATACTCCACCGAAATAGAGAAACGCTCGTTCATGCGCTTCCAGAAACGCTTGTTGGCTGGCGTGCGGGAAGGCGCAATGGAAGGCTCCTCCACTGGCCATGCTGCGCATGCAAAAGACGTAGGCCTGCTCCCGCTCTCCACAGATATCTGCGTATGCTTCATACCAGTCCACCTGCGCTTCTCCACCCCAAACGTAGGACTGCGGAATGAACGTCTCGCGGTGTAGCCACCCTAACGCGATCTTCCGTTCCCGAACGTGGCATCGTATCGTGGACTCGGCCACTTCCACTTCCGGCATCTCCGCTCGGATCCGGCACCAGATCCGATGTGCGGTGTGCCGTTGCTTTCGGGGAGCCTTCTTGTCCCCTTTTAGAACCGCATCGATGAAAGCCATCGCCGGTTCCAGCTTCGGTCTCTCTCGTACCGGTGTCTTGCGCTCTACAGGAACAGCGCTGAGCACTGCCTCACGCACCATCCGTCGATGAATCCCCAACTTCTTGGCGATCCCTCGAATCGTTCCACCACCATGCTCGTACTCGCGTCGGATCTGCTCGAATAACTCCACCTTGGCTCTCCTATCCACCCGGTCCTCCCTTGGGGCGGTTAGGCCCGAAGCAGAGTCCACGCTATATGGTTTTCAGTAAGGTGGGGCCAATTCAAAGTATCGAATGGGGCCAAATCAGAGTATCGAAATCAGCTGCTCTCGGTTCTTCGTCGAGGCAGGCGCATGCAGGATCGTCGCGTCCACGATCGTGCCGGTGGTGACGCGCACTCCGCAGGCTTGCAGGTGTAGATTGACCGTGCCCAGAATCTTCTCCCCAAGTCCATGTTCTTCCAGCGAATGCCGAAACTTGCACACCGTGGTTTCGTCCGGCACCGGCTCCTGCCCTAAATCGATCCCCACGAACTGCCTCATCACCGGCGAGTCATACAGGGCCTCTTCCACCGCCGGGTCCGACAAATTGAACCACTGCTGCAAGAAATACATACGCAGCATACGTTCCACTCCCACC
>DATNLE010000031.1:0-19513 GCA_035603035.1 Candidatus Acidiferrales bacterium | reverse complement strand
CGCATGGATATCGCCCGGGACGTGATTGAATTATTTAGCGTGAAAGACTCCGATCGTGCCCGTCTGCTTGCCGAAAAACTTGATCGTCTCAACGCCGAACGTCAGGAAGAAGAGCGCCGCATCCTGCGCTCGATTGACGAGCGCATCGCCGGCGACCCCGCTCTCTGCGAGGCCTATTGCATTGTTATTGATGGCGAAGGCTGGCATCGCGGAGTAATCGGCATCGCCGCCACCCGCATTGTCGAACGCTACCACCGTCCCGCCCTGGTGATCTCGCGCGATGGCGATGAAGCGCATGGGTCCGGCCGTTCGATTCGTCCTTTTCACCTGCTCGAAGCCGTCGAGTCCAGCAGCAATCTCTTCACCCGCTACGGCGGACACTCCCACGCCTGCGGCTTTGCGATGCCCTCAGCGAACGTTGCTCGACTGGGCGCGGAATTGGATGCCTTCGCGCGATCGCGCCTCACTGCATCCGACTTCGATCCCGTCCTCGACGTCGAAGCCGAACTGGACCTCACTGAAATTACTCCCGCACTATTTCAAATGCTGAGTCTGCTAGAACCCTATGGCGCGGGAAATCACGAGCCCGTATTCACCGCCCGTAACGTCCGCCTGATCGCTCCTCCGAAAATCCTGAAAGACAAACACATCAAACTGAAACTGAAAGCAAACGGGAACGCCGTCGGCGAGGAACTGAGAACTGAGAAGCGGGAACTAAGATCTGTCTTCGACGCCATCGGCTGGAACATGGCCGAACGTCTCCAGCAATCGCCTCTCTTGGCTGGAGACGCCATCGACCTAGCTTTCACCATCGGCCACAACGACCACCCCGACTTCGGCGGGCTAGAACTCTCCTTGCGCGATTTCAAGGCCGCAAGCGGCACCCCACCGGGGAACGCCGCACCAACTACGGCGGATCATATCGAACTGTAAACCGACTGGATCTCGAAGTAGGTTTAGGAAACTAACCTGCACTACCCGTTCTGGGGCACGTGTCACCCCTCCTGCCGACGCCGAAGGCGGCGCAGGTTTTGAACTTCCCCGCATCCTGTGGAAACCGGGCCCCACATTGACCATCCGCCCGTCCTCATCGCGGCGCAATCGCCTCGCTTCGGCGCAGCGAATCGACGGCACATGCGGCAGCGCAAAGGGTAGCTAATCCTCGAAAAGGTGCTCAAGAACCGCCCCGACCAGTTGATCTTGAGGAACCTTATTTTTGGACGAGCAGGTCACGCAGCAATCGTGCTCAGACGAACCAGGTATTCACGAGGGACAGCCGAATCGCGCCACAGTGACTGGAACCAGGCAACCAGCTCAGGCCCCGCAATGGATCTGTTCGGAGCGTGCTCGGTGTTTTGAAGGTTCTGTAGCAGACACTGCTTGTAGTACTCCCGAACCACACTACAGATTTCTTCCAGAGAAAACGGTGGCTGCCAGCGCTGAGACTGCCGCCCAATATGCTGGGTCACCGCACCGAGAACCTCCACGAACCGGCGCAACCCGCCTTTAACCTGAGATGCATCGATTTGCTTCGTGCCCCGAGATCTTCGGTTTCTTCTATCAAAATCAGACCGCATCTCACTAAGCACTTCAGAAAATGGCGTGCCGATAAGCTGGGTTCGTAGTCGCTTCAATTAGACTGAACTCAATGCCGCTCCCCATCTACCACCTCCGCCGCTGGCTGGCTGTAATCGCCGTGCTGTTCACCGCGGTAGTTGCGGGAATGTATTTTTACGCCCGCCTCCGCCAGCACAGCGTGCTCAAGGGATTTCCCGGCAAGATCGCTTACGACATCAAGCAGACCGCAGCAGGTTTTCAGTTTTCGAAATCCGAATCCGGACGCACGGTCTTTACTATCCGCGCCAAAGCCGTTAAAGAATTCAAACTCAACGGCCGCGCGGAGTTGCACGATGTCAACGTCATCCTTTACGGGCGAGATACTTCGCGCTTTGATCAGATTTATGGCGACGACTTCACCTTCGATCCAACATCCGGCAACGTTACCGCCAAAGGCGAAGTGCAGATCGATCTGGAAGCCAATCCCACCGGGGTGACGGCGCCCGACCAGGCTACCCCGAAGGATCTCAAGAATCCCATCCATCTCACGACCAGCGACCTGGTTTTTAACCGCGATAGCGGGGACGCTTCCACGGTTGCGCGGGTGGATTTCCGCACGCCGCAGGCCACTGGCTGGGCCGTCGGCGTTCAGTATTCAGCGAAGACCAGCACTCTCACTCTGGTGTCGCAGATTCATGTGACTACGAGTGGACAGGACGCCGCCATTCTTTTCGCCACCCATGGCACCATCACCCGCGAGCCACGCCAGATACTGCTCGACAATCCTCGGATGGTGCGCGAGAGTGGAACCCTGCACTCCGAACAGGCCATATTCTTCCTGGGGCCGCAGAATGAAGTCGAGCGCATCGTGGCCACCGGCAATGTGAACGCCGAGACCACACAACAAAAGGCCGACCAGTTGCGCGCTCGGTCCGATGCCGCCGAGCTCTTGCTTACGGGCAAACAGAATCTGCTGCGCACCGCTACGCTCACCGGCAGTGTCCACGTAGAGCGCATCGGATCGCAACCCATGCAGGGCGACGCTGGACGCGTGATACTCGATTTCCTGGGCCAGAACCAGCTCCAGAAAGTTCACGCTGTCGATGGAGTTCGCCTCAGGCAGCATTCCCTAAACGTCAATTCGTCCACGGCAAGCTCCCCTCCTGAGGATTTCGACATTACCGCGCCGATCATCGATTTTTTCCTTGCCGAAGGACGCCGGCTCGACCACGCCGAGACCTCGGGCGCCGCGCAGATCACAATCTCGCCGACGCACAATCTCGAACCCGCAAGCGCACCGGCTTCTGCTCAGCGCACCGTCATTACGGCCGGCCGCTTCGATGCCAAATTTTCCGAAACGCCCGAGGGATCCAGCCGGGTAACTTCAATCCACGGCGCCCCTAATGCGAAAATTGTTAATCTCGTCCTTGGTCTGCCCGACCGCGTCAGCACCAGCCACGAACTCGATGCCGCGTTCCTCCCCGAAGGCGGAATAGCCTCCTTCGTTCAGCTGGGAAGCGTGGCTTATACGGACGGGCTATCGCCGGAAAAACGTACCCAGGCGTGGGCGGAAAAAGCCCTCTACACTCCTGCCGATGGGATTCTCCTGCTCACCGGAAGCCCGCGTGTCTCCGACGGCGGCATGACCACAACCGCAAACACAATTCGTATCAATCGCGTCACCGACGACGCTTTTGCCGAGGGCAGCGTCAAGAGCACTTACAGCGACCTCAAGGAGCAACCCAGCGGCGCGCTGCTTGCGTCGTCTTCGCCAATCCACGTGACTGCAGCCACCATGACGGCGCACAACTCTCCCGCAGTTGCTCTCTACGAAGGCAACGCCCGCCTCTGGCAGGATGCCGACATTGTCGAGGCTCCTTCAATTCAATTCGACCGCGATCGCCGCTTTCTCGTGGCCCAAGGGACCGCCGAGCACCCCGTCTCCACCGTGCTGGTTCAGGGGAGACTGGTCCAGCCTGGTAAGGCTGGGGTAAGCGAGGCGCAGCCGAAGAAATCCCAGCCCCAAAAGACCGCCCCTTCGGGCGAATACAAAGCGAATATAAAATCGCAAGAAAAGTTTGACCGGGACACTCCGGTCACCATAACTTCAGCGCGGCTCACCTACTCTGACTCCGACCGTCGCGCCCACTACGATGGCGGCGTAACCGCTCGAGGCAGTGGCTTCGAAGCTACCTCGAAGGAGCTAGACGCTTATCTGGTGCCAAGAAACCAAACCACGAACAGTCAATCACTTAGCGCACCGTCTCGGCTAGATCGGATGGTCGCGCAAAGCCACGTGATCATCCAGCAACCGGGCCGGCGAGCCGACGGCCAGACCCTGATTTACACCACCTCAGACGACAAATTCGTCCTCACCGGCGGACCTCCCAGCATTTTTGATGCCGAACGCGGCAAGATTACCGGCGTTTCGTTGACTTTCTTTCGGGGCGATGATAGGGTGCTCGTAGAAGGCGAAGCAAGTACTCCTGTGGTAACACAAACGCGAGTGGCCAAATAAAAAACAAAAAAGAGATGAATGGCAAGATAAATGCGTACCCTGGCCACAGATGAAATTGGCAAGTCGTACCGTGGCCGCCGCGTTGTAAATGGTGTCAGCCTGCGTGTGGAACAGGCCGAAGTGGTGGGTTTGCTCGGTCCCAACGGCGCAGGCAAGACCACAACCTTTTACGCCATAGTGGGCTTGACCCCTCCCGACACGGGCCGCGTGTTATATGACGACCAGGATATTACCGACGTTCCCATGTACCTGCGGGCGCGCCAGTACGGCATCAGCTATCTTCCTCAAGAAGCTTCGGTATTTCGCAAACTCACAGTCGAGGAAAACATCCTCGCGGTGTTAGAGGCGCAGCCGATGTCCTGGCACGAGCGCCGCGAGAAGATGGAGAAGTTTATTGATGAACTTGGTTTGGAGCACATCCGGCAGAATCGGGGATACGCCCTCTCCGGAGGTGAACGCCGTCGGGTGGAAATCGCCCGCTGCCTGTGTATCAATCCCACGTTCATCTTGCTCGACGAACCTTTTTCCGGAATCGATCCCATCGCCGTTCTCGACTTGCAGAAAATTATCAGCGGATTGCGGGCCAGCGGCATCGGAGTATTAATCACCGATCACAACGTGCGCGAGACCCTTACCGTAACCGATCGCGCCTACATCATCGACGACGGCAGAATCTTCCGTCACGGCAAGCCCGAGCAGTTGGCAAGTGATCCGGAAGTCCGCCGCGTGTACCTGGGAGAAAGTTTCTCCTTAGTGTGAGTCTGAGGAGAAGAAGCACTGTAAAGAGCGCGGCTTCAGCCGCGCCGCCAAGGAGCGATGGAGCGATGGAAGGACTGCTGGAGGAAGGCAGCGATGAAGGACGAACGACTGGGAGCTTTAACCCATAATTTCGAGCTGTTATCCCTCGGAACCGGGAAAAGTCCGATAAACCGATCGCGCAACTCAGCCCACAAGTAACGAAAGTTGCCGGGGGCAGGGCGAGACGACCGCGGTTGAGGGGATGCCCGAACCCCGGCTTGACAGCCACGATCATCGACGACTCGAAGCCTGAGTAGTCGCACTAGCAAGCGGAGACGGGCCGCAGCCGGAAAGCAGCCTCCTCGCTTGCGGCGGGAACGACAGGGAGTCAATGAACTGAAGAGCCGCCGACGATTGACGGACGACCAACGACTAACGACATGGTCTTACTTCAACACAAATTAAGCGTCAAACTCTCTCAACGCCAGATCCTTACCCCGGGCCTGGTTCAGATGGTCTCTGTCCTCGCGCTCAACAAACTCGAGCTCAAGGACATGATCAACTCCGAGATGGTTGAGAATCCCGTTCTCGAGGAGCTCGAAGAGTCCGTCCCTTTGATCGACGAAGTCGGCCGCAAAGAGGAAGACCGCGACCGCGCGACCAAAACCTCGACTGAAGAAACTCCTATCACGGCGGAAAAGAAAGATCCCTTCGAGGAAATTGATTTCGGCTCGTTCTTCCAGGATTATCTGGACCCCGGCTACCGCACCCGCGGTGAAATGGAGGATATCGAGCGTCCGTCATTCGAAAACTTCCTCTCCAAGCCCACTAATCTCACTGACCACCTCGCCTGGCAAGTGGGGGCCTTGAGCCTTCGCCGCGAGGTTCGCGAAGCCGCCGAGCAGATTATCGGTAACCTTAACGAAGACGGTTACCTCATCGCCAGCGACGAAGAAATGTTAGGCGTCGCCCCTCCCGCCACTCCGGAGGCGGACGCTGCAGCCGCGAGAAACATTGTTAGTGAGGCGCAAGCTCTGGGATTAGACGAAACCGCTGATCCTAGTGAGGCAACTTCTCAAGCGGAGAGGTTCGACGCGGCACTTGCCTCCAGCGATCTGAACGAAACCGTACTTGCCGACTCAAGTCCCGCGGAGTTCGCCGGTGCAAGTGCCCAAAGCGAGAACAGCCCCTTTTACAACCTGCCCGGCGCGACGGCTCCAGCGGAAGGTTCACTGGTCTCAACCAATGGAAATGCGGCGGCGGCTTCCGCACCCGATCCGGCACCTGCCGTGCAGCCCGCCCCGCGTCCGGCCCAGGCCGCTCGCTTCAGCGCTGAGGACCTGCAAGAGGCCCTCGAAGTCATTCGCCAACTCGACCCTCCAGGCGTGGGGTGCCGCGATCTCCGCGAATGCCTGATCCGCCAATTGCGCCATCATCAGCAGCAACTCGCGCTCCACAAGAACGGCGACAAGCCGGTCAACGGCACCGCCCAGGTTGTGCAGGATGCTATCGCCATCGTCGACCAGCACCTGCGTGCTGTGCAAAACAAGCAGAACAAAGAAATTGCCAAAGCCATCGGCCGTCCCGCCGATGCTGTGCAGCAAGCGCTAGACTATATTCGCACTCTCGATCCCCGCCCTGGTTTGCAGTACAACAAAGGCCAGGCGCGTCTGATCGAGCCCGACGTTGCTTTCATCAAACATGGCGACGAGTGGCTGGTCCTCATGAACGACGATGACCTGCCTCAGCTTCGTCTCAATCCCGCTTACAAGAAGCTGCTCACCCGCGACACCAACGACAAGAATACTCGCGATTACGTCAAAGAACGCTACAAGAGCGCCATCCAACTCATCAAGAATATTGAGCAGCGCAAACAGACGATCACCAAAGTCTGCTATTGCATCGTTGCCCGTCAGTACGATTTTCTGGAAAAAGGGATCGACTACCTGAAACCCATGATGATCAAGGAGGTGGCCGAGGAAATCGGCGTGCATCCTTCCACCGTCAGCCGCGCTGTGGCCAGCAAATACGCGCACACGCCGCAGGGCGTATTTGAGTTGCGCTACTTCTTCAGCGAGAGCGTACAGGGCCCCGAGGGCGGCAATACTTCATTGCTGATCCTCAAACGCCGCGTCAAGAAATTAATTGACGAGGAAGATTCCAGCCGTCCGCTGACCGACGAACAGCTTACCCGCATCCTGCAGTCGCAAGGCATTCAGGTTACGCGCCGCACCGTCGCGAAGTATCGCGAAGACATGCGCATCCCGAGCACTCATCAACGGCGGGTAAGGGAATAGTCGAATGAAAAAATACTAGAACTGTCATCCTGAGCCGCCGCACTTGCGGCCGAAGGATCCAGGCGAGCTAGTTTCCGCCATCGCGCGAAAACGGGACGGCATTAAGCGCGAGGCGAGCTTTCTTTAAATGCAGTGCCCAATTCATCTCGAGCAAGAATCCAAGGAGGGGCGCTCATGAACGTGGAATACACCGGACGGCACTACGAAGTAACCTCCGCCATCCGCAACGCAGTGGAAACCGGCCTCGCAAAAATCCGCAAAATTCTGGGTGATCGTTTCGAAGCCAAAGCCGTCCTCTCCGTCGAAAAGCACCGCCACAAAGCCGAAATCACCATCAACCCCCGCAATGGCCCGCTTGTCGGCCTGGCGCAAGCCAAGGACATGACGGTCGCCGTCAACCAGGCCCTCGAACACCTCGAAAAGCAATCCGTGAAATACAAAACCAAATGGGAGTCCAAAAAACGGTCCGCGCGTAAGAGCGAAGAAGTAAAGAAGTGGAACGGCCACAGTCCGCGGAGTGACGAAACTGATGCCCGCACCAAAGTCGGCTTAACGGAAAAAACCGCCGTGCCGGTCGCCGTACACCGCTATCCCCCGGTCGCCCGCACCACCGAAGTTCACCTGGTCCGCTCCGACGAGGCCGTCTCCATGCGCCCCATGACCCTCGAAGAGGCTATCAAGGAAGCCCACTTCCGCGACCGCGACGTCTTCGTCTTCCGCGATCCCAAGGGTAAAGTAATGATCCTCCACCGCACCCGAGACGGCAAAATGGAACTGATCGAAGCTCCATAAGAGAAGCTTTGAGATTTCGGCTGCAGTAAAATTTGCCTGACAGAAAGACTCATGTAGGGACAGCCACCCTCGGCTGTCGAGCGGCCGGCCGTATCGGGCCGCTACGCCGGAAGGAGCAACGCCTGTGTGGAGCGGACACTTCTGTCGGCTGACTTTTGAAGTTGATCTCAATCTTGACGCCCCCGCCTTCGATGCCCAGCGCCCGTAGCCGACTGGAGTCGGAACGACGCCGAAGGACCTGCTACTTTCCATCTCTCCCCATCTTCCCCATCTTACCCATCTTCCCCATCTTCGCCATCTTCCCCATCTAGCCCAGCTTTCTGTTTTCCTGAACTGAGCGTATGATCCTCCCGCCGTTTAACTCACTTCAGCTCAGGAGACGTCTATGAAGAAGCTGTGCGGTCTTGCCGTTTTTCTGCTGTTACTCGCGCCTGCGTTATTGGCGCAGGAGCATTACACCGAAGGTCCGATCTGGCGCGTTCAGTTGATCCGCGTGAAGCCCACTCAGATGGACGCCTATCTCACCAGTCTGCGACAGTCCACCAAGCCGCTGATCGAGGAGGAAAAGAGGCAGGGGATGATCGTGGACTACAAGGTCTTTCTGAAGGAAACCAAGAACGCTCCCGAGGACTGGGATATCTGCGTCGCCGTCGAATACAAAAACCACGCCGCGATGGACGGTCTGGCGGCGAAGGGCGAGGCCATACGCGACAAAATTCTGGGCGGCAAAGCGCAGGGTCAACAGCTCGGCGAGAAGCGGGCTGAAATCCGCGAAATCGTCAGCTCGGAGTTGCTCCAGGAAATTTTTCTTAAGTAGAGCTTACGAAGTTGAGTGCGTGGGCCGCGCATCCGCCCGGCCCATTCTTTTTTCCACCATTGATACGTTTCAATAGAGGCATTCCGCGTGCTAGAATTCGCCGCCCGAGGAAATTTGCCGATGACGACTCGCCAGCGCTCCACCCTCCTTTCCGTCTTTCTCACCATGCTTGGCGCTTCGTATCTCGCGCCAGCGCAGGCCGCGGCGCCGCAATCGAAGCTCTCCGTGCACTGGGAAGAACTTACCGCCGCAGACTTCCGCGAAGGCATCCATCGCTCGCAAGGAACATGCCTACTTCCCTTCGGCATCCTGGAGAAGCACGGACCGCATCTTCCTCTCGGCACCGATCTGCTGGACGTCCGCCATGCCGCTCTGCACGCGGCCGAGAAAGAATACGCCGTCGTCTTCCCCGAATATTATTTCGGACAGATTGCCGAGGCCCGTCACGAGCCCGGCACTATGGCTTACAGTCGCGAGATGCAACTCGCGCTCTTGCAGGAAACCACCGACGAGATGTCTCGCAACGGATGCAAGAAAGTGGTTATCGTCAACGGCCACGGCGGCAACGACAGCTTGCTTCCATATTTCGCGCAAACGCAGTTGGACAAGCCGCATGATTACGTTGTCTACGTTTTCGATGAGCGCACTCCACACTCGGGGGGGCCGCCGAAGAAGACGTCTATCGACATGCATGCCGGCGAGAGCGAAACGGCAAAGATGATGATCTCTCGTCCCGACACGGTTCACATCGATCGCGCCACGAACGAATCCGGCGCCGATCAGCATCGCCAGAATCTTCCCGAAGATGTCTACACCGGAATCTGGTGGTACGCGCGCTTTCCCAATCACTACTCCGGCGACGGTTCCGCCGCAACCCAAGAGCTGGGTAAATTTCAAATGGACTGGTGGATCGACGCCGTGGTAAAGACAATTCGCGCCGTGAAGGCCGACGACGTCAGCCTGAAACTGCAGACCGAATTCTACGGAAAAAGTAAACACCCGCTAGACACGCAGCCCTGAGCGGGATGAAGTTGAGAGATAACAAATGTCCCAACTATCGGACGCCCCGCTCGTAGTCCCAGCATCGGCAAAGCCTCCCAACCTTCCAGCGGAACGGCTGGTATCTCTCGACGTATTTCGCGGCGCGACGATCGCGCTCATGATAATCGTCAACAACCAGGATGAAGAAGTCGCCTACTGGCCGCTGAAGCACGCGCGCTGGAACGGATGGACGCCGACAGATCTTGTCTTCCCCTTTTTTCTGTTCATGGTAGGAGTTGCCTTGGCGTTTTCCTTCGCGGGACGCCTGCGTCGGGGCGAATCGCGCAGGACTCTGGTATCACACGTAATGCGGCGCGGACTCATACTCTTCGCAATCGGCTTTTTTCTCCATGGTTTCAGCGCCCGATTCCAATTGGACCATTGGCGCGTCTATGGTGTGCTCCAGCGCATCGCCATTTGTTACGTGATCAGCGCGGTGCTGGTTTTGTATTCCGGCCGGAGTGCGCGACTGGCGGCCGTCGCCACCGCTTGCCTGGTCAGTTACTGGCTCTTGATGCGCTACATGCCGGTTCCGGGATTCGGAGTTCCCGTCCGCGATGTCCCCCTGCTTGATCCCGATCGCAACTTGGCAGCCTGGCTCGACCGCAAACTGTTGATGGGCCATTTGTATGAAGGCACTCGCGATCCCGAAGGCGTCTTGAGTACGATCCCGGCGCTGGCCACCAGCCTGCTGGGCGTACTCACCGGTCAATGGCTTCGCAGCGGTCGAAACAAGACGCAAAAGGCCGCGGGACTGTTTGTTGCCGGTCTGATCGGCGTGGGCCTTGGAGAATCCCTGAACCCGTGGTTCCCCATCAACAAAAAGCTGTGGACAAGTCCCTACGTTTTGTTGACGGCTGGTTTGGCCCTGATGATCCTCGCCCTTCTCTATTGGCTGGTGGATGGCAAGCGGTGGCGAGGTCCGTGGACGAAGCCATTCGTTATTTTGGGAATGAATGCCATCGCCGCCTACGTCTTCGCCGAATTGCTTGCCGTTCTTCTCGGCGCCGTGAACCTGCGTTTGGCCAACCGAACGGCTATCAGCGGGGGCGACTTCATCTATCGAGAGTGGTTCGCGCCGCTCGGTGGTCCCGCCAGCAGCTCGCTTCTTTTCTCGATCACGTTTTTACTGGTTTGCTGGTTCGTCATGTGGGTTCTTTACCGCAGGAGAATATTCATAAAAATCTGACTCACCTTGCAGTCCAACTAAGAATTCCCGATCAGCACTCCGGTAATGAACACCAACACTCCTCCCAGCCCAACCTGAAGCGCCGCCGAAACCCACGGACTATCCATATAACGGTGCCGTATCCAAGTAATGATTCCGAGTTCGACTATCACCACCACGCCCGCGGCCCACAACGCCATGCGAAAGTCCTTCAGCAAGAATGGCAGCGTGTGTCCGATGCCGCCCAGCGCAGTCATCGCGCCACAGATCAAGCCGCGCACCCACGGATGCCCGCGCCCCGTCAGGCCGCCATCATCCGATAGGGCCTCGGCGAATCCCATGCTAATGCCCGCGCCGGCCGAGGCGGCCAAGCCTACCAGAAACGCCTCGTGACTGTTCTTCGTAGCGAACGCGGCTGCGAACACCGGCGCCAGCGTGGAAACGGAACCATCCATCAGCCCCACCAGCCCGGGTTGCACAATCTGCAGCACGAACAGGCGGCGCTGCGCGCGCTCTTCGTCCGCTTTCACATTGGCGGGCAGCTTCTCCTTATCAAGTTCCTGCGCTCGCTCTTCGTGCTCGCGCTCTTCGTTAATCAGATCGTCGAGCAGCTGGCGGATGCTTGCATCCTGAGTTCGTGCCGCGGCTTTTTCGTAAAACCGCCGGGTCTCCACTTCCATCGTGCTGGCTTCCTTGCGCACCGCTTCGATGCGCAGCGGACGGATGAGCCAGAGGGCGGGTCGCTCCACAAATCCACGCACATCCTGCCGCCGGATCAAGGGAATGTGTTCGCCAAACTTCTGCCGGTACATTTCAATTAATTTTCTGCGGTGTCCCGACTCCTCCTCGCGCATGCCCTCAAACATCGCTGCCGACGCGGGATAATCCTGCCGCAGACCTTCGGCAAAGTCGGCGTACACGCGCTCGTCTTCTTCTTCCAAGGCAATGGCCAAGGCCAGCACCTCGCGTTCGCTGAGTTCGTGAAACTTCTTCATGGCGATTTAGCTTACCTGTCTGAGCGCGCCTTGTACAAATCGAAACATGACAAAGGGAAAAGCTCCGCAATCCAAACTGCGAGCCGCAGAACCTTCACCTCTCCCAGGTCCGGCGCCTCGGATGCTACTATCCAGTGCATGAAGCCTCGGAAATCAGCCGCGCCCGCGAAGCGCGAAAAACCGCTGCGCAGAGGAAAGAAGAAACTGCCGGTCATTGCGCATGAAGGCAAGCACGCCGCGGAATTGGTCATCATCACAGGAATGAGCGGATCGGGCAAAGCTTCCGTGTTGAAGGCCTTTGAAGATCTGGGCTACTACTGCGTGGACAACCTTCCCGTGGAACTGATCCCGCGTTTCGCAGAGATGGCCTTGCAGTCGACTGAAATCCGCCGCACCGCACTGGTCGTCGATGTGCGCGAAGGCTCGAAACTCGAGCAACTCCCCGCCATCCTCAAGGCAGTGCGGCGCACCATTCCGACCAAGGTTGCTTTCCTGGAAGCTTCCGATGCCGCATTGCTGCGACGCTTCAGCGAGACGCGCCGACCGCATCCGCTGGGCGTCGACGCGCCGGTTAATACCTCGATCAAGGCCGAACGTCGCCACTTGGCCAGCATTCGCGCGCTCGCCGATATCGTTATCGATACATCCAAATTCAATGTGCACGAACTGCGCTCCCACGTCACGGAGCGTTTTCGCGAGCAGGCCTCGGGAAAAAGTATTCTGGTTTCCTGCGTGAGTTTCGGTTTCCGTCACGGTGTGCCCGAGGAGGCTGACCTGGTCTTCGACGTGCGTTTTTTGCCGAATCCTCATTTCGTGCCGGAATTCCGGCCGCTCACCGGCAAAGATCCGCGCGTTGCCAGATACATTCGATCATTTCCGCAGACCAAGGAATTTATCCTCCGCATCTCCGATCTTCTGATTTACCTGCTGCCGCACTACGTCCACGAAGGCAAAAGCTATCTCACAATAAGTTTTGGCTGTACTGGCGGCCAACACCGTTCCGTAATGATCGCCGAGGAAGTCGGCAAACGCCTGCACCAAGCTGGATACCGGGTGAAGATTGCGCACCGGGATATGCCGAAGTGAACTCCGTGAGCGGGAACAAAACCGGCGGCCACTTGGGGTTTCCAATGGCCGCGCAGTAAAATAAAGCCCTTGCACTCCATGCCTATGCCACCAGTAAGGCAGCGCGGACTTTCAGGTGCCCCATGCGGCAACTGATGCGACTCGTTCGCTACGCCCTTCCGTACTGGTGGCAAATCCTTTGCTCGGTTGTTCTGATGGCCTTGGTTGGAGCGTTGGACGCTTTCAAGTTTTTGCTGATCCGCCCGGTGTTTGACCGGGTATTGAATCCCTCGACCGGATCGAAAGACATTCAATTGTTTGTCATTCCGGGTACGCATCATCCGGTGTACCTGCAACAATTGGTGCCTGCGCACTTCACCAATGCTTGGACCATAGTTGCGGTGGCTCTGGTCGGTTCCACCATCCTAAAAGGAATTTTCGACTACACCGGCACCTACCTGATCAACCACGCCGGTTTCGGCATGATCACAGATTTGCGCGACGATCTTTACAACGCGATCATGCGCCGCTCGGCGGCGTTTTTTTCCAAGCACACCACCGGAACCTTACTCTCCGCTATCATCAACGACATCGAGCGCGTGCAGTACGCCATGTCCACCGTGCTGGCGGAATTTCTGCAACAGTTCTTCACTTTCATTGCGGTGGCCGCCGTGGTGGTTGTTCTCGGCGGGAAGCTCGCCTGGGTGCTTTTACTCTTCGTTCCCGTGATCGTTTATTCGTCGCGCAAGATTGGCTCCCGTGTGCGCAGCACAACCCGGCAAGGCCAGGACAAGCTGGCTGAGATACAAAACATCCTGCACGAAGCCATCACTGGAAACCGCATCGTAAAGGCTTTCAACAGCGAGAAATGGGAAATATCCCGCTTCCGCGGGGCGGCGAGCAGGCTGTTCCGCGCCAACCTGCGCTCCGTCGCCGCAACTGCGATCAGCTCACCGCTGATGGATATATTCGGTGTCATCGGAATCGCTCTGCTGCTGAACCTGGGCCGCGAACAAGTCAAGCACGGCGAGATGACTCCAGGAATTTTCGTGGCCTTTATTACCGCTGTGTTCAGCCTCTACAACCCGGTCCGCAAGTTCGCCCTGTTCAACAACAATTTCCAGCAGGCTCTCGGCGCTTCCAGCGAAATCTTCAAGTTCATCGACGTGGAAGACGATGTCCGCGAGAAGCCGCATGCCAGGCGCTTGCCTGCTTTCGCGCATGCCGTGCAGTTCGATCACGTGAGCTTCACCTATGGCGGCGAGGGCGCGGACGCTCGCGTGCTGCACGATATCAATCTCGAAGTTCGCCGGGGCGAGATCGTGGCCATTGTGGGATCCAGCGGGTCGGGGAAAAGCACGCTGGTTCACTTGATCCCCCGCTTCTTCGATTCAACCCAGGGTCGGCTGCTCATTGATGGCTACGATGTGCGGGATGTGACCTTGACATCGTTGAGGGAACAAGTCGGAATCGTTACGCAGGAGACCGTCTTGTTCAACGATACGGTTCGCAACAACATTGCTTATGGCCAGCCGCATGTGCCGCTGAAAGAAGTTGAGGCGGCGGCCCGAGCCGCCTTGGCACACGAGTTCATCCGGGCTCTGCCTGCGGGATACGATGAGGTCATCGGAGAGCGCGGGATACGCCTTTCCGGCGGAGAGCGCCAGCGCATCGCGATTGCCCGCGCAATATTGAAGAACGCTCCTATCCTGATTCTGGATGAGGCCACGTCGGCTCTCGACAGCGAATCGGAAGCTTTAGTGCAGTCTGCGTTGCATAATCTTATGAGCGGGCGCACTGTGTTTGTGATTGCACACCGGCTCTCGACGGTTCGCCGCGCCGACCGTATCGTGGTCATTGAAAACGGCGCGATCGCCGATATTGGCAGCCACGAAGACTTAATGACTAAGCTAGGGACGTACCGTCGCTTGTACAATTTGCAGTTTGCGGATTTCGAGCAGAAACTGGAGCCGGCGCAGCCGAGCTGACATCCTTCAATCGGGATTTGGAAACCACTTATGCCTCTTCGCTCCATGACGGGTTTCGCGCAGGTAAAAGGCGAACTGATAAATCAGTCGGACGGAATCGCGGGTTCGAGAGCCTCTGAGCTTTCGTCCGCGCAAGGCAATGGCCGTGTCGCTTTCGCGCTTTCGTTGAAATCCGTTAACCACAGATTTCTCGACCTGCATTTTCGTCTGCCTTCCGGTTCCGACGCCATCGAGATGCAACTGCGGCGCCTGCTGAAAGAAAAGATCGCGCGGGGCCATGTTGAAGTCACGCTTAGCCTGGAGCGAGGTGGCGGCGAAACCCTGGCTCTGAATCGTCCGCTGGTGAGCGCCTACATTGCAGCTTTTCGCGCGGCCGCTCGCGAGTTCGGTGTTCCCGCCGAACCCGATCTCAACGTCATCCTTCGCGTGCCCGGCGCACTGGATTCCGCAGGCAGCGCTGTCGATGGAGCTCTGGAGCCGGCAGTGATGGCAAGCGTGGGCGAAGCGCTCGAGCGACTGAATCAGATGCGGGAACAGGAAGGCCGCAGCATTGAGCGCGAGCTTCGGGAGCGCATGGCGCACCTCTGCGCCGCGGTCGACGTGGTGCAGAATCATCGGAGCGCGATGTTGCAGACCTACACCGAACGGCTCCAGTCACGTCTGCAGGAACTGCTGGGTGCAAGTCCCGACCGTGAGCGCGTGCTCCAGGAAGCCGCTCTTCTGGTCGACCGCAGTGATGTCCAGGAAGAAATCGTTCGCCTCGAAAACCACGTTCAGCACTTTTTGGGCTTGCTCGATCAACAGGGTGAGGTGGGCAAGAAGCTTGATTTTCTGTTGCAAGAAATGAATCGCGAAGCTAACACACTGCTTTCGAAAACTTCCGGGTTGGCCGGCGAAGCTCTGAGAATTACAGAGGCCGGCCTCAGCATGAAGGCGGAGATTGAAAAATCACGCGAGCAGGTACAGAACCTGGAATGAGTGCTGCGCCCCACAAACCACTGGTCTACATCATCTCGGCCCCGTCTGGTTCGGGCAAATCCACGCTGGTCAATGAGCTGCTGAAGAAGGTGAGCGATCTGGAGTTTTCCATTTCCTACACAACCCGGGCTCCGCGCGGCAGCGAGACCAATGGCCGACAATATTATTTCGTGTCACGAGCCGAGTTCGAGAAGATGATTGAAGAAGATGCGTTCCTCGAGCATGCGGAAGTGTTTGGAAATTACTACGGAACGGCGCGCCGCTTTTTGCTGAAAGCCGAACAAAACGGGCGTGATCTGTTGCTCGATATCGACGTGCAAGGCGCCAAACAAATCCAGGACAAAGTGCCGAACGCCAGCAGCATCTTCATCCTGCCTCCGGACCGCCAGACTCTAGAAGAACGCCTGCGCAAGCGCAGCGAAGACAGCGATGAAGTAATCCAGCGGCGCTTGGATAAGGCGACCAGCGAAATTGAGAATTACACGCGGTACAACTACATTCTCATTAACGATCAACTGGAGGATTCAATCAAGTTATTACGCGCGATCGTGCGGGGCGAACGCCTGCTGCGCGCCGGCCGTGAGCTATCGGAGGAGGAAAAAAAGATTGTGGCCCTGGCCGAGGGCTGCCGGCTGGCCAATGTTCGCGACCGCCTGAAGCGGATTCTAGACTCGTTCAAGCTGCCCGATGATTCCGGTGCGGCCTAGACCTCGGTAACCAAATCGGAGGCCTGGAACCCCCGCAACTCTGAGTTTCGTGGGAAAATAGGAGCGGAGTTCTTGGCTTCCAGCTGGCGAACAACGAGGCGTACCAACTTTCGGCAATCTAAATTTGCGTCCCGGTCACAGGGGGAAAAAGTCCATGAAATTGATTGAAGGCTTCGACAGCAACTATCGCTACATTCTGGTCGCCGCCCGGCGCGCCCGGCAACTGCAATCTGGCGCTCCGCCGGTGGTACAGACAAATTCCCGCAAACCCTGCCGCATCGCGCAAGATGAAATCCGCGCCGGCAAGGTGAAATGGGAAATCCCTGAAACGCGCAGCGCCGCTGAGCAGGCCGCCGAAGTTCTGGATCAGGCTTTCGGCCACGACGCTTAACGCGTTGCCCATGGATGGCGGTGGCTCGACAACCATGAAAGTTGCTCTGGGAGTGACCGGCGGCATCGCGGCTTACAAAGCGGCCGAGCTTGTGCGGCTCCTGCAAGACCGCGGTATTCGCGTGCAGGTAATCATGACGCGGGCTGCTCAAGAGTTTGTTCGACCACTCACCTTCGCAGCGCTCTCCGGCGAAAAAGTAATTACCGGAATGTTCTCTCCCGGCGAAGAGCACGCTGCCAACATCGATTCCGCCATCGAACACATCGCCGTGGCCCAGTCAATTGACGCGCTCCTGGTGGCTCCCGCCACTGCCGACGTTCTGGCGCACTTTGCGCAAGGCATTGCCAGTGATTTTCTCACCACGCTTTACCTCGCCACCACCGCTCCCGTCGTCGTTGCTCCCGCGATGAACGTCAACATGTGGAATCATCCCGCGACGCAGGCGAATTTGGAAATCTTGCGCCGACGAGGTGTGAAGATTGTCGAGCCAGACTCAGGATATCTGGCTTGCGGCATGACCGGTTCGGGGAGACTCGCCGACAATGAAGCTGTCGTAGCGGCCCTCCTCGAGTCGCTCGGCGCGGCCCAGGATTTCGCCGGGGAAACCGTGCTGATCACCGCCGGACCCACGCGCGAGAAGATTGATCCCGCCCGCTACCTGACCAACCGCTCCAGTGGTCGCATGGGATTTGCTGTGGCGGAAGCCGCTTTGCGACGGGGAGCTCGCGTGCTTCTGGTGAGCGGCCCCACGGCGCTTACTCCCCCCCCAGCCGCCGAGATCACCCGCGTGGAATCGGCTGAGCAGATGCGCGCTGCAGTGCTCAATCTTTTGCCTCAGTCCACGATCGTAATCAAGACCGCGGCGGTCTCGGATTACCGCGCGAAGTTAGCTTCGCCGCAAAAGATAAAGCGGGAAGGCTCGCTCACTCTTGAGCTCGAGCCCACGGCCGACATTCTCAAGGAAGTCTCACTCCGCAAACAATCACAGATTGTTGTGGGCTTTGCTGCCGAAACCGAGAATGTGCTTGAAAACGCCCGTCAGAAGCTGGCAGCAAAACAACTCCACGCTATTGTGGTCAATGATGTCTCCCGCGAAGGCATCGGCTTCGACTCCGATCGCAACGAGGTGACCATCATCACGCACGACCAGGTTGTCGAAGTTCCAGAAACTACGAAATGGGAAGTGGCCCAGCGGGTTTTGGACCAAGTCGTGCGCATCCGCCAGCAGCGCCAATCGCCGGTAAAAGCATAGGCGCGCTTCTTTCTCCTGAATTACAATCGTGAAGACCCATGCCATCTACTGTTGATCCGGAATTGCGGCGGGCTCTCGTCGAGCGCGTTCGCTACTGTCACGAGATGGGCATCTACGATTTCTACCGGCGAGAGCCGCGGCTTTCAGAACTGCCAGAAGCGGAAGTGGCCGCTTCCGCAGTCGTTTCAGGATACCAGTCAGAAGTGCGAGAGGAAATGGCAGCAAGAAAATCCGCCGTTGTGTCAACCATCGCTGAAGACAAGAGGTTCGAAATCCTTTCACCCAGGCCGGAACATGGAGTGACCGATTCCGCTGCTGCCCTCAAGCTAATTCGCGAAGATCTCGGCGACTGCACCCGTTGCAAACTCCACCAGCAGGGCCGCAAGCAAATCGTTTTTGGCGTAGGAAATCCGCGCGCCGAGCTGATGTTCGTGGGGGAGGGTCCGGGCGCGGATGAAGATACGCAGGGTGAGCCCTTTGTCGGACGGGCTGGGCAGTTGCTCAACAACATGATCAAGGCGATGGGATTGCGTCGCGAAGATGTGTACATTGCGAACATAGTGAAGTGCCGGCCCCCGGGTAACCGCCAGCCGGAGCGCGACGAATGTGAAACCTGCTCGCCTTTCCTCATGCGGCAGATCTCGACCGTCAGGCCCAAGGCGATGGTTGCGCTGGGGGCTACCGCGGCGAAAAATCTGTTGGCAATAAACGCGCCCATGTCTGAGTTGCGCGGGCGCTGGTATGACTTCAAGCCCGCTGGCAGTGACCCTTCATGGCCTGGTGCGCGGCTTGCGGTGACTTACCATCCTGCGTTCTTGCTGCGCGATCCGCGCCAGAAGGCCGAGGCATGGAAAGATCTTCAGATGGTGATGAAGTACCTGGGGATCGCGCCTCCCATGAAGCCTGCCGACTAAACTGCCGCCCAGCGTGGGTTTTCCGTTCAAGAACTAAGATGACAAATCGGCTCTAGGTTATCCTCCTATTCAATGTCTGAGTTTTGCGACGTTGCCTTGCCCGTGCCGCTCGATATGGTCTTTACCTACCGTGTCCTGGCCGCGACCACTCCTATGGTCGGCGGCCGTGTGCTCGTGCCTTTTCGCCAGCAGCGACTGACCGGAATCGTGGTTGAACTGCATGACCGCAAACCCTCGGTGACAATTAAGTCAATCCTCAGCGTACTCGACCTCACTCCGGTGCTTGACGACCAAT
>DATNLE010000011.1:0-21310 GCA_035603035.1 Candidatus Acidiferrales bacterium | reverse complement strand
CCGTATCTGCTGGCCACAAACCTCAATATCTTCCTTGAGCACGCGAGCCGTGAACTGTACCGGGCTCTCATAACGGAGAAGCTCCTCGACCGCCGTGCGGATCATATCCGGTTTTTCTCGTAAGTCGGTCGTCTCTTGCGGATTCTTCAGGAGCGTATACATCCCGTTACCGATCAGATTTCGAGTCGTCTCGTGCCCTGCGAAAAGCAACGCGATACATTGCGCATAGAGCTCTTCTTCGGTCAGTACTTCCCCTTCTTCCTCGATGTCGATCAGCAGGCTAATCAGGTCGTTTCCTTTGTTGCGCCGACGTTCCGCAACGGTCTTGCGGAAAAACTCGGTTAATTCGATGAGAGCATCTTGTGCCGCGCGTGCCTCTTCTACGGTGCGATTTGGATTGCCTCGAAACGCTGCGATTGCCCGCGACGCATTCACGAATGTGCCATGCAGGGTCTGGGGCACTCCAAGCAGTTCAGAAATTACACGCACCGGCATGGGATTTGCGAACTCTTCCATGAGTTCCACCTCCGAGCCATGCTTGAGTGGCTTTAGCATCTGATCGACGATGGTCTCAACTTGTGGACGCAGACCTTCAACCGCAGCGGCCGAAAACCCCTTGTTGAGAAGTTTACGCAACCGAGTATGCTCTGGCGGATCCATGAAAATCAGCCACAGGCTCAGCATGCGCGCAAGTTCGCTGAACTCGGACTGGCGGCTGAAGGGCAAAGGCAATAACATCTGCTTCGCGCGTTTAGCGGATAGCCTGGGGTCTTTAGCGATCGAGGAGCACTCGGCATGGCTGAAAATCGACCACACGGCCCATTTGCTGGCAACCTCCACGTAATGCAGCGGGCCTTCCTCGTGCATACGGCCGTATGTGGGGTACGGATTCTGCACAACCTCGTCGCTGAAGACAACTTTTTTGGCCGGAGCAGTAACCATGGACAACCTTTCACTTAATTGGCAAAATTAGAAGTTTCAGGCGCGCAAAAATCGGCAACTAACTGATGAGTTTAACACAAAGATGTACCGGGACACTTCGCCGCAAAACGCATAACTTACGTGGAATCAGCACGGTACAAGGATTTCAAAGAGGAGCGATCGAAGTTCACCCATGGCGCTATCAGATGCCGCCCCGTAGACGTTGCCAGACGAGTTCGATCGTTTGGATTTTGCCGTTCCCCAGCGTCGGTGGGGTCAACAACGTGATTTGATCGTCTTGGAATTTGACGCTACGGGCTAGGTCTTTGCCTGCATAATTCTGAATCGATGAGATTTCGATGTGATGGGTTACCTTGTCGCCGCTAAGCGCGTATCTCCCCGTGTAAGCAAGAAACGTATAAAAAGCCTCCGCCTGTTCTTCCTGTGACGCACCGAAGGAGAGTATCTTTGCCCACCATAGCTAATCAGGAATGTGACTCTGCGCTCTTCTGGATACGAGAGAAAACCAGCGAGGCCATACCGTAGGGTCTCGTTTCGATCCCCCTTTCGAGGATGTGCTCGAAGCGGAGACCACTCTCCACATGCCCACGAGCTTGGCGGTAGTCTGCTCCATCTTTATTCCCCTTCCAGATTCTAAGTAATTGAAATGCGGCTATCCTCATGGAGAAGCGGAGGCACGGCATCGTGGCGACCTGCTTGCACTCCTGATCGCAAGTGGCGTCGATCGCCCCGCGTTTCACCGCAAATAATACCCGACTTCCCGACTTCTATCCCAAGCTCTTGATATCTGCGAACAATAGGAGCGATGAGGGAGGTCGCAAACAAGCTGAACTCGTTGGGCAATCACCTGACGATACGAGAACGCTCACTTTGCAGCAGGCGAAAATCGCTCAGCAATGAGTTTGGGGGATGGAAGGATGGCGGACCGAACGCTCACAGGACTCCTAGGTTAGGCTTTTGAGAGTAATCCCTATTGACGGAAGCTTCACGACCAGCCTACACTCTGCGATTCCATCGCTAGTAGTCCGATTCGTGAAGGAAAATTATGACAACGGAATTGGAGGGAAAAGTGGGCCTTGTGACTGGCGGGACATCCGGGATCGGCCGTGACACCGCGCTGCTTTTCGCGAAGGCGGGAGCCAAAGTAGTGGTCGCGGGCCGGCGCGAACTGCAAGGCGAAGAAACCGTCCAACTGATCCGTGCCGCGGGCGGTGACGGGCTATTTGTGAAAACCGACGTGTCGAAAGCCTCTCAAGTGGAAACGCTCATCCAGAAGGTGGTGGAGAGATTCGGAGGCCTGGATGTCGCCTTCAACAACGCCGGAATCGAGGGTGTCTGGGCGCCCATAGTCAGACAATCCGAGGAAGATTGGGATCGGACCATCGAGATCAATCTTAAGGGCGTCTGGCTCTGCCTGAAGTACGAGATCCGACAGATGCTCAAACAGCGTGCTGGCGGAGCTATCGTGAATATGGCATCGATTATAGGGTTAATAGGTTCCGCTGGGGTAGCAGCCTATAGTGCCAGCAAACATGGAGTGATCGGCCTGACGAAAACCGCCGCGCTGGAAAATGCGAAGACCGGGATTCGGATCAACGCCGTGTGCCCCGGATTTACCGAAACGCCTATGGCTGATCGGATCTTTCGCGCTCCGGCGGTCCGTAACCACGTTCTCAGTTGCCATCCTATCGGTCGATTCGGAAAACCGATGGAAATTGCTGAAGCCGTGGTATGGATGTGCTCGGACCGGGCATCCTTCATGACGGGCCATTCCCTAGTGCTCGACGGCGGCTTCTTAGCCGGGCAAAATTCTCCGGGCTAGCCGTACGTCGGTTTACGCAAGCTCCTGATGGGCTCTATCGAAGGGCGCGAGTCGATGGCACCTGAGTGGGTTGCGCGTTCGAAAGAGTGCCTCCCGGTTTCTTCCAAAAGAGGCCCTAATCTCGTCTCCGATCACACGCAAATGTTGGTTCTCAGTATCAGGTACAACGGCCTAATCAACTTACTGCTGTGGGCTCTGCGATCTGGATTCTCAGCGTGATTGAAGACTATTTTCGAGTATTTTCGCGAGCTCCGCCTTGACCACTTTCCCCGTCGGGGTGAGGGGCATGCTAGGAACAAGAAGAATCTGTGACGGTCGTTTATACGGAGCAAGATGTTGCGCCGCGTAGTCCGCTATGTCGGGGATAGTCAATTGCGAATCCGGCAGGATCTGAACGAAGGCGACGACTTCCTCATCTCCTTCCACCGACCGACCGATCACGCCGGACTGAGCAACCTCAGGGTGCGCGTTTAGCACTGCTTCAACTTCGGCAGGGTAGACGTTGAACCCCCGACGGACGATCAAATCCTTGGTTCGGCCGACTATAAACAAATTTCCGTCTTCCAGTCGCGCAAGATCGCGCGTGTTGAACCATCCTTCGTCGTTAATCGCAGTGGCTGTCTCCTCAGCCGCGCGATAATAGCCCTTCATCACATTCGGTCCGCGAACCCATAGTTCACCCGCTTCTCCCTCAGGAACAGATCTGCCATCCGGCCCAACCAGATTGACTTCAACTCCAGGAAACGGCGGCCCGATCGAAGTATCGTTTCGGGGAGCCTCGACCCTGGTTTGAGCGATGGTCGGCGAGCACTCCGTCACACCGTAGCCGTTGTGGAGCGGCATGCCGAAAAGGTTCTCCGTCCCTGACTTAGTGGAGGCGTGGAGTTGCGCTCCGGAAGTAGCAATGATTCGCAGGGCGGGAAACCTCAACGACTGCACCCGTCTGAACTTCGCATATTGCAGAAATTGGTTGAATGTGGCCGGAGCGCCCAGGATTACCGTCAAGCGCTCCCTCTCAATCGTTACGCGCGCATTCATTGGATCAAAACGAGCCGACAAATAAAGGGACGCACCGCTAAACAAGGAACCCAGCAGGGCGACGGAGAGGCCTACCGCATGAGACATTGGAAGAATGCCGTAAAAACGGTCGTCCGGGGAAAGTGCCCGGATTTGCGCTGACCCGGCCGCGAGAAACAACAGATTACGATGGCTCAGCATGACACCTTTAGGAAGACCGGTGGTGCCGGACGTGTAGATTAACGCGGCTACACGGTCAGGAATGTTCGCCTCCATGACTTCCGGTTCGACCCTCTCGTTCAAGGGACCGACCCCGATCGATCCCACACCATCAATCTCTAAGACCGTCGCTCCGTGCCGACTTGCATGTTCGCCAGCGTGCGGCGACACGCTGGTGGTGTAAAAAACAAGACGTGCGCCGCAATGATCAAGAATCTGATCTATTTCGCGTGCCGAGAGATTTGCATTCACAAGCACTGGCCATGCATCGATGCCTGCCGAGGCTAACAAAATCGCGACGAATTCTCGGCAGTTCTCGCCCACAATCATAACCCGATCGCCTGGACGCATTCCCCGTTTTCGGAGAAATACTTGCGTTTCAGAAATCGCAGATGCCAGTTGCCGATATGTCCAAGCTCCAGAAGCCTCGACAAGAGCCTGCCGGTCAGGCGAACTGTCCGCCCACGGCGTCACCACGTCACTGATGCGAGCAGGAAGCCGGCTCAAAATCTCAGAGGCCTGTTTCTCAATACTTGGTCTGGAAGCAGTCATTTGGTGGAAACAATGGGAATCAGCCTTCGTAGCTACAATACCGCGGATGGTTTTCGCTGGACTTGAGTATACGAGCCGGAGACGCTCGCGAACGGCGACACCTCTGCCTTTTTCGCCAGCACATACCGCAACCAGTTTCTATAGATGCAAGTCGCCGAAGATTGCCAAGTGTTCTCCAACGTTTTCGCGATCGTTTCAGGGAAGAGTGTCAACTGTTCTTCGTTCGGGTGGGCAAGGGCGGCCTGTTGGAATTCGATCAACAGCTTGGTCGCTGGGGCGTCGAAGTATCCGTACGGCATCGTGGGAAACGATTCCCGTTCACCCCGCAGGAATCTCTTTATGTCTCTCCGGTATTCCTTGAACAGAGTCTGCGCTCCGTACTCCGGATGTCCCTGGAAATGCAGGAACAGGCTCTTCCTCTTTTGCTTCACAAAAGCATCGACGCCAGCCTCGGCCGACTTGGTTAGGACGGTATAACCGCACGACGTCAGCGGCTCCTCTTGCACCTCGTTCCATCGAGAATGCGGAAAGCGCATCTGAGACGCAGCGTGCCGGGTGAACTCGTGATCACAAACCGCCGACTCAAAGACGCCGAACTGCTTATCACTCAGGCGATGGCGCTGGATTCCATCGCTATGAAGCACCCCAGCATGCGCAGCCAGACAGGAGAGAACCGCCGAAAGTGTATTCCGCTCGGCCCAGTCGAAGACATTGGCCAACGCGGACCAATAAGGCTCCTGCCGCAAATCGGGCTGCCGGGGCTCGGTACCAGTGATGATGACTGCATCGACCCGGCTGTCCCAAAGTTCGTCCAAGCCGAAGTAAAAGTCGTTCAAATGGCGCTGCCCACGGTCGGTTCGCGGAACCCCGGTCAGCGAATAAAGCCTGAGAAGTACCGGAACATCTCCCGACGCGATGTCCAAGAGCTCAAAAAACTGGAGTTCGGTGTCTTCGAGCGCGGCATCGGGCATGTTATTGATGAGCGCGAGATTAACGAATTCCGCGCGTTTGACATAATGGCTGATCGACACTACTGCGCGGGAGCCTGCTTTCTCCGCCCAACGACTCGGAACTCGTCCCTCGATGGTTAGTGGCATATTACCCGCCAACGACCGCCGCGTACTCCCATACCGCCAAGCTTCACGATGTCGCCTTTTCCAATGCTTGCCCTAGATCTTCTAGAATGTCGTCAATGTGCTCAATACCCACACTAAGCCGAATCATCTCCGGCGTAACTCCAACTTTCGCCTGTTCTTCCGGCGTCAGCTGCCTGTGGGTAGTCGAAGCAGGATGACACGATAACGACTTCGCATCGCCCATGTTTACCATCCGCTTGAAAAGGCGAAAAGCATTGAAGCACTTTCTGCCCCCTTCGTAGCCGCCTTTTACACCAAAAGTGAGCAGTGAGCAGAAGTTGGAGCCCAGGTATCGATGCGCCATCGGATAGAGCGGATTGTCCGGAAAGCCAACATAATTAACCCACTCGACCGCCGGATGATCGCGCAGAAATTGCGCCACCTTGCGCGCGTTCTCAACGTGGCGCTCGACGCGGAGGGCCAGGGTCTGAATTCCCTGCAAAAACAAAAAACCGTTGAAAGGCGACAGCGTGGCCCCAGTATTTCGCTGACAGACTGTGCGACAGCGCGCGACATAGGCCGCGTCGCCAAAATGGTCGACGTAAACGACGCCGTGATAAGCGATCTCCGGCTCGTTCAACATGTAAAACTTCTTGGGATACTGCCGCCAGGGAAACTTGCCGCTATCCACAATCATGCCGCCAATGCTAGTGCCACCGCCTCCGATGAATTTCGTCATCGAGTGCAGGACGACGTCAGCGCCATACTCGATCGGTCGTAACAGAATGGGCGTGGCCACCGTGTTGTCGACCACCAGCGGCACGCCATGCTTGTGCGCCACTCGGGCCAATCCTGCGATGTCGGCTACATTTCCTGCTGGATTGCCCACACTCTCGCAATATACAGCCCGAGTATTTTCGTCGATCAGAGTCTCTACATCTTCGGGGCGATCACTAGCGGAAAAACGTGAAGTGATTCCTCGCTTCGGAAATATATGCGCCAGCAACGTATAAGTGGCACCGTAAAGCTGGGGAAGAGAAACAATATTGTTTCCCGACTCCGCGATGTTCATCAGGGAGTATTCGATCGCCGCCATTCCGGAGCTAACGCTGAGCCCGTCGACGCCGCCTTCTAGCGCGGCTACGCGCTTCTCCAGAACCGCGTTAGTAGGATTTCCGATGCGGGTATAGATGTTCCCTTGAACCTCCAGATTGAACAGGGCCGCGCCGTGCTCCGCGCTATCAAACTCGAATGCAACAGTCTGGTAGATGGGCACGGCAACGGCCTTGGTGGTAGGGTCGCCGTCGTAGCCAGCGTGAATTGCGATGGTTTCTCTCTTCATCCGTTCACAAGTCTCAGCGAGCGACAACACTCCCGAAATACATGCATTCCACTTTCAATTCGGTTCTGCTGTTCATTTGGAAGCGGAAACGGCAGCTTCAACCGGAACCAGCTCGGTCTTGCGCGAAAACGATTTCGCCATGGCTCTGGTAACCGTACGCGCGGCGAAGTCCGCACCGAAGGCGAAACGCATGACGGGACCGAAGCTGTTTGCAGCCGCAATCCCTACGAAATAGAGTCCTGGCACAGACGACTCATGGGTTGAGGAGAGTACAGGGGTACCAGCCAGGGTCGACAATTTCGACCGAATTTCTGGACTGAGGAACGTCAAACGTCCAAGATTAACCCGATAGCCAGTTGCAGCAATGATGTGATCAGCTCGAAGCTCACGGTCCGTGCCGTCCAGCGCGCGAACGTGGAGATGAACTTTTGCCTCTCGTACACCGGCTCCCTCCACGGTATGGCCCAGCAACTGGGGGACGTGATTCATTACTCGATCCTTCACGAACCACCCACCCGATGGTCCCAAGGTCCTTTTCACAATCTCTAAGCGAAGAGTGTCAGGTAAACGATGAAAGGCCGCCGGTGCATTGGCATAGAAGCTAGCACGCCAACCTGGACCTAGACCGGTCTGAGGGCGCTGAATACGCTCCCACAAAGACCGCTGTTTCTCAGTAAGCCTGCCGTGGAACTTCAAAGCTGCTTGACGGGCCACAAGCTGAACCTGCGCTCCAGCCTCTTGCAGCAATGCAGCCCAATCCAGCGCCGACGAACCTCCCCCGATCACGATCACCTCGCGACCGCGGAACTGTTCGACATCATGATGGCGGGAGCTGTGCGATAGAAATTCTGCCGGCACGGATGCCAGATTTTCTGGAACATAATCAAAGTGCGTTATGCCTACCGCGAGCACTACGCTTCGGGCGTTTACTTTCTCCCCATTGTCGAGTTGCAGGAGGTACCCTTCAGACGCACGCTGGACACTGACTACCAACTTGTCTTCGAGTTCCGGCACCATCCGTTCTCTGAAGGCCAAGCCGTATCGTGTGAAGGTGTCAAGCCGGACCGGAATTCCTGTGTGGGAGTATTCGATTCCCTCCTGAGCACAGAATTTTTCCAGGGTAAATTGATCGTCCGGATCGGAAATGTTTGAGGCAAAACCATCCGACTTGAGCTGCATGCCCTTTGGCATGTGCGCCCGCCAACTGTCCATCGGACGGCCGAAGATCCGGAAGGTTATTCCGCGACTTCGGAGATGTGCAGCGATTGAAAGCCCATACGGGCCCGCGCCAATGATCGCAGTGTTAAGCATAGTGATGGGAAACCTGCCTTTTCAGTGAGGTAACAACTAACAAACTTCGGGGGAAATGCGGGGAGGAGAGAAAACTCTTTGCATCATATCACGTTCTTCCGCAAAAGGAACATGGAAAATCGCTCTCCACGGTTACTCGGTATACCGCATTCGAGCGGCGCATTCGAGCGGCCCGCGGCATCACTAAGTCCCTTAGCTTTAATCACATGCAAGCCGGCCGGCGCCGGCATAAATTTGAGATCCGTGCAGTTTTTCCTCAGGATAACTCTAACCAGAAACCCGGACTGAGGCAGAATGAACAGCCATTCGGAGGAGGACCCGGTCCTCAGTCGCGCCGAGCCGTGCCGACGCCGCGCATTACGCATTACTGGTCACCAACTCTATCCTTTGCTGTGAAGTTTCTTTCCAACGAAGGCAACGACATTCTTAACCGAGCCTAAATTGTCAGTCGTCACCTCTTCATCATCGATTGAGATGGTGAAACGCTCTTGAATGAACACGACGAGTTCAATCACGCCGGCGGAGTCGATGACATCACCGAGCAGCGGTGCTTCATCCTTCAGCGATTCGCTGCGACCAGAGAGAAACGTCTCCGTGAGAAAGGTACGAATATCGTGTTCAATATTTGTCGTCTGCATTTGCACATGCTCCTATAGGTTCGTTTTAGATTGTGAAGCCAGAAGTTGAGTGTAAGAACTGTCATTACAGCGATGTTGTCCTCAAGCTAGGCACCACCGCCTGCAAATTTGCTGACACTAATCCGATCGCGCGCTTATGGACTCCCTCCCCTTTCACAATTGAGGATAATCGGTTTGAGGTTGAGACCCGATCTCGGAATTGGTGGTCTCAGAGTTATCTCTAAACGGCGCTGGTCACGACATCCGCGCTGTCTTGAGGCTCAGATGCAAGCATTCGCTTACTAATCTTGCCCGATTCGGTTTTTGGCAGAGATTCGCGGAACTCAACGATCCGAGGCATCATGAAATCCTCAAGTCTTGATGAGCAATGACGAAGCACGTCCTGCCTCGTTATCTGCGCACCTGAACGGAGCGCGAGAACCGCCTTGATCGCATTGCCCAGGATGGGATCAGGCACTCCGATCACTGCTACCTCCGTTACTCCATCCATTGCGTAGATCACGTCTTCCACTTCTCTGGGGCTAACTTTTTCACCGCGAGTCTTTATAATGTCGTCCTTCCGGCCGATGAAATACAGGTATCCCTCTTCGTCCGCACGAAAGAGATCACCACTGTAAAGAACTTTTTCTTCCGGTAACGGACCGGGCTTTAGGCATCGGGCTGTCTCTTCCGGCAACTCCCAATAGCCTTTCATCACGTTGGCTCCACGAATCACAAGTTCACCCGCAACCCCCGGAGCAACACGATTGCCGTTTTTATCGACTAGATAGACTTCCTCATTGGGCATGCCACGACCAACAGAGGTCGGTCGGATGTCGACTTGTTCGGGCGGCAGATACGATACACGCTTGCACTCTGTCAACCCATACATCGAGTAAAGCTTTACCTGCGGAAACAACGCTCGTAGTTTCCGGATGTGCTCTACCGGCAGCGCGGCTGCCGTATTGGTGATATAGCGCAGGTTCGGGAACGTATACTTGGAAAGATCCATCTGCAACAACAAGGCAGAGACTGTAGGAACGATGGGGAAGCCGGTTACCCTCTCGCGAATGATCTTTTCGATCACAACGTTCGGAAACGCGAACGAGTCATGCAGTACTAATGTTCCGCCTACCATAAACATCATCAGCAACTGGTACAGACCGTAGTCGAAGGCTAGCGGCAGCATATTGATCACAACGTCGTCGGCAGTGTTCTCTAGGTAAGTCGTAATAGATGTCGCCGCCGACACAATATTTAAATGAGTGACCATTACCCCTTTTGGCTGACCGGTTGACCCCGATGTGTAGATAAGTGCAGCGAGATCGATGTCGATGCATTTCTTGGATGGAGGCTGGATGTTTCGCGTATCTTGGCGAACCTCTTCCACAGGGATCAGACTCTTGCCGGCAGACCGAAGAGTTGCAGTCTGCACTTCGCTCGCACCCAGCATGAACACGGAACGAAGATGTGGCCTCTGCGTCCAGCTAGTTAGATCGGGGGGAAACCTTCCACCACTGCAAGTGATCATCGCCGAAGCACGGCAGTTGTTGAGTATGTAGGTCAGTTTATCCGGCTTGGTGGTTGGATTTAATACAACAAACACTGCCCCTGCTTTTAGCGTTGCAAAGATGGCGAAAACCGCTAATGCCGAATTCGGCAGGAATGTTACTACGCGGTCTCCTCGCACCACGCCTGCGGCGATGAGAGCATGTGCCAAACGGTTCGACTCCTCATCGATTTGCCGGTACGTTAATCGTTCCTCTCCAACGATCAGCGCCACCTTATTCGGGTACTGTCTCGCGCTATTCTCCAGAAATTCTTCTACCTGCAAGGAACCCTCCTAAGCCACACGGGTAAGTTTTCTATCCACGTATTTGGCCACGTTTCGTACAGAGTCGAGGTTGGCCGGGATCACTTCGTCGTCCTCCACCTTGATCGCATAACGCTCCTCGAGGAAGTCGACCAACTCAATAACGCCTGTGGAGTCGATCAGTCCTTTATCCAAAAGCGAGTCATCAGGCTCCAGGTCAACCGATTGGTCAAAAAGGAAATTGCTTATGACAAAACTATGGACTTCACGTTCAATATCGCGTGTCGGCATACATGCACTCCTGCGATCGTTGGGTTATGAATTGATGGACCAAGAGTTGCGTCGAAAGAACACCAATCATGGCCATATTGTCTTTAACGCTGTCGGCGCGTCCGTTTCTAAACTTGGTGACTAAGGATGTCACTGCCTGCGGCTCAAAGATCCCATTCTTTCGGATGCAATCAGGCGAGAGTAGTTCCTGTGCATAGTCTACGGCGGCCGCTCCAAAAAAGCACTTGCCATCCGGCGCGCGATACGGTTGCTTTGGACGGCGCACGATAGACTTGGGAATCAGGCCGTCGAACGCCCGCTTGAGCAGGTGTTTCTGATCGAGCACTTTCATTTTGACGTTCGAAGGGAGCTTGGCGGCGAATTCAACGACGCGGTGGTCAAGGAACGGGTAACGGCCTTCCACCGAGTGCGCCATAGACATCCGATCTCCTTGACAAGAAAGGATATACCCTGGAAGAAGATACTTTGCCTCAAGGTACTCCGCGCGGCGAAAGTATGACCAGGACCAGTACGGCCGAGGCAACGTGTCTTCGATCTCACGAACCCCTGCATAACTTCCAATTGCTTCGCGAACCTCGGCGGAAAAAAGCGATTTCACTTTTGCCGTTAGTTCCCACCGGGGCAAATGAGAGAAGAAAGGACTGGCGAAGTCCTTGGCAGTCACACGAAAGAAATGCTCGAGATATGCCGCCGGCTGTCGCTGTATGTTTCCCATGTAGGGATAAAGCCGTCTTAGCAACAGAGGTCTCCAGCGTGATTCCGGGCTTCGTGCCAAGAAGTTTCTGATCTTCGCCTCCTTGAAAATGTCGTATCCGCCGAACACCTCGTCTGCTCCTTCACCCGTCAAAACAACTTTGAACCCATTTTTTTGCACGAGACCAGAGAGTAGAAACAGTGGCGCCGGTGCAGTGCGAATTATGGGTTGTTCTGTATGCCAAATCACCTGGGGGAATATGCGTGCGATATCGGCAGATGAACAGTGAATGTTTTGGTGCTGCGTACCCAGGAATGTGCTCGCCTCATCTTGGTAGCACTGTTCGTCAAATTCAGCATCTGCAAAAGTGATGGAAAAGCTTCGGATCCGATCACGAGCGATTTTTTGCATCAAAGCCGTCGTTATAGTGGAATCAAGGCCGCCACTTAGGTAAGCTCCGACCGGCACGTCGGACCGGAGGCGAATCCGTGTAGCCTCCTCCAACAGATGTAGCAACTCTTCGGCAAGCGGTTGTTCATCGGCATCGTTAGACTCTGTGCCCGGATACGATACTGACCAATATGGCCGGACGCTCACCTCGCCATTCTGTACGGTAATGGAGCATCCTGGAGGCACCTGGAAAATGTTCTTAAACGCTGTCCTCGGTGGTAAAGTGACCCAGAAAGTGAATATCTGGTCTAAAGCCTCCAAATCAATCTCCGCAGGAACCTGCGGGCACGTCAGTAGGGCTTTGATTTCTGACGCGAACAAAAGGCTGTCGGGCGTCCGAGTGTAAAACAGGGGACGAACACCGAACCGGTCCCGCGACAGGAACAGCTTTTGTGCCTCAGTGTCCCAGATGGCAAATGCCCACTGTCCGTTGAAGTGATGAACGCAGTCCTCCCCGTATTCACGATAAGCATTGAGGATTACTTCCGTGTCCGAACGGGTCGCGAATCGATGCCCTTTGCGGCTTAGTTCTTCGCGGATTTCAATGTAATTGAAGATCTCGCCATTAAATGTGATCCATAGACGGCCATCGATAGTCGACATCGGCTGCGCGCCGCCCTCTAGGTCGATGATGCTGAGGCGTGCATGGGCCAAACCGATTGCTCTCGCGACGTGCACCGCGCTAGCATCCGGCCCGCGGTGGCTTAGCGTGGCAATCATCCTGCCGAGTTGATTACGATCCACTCGGCCACCTGTAAGTTTTAATATTCCAGAAATTCCACACATAAGAAATTATTGGTGCTACTCCAGAGCTAATTGCGCATAGACTCCAAATTTAAGGCTAACATGCGCGGTGGGCATATTAAAGGACAGCGGTCAACTCCGACATCTGTGGTCCGTACAAACGGGCCGCTTTTTGAGAGAGTTTAGCGCCGGGAGTGTGCTATGAGGTTTCGGCCGCCGACACCATCGCAGGCTCGCTGAGGCCCGATAAGACTTCATCAGCGCTTCGCGGTGGCTTTTTCTGGAGCAAGATCCTCACATTAATTCAGAATAGGACTTGGATCTCGGAACAATCCTTCGGGCAATCCAGGGCGCAATTGTCGCGAGGGTCCACTTCAATGCGAGACTAGGCGTGAACTCGTACTGTACAGCTTTGGCCACTTGTTGGCGTGCCGCTTTGTATTGCCCCGCTTCCAAGCACCAGTTTGCCCACGCGCTGTGAACCGCTCGCAAATTGCGGCGAACTGTTTTCACTAGCCCGCGAGGAAGTGGCGGCTTCATCTTCAGCCACTTTTCGAACATACGCTGATGAGCCCGGAGGCGAAAATCCAACTTCTCCCACTTCCGGCATGTATCCGAGCCGGGAGTGCCGGTCCGGTCAATGATTGCGAGGGGTATGTTCACATAGCAGCGCTCTGTTATCAGGAACAGGCGGAACAGGAAATCGTGATCCTCCGCAAAGTGAAGCTCAAGGTCGAAACCGCCGATTTGCCGTATCAGATCTGTACGCGCGATCAACGTCTGAACCCATGGCCCCCCAAAAGCCTTCGCAAGGAGGGTTGCACCATCCGTATCAAGTCCGACGCCTTGTGTGTAATTTCGTCCAGCGGCTTTGAAAGCAGTCGTATTCAGCCCAAGATTGATCAGAAGTTTCGCATCAGTGAAACAAGCCCCGCATCGCCCTTTGAATTGCTCAATCGCTTGGACCTGGCTTTCTAGTTTCTCAGGTAACCAGGTATCATCAGAATCTAGAAAGGCAATCCAATCGCCCTTGGCCTCTGCTATTCCCAGGTTACGGGCGACGCTTGGCCCTTGATTTCGTTGATAAAAATAACGAACTCTATCACAACTGACACACCTGTCGCACAAGAACTGGCGAAGTATCTCAGGTGTTTCATCGGTAGAGCCATCATCTACGAAGATGATTTCGTAGTTTGAGTACGTCTGCCTGAGAACGCTGTCAACCGCAACAATCGAAGCTCGGGCACGGTTATAGGACGGAATCACAACTGAGACGAATGGTCCTTTTTTCTCACTCATCTCACATCTGGGACTTGTATTGCTAGAATCAGCCATGATTGATGGATGCTGTATCGTCTTTAGCGAGAGCTGAGAGCGGTCCATCGTCGACCGCGAACGGCCTTTAGATCGGAGCGTCTGCCGGTTCTGTCGAAAATTGAGAATTCGTTCGGAGGTTTAATATCCCTCCCCATCGCTCGTCGGCATGGCCGAGAGGTTCTATGTCAATCAAGAAGTCCGGCCTGCAATCCCTGCACTCGAGCATTTGGAGCTCGTCGACCAGGACAAACCGCCACTGGCAGGCTCCCGGATTCAAGGGGACAACCCCCAGATCGTAAACAAAGTCAAAAATGCCTAGTTCGAGCGAATCGATGTTGTACGCAGTACCGCCGCGTGAGTTTCGTATGAAATAGGTCGTGACTTTGTTTTAGGAAAGAGCACCAGACACGGATCCGGAACCTATTGCTCGGCACTCTCTACAGAGCGAACACAACCGAGTACCCATTTTTCCTTGGAAAAATCGTACTGTTTAACGATCCTCGCGGGATCGCCCGAGACGACGGAATACGGAGGAATGCTGCGCGTCACCACCGAGTTCGCTCCCACCACGGAATGTCGTCCGATGACCAGTTCACCTTGCTGGCAAACAATCGTGGCGCCGAAACCAATCCAGCACTCTTCTTCGATCCGGATGGTCCCGCCTCCCGCTTGTGGTCCGCAGACTGCGGAATTTGCTCCCCATTCCACATCGCCGCCATGATCGATCATTAGCACCGAAGGACCAAATATCGCATTCCGCATGATGTGAATGCGATTTCGTGCCGAAACGACGACCCGCCGTTGTAGCCCGCAGCCGTCCTCCAGAATCAGAACCGGTGAATCTGTGCCAGGAGCTGGGCACACGTCCAGCAAGACATCCCGGCCAAAGCCTACGCCTTCTCCGATGCTTGTGTACCGTGCGGCGGATCGGGTTACGTGCAAGGAGTAGTGTGTCCACGTCCTCTTACCGAACGATACAAACGGATAGGTTTTCCCCAGCCACACCGTACGCAGTTTGTTAGCTATCCGCGTTAACCACCACACAGGATCTTCCATCGTTCCTTGGCTTGTATAACCGATCGGTCTAGGGTCTTGCCCCAAGCAATTTTCTGCCATGCCCTTCACCTCTAAATCTGCGGGGTCAACTCCGGCATGCCCGCGGATCTTCTGGCATTCACCGTGCTTATGACCGATTTCTGCACTGCCCGGGCCGGATTCCCGACAAGCGATGAATTCGCCGGGAAGCTTCGGGTGACTACAGCGCCAGGGGCGACCACGCAATTCGCTCCCAACACCACTTCACCCTTGTTGCTGCACAATATGGCGGCCCTCGGGCCGATCCTACAACCTTCACCGAGCCGAATTATCCCACCCGGAGTAGTACCCTGCAGGCTGATCGGACTGCTCACATCTTCATAAGCATGGGAGTGGTCCATGACCAGAACGTCGGATTCAAGCACCACGTCGCGCTCAAAGTGAATAAAATTCCCGGCGGTTATTGTGCACCGCGGCCCGATCCGGCAATCGTCCTCGAGGACGATCTTCACCTCGCGGTCTCGTTCGACGTCGAGTTTGGACCACGTGTGAAACCAGGTGTGCTTCCCGATCTCGACGCGATTCCCCACCCGAATGTACGGCGCGAGGCTTCGCGAAATCTCACTCGCATAGTGCAGCGACAGCTTGCGTCCCGCGCCCGCAAACGGGTACGTTACGCCCACCCAGAAACTGTACAGTTTCGTCAGGACCCGAGAAACAAACCCCTCATGGTCTGCGACGCCGGCGTAGATATGATGCGAAGACCTAAGCATATTTGTCAGTCAGAACCCTTTTCCTTCTGAAAAATCGCATGTGGTGGCAGCTAGACAATAAAGTCAACCCCTGCGCGCTCGCTCAATCGCCAAGTTTTCGCTTCAGTTTGGTGGCCTTACTTGGGAACGCAAGCCTGCTCGGTTCTCAGCATGTGGAGACCGGCCGCCCCGCAAATGTGCGCCGCGGCACATCAAAGAACAGGAGCCGTTTCCGGCGTTTCTGTGCCGTACAACCTATCCTGTCTTTTTGAGGCGCGAAGATGAATAGACCCGCAGAAGGCGTACGTGATTAGACAGCTTCCAGTGCAAAGGATTACATCCGCGATCGGCCCAGGCGTTAGGCCTAGGCGGCGACCACCGAGGACGACCGCCAGCATTCCGGCGGAGCCTAGCGCTGGGATTGCAAATCCTCTTGCATAGCCGAGCAGGTTCAAACCCGTGACGTCACGCATGCGTACCACTTGCAGGAAATAGCTAAGAGTAATCGCCAGCAAGGCTGCAATCTGGCCTCCCACCACCCCAAAGAGTTTGCAGGCGGGATAAATCGCCAGCAGCATGGCCACGGCGGACGCGGCCACTGCGCGGCGATGCAACGCCGGACGGCCGATGCCGCTAAAGACGCACGTGACGGCAGCGTTCAGCACATTCAGGCACACCACAGCGGCTGCAAACGCCAACGGTCCCGCGGCTGCCATATATCTTGCCCCGTATATGACCGAAAGAAGCGAGCGCGCGCATAAGCAAATAGCAACTACGGCTGGAAGCCCAAGCAGAGTTAGCCACGAAGTCACGGTTATTAGGATACGATTGACCCGTTCCTTGTCATTCTGGACGTGGGCGAAAGAGGGAAAGAGGATTTGGCTCATCACGGTGGTAATGAAGCTCGAGGGCGTCTGAACTAGGAAGATCGCCATAGTGTATAGCCCTAATGTGGTCGTCGAATATAGCTTACCCAAGAAAAAGATGTCGGTGCGCGAGAAGATAAGATTGAGAAACGATAGCCCGACTACTGCTCTTGAGAATTTATAGAGATCCCGAGCAGCACGCCGGTCAAATCTTAGTGAGGGCAGCCCGGGACACAAAATATATGACAGGAGACAACGGAATGCGTTCTCGCTGCAGGATCCAATGGCCAAGGCCCATACATCACGAAGATAAAAACTAAGAATCACCGTTAGGATGACCCCGCAAATTCCACCGCCGTTGCTGATAGCCATCCAGCGCCCAAACTTCATCTCTTTCTGAGGAAGAATGGAACGCGGACTCATGGCGCCATCGAACAGAGTGCCTAGAAGCGCCACTCGAAGCAATCCGCTTAGTTCCGCGTTCCCATAAAATTGGGCTACCCGAGGGCCCAGAGCAAAAATAATGGCATAGATGGAGAGTGCACGGCACATTGCAATCCACCAACCGGCATTGAGGTAGGCGTCCTCCCCGCCTCTCGGGTTCTGAATTACGGACGCCCTCTGCCCCACATCCGTCAACGTCCCGATGATGGCTGAACAAGACAGGACAATCGCCATGGCGCCAAAGGCGCCGGGCGCAAGCAATCTTGTCAAAATCATGTTCCGGGTAAACCGGGCCACCTGCTCGGTAACGCTGCCTGCACCAAGCCAAGTTCCACCCCGCATTGCCTTGGCCTTGAGGCCGTCACCAAGGAGCAGGTTGCCGATAAGTCCCTTGACTCGGCCACAGCTACGGATGAGATTCATCTCGGGCATCTGATTCTCTACTTCTCCTTCATAAATAAACAAATATCTGGCGTCGAACGGAGGTTAAATAACGTATTCGAGTCGGTCACCGACAATATGAGCGAAGGCAAGTTTGGCGCGCTCAGAACCTTCGCCTTCAATTCGCCATTTGCCCGGTTGGCCCACGATACGCATTTTGTGGCGAGCTCGCCACCAACAGTCGATCTCCCCGGGAAGCGCGGACCAAATTCTGTGTCTGCATCTCAATTCGCATAAGAATGTCAACAACTCTCGGTAGACTCCTCTGGCCTTCTGCTCGATGACGTAATCAGGATGGACGATAAAGCTCGCCAGTCCGTTTTTTGCGACGATCAGGCCTATCTGCTCTTTCCACAACTCCAATGAGTAATCATTCAGCAGATGAAACAACATGTAGTCCTGTGTCGTGGTAACCGGAATTTCGAGCGTCTTACCGAAGAAGTACGGCATCACCGTACAACAACCACCCTTCTGTGGATCAAGGTGGGCAACATTAGGTACCGACATATCGAACGAGAACTGAAGCGCATCGTACCAATCTAGGTTCCTGTAAAGCACGGCCGCACGAAAGCCAGAGATACCATAGTGCCCTGCAAATTCATTGATCCTTGCGGCTCGACGGCAAAACTCGTTTCGATTTCGAAACAAATCGCCATCATGGTTAAGGTCCTGAACGTTTATCTCGAACCCTCGACTACGAATGGTTTGAATAAATGCAGGGGAAACCTCGTATCGCCCCTCGGGGACGACTTGAAACGAGGACTTAATGCCGAAAGACTCATCCACATCCATCAGCTCCGCACAAAACTCCCTACCTACTTCAGTCTCGACATCATGCGTCATCGCGACACAACTCCGAGCACCATCCGGCCAGAACCAGATAAAGGGAACTTTATCGATGCGCTTAGCTTTCATGGAAAAAAGGAGCAAATGCTCGCACAAATCTTCCACGGAGGTGTCTACCGGCCATCTCGGGAAGTTACGGTCACGCCATCCGATCAGCCGCGCTCGTTGAAGGTGCTTTCGGTGCTTGACATGCATGAATGGCCGAAGAAAATAGTAAATTGCTTTCAGTGACCGTTCCCATCTTGTCAGAGCGCCCTGGCCATTGCGGTTGGCATAGCGTTCACGCCGTAAGTTGTCAATCACTTCGTCTGGATCAAATGGCAGACTCAGCTTCGACTCATGAACCGTGACGTCGTTTAGAACGTCATAAAGAGTAGGGTCAGGTCGACTAGCTCGATATCCGGAAGCAGATCTCGAGTAACACGCATTCTGACCGAAACGGAAATAGCCAGCTTCAGGGGATAACCGCCCGCTAATCTCGAAGTCGACGAACTGCTCCGGACAGAGATAGAAATCGAGCAGTGCTGTGTTCATCTCGCTCTTTAGTCCGGAATGATTCTCCTCATTACCCTGGAGGCCGGTCCCGTTTTTCAGAGACCCCAGCCTCCAAAGTTGAGTGATGTCCCCATCGGCGATTCCAGTTCTCTGCGATTGATCGATCGAAGCAATGCTCATGTTGTTTCGCTTGCCGACGGTTGAGAAGTACCGCTAACCGATGTGGCGATACAGGAACCGGCCCGAAGCGACCAAAACAGGTTCCGGGATCCAGGACATTATTCCCTTGGTCATCCGAATCTTCCACCATAGACGCGCCGGCGCAGCAGCTCTCCCGCTTGGGCCTCGCCAATAAGGCAACACTGTCTTGACGGCCCCTAGGCGATCCTTGAACTGGATCAAGCCTGTATGATCTATCGCCGAGCGGCCAAGATCAAGCTCCCGTAGGCCCTGGTCTTTCGCTTCTTGAATGGCTTTCCAAAACAGAAACGGAGTACCACCGAGATTCTGGAACCTCTCGTCTGAGCAGCCATACTTGAACGTCAGCGTCGTCTTGTGTGACAGTGTCAGCATCGCCGCTACCGGACAATGGTCCTTGGAAACGATTCGGATCGTAAGGTTTTCACCCATCGACTTAACCAGATTTCGAAACCACTTTAACGGCTGGGGCGGCAGTAGCTGGCGGCGACGAGTGCGCATCAGAAGTTGGTAGAACGTGCGCAAAAGGGGTTCCGTTCGTCCGCTCTCATAGCTCAGATGTTCCTTTTGTGCGCGATGAATTTTGCGCTGAATGCAGTCTTTATGAAGGTTATGGAACAGTACATCCAGCGGCGGATCCAGCGAGAGTGCGTGCAAACAGAACCTCTCCGCGATCTCCAGGTTAGCGGCCGCCAGCGGTACGGAGTCCCCTGTGTTCTTTGGCCGTATTTCCGCATGCGTGTAACCATCACGGCTGGCGCGCTCGCAAAAGTGTGATAACAACTCTTCTTGCTCGCTTGAGGTATCGGCTAACAGCGCGCAATGATCGGAAAACGGCAGCGACACCAAACGCCGCCCAGTAACCCAACTCTTCACCTTACAAAAAACGAGGCCATTTCTCAGCCGCTCTTCCGGCGGGCTAGTAGTGAACACAATCGGTTCGTAATCATAAGTTTGCTGCAGGGCTGCCAACCAACCAGAAGTATGAAACACACTCGTGCGAGGATGTCGGTTTAAAAGCTCATCCCACCGGGCGTCCATTAGCGGATCGATTGTGAAAACAGGCAATGTCAAATCCTTCAGATCTGTCTTCTACGTTTACGTTGCGTGCGCTTGATCTTCGATATACTCGTTTAACCTTGCTTCGTCCGTATCGCCAAACTCAGCCTCGTACAGAAGGTGCGGGCGGGTAACACGCATCCAGGCTTTCTTGAGTGGATCGTACTGCTTCACAATTCTGGCCGGGTTGCCGACCGCTACCGAATGGGCAGGAACACTATGGGTCACAACTGAGTTCGCACCGACCACAGAGCCCCGTCCAATTACGAGTTCACCCCGACTGCAAATGATTGCGGCTCCGAACCCAATCCAGCACCCTTCTTCAATACGGATTCTCCCACCCGGCGTCATAGCCTGCTGACCAATCGGAACAGTCACATCTTCGAAGGCGTGATTGTGATCCATAACAAGTACCGAAGGGCCAAGAACAGTATTTGGCTCTATATGAATCTGGTTCTTTGCCGATATCACGGAACGTCGTCCGATCCCACAGCCGTCTCCGATGACGATAGCGGATCTATCACAGATGGAGACGTTCGGAATGTTCAGCCACACCTCCCTGCCAAGCATCACGCGGTTCCCAATCTTGATATAGGGAGCTCCGGAGCGTTGCAGGTCGCAGGTATAATGCACCGAGACATCTTTGCCAATCGAAGCGAACGAATAGGTCCAAGCGACCCACAGACTGCGGAGTTTGTTCGCTGCGCGCGAAAATCCCGTGAGAACATCCTCGCGGATCTCTTGGCGAGAGTCGCTCATCTCTATCTTCCCCTGAAACAATATCTTCGATTACGCCCGATTTATATCTGCAACGACTCAAGACTCAGCAAGGAAGCTTGCCGCGGCCACCGGGAGTTTTCGTTCGGCGGTAGCTAGCGGTCGAACACAACCGAGTACCCATTTTTCCTTGGAAAAATCGTACTGTTTAACGATCCTCGCGGGATCGCCCGAGACGACGGAATACGGA
>DATNLE010000008.1:0-16489 GCA_035603035.1 Candidatus Acidiferrales bacterium | reverse complement strand
TGGCTGCTGAAGCTGCTTTCAAAAAGCAATTCTCGGACGGACTCCTAGAAAACGAAGGCACACAATCGAAGCCCCAAACCAAGCGTCGACTGACATTCCGAGGCGGCTCCTAGAAGTCGGAAACGGCGTACGGGCTCGAAGCTGCAGTCAGCCCAGGGCAATCGGAATAATGACTGCATCCCATCGCGCTTGGGGGAAGCGCAGAAAGTAGCGAGGGGAATAAGATTACGAGGCGAGGCTACTACCGCACTGAGATGAGAGTGTGTCAATCTCACGAGACTTTCTGTTACGAAACACGAACAAAACAATGTCTTGCGCTGACCAAATCCGCCTGTGCTTCAGGCGTCCGAGTCTTGAAATCGGAGCTGATGAGAGGTAGTGTTTGTACTCTCCATGGAGCGGACCGAAGATGGCACGGAACATCGTGATCTGTTGTGACGGCACTGCTAATGAATTTGCGCACGATAACACCAACGTAGTGAAACTCTTCTACGCACTCGGCCACGACCCAGGTAAGCAACTCACGTTCTATCATCCCGGCCTCGGAACCATGGAGCCCGCGGGCGCGCTCACCACATTTTCGCGACAAGTGACCAAGCTTTTGGGGAAGGCGCTCGGCTATGGGCTCGCGAGTGACGTTCGCGACGCTTACTCGTTCCTGATGGAAAACTACGAAACGGATGACAAGGTGTTTTTATTCGGGTTTAGCCGAGGAGCATATGCGGTGCGCGCGGTCTGCTCCTTATTGTGCATGTACGGGCTCATTCGCAAGGGCAATCAGCCTTTGGTGCCGTATGCGGTGCGCATGATGATGGGCATCGATCGGGCAGCAGAGGGAAATAGTAAGCAACAAGGGGCGAAAAGCCAGTATTTCGATTTGGCGGACAAATTTCGCGAGACCATGTCCCGAACGGATTGTAGGCCGTGGTTTGTAGGAGTATGGGATACGGTAAGTTCCGTGGGATGGATTGAGAATCCCCTCCGACTGCCGCACTCGGCCGACAATCCCGATATTGAGCACGCCCGCCACGCGGTTTCAATCGATGAGCATCGCGCATTTTTCCGCAGTAATTTGTGGCGCCCAGGCACGGATCCTTCCCGGCCGCACGGACCCAAGGATCTGAAGCAAGTGTGGTTCGCGGGTGTGCACTGCGATGTCGGCGGAGGCTATCCGGAGGCCGAGAGCGGCTTGTCGAAGATAACACTCGAATGGATGCTCGAAGAGGCCGAGACCCAACACTTGTTAGTCGATCCGATTCGCAAGAAAGAAGTCTTAGGACAAACCCCAGGCGGATACGTTCCTGCCGACCCAAATGGCAAGGCACACGAGTCGCTAAAGGGGGCGTGGAATTTGGCGGAGGTGGTGATCAAACGACACTACGACTGGACCAGCGGGAAATGGGGACATCGGATGAACTGGTGGCGGCGAAGGACGATCCCACCGAATTCGCTGGTTCACGAATCGGCCTACCAGAGAGGGGGCGGGTACAGCAGTCGGCTGCCGAAAGACGCGACTCCGGTGGCTACGACTAAGGCGTGTGCTGGTAGAGACAACTGAAACACAGATGGCACGGATTCGGTGACCGGACCGCTCCAAGTCACACCTGAATTAAGTGCTTTTCCACATGCCAGCCGCTCGAATCGTAGTAAAGCCTGACATCTCCGACCTCGCGAGGAGTGTCGGTAGGAGGGCAAATCAAGGAGGTGAAGCTACGAACTTTGTTGCGTTGCGGCCGACTCGTAAAGAGCAGATTGATTCGGCCAGTAGCGCTTTGGACCTGACCCAGAAAGGAAGCGAAGATCTCGGAAGGCCGTTTGGGGTCATCGGTAGCATGGGAAAGAAGGAGCCAAGAGGGATTCCGTTGTGCCCCGTATCCCGCTTCACCGAGCACATTGTAAAATTCCGCGTTCTGGCCGGCGTGGTGCGCCACTTGAATCACATGTAGAGGCAGAAGGGCGTCAAGCAGCCTCTTATGAAACCTACCGCGCGATCCCGGCTTGAAGTCTACGCATCCCGCGTCACCGGTGAGGAGTATGGCCTGGTCAGCAAACGCGATTCGAATCACATAGCTGAGTTGATTGCTGGGGCTGATCGACATGACCGGTACCCGGTCGAACGTTGCCAATGCCATGTAGTGACCGATGGGAAGCCGATCCCAGTGTTTTCTGACCAATCCATTCGAAGGGCCGAGTAGCATGAACTCGGGACCGTCGGTCGCAAGTTGTTCCCCTGGTGTGACGCGGGCTTCCGAGGAACTCCAGACGAACCGCCGGGGAATTCCATCGCGAATCGTGTGGCAATCCATCGGGATGTTCCGCGCACGCAAGGCGCGTACAACCGCGGCAAGTGAGTGAATGTTAATGGCGTGTTGGGCTGCGCCTTTTCGAAGGAAGGCCAGGCTTCGCGCGTCGTCTTTGATCAAGGAACGATCGGAGGTCCACCGTTCACGAAAGTAAGTCGCTGCATTTTGCAAGGTAAGGTTAACCGAGGGCTTTATCGTTGGCGAGCGGAACCACACCCAGGTGTCAGCAAAAACAAGGTAGAAGAGGAATATCCCGGCAATCGACACGATGAGTGCAGGCGTTTTGGCCAACCCGGGGAGCGCGGACAGGAAGATGAACCAGAAACCAAGGCTCGCGATCACCCATTCGGTCCAGCGAGACGACGCGCGGATTCTGAGGGCAGCCAGGCACACGATCGCCGCGCCGGCAATCCATGAGCTGAGGCTAACTTTATAGAGAGCAGTAAAGTGGAACATCCACGGAGCGAAGAACAGCAAAATCCCGAAGGCCAAAGTGAACCAATGAAGAACCGATGGGGTCTGAGGGGAGAGTAAATCGGGGACAAAGACATCATCGTCTGCGTGTCCCTGGTTACTGTCGGCAAGTCTCTGGACAGCCTCGTGGCGGTGGCTCTCAAATTGGTGGAGCCAGTCGAATCGGGAGTCATTCGATGGCGGAAAATCACGATATTCCTCACTGGATTCGTACGGATTTTCTGCCAGTCGATCGAGACTGCCGAGAACGTTGCAGACGGCAAGTTTGTTCGCCAGGTAGGCGGAGAGTTTCGCTTCGCCGAGTTCGTCCCGCAACTGGTGAGCGAGGAAGTCCTTGCTACGAGGTGGGCCATCTGACAAAGGGCGTTGCTCATCATTGGCGACCGGCGGTAGCCAGGCTTCGGTGATTTCGATCGTCTCATCTTCGATGATCGGAACTAGTCCCTTCAGATGATCGGCGTCATAATGAGTGCCCACCATCAGATCTATTCGCCGCGAGGAGTCGCCAAAGTCGGCGAAGGCTGCATTCAGCTTCTTGTGGACATGGTCGGCAGGATAGTTTTGGGCTGTGCCAACACCCGCGTCCGCCAAAATCCGAACTACGCGGCCTTGCGGAGTCCGAAATTGAAGCAGCAGTCCCGCTCCAAGTTGAACCTCAAACATGTCAATCTGGATGGTGTGCACTCGATATCCCCAGACGCAACGCCACAAGCATACTAGAGCTTCGTTCCCTTCGTGTATGCATTGGTCCGCAGGAGTGGGCGCTCTCGGCTAATCGAGTGCCAGAGCAGTCTGGAGAGAATTATTTACTTTCGATTGAACCTGCGAGGAAATGGTGGCTATCAATCTGCCGATATGTGCCTTATTCACGGGTCGAATGGACTCGCATAGGATGACCCAATTTTCGTCCAGTTCACTCCCGGTATCCAAGACAACAACGTGGCAAGGCAGAGGGGTCGCGGGTACGCGGGACCTCTCGACCAAGGGTGCTACCAAGACATAATTGCTTCCTTGGGTCAGAGCATTCCGGCCGACTACCAACACAAGTGTCTCGGCACTGCCCGGGAGCGCAAGAATGTGGATCGAGCCGCGGATGACCGTCGCCATAAATTATGCACGCCGCGTACTCGCCGCAACTGTTTCCCGGCTTTCGACAGTTGGTTTCTTTTCGAGGGATATGGTCTCGCGATCGGTGATCGCAAACATATCGTTGACCTCTCGGGACAGCCTTTGATATTGGCCATCTTCCGCAGCTTGCAAAAATGCACGATCAATCTGATCTTTTCGGATCATCTTTATGTATGCCTCCAAAGCACCCGCAATCAGACCGCTCATCGTGGCGATGCCCGTAACTCCGCTTGCAAGCAGTTCCTGGGCTTGCTCCAATAAGGTCCCAGGGAGTCGAACGGTCGTGGGCTGCGTTTTTCCTTTACGAGTTGTCGGCTCGTCCGGAGAGGCTTGGTGTGCCATGAATCCACCTTTGCCTCCAAGGTAAGCCAGTAGAGCACTATTGTCAACACCAAAATAAACATCATTAATAGTTATAATTGTAGCGCCACTTCTGCCGCATTTTGGCAATTGTAATTATAAATTTTATTATCAATAGCTTACATCGGTATGCTGACGTCTACGTACCGGTCTTCGACCCTCTTGAACTCAGCAGGGTCCGCCTCGGCCTTGTCACTCCGGGCAACCTTGCCCCCTCTGCCTTTCAGCGCCACGAGGAGTTCGCGCTTAGGGATATACTTCCATCGGGACATCGGGCGGGTCGAGACATCCGCCAAAAACTCGTTCCCGAGAACTTGCTCGACGAATTCTTTCGGCGAGGCGTTGTGACTGCCGTGGTGGCCCACTTTCAGAAACGTGGTCCTGGCCAATAGTGCCCGCCAAACCGGATCGTTCAAAGCGGCAGACCAAGTGCCCCACTGGGCATCGCCAGGGAACAGCAGATATGAGCGTCCGATTTGCAGCATGATCATCAGGCTCGTTCCATTGACCGCCTTGTCGAGAGCCACGGCGAGTTCGAACTCCTCCCCTTTGCCAAGATTGATGATGCGGCCAATTTCCGAACCTTTCAGAGCCAGGTACCCTCTTTCCGCGGAGAAAACCGTTTCCGAAACCACCCAATTTGAGCGGAAGGGCAGCATGGCCTCGGTCGAAGTTGCACCCTTGGCCACCTGCAAACGAAGGTAGGATTCTGCAGCGGGTTGGTCCATATCGCGTATTACGTCTGGATCACGGGGGGGCCCCAGGATGTGGACCTTGATGCCGGGAAGATGGGCCGGAGTAAAGGAGCATTTTGCACGCACCGTTGGAGGAAGGAAACGACGCCTCGGCTGGCCCAAGAATCCATCATGCAAAGTGCGCATGGCGTTAGCATTGGTCAGGCTGTTCCTGGCCACGCCGATGACCTCGTCAGCCAAACCAAGCGCCAGCATCGTCGACTCGAGATGGACGGCCAACCGGCTTTGAGTCTCGAGGATCTTCCGGGCCTCTGGGTCTTCCGGGTCTTCCGTCCACGGCATCCAGACTTCGCCGACCTCGACCTTCGACCACAGCTCGCTTTGAAAACCGCTCACGTGGTCTTGATGACGGTGGGTGGCGACGACCAAATCGATACGGGCTTTGCCCTTGGTGGAGACGTCGGCGATAACGTCCTGAACGACATCCTCTATTTTGCGGGGACCAGGTCCGGCGGCATGTGAGCCGCAGTCAAACAGAATCTGCAAGGTGCGTGGTCGGGCCGGCACGGACACCAAAAAACAATCACCGAAGCCCACGTTATACATCCGTATACGAATCTTGCCACTCATCGAACACCTCGATGCATGGCGGCGAAGTTCATCCGGCGAGCGATCCGACTCTTATAGTAGGCGTCGTCGCCCCAAGCCAAAAAGGGATCGGAACGATCCACGCGTTCGACAAAGTCGAGTTGTCGCTGCTCGCGACGTTGGGCCTGCTCCTGAAGTTCGGGGGCGATGTCGGTTGATCGCATGGGCTTGGCAATGACGTATCGGACCTTGCCTTCAGCCGAAGCCACAACGGTGGTACCCCCGCGGAAGGGGACGCCACCGAACTTTTCGTCTGCGGTTGAGTCATGCTGCCCGAACTGCGCCACCATCTCAACGAGGAGTTGACCGCGGGGAGCAACCCGGAAGACCGGGTGAAATCCCAGCACACTGATGCTAAGGTTGGGGTCCAAGCCCAAGGCGGCAGCGTTGGCCCGGCCATACTGACCGAGTTGTGCAGCCACGAAACCCTCGACATCGGCCTCAGGCTCTTCCTCCACTCCCGCGACCGAGGTATCGCGATCTCGTTCTTGATCATCTGTCGAGACCGTAGAAGTAAAGCGGTCGGGCTCGGCCGACGTGCTGTACTGTTGCGCGCCGCTCAAGATCAGCGAGTGCAACTGCTCGACCGGGAATTCGGGCAGGCCATCGGCCGGTTCCCAGAGCAGTGACTCTTCTGCCAGTGAGACGACATTGTCGGGATACACGCCCCGACTTCGGAACGCCTCGATCATGCTGGCGCGCATGCCAAAATCATCCACGGGGTTCAGCTCAAAATCGGCCGTGACCAGTGCGCGAAGATAGTCCCCAAACGTGACATCGATGGGAGGCAAATAGTCAAAGGCCCGGATGCACATGGTAAGAATCTGCTGTGCGGTTTTCGAGGCCTCGGCGGCGATCCGGTTGACCAGGTCTGGGTGCATCTCTCCTTCGGGCAGTTTGCCGGTTCCACCCGTGGCGATCCGAACCAGGTCCTTGATCCGGTGCTGATAAGTCGAGAAAAATGCATTGAACACGGCGGCGACCAAAATGGAGCCGCGATCGTGGGACTCGTCGAGTTGCTCGTAGAGTTTCGGGTCCGGTGTATCGACAGCCGTTCTTAAGGCCTGGCCCTGGCCCGTGGTGTAGCCGAACTGCTGAGCCAAATCCACGAGCGCGGTGGGCGACCTCAAATCGGTACGAGTCTCCTGGATGGTGTCACGCAAAATCGATTGAAATGAAAAATGCTGAAAAATCGCGACCACGTCGGAAAAACCCTCGTGAAACGCCAGCACGTCGCGATTGCTTGGCTCCAGGAAGAAGCGGCGCAGGCGATGCACCAGTGCGTGCGTCATTTCATGGGCAATGATGTCTTGGGAGAGGCAGGTAAACACGGTTTGCCCGGGAAGGTTGGGGCCGGGGTCGGAGCGATCGGCACGAAAATAACCGAACAGGATGGCCAGCAGTTTCGGATCATAGAAGGCATTGGCCCCATAAAAAGCATGCGGCATGAGACGCAGCCGCCGGCTGCGGCGGAAGGTTATTCTGCGTCCGAGCGCCAGTTCGAAGTTCTCAATCACCTTCATCGCCACCGCGTAGACCATCTGCTGGTGAAAGCGCGGGTCGGACTCGGTGGGGGCAAGGCCTCCTTGCATGAGAATGAAGGGATGGTCAAGGTTGACGGGTTCGTAGTAGCACTTGTTGGCGCCGTCGTAGTCGACGACCTGCACTCTGCTGCCGTGCGGACCGGGAGCCAAGGGCTCATTGGCAATGTCAATCGTGATGCGATTGTCGGCGGCCCTGCCAAGCATAGGATCGAAGGCGAAGATTTTCAGGGGACGCCGGGCAGGCGGGCTTTCCACGAAAACTGAACGTCGTTTTGCCACAGAACCTGCCTATTCCCTCCCGATTCCTGGGAAAGGACACGGGGTCGGATCATTGAGGATATTATTCCGGTGTATCAGGGACCCATGCCCGGTACGGATTCAGATCAATTTGATACTTTGACACCTATCTTCACCGCTCTCAATTGACATGCTCGCGTTGAACGTAACCTTGCTGGTACTCTTGAATTCTTCAATAGCCTGAGTGGTCTGCTGTCTCGCCCGTGTTCTCCACTCCTCAAAATCGTAAGGTTCGATGCTATGAACTTCATACCTGAGACCCTCCAGAATGGTTTTAAGTACAGAATCGGTCGCTGCATAGTCCAATAGTATGATTCGACGGGAACTGCCCGCGCGCGAAACGCTGCAGCGGAAGTTTGGGGCTACAAATCTTACGCTCTTCATAGATCCCTGGCTGACCCGGTTGCGATCTCTTTTGATCGCACCTTGAGTTCCCTCATGATCTTTTCCCTGTCACCTTCGTTCATTTCCCCCAGTTTCCCCTCGAGCGCGGACTGAATCAGGTTAAACACCTGATTTGCAGTAGCCTGTTCTTCATCGGTGGGAACTGCGACGCGCAGCACGCGCGCTAGATCAGTAAATTCCTTCTCTTCGTCTGCCGTGAGTTCGTCTTTGGCCGCCAGGTCAGCGTAGCGATCGAGCAACTCTCCTGATCGCTGTCCGCGCGCGGACGTCAGCCCAAACAGCGGACTGGTAAGGATCTGATCCGTCCGGCCGACCGTTGCCTCTTGGGCGACATCGAGAACTGAGACTTTACCGTTCTGCACTACGAAGCGGTCGACCTCGGGAGTGTCTAGGCCGCCCACGATCAGCGGTGAGTGGGTCGAGGCAATAAAGTGGACGTTTGGAAACACCTGCTTAAGGCGCCCTACCAGAACCTGCTGCCAACGGGGATGCATGTGGGCATCAAGTTCATCCACCAAAACAAGGGCGAATGCGTTGGTCGGAATTGGGTCGGTGCTGGACTCTTGCGCGGTTTCCTTCAGGCGCTGGCAAAGGTATCCTGCCCAACCTAGCAGCGAGGTCAGACCCTGGCTGAGCAGTTCAAGAGGTACTCCTTGAGGAGCCTCCGCGAGCTTTACGAATACTCGATAGTTCTCGGTCACTCGCAAAAACTCGATATCTGCACGGTCCGTCAGCGTCGCGATTACCGCCGTGGTGAACTCCGGGAATGACTCTTCCAGGAGGTCGTCATAGTTGGTTGTGACCACCGCGGCAAACGGAATCTGCGCCAGAAGATCGTGAAATCGCAAAAGGCTTTGTTTTTGCGGAAACGTGTTCTGCAAGAACCCCTCGAGCATCTCTCGTCTCGAGCCAAAGGCGTGCACTAATCCATCTGCAGCCGCGTTTCGTGCGCCTTCCTTGAGAGCTGCGCTCAGTGACGCAGCATCGGACGGATCAATGATTTGCTGGCCGCTGGCAAATGTGAGGAGGTCGTTCAGGAATTGGTTCCAGGTTGGTACGCCGGCCCTGGCACTAAGGCCGGCGCCAGCAAACAGAACACAGCCCCCGGAACGGATGGAGTCGACAAGCTCCGCAGGAATCGGAGGGATTAAGGGCTTTGCCTCTGGTTCGATGAGTTCTGCGATCGCCCGAGCCGCTTCTCTGGACAGCATGAAGTTCGAACCCTGGGGCGCTCGCACAATTGAGATGTCGTTGAGCAGCGGGACGGCGCGAATCTTTTCGACTGAGAGATAAGTGGTTAGCTTTTTGTCACATCTCACTCTGGCGCCATACTGTTTGTCACCATCGGAGACGGGAGTGGTGGTCAGAGTGCCCAGCCATAGATTCCCCGGATAGCCGGAGGGCCGCCGAGCCAAAAGAAAACGAGGTCGCCCGGCAACATCTGTTGCCAGTATCGGGAAATCACCCAAGTCTCCTCTTTGCCCTCCTGCAGCGTCTCTCTGAGATCGTAGCGCTCGGTAACGGACTGAAAGATCCAGTAGTTCATAAGTCTCGTGACAGCTTCTTCGGTTCAGGACACGCGAGACAGACTTGCGCACTGACGGAACCGGCCCAAATCTACACCACGTGACTCCGCTGTTCAAGGTACTAATTTAGTTCGCGGCAATTCCATTCGCAGTGCACACCGGAGCACACCTGCTTGAGATCGTCAGGTCCACGCGGGCGGGCAGGGTCCCGAGCCCGTGATGAAGATCTCAACGATTCTTCCGGCCACTAACATCAATCGTGACAAGACGCGAGAGTTTGTCCGGCGCCTTGTACAATTCGGTGGAACTGAAGGTGCTGTTTGTCTGCAGTTCCTTCACGAGCACCGTACGAGGTACTTCGGTACCTGATTTCGTGCTCCCATGTTTTCCCGCCTTGGTCGAACATAGCGTTTCGAGGCGGTCATGGACGTGCTCGTCCCCTTTGTGGCGAAACAGTTTCCATAGCGACTTCGGAGTGGCGTTCAAGCTCCCATGGTGTCCCACTTTATATAAATTGACGTCCTTAAGCAGTTCGCACCATTTTTTATTCTGCAGGGCGTATGCCCAGTTTTCGATCTGTGCGTCTCCCGGAAAGAGCAATTTGCGATTACCGATTTCAAAGAGAAGAATGACGCTTGTGTTATTCATCACGCTATCCAAGTCGCGGACAATTTCCAGCGTCTGGTCCGCGTGAATCCGCCGTGATTGTTCAATGAACCAGCGCACATTCGGAGGATGTGCGGTATTCGGATGTCCGGCAAAAGTCGGCGGCAGTCTTGAATGGATCGGCTTAGCCATAGCATCTGCGGCCAATCGCTGAGACGCCCAAAAGCTCCGGAACTGCCAAAACTCGTCGGCATCCTTTGCACGCTGCCTCCGAATCGTCTCGCTCTGCTTGAGCGTCGGAGGACCGAGAACAGTTATTCGAACACCGGGAAGGAGCGAGTTTAGCTGCATCCCGGCATTGACGTAATGCGCTTCTCCTTCCTTTCCCATCGCGATCAAATTATTGACGGCTGAGAGATTCTTCAAGTTGTTCTGCCCTAGGAAGGCCATCTGTCTAAGCGTCTCGGACCCGGCGTAGATGGCGCCCGTCCGCGTCAAGTGGTCAACCGCCCTGGCTACTCGATGCATATCTTCCAAAGAACCAAGAAAGTGGGCTGTTAGCTGCTTACCAACAGCGGCGCCACTCTTCCGCAGGGTTGTAGTTGCCGTCATAGCATCCCGCTTAGCATCTGGGTCTTCAGTCCAAGGCTGGATTACATGATCTGGCTCTAGTGACGCGATGGCTTTTCCAGTGGCTTCCCCTTGGGTTGTGAAGCCGCTGATGTGGTCGCGATGACGGTGCGTTTCGACCAGAACGTCCAACTTTCCGTTGCACCTGCTTTTTATATCCTTGGCTACTTCGGCCATGTATCCCGCGCGCAAACCTTTTGGAGCAGCCGTGCTGCCATAATCGATTAACATGTAGCGTTCTTTCGTTGCATAAAGAAACGTCAGAAGAAAGCAGTCACCAAACCCTACGTTGTACATCCGGATCGAGACCGATGTCGGAGCCTTTCTTCCGGACGAGACAGCCGTTTTCCTTGCTGGCATTTGACTATTCCTCCTCGCCATCTGTGGTTTCGATAGACCGGTACCAATCCGTCCTGCGCATCAGGTGCATGCGTGACAATGCCCGTATCTTGGAAGCCCCTTTACTAAATGCGCCATGCTCCCACAAATATTCCAAGCGGTCGGACTGTCTCTCTTGCTCTTTACCCCCCTTTTGGATGATGGCATTACCTATGTTGTATTTAACCTGGCCATATTCATCAAAAATCACTGCATTGCCACCGTAGAGAGTTACTTCGGTGTCATCCGGCATGTCCACCGGTTTCCTAATCTTTAGCCGCGAAAGCTCTCTCGCGAAGACCTTCAGCCTTTGGTGGTATTCGACTACTGTTTCCCTGAGTACAAAGCCGTCACGACCGGTCCGCATGCACGGGCGCACAGATAAGACACGCGTGAACGCTTGTTCATTCAATTTGAATGGCTTTCGGTTTTCCCAAAGAAATCGGAACAGCTCATCGTAATCAGATTTCATTGAATCGAAGTGCGTTCGGTCGTATTGAAACTCTTCGGGATGAGGCGGCGGGTCCCAGGATCCCTCTTGCCTTCCCGGCAATCCGTTCGAGCGTGGAAGTATTCCGTAGTCCTTGAGCCATTCGAGAAGCGTCGCTCGAATCTCAAATTTTTCGTCTTTCGGGTTCAGTTCCCAGTCAGACGTAAGGACCGCACTTGCAAAATCGCAGAACTGGAGGTCCGTTGGCGGGCAGTAGTCTATAGCCCGAATGCACATGGTGAGAAGCCGGTCTGCGATCTCGGCGCCCTCCTGAGCCGCTCGCTCGCGATCCAGCGTGGACGCATCACCAATGACTTTCAGCCGCTTGATCCACACGTCAAGGTAAGCATTGAGGACCGCGGCCACCAGAACCTCACCGCATGTGTGAGGCTCGTGAAACTGCCTCGATGTTAGGTAGTCAGTTCTGGGCGGAAGAGTTGCGGACCTGCGCAGTGCCTGACCGTTAATTCCGGATAGTTCGGAGCCCATCTCGTGAGCTAGACCAAGCAACGCCGAAGACCTCAATTTGTCAGCCGTCATGTCGGAACGCCGGACTGTTGTGGCGCTGACATTCGGCATTCCGAGGTCCACCATTTTCGCTACTACCGATTCCGCTGAAAAAATAGAAAGGAGTGCGACAATATCCGCGAATGCTTCATGGAAGCCCGCTTGTTGCGGGGATGACGGATCAGTGTAGCGTTCCCGCAGGCCGTCCAGAAGAGCGTGGGTAGTCTCGTGAGCAACGACTTCATGGGATAGACAAGTAAAGATCGTCCGCTTTGCATCTAAGCTTGGGAAGTATCCAAAAAAGAGTCCCTGCGATCGATCCGAGTAAAATGCGTTCGCGTCGGCAAACGCATGGGGGGAAACTTGGATCTGATGTCCTTCAAACGACCATCCAATTCTGCGTCCCAAGGCAAATTCAAAGCGGGAAAGCGTTTTCATGATGATGCCATAGGTCATCCATGCGTGGAATTCTGGAAGCCTCAACAACTGAGTATCAGTGAGCTTCTGGAAAGGATCGACAGGAAGATCATCATCACGATTCATCCCGGCCGGAATAGGGGCCGCCGGATACAGGATGTCACTGGTCGAGTCGTAATCGATGATGTGAACGCGATAGCCCTTCGGACCCTCATTTACCGCTTCGTTTGGAATCTCAATTTGAGTCCTGAGAATTTTTCTGCCGTCCCTTACACTCGGGTCCAATGCCAAGACGGTAAGCTTTCTAGTCGGATAATATGGCACGAGCGTCCTACCTATTCGGGGTTATTGCGGGGAATTGTGCGAGAGAATACTCGTGGGTATGTCCGATGTCAACAGATAAAAATTCGCCACGTGTACCCATTGCCATTTCACAGGTGGACGATGCTCTGGGTGGTAACAAAGGTGGCAGCGTGCCGCCGATAATAGAGGACGGAACCGACTGCTTCACGAAAGCGTCTCGATCTCCAACTTCGATTCGTTCGCTTCCACTGACTGTGCCGTTGTGACCTGCGCCGAGGGGCATTACGAATTCAGAACCAGAAATGGGTTTAGGCTCTCGAAGGAGTTTTCACTGCTGGTACGGCAGGCATGAACTAAGAGTCGCGCTCAGTAAGATCAAACATTGGTTGTTCGTGTTTTGTAATAAGAGCTTTCTTCTTGTCGGTAGCAAGTTAAAATGTCCGCTTTTTGTAGCAAGTGAAATGTCCGGTTTCAAAGTTGTGCCCTCGCCGATTGGGTTGGGTTGATTTTGGGGATGGGGTTGCAGGGGAAGGGGGCAGTTCCCCTTCCCCTGCTCGACGCTGTAGAAGCTTTGGGCGGCAAGGGTGCTCCGCCGCCGTCATAGCGACCCAGGCAATGGGGTCCGTGGGTGAGACTTAAGGTTCCATCGAGGTGCTGATGCACCACCACCTGGCAGCCTGCCAAGGTTGCCCGCCAGCGCACCCGCTCGATCTGCAAGCTGAGATTCTGAAAGCTCACCGTGTTATCGCGGTTCACGCTGCGTTCGAACTGCAGCGAGAAAATCCGTTCCAGGTCACGACTCCGGCAGGGCACAAAGGCATTCCCCCGCTGCCTGGGCGCGACTTGAAAACAGCGGTTGAACTCGGCGATGTAGTCTTCCCGCAAAAATCGGTTCGCCGCCTCCAGCGTCCGAAGTTGGTGCAGCCGCAACTCCTGCGGCAAGCGGCCCTGCCAGGTTGAGAAGCTGCGCTCGCTGCGCCCACGCGCTTGCGGTGAGTAGGCCGGGATCATCTGCACCCCCAACTCGTGCAACGCCCGCCCCACCTGCGTGCGGCGATGGTAGTCCACTCTGCCGCCCACCTTCGGCGTTAACCAGAAATGGCTCCCCCGATCGCTGTACAGCGCGCAGAACACGCCTTTGCGCTCGATCACTTCCTTCAGTCCCGCCATCACCGTCGCCGTCGATTCCTCCTCCACCAGCTGGGCGTAATAAATCTCGCTCGTGGCATCGTCCAGAATCACGATCAGGTCGTACCAGCGTTCGTCCTGAAACCACTGGTGGCGGCTGCCGTCGATATGCAACAGCATCCCCGCCAACGGCCGTCGCTCACGCCGCTTGCGATGCGCCCCGCGCTTGCGTCCGCGCGCTACCAGGCCCGCTCCCTGCAGTGCCTGCTTCACCCAGGTGTAACTCAGTTCCATCCCGTGCTCGGCCTGCAACTTCTCGTGAAAGTGCTGCACGTTCAGATCGAAATACTTTTCCCGGTACAACGCGAACACTTTCTCCACCGTCGCCACCGCCACCCGGCGACGCGAGGGCTTGCCCCGCCGCCGGTCCAGCAATCCGTTGTAGCCCTCTTCCACGTAGCGCTCACGCCACCGCCGCATGTGCCGGTCGCTGATGCCCAGAATCTCGGCCGCCTGCCACCACGTAATCTTCTTCGCCATCGCCTGCAACATCACGTCCTGTACTTTCATTGCCCGCTCCATCGCGGTCCTCGGATAAGTCTCCATGCTCCGCATGGTCTCTCATCCTCACCGCCCGCAAAGCGGACATATCATGTGCTATCTCAACCGGACATATCATGTGCTTCTATGAGAAGGTCATAAATGTCAAGGCCGACGTGGCGGCCTCCTTAATTTGTTTTCCGGCGTTAGCATAGACGTTCGATGGTGACTTGCGGGGCTGTCAAGGGCGCCGCCGAAGGGCGGCGTTCATCTTGACCCTTGACAGCCCCGCAAGTCACTTCACAATCGAGCTGGGAACGAAGCGAAACGCAGTTCAGTTGAGCTTCGTTCCTTAGGGGGAGTGGTTTTCGCTCTTTCTCGAGCTTGCTCGTCGGCATCCCACAGCATCCACACTCCGCCTCACCGTTCTGGAATTCTGCATCATTATCATCGTTTTGTTTCGGCCGCAGAACACTCTGGATTTGCTTCGAACCAAGTCCTCCTGGAAACTCTGGCCGACGTCACCCCACCGTTGCCATGCTTCTATCCGCACTCTGAATGGGCCGCTTAAGGGCCCGGTGCAAGTTGGGGTTCGATCTAAATACCCAGGTCCATCACTGCCGTAATGAACCTGGGATTGTTGGGGCTGCCATCTAACGAGCGATCTTATGGACCAGCACATGATACGCAGTCACCCGAACAAGGCGATGGATGTCGTCGTCTGCCAAACCTCCTGGATCGAATCTGGTTCTCGCTTCATCAACTTCGGTCCTGCCCTCCACAACAAATCGCGTGGCGATTGTCCCCTCGCTTGCGGCTTCTTTCCTCTTCCCCCTGGCTGGCTAGGCTGCCGCCGCGATCGGTGCCGACATCGCGTTGTGCAGCGGCTCGTACACCTCTCCACTCACCCACAGCCGGTGTAGTAAGACGGCCAGCTTCCGGGCCACTGCTACCGCCGCTCTCTTCTTCGCATTCTTCCCACCACGCTCGCAGAGCCGCAACCCATATCGTCGTAAGTCCGTGTCCGGTCCGAACGGCCCCAAGATATAGTGCGCGCTCCCCACCAGCAGCTTGCGCACCATCGTATCTCCGGCTTTGCTGATTCCTAATTGCGGCTGGCTCTCTCCCGAGTCTTCTTGCTTCGGCACTAATCCCAGATACGGCCCCACATCTCGACTCTTCGTGAATCGCTCTGGATTCTCCAAGGTCAATACGTAGGCTAGCGCCGTGATCGGTCCTACCCCCTTCACTTGCCGCAATAACGCCGTATGCCCATATTTCTCCCGACCCAGCTCTTCTATCTTTTTGTCGTACTCCTTAATGTCAGCACTCAGGGTTGCGGCCAAACGCACCAAGGGCAGCAGCGCTTCCTGCATCTCCACCGCAACTGCCTCCTCTCCCTTTTTTGCGAAGCTCCGGCTGGAACACTTGGGTAGCCGCGTACCCATACTCTTGACCAAACCTCGGGTGGTGTTGATGATCTCGGTCCGCGCCGCCACCAAGGCATCGCGGGCTCGCAGCATCACCAAATCCTGCCGCACTTCCCGACTGCGGTGCTGGATCGGGTACAACGATTCTGGATCCACTCGCCCCAACCGGGCCAACTTATTCGCATCGATCCGATCATTCTTGCGCTTACGCCGCTTCGATCCGTCCATCAACCGCGGATTGGCCACCAGCACTTCGTGTCCGTAACCGCCCATGACTTCCTGCACCCATGCCGAGTGTGTCCCCACCTCAATCACCACCCGCGCCACATTCAATGCCTGAAAGAATTCAGCAATGTCCTCCTGCGTCGTACGCAACTGTCCTTCCGCCAGAGTTTCCCCCGCCAGACCCAGAATGCAGTAGTTGCTCCATTGGTCGCCCAGATCTACGCCCACCGTCAGACGATCGAGATTGGGGCGCAGCTCACCGCGCTGATGCTTTTCCCCGGCACTCGTTGCTGCCACTTTTTTCGGATGCAGCTTTTCTTTCAGCTTTCCCACCAGTTCCGCCAGCACTACTTTCGTATCCCGCTGCACCGAGCCTCGTGACTTCGCCCGCTTCGATGTCGGTTCACTCTTCTTTACAGAATTGCTATGCTGCTTCAAGGTCGATCTCCTTATCT
>DATNLE010000425.1:0-11894 GCA_035603035.1 Candidatus Acidiferrales bacterium | reverse complement strand
ATCCGTTTAAACAGCTGCCGCTTCTGCGCGAGTTTACGCCCGGTTGATAAAGTAATCTGAACCATGACGATATCGTTGCTACGTTGTATGCCCAAGTAAGTCGGATCGTAGATAAGACCGCTGGGTGGGTGCTCGGTTATGATCTGGAACCGGTCCTGCTCTGGTACGGCGGCGCCCTCGACCATGGCTCGATGTACGCCATCAGCAACCGCCGTTCGATACTGTTCGCTTTTGCCTTCTCGCAGGGAAATTCGTACTAGCGGCATGTTGTGCCTCCGGTGTGATCAAACGGCAACGCTGCAATCGAATGGATGATTCCGCGAGTCGGCGCGATTCATGACTTGGCCTGTGCACGTGCTGCAACCGATCGTGCTCTAATAATTCGATGATCGTGCTCATGGCGGGCCTTCCTGGCACCGGCAAAACTACACTGGCCCGCGAATTAGCGGCGCGCACCGCTGGGCGCGTGCTCAGCAAGGACGAGATTCGCCATGCACTTTTTTTGGTGCAAGAAATCGAATACTCTTCGCGGCAGGATGATTTTTGTTTAGCAGCGATGCTGGAGACTGCGGGCTATCTTCTGCAGCGGAATCCGGAGCGCATTCTGTTTTTCGACGGACGGCCGTTCTCGCGGCGCTATCAGATAGACAACGTGTTGAACGCCGCCGCTTCCCTGCACCAGACCTGGCGCATCCTCGAGTGTGTGTGCACCGAAGAAGTGGCCAGGCACCGCCTTGAGGAACATTCCGCGCTCAATGCGCATTCCGCGGGCAATCGAAACTCCCAACTTTACCTGGAGGTGCGATCCCGATTCGAGGCAATTACCTTGCCCAAAACCGTGATCGACACCGGACGACCGCTGGAGACCTGCATCCAGCAAGCGCTACTCGCAGTGGTTAGCTGACCCTGTTTCTTGGAGAACGCTTTCCGATACAATCGTGCTCGCATGCGATGGCTATGGCTACAGCGCGCAACTATGACTCGTTTCGGTCTTCTCCTGCTCGGGTATCTGGCCCTGACTGTTCCTTCACTGGGCCAGTCCTCCACTTCCTCAGACATTATCGTCGGCCCGCAAGCCCGCGCTATTCAGGAGTCGGCGATCGTCGTGGACACCCATGCCGACACGCCGCAACGCTTTCTCGACGACGGCTTCGATATCGGCTCAACTGACCCGCATGACGTTGGCCACCTCAGCCTCGACAAGGCTCAACGCGGCAATCTCGGGGCAGAGTTCTTCTCCATCTGGGTAGATCCCGAAACCAATAAGGGCCATTTTGCACAGCACACGTTCGATCTGATTGACTCCGTGTACGAGCAGGCAGCGCGCCATCCGGATCGAATGATGATGGCTTTTTCCGTGGCGGACATTGAGCGCGCTCATGGCGAACGCAAACTTGCCGCGCTTATGGGAATCGAGGGCGGCCACTCCATCGAAAACGACATGCACCTGTTGCGCAACTACTACCGGCTGGGCGTGCGCTATATGACGCTGTCGTGGTCAAACACGAATGAGTGGGCGGATTCCTCCGGCGATATCAACGACGCCAAGATACAGCACCACAACGGGCTCACTGATTTCGGTAAACAAGTCGTAGCGGAGATGAATCGGCTGGGCATGATGGTAGACATCTCTCACGTCGCGGACAAAACTTTCTGGGACGCAATCGCCACCACGAAGGCTCCGGTGATCGCGTCGCACTCCTCGGCACGCGCCCTGGTGAATGCGCCGCGCAATATGACGGACGATATGCTGCGCGCCGTCGCCAAGAACGGTGGGGTCGTGCAGGTGAACTTTTTCTCCGGCTTCCTTGATGAGGACTATCGCAAAGCGGTGGAAGCGCAGGCGCAAGATCAGGCGGTGGCGATCCAGAAATATGTTGACTCCTTGAAGGCCCAGGGCAAACCAGTCAGCTACGTTGAGGTAGACCGGATGGAACGGGCGTGGATGGCGAAGATTCCGCGGCCGCCGTTCAAAGTGTTGATTGACCACATCGATCACATCGCCAAAATTGCCGGCGTGGATCACGTCGGGCTGGGATCTGATTTCGACGGAGTCAGCGGAGCAACGCCGCGGGGGATGGACTCAGCGGCAGACTTGCCCAAAATCACGCAGGCCCTGCTTGATCGCGGATACAGCGCGGATGACATCAAGAAGGTACTCGGTGGGAACCTGCTGCGCGTTTTTCGTCAGGTCGAGACCGTAAGCCATGAGCTGCAGTCTCAGTCTCATTGATGCCGGTGCGACCTGGCTTCTCTGGCCGTCGTCTCCTGTCGTACAATGCAACGTTGCCGCAAACGATTTGTACGACATGCACATCCGAGGAGCAATCATGCGCGAGGTTTTTACAATTTCTCTTTTGCTTTCTATGACGGCGCTCACCTGGGCTCAGTCGAGTTCTCAGGCCGCGCCGCCGACGAAGCCGCCCGTGCACCATGCAGCGACCGGTCAACCTACCGCGATCATTGAAACCACCGTGGGGAACATGACGTGTACGCTGTTTCCGGACAAAGCACCCACCGGGGTGGAAAATTTTATCGGGCTCGCCACCGGGACCAAAGACTGGAAGACGGTCAAAGGAGTCACCAAGCACGGCGTTCCCCTCTACGACGGCACGATTTTTCATCGCGTAATTCCTGATTTCATGATTCAGGGCGGCGATCCCGCAGGTGATGGAACGGGCGATCCCGGGTATAAGTTTAAGAATGAAGTTTCCTCCGGCCTGCTGTTCGATAAAGCTGGACGGCTCGCCTATGCGAATTCCGGCCCAGATACCAACGGTTCGCAGTTTTTTATCACTGAGGTGGCCACGCCGCACCTTAACGGCAACTACACGATCTTCGGCCAGTGCGACGACGCCACCGTTGCGCTCGTCAAGGATATTGCCCGCAGAGCCAGCGATCCCAGCAACAACCGGCCGTTTCGGCCGGTGAAGATTATTCACATCAAGATTGTTCGCAGCGGGGCGGCTGCCTCTGCGGCCAAGTCCGCGACTCCCACGAGGAAGCCGGCAGCCGGCGCAACCAAGCCCCAGTAAGAACGTTCACTCGCAACGCCTGGGCTCTGCCAGGCTTGGACGGCCCCTTTCGATTTCGCTCAGGGCAGGCTTGGGGCTGGCCGCACACAAGACTAAGAACGACCAACAACGGAAAGGACTCCATGACCCGCCAACCAGGACTGTACGTCACATTTGAAACCAGCGAAGGCAACATCGTATGCCGCCTCTTCGAAAAAGAAGCGCCGAAAACCGTAGCCAACTTTGTGGAACTTGCCGAAGGCAAGCGCGAGTGGACGCATCCCTCGACCCGCAAGAAATCCCAAGACCGACTTTATGACGGAACGATTTTTCATCGCGTGATTCCGGACTTTATGATCCAGGGCGGCGATCCGCAAGGCACGGGCATGGGCGGCCCGGGCTACCAGTTCGAAGACGAAACCAAGGGCTCGCCCCACAAGCTCGACAAGCCGGGGCTGTTGGCCATGGCGAATGCCGGTCCCAACACCAACGGTTCGCAGTTTTTCATTACCGTCGCACCTACCACGTGGTTGACGGGCAAGCACACAATTTTCGGTGAGGTGGTTGAAGGACAGGACATTGTTAAGAAGATTTCCGAAGTCCCGCGCGGACGTCAGGACAAACCGAACAAGGACGTGATGGTGAAGAAGGTGGTGATCGAGCGGGTCTAAGGCTCGCTTACTAACGGTTTGCTAATAGCTTAATCCTCGTTGCCGCGATCAGCTTTTCGTCCGCGCTGACGAGTGTCAGGTCAAACACTTTTGCGGTAGCAGCAAGAAAGTGATCGGCGGGATCACCGTGTGGAAAGTTTATTGAAGATATGGCGAGCGCCACTTCAACTGTGAAGGGCGCTTCTGTGAGTTCCAAGTCTTGCATAGTCTTTGCAACCCACGCCGCAACGTCGTTCGGCAGCGTAAGACGTCCTTTGCGGAGCAATACAATCAATTAACTCACGCTCACCGGAGACAGCCATAATTCATTCGCAGGATCTGCCAGCGCCCTTTCCACGCGGCGGGTGAGGCGCTGCGGTTCGAGTGTGCTCCAGAGCCAGATGTGAGTGTCAAGAAGCAGCTTCACCGGGAGGCTTCCCAATCGTCCCAGGTGCCGGTTGGGGCAACAATGTCTCCTAGGATTTTGCCGGTTCCGACCATGGATCCGAGCCGCCTTCCGGTTGTCTCTCCGGGAGATGGAGGAATCACCTCGGCCACCGGCTTTCCGAAGCGGGTGACGCGAATGGGCCTGCGGGTTTTGCGGACCTCTTCCAAGATGCCGAGGCACTTGGCCTTGAACTCCGAGATGGCTCCTTCTTTCATGTTTATCACTCATACCATGGTCAACGACTATGGTCAATCTATAAACAGTCGAGCGTAACCTTGCCGAGCGTGGAATCTCCTGCAAGAAATCGAGCGGCGATCAAAAGCTCGAAAACGATAATCGGGACGAAACCAATGCAAAACCGTAACATCTTGGCAGGTTTCATCTTGTGGGTCACTACTTTGGGGTTTGGGCAATCGGCGCCGGACCCGTGGTTAATCGTCACCAGCGGGGTGGAGGGCCCTCTTAACCTGCACACCACGCATTCGGAACTGCTTCGCGTCTACGGGAAAGCGAATGTCACTGAACGGGACGGGATTGAAGGCTTTTCGGGCGACATGGAGTACGTCACGGTTCTGTTCGCCAAGGATCCTGAGCGCGCCATTGAAATCATATGGCGGGATGAAGAGAAGAAGACTGTCCCCGCGTTTGTGACAGTCCGGGGATTCAAGACGCGGTGGCATGCGGCGCGAGGAATCTCGCTGGGGACGTCGCTGAAGGATTTGGAGCGCCTTAATGGGCAATCATTTAAGCTAGCCGGCTTTGGATGGGACTATTCAGGAACAGTCACCTCATGGGAAAACGGGGCGCTGGCGGTAGAGCTGGATGGAGGGCATGGCCGTGTCCTCGTGCGGCTCGATTCGCCTCCCCGCAGTGACATAAGCGAGAAAGAGGTGTCGGACGTATCGGGTGACCGCGACTTTTCCTCCCAGCACCCGGCTATGCAAAAGCTCAACCCAAGGGCATACGAGGTAATGTGGGAGTTTCCGTCTTGGGAGCAGAAGCGATGATCAAATCAGCACGCGCCGATCGCGCCGCGCACCTGTAGAAGGGCGAAGGGGTTTTGGAGGGGCCTATGCGCAGCGGTTCTATCTTCCAATTGGCAGGATTCGCGTTCTTGGCGACGACCCTCGGCTTTGCACAGGCCGCGCCTGATCCTTGGCTGATCCTTGCTGGCGGCGAAAAGGGCTCCATTAACGCGCATAGGACGCGCCATGACTTGGTGCGCATGTATGGTGCCGTAAACGTTGTGGACTAGGACGTGGACATCGGTGAGGGAGAGATGCAGTCGGCCACGTTCCCATTTCCGAAGTATCCGGAACGTGCAATTGAAATCTTGTGGAAGGATCCGGGCACCAAAACCGCACCTGAAGCTGCGGATATTTTCGGTAGAAAGAGCCGCTGGCATGCGGTGCACGGCATCACGCTAGGAACTTCCGCCCACGAACTGGAGCGGCTCAACGACCGGCCCTTTCGCTGGACATTCAAGAATGACGGGACAGACATGGCTCAAGAACTCATTTCATGGCGAGGAGGCTCGTTAGAAAAAGCGTTTCCAGGAGATGGTCGGGTCATTCTGGAACTTGAGATGACTCTATGAAAGGAGCCAAGCCGACGGGTCCGTCCCCCGACATCGAGGTCGATTCAGACAATCCGGTTTGGCGTGCCCAGAATCCCCACATCAGCCGCATGGAGTGGATCTTCCCCTTCTAATACGCAACCGTGAACGGCGGCTGCGCTACACCCCAATCACGCTGCACAACTCCTTCACCGCCGCGGCGCTCTTGTCGAGGCCGGCTTTTTCTTCCGCAGTCAGTTTTATCTCTATGATCTGCTCGATGCCCTTTGCGCCTAGCTTCACCGGCACGCCGACGTAGAGGCCGGCAATACCGTACTCGCCTTGGAGGTAAGCGGCGCAGGGAAGAATCTTTTTCTTGTCTTTGAGGATTGCCTCGACCATTTCTGTTGCGGCGGCCGAAGGCGCGTAGTAAGCAGACCCCGTCTTGAGATACTTCACAATCTCCGCGCCGCCGTCGCGAGTGCGCTGCACCAGGGCTTCGAGGCGGGATTTCTCAATCAACTCCGTAATCGGAATCCCTGCGACGGTGGAATAGCGCGGCAGCGGAACCATGGTATCGCCGTGGCCGCCGAGGACGAATGCGGTCACGTTCTCCACGCTGACTTTCAATTCATCGGCGATGAACGCGCGAAAGCGGGCGGAATCCAGCACGCCGGCCATGCCGATGACGCGCTCACGCGGGAAGCCGCTGAGCTTGTAGGCGGCTTGGGCCATGGCATCGAGTGGGTTCGAAACAATAATCAGAATACAGCTGGGCGAATATTTCACCACTTCGCCCACTACGGCTTTCATAATGCCGTAATTCGTATTGAGGAGATCGTCGCGGCTCATGCCGGGTTTGCGCGGGATGCCCGCAGTGATGACGACGATGTCGGAATTCGCTGTGTCTTTGTAATCATTGGTGCCGGTGATATAGGAGTCGCGTTTTTCGATGGGCATGGCTTCGAGCAGATCCAGGCCTTTGCCTTGAGGGACGCCTTCGATGATATCGATGAGGACAACATCAGCTAGTTCTTTGGACGCGATCCAGTGGGCCGCCGTGGCGCCTACGTTTCCTGAACCTACGATGGTGACTTTCTTACGCATGGATGATTCCTTTCTGGAAATCCTAGACCCCTTTCACACAGAGGGCACAGGGAGGCACAGGGTAAAACCCAGGGGAAGAAAAATGATTTACCCAGTGTCGCTGTAGTTGAGCCGTTATCTCGTCTCGGCGAAAACCGCCGCTCCCATGTTTTCAATGATGCTGTCCGCAAACTGGCTGGTTCTTACTTTGGTGGCGCCTTCCATCAAGCGTTCGAAATCATAGGTGACTTTCTTCTGCAGGATGGTGCGCTCCATTCCGTGCTCGATGAGATCGGCGGCTTCGTTCCATCCCAAAAAACGAAACATCATTACGCCCGAGAGCATCACCGAGCCCGGATTGATGACGTCTTTGTCGGCATACTTTGGCGCCGTGCCGTGCGTGGCTTCGAAGATAGCGTATCCATCGCCGATGTTCGCACCGGGTGCGATGCCGAGACCGCCGACCTGCGCGGCGCAAGCGTCCGAAATATAATCGCCGTTCAAATTCGGCGTGGCCAATACGGAATATTCATCGGCACGCGTGACCACTTGCTGGAAAATTGAATCCGCAATGCGGTCGTTGATCATGATTTTCTTCTTCCACTGGCCCTTGCCATGAGTGCTGTAGATGCGGTCGAGCACTTCTTTTACTTCCTGTTCAACCGCCTGGCGAAATGCCGGCGGAGCGAATTCCATTCCGGGCTCCACCAGTTCCGCATTCTGCGCGGTTGTCAGATTCGGATTCTTATCTTTGTTGTCGACAATCCAACTCTCACGCTCGGTAATCACCTGGTCGCGAAATTCTTCGGTGGCAAGTTCGTATCCCCACTTGCGGAATGCGCCCTCGGTAAACTTTTGTATATTTCCTTTGTGGACCAGGGTCACGCTCTTGCGGCCAGTCTCGATTGCATGAAGAATCGCCATGCGAACTAAACGCTTGGTTCCAGTGACTGAAATGGGTTTAATGCCGACGCCGGAATCAAGCCGGATCTGCTTCTTGCCCCCCTTCAGCATGTCCTTGTTGAGGAACTCAATCAGGCGCGCGCATTCCGCGGTTCCCTGCTCCCATTCGATGCCGGCGTAAACATCTTCCGTGTTCTCGCGGTAGATGACGACATCCATGCGTTCGGGGTTCTTGACCGGGGACGGCACACCTTTGTAATATTTCACCGGGCGCACACAGCAATAGAGGTCGAGGATCTGGCGCAGCGCCACGTTCAGCGAGCGGATGCCGCCGCCGACGGGCGTAGTGAGCGGACCTTTGATGGCGACGCGAAATTCGCGAATGGCGCCGATGGTGTCGTCAGGCAGCCAGTTATCAAATTTCGCTTTTGCCTTTTCGCCCGCGAAAACTTCATACCACGCCACACGCCGTTTGCCTTTGTATGCCTTCTCCACCGCCGCATCGAATACGCGCAGCGACGCCTTCCAAATATCGCGCCCGGTTCCATCGCCCTCAATAAATGGCACGACCGGATTGTCCGGCACTTCGTACTTACCGCCTGCGTAGCTGATTGTTTTTCCATCCGACGGTACAGCCACACCGTTATAAGAGCCCGCCATCATCCGCCTCCCTGTATAGAATTCCGCGACGCGATTGTAGAAAACTTTTAATTATAGAGAATTTGCGGAGTTCTCACAGCGATTATCGCGGCGAAATCCCGAAAATCTTTACCCCAGAGGAAAGGGTTACAGCGACAGACGGCAGTGATTTGCTCCGTCTCCTCAACCGCCCTCACCAGCGCCTTGTCCCGAAAGACTTGCGCACACCGACGGTGAGGTAGCGCCCCCAGGGGCCGTTGTTCCCCTGATCCGCGGGGCCCAAGTTCTTGTCGCGCGCGCCCAGCCGGTCGAAGAGGAAGTGCTGAGTCATGCGAAACTCGAATCCCTTGGCGATAAAAATTCCGATACCCCATGAGTGCTCGATGCCGATGGCATCGGGCGACCAGGTGTAAAGCGTTTGCGGGATGGTCTTGCCGAACAAGAACGAGGGCGCGCCGAACAGCATGAAGCGTCGGAACTCTCCTCTGCCAAAGGGACGGACCTCAAGCATTCCGGAGAGCATGTAGCGGGCAAACATGCTGCAGGGCGCGTTCACTCCACCATACTGACCGGCGTTGCCCGCGCAAATGTTAGGGTCGATTTCGTTGTGCGGCGGCGCCAGATCGAACTGTCCCCACCCCCAAAACATGTCTCGGGGAAAGAACATGCGTTCCCCGCGTCCGGAGTCCGGAGAAGCGCTTGCCGACGCCGAAGTCTGGGCCCGGCCTAAACTGCAGATGAGTACAGGAAGTACAAGAATCCACGCCAAACTTTTCATCCATCCTCCAAAAATATGTGTTTCGTTGAAAGCCAGGCCTTGTGTTCTCAGCCAGCATGCGGAGACCAGTGTCCGGAGAGGGGCTCTCAGGCCGCAGGTCCTCGGCGAGCGGAACATTGTAACCCGTTGCCCGAGCAGTGATTGGACATTCGTCCTCAGGCACGTCGAGTTCCGAGGACCAGCAGTCTTTTCGTGCCGCCGAGGGGCGCACGCTTCCAGAATCCATATCGAGCATTCCGATTTATTCCATTCATAGAATTGAAATACATATGTAACACTCGCAAGCTCTTGCGCTGTCAACCACCTACGGTTTGGATACCGGATTGCTACCCACTCCGTGGAATTCCAAATCATGCCTCAAGAAGTGTCGGTCTCGTATCAAGCGATCAAAAGTAAAGTGTATCGGCTGATTGACACCCTCGTCGTCGGGGACAAATCAGAGGTTGAGGTGCAGGAATCGATCCGGCGTTGGTGGGAATTGATTCATCCGGCGGATCGACCCATCGCTCAGAAGTACCTCCATCTTATCCTCGAGCGTTCCTGCACAGCCTTGGACGCGATTGAAGAAGGCCTGACGGATGCGACGAATCATGAGGCGACGCGTACATCCGACCCTGCGAAAGCCTTCAAACTGGTCGAGCGAGTGGTGAAACAGACCAGCAAGCATGCTGCCCTGAGCAGCTCCATCTGAGCTAGTCCTCTGGGATCGTAGACAGGCGCAGACTCCCACGAGGTTCTTCAGGAGACACAGATTTTACAATTCTCCGGTTGCGTCGCCGTGGACCGGCCCCGTATCCTCAATCCACTGCCTTGACCTCCGGACGCAGTCGGGAGAATTCAATGAAATCTTCGTCACTGAAATCTTCGTACCTTGCAGTCCTGTTCACCGTTCGTGCTTACCTCATGTGCGGAGCCTTGCTGATTATGGCTGGATCGTTATTCGCGGCATCGGGAATCTACAATTTCACGCTCAATTCCATCGACGGTAAACCGGCGCCGCTGGCCGACTATAAGGGCAAGGTGATGCTGGTGGTCAATGTGGCGAGCCAGTGTGGCTATACCCCGCAGTACAGTGCTCTGGAATCGATTTACGAGAAGTATAAAGATCAGGGATTCGTCATCCTGGGCTTCCCGGCCAACAATTTCGGCGCTCAGGAGCCGGGTACCAACGAAGAAATCAAGACCTTCTGCACTCGCAAGTACAGCGTCACATTCCCCATATATTCGAAGATTTCTGTTAAAGAACCCGACCAGGCGCCACTTTACGCCTACCTCACTAAAGAAACCGGCACGTCCATCCGTGGCGATATCAAGTGGAACTTCACCAAGTTTCTAGTGGACCGCAACGGCAACGTCGTTCAGCGTTTCGAGCCGGCGGTTACGCCGGATTCGAAAGAGATGACTTCGGCCATTGAAAAACAGTTGAAGCCATAGTTTTCCGTCCGGTCCTGATCCTCCTGATCCCTACCCGCTAGCTGGGCGGCGACATCTGCCGTAACATACATTGAGCGATGCACTCAGCCCGGCAGATGAAGATTCTCTTCTCCAACGCCTTCCGGCGTTTGCCGACTATCTTACCCGCGCTTTGTTTCGGTCTGCTGTGCTCGTCTGCCGCTGCACAAGTCCAGCACTCCGGCACAGGCCAGGCCATCCCGCCAGCCGATTCCAAGTTGATCGAAGTGAAGGCAACTGGAAGTAAGCGCTTCACCGAGGAGCAGGTTGCCGCCGCCAGCGGGCTTCCACTCGGAGCCACCGTCGATGAGGAAACCTTCCGCAAAGCGGCTCGGCAACTGGGCGAGACGGGAGCTTTCAACGCTATCTCGTTCATTTTCTCTTACTCATCGGCAGGGACCAAAGTGACGTTTCAAGTCACAGACGCAGACAAATTCGTCCCGGCTCACTTCGCCGATTTTGTCTGGTTTTCGGATCAGGAACTGCTCCAGAGGATCCACGAACGGGTTCCACTGTTCAGAGGAGAATTGCCTTCCAGCGGACGCTTGCCGGATCAAGTCTCCGATATTCTGCAGGCCATGCTGGTGGAGAATGGAATCCCCGGGCACGTCGAATACCTGCGCACTCCTGCTTCCGGCGGTCAACTCTCATCAGTCGACTATAGCGTTTCGAATGTGACAATCCGAATCCGCCGGGTCGAGTTCAGTGGTGCTGGTAAGACCGAGTTGCCACTGCTTGAGGCTGCCGCCGGAAAGCTTTCCGGCCGCGAGTACTCGCGCACCCTGTTGACTTCCTTCGTTGAGCACGATGTGCTCCGCACTTATCACGACGGTGGCTATCTCAAAGCGTCCTGTGCCCCGCCGCAACCGAAGGTCATTAAGCCGGCGGCCACGGAGGCCAGCGACGACAGACGCGAAGTGACCTTTGTGGATGTCGCGCTCGCGGTCACTCCCGGCATCCAGTACAAACTCTTAGGATGGAACTGGTCGGGCAACAAAAACATTCCGACCAACGATCTGCAGGCGCTTCTCCACGCGAAGATCGGGCAGCCTGCAAACACGGTCCAACTGGAAGAAGATCTGCACGGGGTTCAGCAACTGTACGGCTCGCTTGGCTATGTGACTACAACCATCAAGGCCGACGCTGAATATGACGACGCCGCTGGCGGAGTTACTTATCAGCTTGTAGTCACCGAAGGCGCGGTCTATCACATGGGAGAGCTGGAATTTCGCGGCATCGATAATAACCTCACGGCGCGGCTCCGCGCCGCCTGGAAGATTCGTCAAGGGGACGTTTACGACGCTACCTATCTCAAGGAATTCCTCCCTCTGGCCAGAAAACTACTGCCCGTCACGATCGACTGGGAAGT
>DATNLE010000408.1:0-7193 GCA_035603035.1 Candidatus Acidiferrales bacterium | reverse complement strand
GTCCAGCCCGGTGTTGATGGCCGTCCATGAGTCACCGGCATCGACGCTCTTAAAAACGCCGGCGCCCTCGAATGCGACATATAAGACATTGTGCCGGTGAGGATCGACCTGAACAGAGCCAGTGCGCGCGGTCTGAAACTCGTCTGGCAGGCCAACGCTCTGGGAGGCAAAAGACGCACCCGAATCAACACTCTTCAACACCCCGGTGAAAGTTCCCGCGTACACGATATTGGACTCGACCGGGTCGACCGTTATGCTCAATGACGGCGTTTCATCTACATTGTTCCAGCTCGCCCCGGCATCGCTGGATCGCCAGATCCCGCTATTGCCGGCGAAGAAAACAGTCTGGTGGTGTTCGGGGTCAACCGTAATTCCCCTTCCACTCAGGGCCAGAAAGTCGTCCGGAAGGCTGCCCGGAGCGCGGTCGATGCGTGTAAAGGTCTCGCCAAAATCTGCGCTTTTCCAAATGCCGTCGCCACTGCGAAATGTTGAAACATAAATGGAGTGATCAACGGGATCGACGGCTACACCGGCAACGTAGATGGTGCTCGATCCGAAAAGGCGGCGTTCCCAATGCCGGCCGTGGTCGAAAGATCGATAGAGACCCCCGCCCGTGAACGAGCCTGCATAGACAAGTGTTGGCTCCTGCGGGTCGAATGCAATACCACGTGGCGCTCGGGATGTCAGTCCTTTCGCGCCGCCATCCTCCCAATTGCGACCGCCATCCTGAGTAACGAACAACCCGCCGTCATTCGTAGAGAAGAACACGTGTCCCTGGTTGGCCGGATCGATTCCCAGCGCGTGCCCGTTCTGGCAGCGGCAGTCTTTCAGTTGTCTCCAGGCCACTCTTCGCCAATTCGAGGCGCGGCGATCGTCGTCATCGGAGTTTCTTGTCGTCGCTGGATGCTCGAACACTCCGTCGAAGTTGGTTCCCGCGAAGACCGATCCGTCCAGTCCAACGCTAAGAACGAGACCCAATCCGTCGGATATTTTTGTATTTGTCCAAGTTGCGCCGTCGTCTTTGCTGACGGAAACTCCCTGAGTCGCGGTACCTGCATACAAGCGGGCTCCACTTTTCGCCAGGGACAGGACAACGCCGACGACCGGCGAGCCGGTGCGGATAAAAGAAGCTCCCGCGTTTGTACTTTTGTAGACACCATTGCCATTGGAACCGGCATAGATGACGTTGCTATTGGTGGGATCCACGTACAAAGACCAAACGGTCGTGTCTATGTTGAGTGGATTCCACGTCGCGCCGCCGTCAACACTTTTGAAGGCGCCGGTTCCGGCGGTTCCCGCATAGACAACGTTCGTGTTATTCGGATCGATTGCCAAGGAGAAAACAAGAGGGTTGTCGATGCCATTCGCAGAAGACACCCATGTGTCGCCACCATCGACCGTCTTCTGTAGGTCACCGTTAAAGCCCGCGTACAAAATTTTTTCATTCGTGGGATCGATAATCAACGACAAAGGCAAATCGCCGGATCCTGTGGCGCTCCATGTGGCTCCCCCATTTATGGTCTTGTAGATTCCGGCTCCCGTCCCCGCATAAACGAGATTGGGATTATCGTGCGCCATAGCCAGCGATGCCACGACAAGTGAATCGAGGCCTTGATTGGCTGCCGCGAAGGTTTGGCCGCCGTCCTCGCTCTTGAGAATTCCGCCGCCCAAGCTCGCGATGTAGACTGTCCGCGTCGCATCGTCAATCGCGATTGAGGCTTCAATAGCCGGTGGTGCGGGACCGACTGATTTCCAAGCTCCCGCGGTGTGGGAATTTCCACCAGGGGTTGGCTTTGATTGAGCATGCGAATTCGCAGGCATGATCAAAAACAATGCAAAAAGTAGCGCAAAGCAGATGCCGACGGCTTCCTTACTTGCTGATTGATGTCGCCCTAATTCGTTCATGAGTTGTTCTCCTTAACTAGCGTAGTTTTTCTGAGTCTTGAATGGCCGTTGAAGCTCGCGACTACTTGCACTGCGGTTTGCTGCTCAAGTCACCGAAGTAGCTCGCGTGGCCCGGACTATGGAACCGAGTGGAAGGGGCGGTCAATGCACAGGGAGACATCCCTCAGTAGGCCTTGGGTAACTGCGTAAGTTATAGATAACGCTATGAATGAGGGCTCTATCGATTGACGGCGACGAAGTGCGGTGCTACGCTCCCGCGCAAGAATTACCATGAAAGACAAGCCGACACCTTCAATCGGATATACGTTTGGTCCCTACCACGCAGACACGGTCGGTTTGGAATTGCGCAAGAGTGGAATTCGGATCAGGCTGCAGCCAAAGCCGTTTCAGGTGCTCGCGGTCCTCTTAGGGAGGGCAGGCCAAACGGTCAGCCGCGAAGAGCTTAAGAAGCTGCTGTGGGCTCCTGACATATTCGTCGATTTCGACCATGGACTGAATACCGCCGTAAATAAAATCCGCGAGGCCCTGAGTGACTCTGCAGAAGAACCGCGATACATCGAGACACTGCCGAATGGCTATAGATTCATCGGTGATATAAGCGAACGGATTGAACAGCCCCCCGTCGCGACGGCGTCCCGCGCACCGTCGCTTGTAAACGCCGATGGGAATCCAGATCGTGAGACTAGCTGGAGAAGGCGTTACCTTGCACTGGGTGCCGGACTAGCCTGTCTGATTGCCGTGGTTTTTTTCGTGTTTCACATCCCCCGGAAGGTGTTTGGAATCTCTTCGCCGGCGATCCAATCGGTAGCTGTTCTGCCATTGAAAAACCTTTCTGGAGATCCCTCTCAGGAATATTTCAGCGATAGCATGACCGACGAATTAATCACGCAACTCGCCAAAATCTCGAGCCTTCAGGTATCGTCCGCGGCATCGGTAGTTCGTTATAAAAATACGTCGGCCTCCGCTTCCGAGATCAGCCGGGATTTAAAAGTGGATGCGTTTGTTGAAGGCAGCGTGGTGCGTACCGGCGACAAGATTCGCGTCAGCGCCCAACTAATCGACGCTCGCACGGACCGGCACATTTGGGCCGAGGATTACCAGGGGGACCTGCGGGATATACTCGTTCTGCAAAACGACATCGCGACAGCGATCGCACGTAGCGTCCAGGCAAAGATCGCTCCTCCGAATTCCGCAACGGCGTCCCTGCCTCGACAGGTGGATCCACGCGCCTACGATGCATATATCAGGGGGCGTGGGTATTGGTTTCGAAGCAAAACCGCAAATCGCACTCCAGGTGATCTCGAGAAAAGTGGGGAGTTATTCCAGCAGGCTATCCAGTACGATCCTGCTTACGCGCCCGGCTACAGCGGACTTGCCAATTATTACGGTCTCCTGGCGGGCGATGGCATGATTCCAGTCAAAGAGGGCTGGCGTCAGTCGGAAGAGGCATCCCGGAAGGCGCTTGCTCTCGATCCTGGCCTGGCGGAGGCCCACTGCTCGCTCGCATCAAAAATGCTTTTCTACGATTGGGACTGGCCGGGCGCTGAGCGGGAGATACAGCGTGGTTCGGAGCTCGATACTAATTATGCGGAACTCCATAACTTGTATTCTCATCTGCTTGCCTACACTGGCCGCTTCGATCAAAGCATAGCCGAAGCTCGTCAAGCCGCGGACCTTGACCCTCTGGGCGAACGGTTTGCCGTACAGCGAGCCCTCCGTTTTAGTCGTCGCTTCGATCTTTTTCTAAACGAAGTGGCTATAGTCTTCGCGCAGGATCCTGCCCGGATTCACGAAGAAAAAGCATGGGTGTACAAAACCAAAAAGCAGCACGCCGAGGAAGTCAGTGAAACAGACCTGCAGCTTCGTATCGAAGGATGCGTTCCTTGCGCCGACAGCCTGTCGCGCGCATATTCGCAAACTGGTTATCCAGGCTGGCTCCGCGAGAAGCTCAATCAACTGAACCGGAACTCGCACGGAGATGCTATGACGTTCGAGCATGCCGAACTCTATGCGGCCATGGGAAATACCGACATGGCAATGCAGTATCTTAATCAGGGCTACCGGGAACACACTGCGGAACTACTCAGTCTGCAACTGAATCCCGCTTACGACGACATGCGAACCGATCCACGATTCCAGGAGCTGGTTCATCGTATCGGGTTGCCTCAATAATTCGTTACGATCCGATCATCGAACTATTCTTCGACTGATCCGTTCATCGACGATCCCGCGTGACATCCGAGGCGACAGGATTCGCGAAAGTTTCACCGGCTCTTATCGCCGAAGAAAATAACGCTGCCGCCTTGGGCATATGCACTACCACCCATGAGATCGAGATCGTAGGCTTCGAAGAGGGTGCTGGTGGGTCCGAAGGACCGCATGGACCTCGGCCGCCGAGGCCGAAGGCACACTACACGCTTTGCCAAGCCGGCAAGATCGTTTTCGGCCCGACCCCGGTGAAGGAAAAGAGCGCCGTCTAAGACGTTTGCAAATATCTCCAAAAAGCCTCGAAGTAGTGCCTGCGGTCCGGACCGAACCGCTGGCAGGGCCGTCGCCTCGTGGCAGTGTACATCACGGGACGTAAGCAAGCCGATCCCATAGCCGCATGTGACGCTGAAGCCAGCGATGTCAGTCGATGGATCATGTGCCGACAGCTGGGGATTCGCCGGCAGGTCAGAAGGCCCGCGAGCCCTTCACTTCGGCTCGATTTCTGTTTTACCTGGTTCAGTCGATTGCTTGACGTAGATCTCGAGAATTAGTTGGCTGGAGGTGGAATTTCTGAAGGCCAAAATGAGGTTGCCGTTGGTGACGAACACGGTGGACGGGCTATCCAGCGTGCCGGTCCCATCCGAATTCACCAGGTACATTCCGGACACAGACGCGTCCGGCTTGATCTCGATGCCTACCCCGTCGACCTCCGCAATCGTGTCCGCCAGCACGGTGTAGCCCGATGTGCCATCGAACGTCGTGACGCCAGCCGCTGCGCCGATACCGGCGGAGGCATCCTCGGCAGATCCGAATGCATACGAACCGGACAAACTCGCGGCGGAATAATTCGGAGCGGACGTTCCGGCCGAAGCGATGAAACCCGATGAAGTGGTGCTGACGTCATCGGTTCCAACCGTGAAGGCCACGACGCCGTCATCGGAAGTAACTGAGGTAAGGTAAGCGATGGGGAGCGAAGAACCGCCCGCGAAAGCGACCCGCCCAGAAGCTGCGTCTAACGTGTAAGTCCAGGTGTACGGGACTGGCGACGTGCCTAGCGAGCCGGAACCGAAGATGGTGCCCGTGGCCGAACCTGTGGACGAACCTGTAGACGTGGCGTGCATGGTGCTAATGGTGGGCGTGTCGCCGCCGAGCGACTCGCACGATTCGCAGAGTCCCAGGCCGGACGATGCGGTGATGTAGTAGCCGTCCAATGGACTCGACGTCGCGGCCGCTGCCAACGCGCGGCCCGCCAAAAGCCCGACCGAATCCGTGAGATCGTCACTCGAGATGAAGTAAAAGTCCCCGCCATCGACGACGTAGTAGGTGAAATCGAAATCTGCGCCGCCGGATTTGCCGGTCTCGTAGCTGCCGGTTCCGCGACCCGTCGTTGAGTCGATCGTTGCGTCGACGCCTCCCTCGCCACCCGACACGTTGTTGGCAGTCGTGAAGATGATCTCGTCGGCCACCCCGAGCGACCAGTTCCCGGCGGTGTTGGCAAAACTACCCGCGATCGCGGTGCGGTAAAAGGCGCCCTGTGGTGCTGGCGTCCAACCGTCCGCGCCGAATGCGTAGCGCGACGATAACTTTGCGACGGAAAAATCCGCCGGCGACTGCGCGTGCATCTGGCCCGAAACGATCCCGGGGCCATTATTTCCATCGGCGAACTCTATGATGCGGCCCGGCCCCGTGGGAGTGCCGAGCACGAATGAAAAAGTAAGTGAGGTCGGAATGTCTTCGCTATCTGCGGCATGAATAGAGTTCGCGGTGCGCTTGCGGGCGCCAGGAACTTGCCTGGCGAAACCATTGGACGCAGCGACGTAGTTCGGCTTCGCGAGACGGCGCACCGATTTCGCGGGCGCCTTTTTGGAGTCGCCGGCGTCAATTTGGAGATTCACGCAACCGCGTCCATCGGAGCCGTACGAGTACGAACTCACTTTCGCGCCTACGGGCAATTCCTCAGCGCCGGTGTCGACTCCCACCACGTCCACGTCTCCGGCGGAAATTCCGCCCTTTCCATCAGCGGTGAAGCTGCCCGCGTAGGCAATGGGTGTACCATCGGATTCTGATCCTTTCAACAGAAACGCGACCGGAGTGGTCAGAGCCGCTTCATTTCCGCGCGGCGCGATGGACGGCTGGCACTGCAGCGATACCGGTTCGACGATAATCGAGAAGCGCAATGCATCCGATTTCGATCCGTCGGTGACCGACGTTGCCGTGATGCTGACCTGCGGATTGGCGGGAAAGGTTGAGGGCGCCGTGTAGGTCACCGAAGTACCGGTCTGCAGGGTGAGCATCCCAGCTCCGGTTAAAGTCCAGGTGACCCCCGCGCCGTTCGAGTCGCTCGAAACTGTCGCGGTCAGCGAAAATGTTCCGTTTGTTACGATCGTTGGCGAACCGCCGCCGATCGTTACGGAGATTGGATTGTTCGGCAAACTGCTGACGCTGCCGCCACCACATCCGCCCGCCACAAACGCAAACGGCAGCGCAACATACATTATGAAATTCAACGTCCGTAATCTCATGGGACTCTCCGGTGATGCCTAAATTGCGAGGCCAAACAAGGGACCGAGACATTTTTCCGAATTTCTCCAAGGCTTCCTGGCTGCGAAGAACTACTCCCGCATCCGGAGTTGAGCAGAACTACAGGCATCGCCGCAAAGACGAAAAGCGATCTAAAGTTCATTGGGCCCCGAATTTCGCGGCAGCACATCTCCGATGACTCTTGAAAACTGGTGAGCATCGGGCACACTATTAATTGCGGCGGGTTTGAGAGTCAATGCCCGCTAGAACATTTCTGGGTCACTGGCCAAGGCACTGAGATTTGGTGAGTTACAGGTCTTAACTCTCCGAGTCGACAGGTCATATGAATCCGAAGCTGGCATCAACGACCGTCGGGTTGACGCCTGGGAGCCTGCTAGATTCGAAGCGCGGTTGCAGGCGGCGAACGCTAGTGAAAAACTAGTTCTGTTTCGAGTTGATTAGGACGCAGGGCATGGGAGTTTTGGCGCCACTGCAGACCAGTTGGCTGCCGTGTCTGCTGACCAGTTATCATTTGTTGTGTGGCAGGCGGGAGACCCGCA
>DATNLE010000407.1:0-2607 GCA_035603035.1 Candidatus Acidiferrales bacterium | reverse complement strand
TATCGTTCGGCTCTTCACCGTTTCTTTGCCGTTGCGTGAAACGTAGCCCAAAACGGTCATGCCGTTCATGGGGGTGATAGCGCACCTTGCCTCTCCGGCCTTGAGCATGAAGCATTCCTCCTTTCGTTTTGCCCTTCACCGTGCCATCCCAACTGGCACGTCCTATTGGCTCATCGGGGTAGCCGCGTAAGGCAGAGAACACCGAACGAGGCGATCAAAAGCACGGTCGACAATAACATTAGAAGCTTCGGCTGGAAGCTCGCCCCGTTCCACTCTCCGCCGGCGACACCCCAAACGTTTGCGGTCAGGATGGAAACCGAAATCCCCAGCGCCCAGCCATAAACAGAGCCCGCACTTCCCAGGATGGACGCCCCAAATCCGTAGAGCAGGATGGCGCCAAACCAAATGCTCGCCATCAGGGCGGAGCGGCACCATCTGCCTACACAATGATGTCCTTCAAAGAGCACAGGCCAGGAACCGCGAAGGGATATCAAATATGCCGGGTAACCCATATTAAAGATCAGCCCTCCGAAAAGTGCCGGGATCCAGACAGCCAAACTAGCGAGCAGGGGCGGCGAACCGTCTATCCTGGCGTTCGCAATGAGGGGGGCTCCCGAAGCAAAGCCTACATTCAATACGGATGACAAACAACCTGCCAAAACAGCCAGGAGCACCGCCACGAACGCGCCGGTGGAAGGCCGCACTTCATTCAACTTGTTCTGCTGAGATCGATCCCTGCTGACCGACGCTCCGGCGCAGAGGATCAGGCTGAGAATCAACAGCGTCAAGCCGAAGATCAGCCACTGCAAATGCCTCCGGTCCATTTGTACCCCTCCAACCAAAATAGGCCAGAAGCTACCCAGGAAAACCACTATCCCTGAAACCAGAGCGTTGGTAATCGCGATTCCCAACCGGGCCAGGCTCACCCCAAAAAGTACCGAACCGGCGCCGAATAGCAGTCCACATCCACCCACCTGAGCCGTGAGGTGAGGATCGCGAATGAGGGTTTGACGGATGATTTGCGGGGCGAAAGCGAGGGCCAGGCCGATGGGTAGTATCGCCATCGCGAAGGCAGAGTAGATGAGCCAAATATGTTCCCACTTCCAGATCAGGATACGCTTGGACGGGACAGGAAATGACCCGTTTGCCACACCCCCGGCCGCAATAACGAAAACCCCGTTGATCGAATCCGAAATCATGCCTTGTTCCAGCAGGTTCGATTAGTCGACATGAAACACATCTTCCCACGACGCGGAATCAGTTTCCTAGCAGGCTGCGGAAAAATGAGTGTCTGACTTACTCGCGGAGTGTTCTAGCTATTTTTTTGAGTTAGGATGCCACTGAGGAAGGACCCACACGAGAGTGGGGCCATGATTTAGTCGCTATTTCAAAGGCTGGAGTACTTTTTGGGGCCTTTTCGGCGCGTACAGACGCACTTCTCCTCATGCCTTCCCTCCGGCAATTGCCGTGGCTAGGTTCCGGATGCGCACCAGGTTGTAGGCTGCGGCGGCAAAGGTAAACATCCACCCCACTAACTGCAGCCCGCGATGCCGCAGTTTTCTCATGCCTCCTACCGTCTTCATCCAGCCGAAGATTTCTTCCACCCGCTTGCGCTTCTGTTGGCTGACCGCGTAACCAGGATGCCGTGTCGTCCTGCCGTCAATTGCGCTCGTGCGTCCCTTATTGTTTTGCGCCACGTGTGGAGTGGCGTTCATGTTCCGCGTCTCTTTGACGAAATCCTTGGTGTCGTAGGCTTTATCGGCTCCAACAGTAACTGGCTGATCCCCTGGGATCTTTTCGATCATCACCAGCGCCGCATCGCGTTCCGCAGTGCCGTTGGCCTGCCATACTTCGACCTCCGCCACTAACCCGTTGCGGTTCTCCATCAACACATGCCCGCTATAGCTCAGCTTAGCCTCCTTCCCCGCGCCCTTCTTGGCCAGCATGGCATCCGGGTCCGTCGTCGATTGATGCGTCTGATTGCTGCGCTTCTCTCCGTGAAAATCCACCGTGGGATTACCAGGATCATCCGCCGCCGGCTCTTCGGCGCCATCCACTCGTTTGAAACTCTTCAAGCCAGCGCATGCTTCCAGCAAAGTGCCGTCCACCGTGAAGTGTTCATCCGACATTAGATCCAAGGCTTGGGCTTGCTTCAATACCTGTTCGAAGAACTTCTTGGCGATATCGGCTTTCAGGAGTCGCTCCCGATTCTTGGTGAACACCGTCACGTCCCACACCGGCTCGTCCATGTTCAGGCCGACGAACCACCGAAACAGCAGGTTGTATTCCAACTGTTCCATCAACATCCGCTCACTGCGCACCGTGTACAGCACTTGCAACAGCAGGGCACGCAGCAATTTCTCCGGGGGAATCGACCGTCGGCCGATGTCGGAGTACATCTTGGAGAACACCTGTGACAGTTGCGACAAGATTGTGTCCGCCATTTGACGGACCGCACGCAAGGGGTGGTCCGACGGGACACGTTGCTCAGGCGACAAGTAGCTGAACATTGCTGACTGCTGATGATCGGGGCCGCGCATAAACCAATTCTATACGATTATGTTTTGGCAGCCAAGCCCAGCTTACCTTTTTCCGCAGCCTGCTAGG
>DATNLE010000392.1:0-53242 GCA_035603035.1 Candidatus Acidiferrales bacterium | reverse complement strand
CGCCGGCACCTTCGCCATGGCCGTCCGCAAAGGCGGCCGTCTGCATCGCGCCTGGGGAAATGTCTTCACCATCGCGATCGTGACGTTGGCCTCGAGCGCCCTCTGTCTGGCCATCATGAAATCGCAGCGAGGCAATATTATCGGCAGCATTGTCACCTTCTACATGATCACCACAGCGTGGCTCGCTGGACGCCGCAGGAACATAGGCCGGTCTGACTGGGCCGCGCTCCTGGTCGGCCTCGGCGGAGCAGCTGCCGTCATCACGCTCTGGGTCCGGACCCTACACCACCCGGACCCAAACGCCCCCGCCGGCATGAGCTTTTTCTTCGGTGTCGCGCTCCTGCTCGCCGCCGCTGGAGACGTTCGTATGCTCGCTGGCGGAGGCATCGCGGGCCGGCAGCGCATCACGCGTCACCTCTGGCGCATGTGCTTTGGACTGTTTATTGCCACGGGCTCTTTCTTCTTAGGCCAACAACAAGTGTTTCCCGCTTTCCTGCGCGGCTCGATCTTCCTGACCGTCCTCGCTCTCCTGCCATTTCCCTTGATGATCTATTGGCTGTTCTGCGTCCGCTTCAGCAAGGCTTACAGAGCCGGGACACCGCCCATGCCAATGCCCGCGGGCTCCTCGAAAGGCTTGCGACAATCTCCAATTCCCTCGGAGACGTTCGCGCCCTGACGGTTGAAGCCGTGACACGGAATCCTGATGTCCTTGTACGTTGACCGGAAGCTATCGCGATTGCTCTTGATTGACGGGCTAACCGGCAGTTTACCGCCTGAACCGAGGGACGAAGGCTGGCCCCCGAGAATTTGCTGATCAAGTGGCGAAGTCACGCTGGCTGCGGATTCAATCTGTCAACCATGAGTTTGCTCTGACACTACCGAAGAACTGCTCTTCCACGGTCGTGGCAAGATTAGCGAACTCTTCTGCAAGCTGTGAAGGCCTGCCCAAAAATCATTTGCGAACTGGTTTCTAGCGGTGAGTGCGGAGTCCGTCAGCAGCGAGGTGCGGCACCGCGTTAAATGTAAATAGCCGCAACTGCGCTTTTCTCAAACGCAGGATTGTGTAAGATGCGTTGTACACTGTGCCAGCGAGGCGCATTACGCGCTCGTCGGAAATCTCCAGGGACAGGCCAGTGCAAATCGCAACCGGCGTGGCCGACGTGACGATGACAATGTTCTCGCGTGCATCAGAGATTTTCGATCGGCAGGCCGCAACGCGCTCGCGGAATTGGTTCCAGGTTTCGCCGCTGTAGGAATAACCACCGCCAATCCACGCCTCGACCAGTTTTGTATCGCAAGGCAGCCATTTGCGATGAATTCTTGCTGCGTGCGCGCCTTCGCTGATTCGCACCTGTTCCCGCATCTCTTCGTATTGGCGGCGGAATTCAGAATCCTCGGCAGACAAACGCGGAGCAATCTCGCGATACACACGGCTGAGATCAAACTCATCCCAGGCAGGATCGACACTCACCGCGGGGAAGGGAACACCAGCATCGGCATAAGCCTCGCCGACCTCGGTGGCGGTTTGCTGCTGGCGGGACAGCGTCCCCACACAGGCCGAGGCAAATTGGATTCCCTGGGAGACGAAATGCTCACCCAGCAGCCGCGCCTGCCGCTTTCCCAGCTCAGAGAGGGAATCGTAAGCGGTGCGCGTTCCCGCCTGACCATGGCGCACAAGATACAGGGTGCTCAACTGAGTTTTCCTATGAGCAAGTCTGCGAGCTCGACTAATCCTCGAACCCGTTCGCCGAAATCTTGGAAGCGCGCGTCTTGGGTTTGGCCGCGCCGGAACCGGTAGTAGATCTGCTGCAGAATTACGGCCAGCTTGAAGACGCCGAGTACTTCATAGTAAGCGATGTGGGAAAGGTCGCGACCGGTGCGTTCCGCATAGCGTTGTACGAATTGGTCTCGTGTGTACCATCCGGCCTGCGATGTGAGAGCGGGCACTCCGCGGGCGCGAAGTTGCGGCGCTTCTGCCCAAGCCCAGTAACACAGAGTCAAACCAAGATCGGCCAGCGGATCGCCGACCGTTGCCATCTCCCAATCAAGCACAGCCTCGATTTTGTCCACAGCTTCGATGCGACCGACAGAAGCAACCGCAAGCATGATGTTATCCAGCTTGTAATCGTTATGCACGAGAGTCGGCGCGGGAGAAACTGGCCGGCGATCGATGAGCCATCGAATTACCCCATCCATCTCAGGCACGTCATCAGTTTTAGCCCGGTTCCAACGATCTGCCCAGCCTTGCACCTGGCGTGCAAGAAATCCCTCAGGCTTGCCGAGGGCAATTAATCCCGAGCTTGAAGCGTCGATGGCATGGAGTCGGATCATGCCATCGATAAAGGCTTCGCTCACACGCTGCGCGTAGTTCGGCACCGCAGCGAGCTGAGGTGGAACATCATCGCGCAGTATTAGCCCATGCCTGCGTTCCATCAGAAAGAAAACCGCGCCCAGCACTTTTGGATCCTCGCACAAATGAAAAACGGCTGGAGCTTCGCGAAAATGCGGATGCACCATCTGGAGGACTCGAAATTCACGTGCCATGTCGTGGGCTTTGGGCGCGACGGGACCAACCGGGGCGCGCCTGAGTACGTACTCGCGGCCGTCTCCATTCATCCGCAACAGATACGTCAGGTTCGAGTGTCCGCCCGGAAACTGTTCGACGGTGACGCCGCCTTCCGCACCTTCGATTTTTCCGAGCAGCCAATCGGCGAGGGAAGCTAGATTCAGTTCTTCTCCGGGACGAACTGGTATGGCATCGGAGTGCACTCGAGAACCTTTCTGCAAGAAACTTCCGCCGGTCAGCTCAAGCGGAGTGGACAGCGTTCCAAACTCGAACCCTTTCGAGACTGGCGAGGAACGGCTTTAAGGCTGCATAGAGAAACATCGCAGCCAGTCCGCATGCCACCGATGTCACGATGACCAGCGAGTAGCGGACGGCGTCATCCCGTCCAAACGCGTACTGTGTCAATGCTCCCACGGCAGTGGGTCCGATTCCAAGCCCGATGAGATTGATGGAGAACAAATACACAGCCGAGGCCTGTCCACGCATGGTCGGGGGCATCATTTGCTGAATGGCGGCGGGAGCGATACCGAAGGGAGCTGCCGCAAGCGCGCAGCCGGCAACCAACCAGAGGGTTGCCCAAGTCGCTGACGGCGCCAGGTACAAAAGAAAGTTAACAGGTATCCCGACTAGTCCGATCAGTGCACCCACAAACAGAGTCGCGTTGTCCCGGCCGCGCTTGCGCAAGTAGTCAGCGATCCGGCCCGTGCTGATGATTCCAACGCAACCGAAGATCGCGACGCAGGAGCCGTATACGACGCCTGTGCTTCCGATGGCCCAGTGGAAATTGCGCCGATAGAATTCCGGCACCCAGGCGGCGCTCGCGTATGAAGAGAGCGCAAGCAGACCGAAACCGATGTTGTGGAGCAGGAATGTCCGGCGGTTTTTGAAAATATAGGAGAAGGCTTGCCGCATCGGAACAGCTGCCCGTCGGGCGGTTCCGCGGTGTGCGGAGGGTTCGCGTACCGTAAAGAGCAGGGGCGCCACAGCCATGCCCGGAAGGCCGATCGAAAGGAAGACAATCTGCCAGGGATGGACGGCTCCCAGCAGCGGAATGGTCCACATGGCCTGGGTCGAAGCATACGCCACGACTAGTCCACCGAGCATGTAGGCCAGGCCGGAACCGATGTAGATACCCATCGAATAGACGCTAAGTGCAGTGGCCAGACGGTCACGAGGAAAATAATCGGTGATGAGCGAGTAGGCAGCGGGTGAAAGCGCCGCTTCTCCCACGCCGACGCCCATGCGCAGCAAAAGCATTGCTTCGAACGTTTGCGCCAGTCCGCAACTGGCTGTGAACCCGCTCCACAGCACCAGGCCGACCGCGATGATCAGCCTGCGGCTATAGATGTCTGCCAGACGGCCGAGAGGAATCCCGAAGAATGTATAAAACAGCGCAAAGCTGAACCCAATCAGCAAACTCATCTTAGCGTCGCCGATGTGTAAGTCGCGACGAAGCGGGCCGACCAACAAACTGAAGATCTGGCGGTCGATGAACGAGAACGCGTACAGAAGCGTCAAGACGCCGACGACGTACCAGGCGTAGCGCAATAAATGCGCGGTAGAGTCAGCCGCGGTCTGAGCAGCGGCGGTTGTGGCTCCTATCGGCGTGGTAGCGGGCATCTTTTTGTAATTTCGTTTGCTTCCGATGATTAACGGGATCAGCAGTTCCGGCTGTCCGCGCGGCTAGAGCAATAGTCCTGAAGACGGACGCGCGAAACCTACGGTACGGCACCGCGCGCCCGACTATTGCTCGCTGTTAAAAAGTGTCCCAAAACGTTGAGCACTTGTGACTATTGTCAAAGTTGGACTCGACCACGGGCGCCGGCGGTATCAACGATTGGAACTCGTCGGTTGACGCCCTGTAGGGAGACCAGAGCGGTTCACCTGAGGAATTGGGGTCTCCCTCCTTCGCGAACTGCGTCCAGTAGCTGACCATCGCATCGGAGAGTTCCATTTGTTGGCTTGAAAGTGTTGTCGGAAGTCCAAAAACATCGATGCCCGGGAAGAGGTATTGCAGCTCAGAGCTATGATAGGCGCCCAACGGGAAGGTTAACAACCCGCCAAACAAAGACTGCGCGGGGGGAGCGTTCTCATCGTTGAACTCATAGGCATAGGTCGGCACGAGTCTCGACAATGCTTGATCCACGTTACGCGCGGGACAGCTGAAAACTCCGTCGGTACCGGATGCTCCCAGTGCCTCGCCGCCGACGGGGTATGCGGCGAATGGGTACAGGGCGAGGACAGGGGGAGCGAGGGTCCCAAACACAGCGGTGGTGGCAGTGGCGTACTCTGCCGAGGTCAGTATCGGATTTCCGACGAGGTCGAAGTCAAGAGCGACAAACAATCGATATTCATCGTGATTGGTGCCTGCGATAACCGGCACGTGATTGAATTCGCCGCTGGCAAATGCCGCGCCGATTGTCTGTGTAAGGAGCTTTCCATCGACGAACGGATACAGTGGGAATGGCTCTTTCGCGACCATCGTCGCAGCGGGAACGGCACGCAGACATGAAGCTGTCTGGCTGGTGCATCCGACACTATCGGCAATCACGGCACCTGACGGTACGCTTTGGCTGCCCGTCGTTTCGGCCTGCGCCAGGGTCACGACATTGAAAAAATAATCCTGGAATTCTGCATACGATCCGCTTTCCGCAATCGCGCCGCGGAACAGGCCTGACGCAAGAGGCGATGCCAGGTGAGCATAGACGCTTTGGCCGCCCGCGGACTCACCGAATATCGTTACCCGGTCGGGATCGCCGCCAAAGTTCGCAATGTTCCTGCGAACCCACTGCAGCGCGAATTGCTGATCCATCAAGCCATAGTTGCCACTGAGATGGCCTTCTGCATCTATCGCAGACTGGGCAAAGAATCCCAAGAAACCCAGGCGGTAATTAATAGTGACGACAATCACTTCTTTGCTTACCAGCAGCTCGGGATTGTAAGCGGTGCTGCTGCCATCAATGAGTCCTCCTCCATGAATCCAAAACATCACAGGGAGGCCGCGCCGATCGCGATGACGCCATCCATCATGCGACTTCCCTTGTGGGGTGAAGACATTCAGGAAAAGGCAATTCTCGCTGCCCCCTCCAGCTTGCGTACACTCACTACCGAATTGAGTTGCTTGCAAGATAAACCCGGGAAAGAAGCCGTAATGCTGCGGAGGCCTCCAGCGCAGAGATCCTACCGGCGGAGCTGCGTACGGGATGCCGAGAAATTGGTTTACGCCATCTGTCGTTGAGCCAATCACGACTCCGCTTTCAGTAAGAGCAATCGGAGGGTGAGATGAGTCGCCGGCAGATGCAGTTGGCGCCGCGCTCAGCGCGACCACGCAGAGCGCCAATCCGAGCAAAAGTTTATAGGTAAAACCAAAGTGATCGATCCGCTTGTTCGCGTTCTGTGCATTTTTCATCGCTGATTCCTCCATCCGTTGCTCACAGTTGTGGTTGCGTTCTAAAAACCCCTCTTACGCCATCACGGTTTGTTCCTTGCTGAACTCGTCAAAGGTCCTGCCCTCTTCGGCCAGACGCTTCAGCAAGGGAGCAGGCTCCCAGAGTTCGCCGTGCCGTTGATGAAATTCTGAGATACGGCGGTGGACCTTATCCAGTCCGACCGCGTCGGCATACCACATCGGACCACCGCGATAGGCTGGGAAGCCGTAACCGTTCAGATAGATGATGTCGATATCGACGGCGCGCAGAGCGATGCCTTCGTCGAGAATGCGCGCACCCTCATTCACCAAGGCATAGATGCAGCGGTCGACGATCTCCGGGGAGGAGATCTTGTGAGGCGCGATGCCTGCTTCGCTCGCCCACTTCCGCACCCGTCGGTCGACTTCAGGATCGGGAATCGCGCTTCGGTTCTCGTCATACTTGTACCAGCCCGCTCCGGTTTTCTGGCCGTAGCGTCCGAGTTCGCAGAGACGATCCTCGGCGAAGGGCTGGCGCACGCCAGGTTTTTCGAGGTGGCGATATTCTTTGCGGATACGCCAGCCGACATCAAGGCCCGCCAGATCCCCTGTAGACATCGGGCCCATCGCCATGCCGAAGTCGTACAGTGCTTTGTCGACGGCTTCAACGCTTGCGCCTTCTTCCACCAGGAACTGAGCCTCACGGCGATAGGGGCCGAACATGCGATTTCCTACAAAGCCGCGGCAGTTGCCAACGAGCACGCCGACCTTGCCAAGTTTTTTCGAGAGCTGCATGCAGGTCGCGATCACGTTTTTGCCGGTTGCCTTGCCGCGTACGATTTCGAGCAAGCGCATGATATTCGCGGGACTGAAAAAATGAGTGCCGACTACGGCTTCCGGCCTCGAAGTGGCTGAGGCGATCTCGTCGATGTCGAGGGTTGATGTGTTACTCGCCAAGATCGCCGCTTTCTTGCATGCTCGATCCAACTGGCCGAAGACTTCTTTCTTGAGCACCATGCCCTCAAATACGGCCTCGACGACCATATCCACCTCGCCGAAATCGTCGTAGCTGAGGGTTGGACGAATCAGCTCCAGGCGTTCATCCACGAACTGTTGGGTGAAGCGTCCGCGCTTAAGAGAACTGAGGTAATTCTTCTGGATGATGGCCAGGCCACGATCAAGTGCCGACTGGTCGGCGTCCTTGAGCAACACGGAAATGCCGGCGTTGGCGAAGACCATCGCGATTCCGCCGCCCATGGTTCCAGCACCGACTACCGCCACGGAGTTTACCGGGATGATGGGCGTTTCTTTTGGTGTGTCCGGAATCTTAGCGACCTCGCGCTCACCGAAGAAAACATGGATGAGCGCCTTGGATTGATCTGAGAAAAGGCAATCGTTGAAGAGCTTTTGTTCAACTTGGCATCCTTCATCAAAGGAAAGCCTGGTAGCGGCTTCCACAGCGTCGATGGCCGCCAGCGGCGCGATCATGCCGCGCTGTTTGGTGCGCCCCTTCTCGCGTGCCGCAGCGAAGATAGGTGCATTCTGCTCGAGAGTGCCCAGTTTGACATCGCGCTCACGAGTCTTGAGCAGCGGGCTTCCGGCGATTCCGCGCAAGAAAGCCATGGCGCCCGTCAGTAGATCGCCCTCGATCAAACGGTCCACAAGCCCCAGTCGTAGGGCTTCCTGAGCTGTGATTGGGTTGCCTTCCGCACACATCTCGACAGCTTTTGCAACCCCTACGAGCCGAGGTAAACGCTGCGTACCGCCTGCGCCCGGAATAATTCCCAGCTTCACTTCGGGCTGACCCAGTTGCGAATTCGGAGCAGCCACCCGATAGTGGCCAGCCATGGCAAGCTCAAGGCCACCGCCGAAGGCGCTGCCATGAATGGCCACCACAACGGGTTTGCGCACATTTTCTATCTGAAGCAAAAGCGGAAGCAGGCCCGGGCCTCGCGGGGTTTTGCCAGACGTGATCTTGATAAACTCTTTTATGTCCGCGCCGGCGACGAATGTGCGGCCCCCACCAATCAGCACCACAGCTTTGACGCCGCCGTCTTTGGCTGCCTGCTCAGAGGCTTTGGCAATCCCCTGCGCGACGGCGCGGCTCAAGGCGTTCACGGGAGGATTATTGATGGTGATGATTGCGACATCTTTGTCCCGCGTGAGTTGAACTGGATCGTCCATAAAACTCGCTCTCCTCCATCTTGTCGACTAAAACGGCGTCCACGTTCCCCGCTCTTGAGCGGAAGGACGACCTAAGTTCATTTCCGCGTGGCAAATTCGGGCTGGGTGTGGCTTTTTTCGCTCCAGTACTTCTTGCGCAGACCCTTTTTCAGGACCTTTCCCGTGGCTGTCTTGGGCAGGCTCTCGAGGAAGTCAATCGAACGCGGGCACTTGAAGTGCGAGATTCGAGAGCGGCAGAAATCCAGCAGTTCCGCCTCTGTCGGGTTTGATCCTGGCTTTACGACTACCAGTCCCTTTGGCACCTCGCCCCATTTTTCATCCGGGACTGGAATTACAGCAGCCTCGTAGACGCCGGGATGTGCGAGGAGCGCCTTCTCCACTTCGAGCGATGAAATATTCTCCCCGCCGCTGACAATAATGTCTTTCCTTCGGTCGACGATGAGGATGCGTCCATCTTCGCTGATTGTGGCCATGTCTCCGGTGTGGAACCAGCCGCCGCGCATTGCATCCGCCGTGGCTGCGGGCTGTTGCCAGTAGCCCTCCATCACACCATCGCCACGAGCAACGACCTCGCCCATTGTTTTTCCATCACGGGCAACATCGTGGTCATCGGAATCCACCACCCGGAGCTCCACGCCTGGAATCGCGTACCCGGTCGTGGCCTGTGCCACATAGCGCCGCGCTCCTTCAAAGTCCGCTCCTGGCTTGGGCATGGCAGTGGAGAGCACTGGCGCAGTTTCCGTGAGGCCGTAACCGGAAAAGGACGTGCAACCAAGCTTTTCTTCCACCTCGCGCACCAAGGTTGGAGACGATGCTGCTCCCCCAATCGAAATCCACTCCAGACTGCGCAGGTCATATTTTGATCTCTCGGGTGAATTCACCAACGCCGTGGCCATAATTGGAACAAGGCTGAGTGAGTTGACACGCTCGCGCTCGACCATGCGGAAAACTTCCTCACACGTAAAGCGCTGGAGCATGATATGTGTGCCCCCAACGAAGGTAACCGAATGGGCTGTACCCCAGCCGTTGGCATGAAACAGCGGAATGGTATGCAGCTGTACGCTATCGGCTTTGGTGCGGAACGTCACACAAACAGAAAGAGCATGAAGATAAATATTTCTGTGCGTGAGCATCACTCCCTTGGGATCGGCGCTGGTGCCACTGGTATAGAACAGCTCAGCCAGGGAGTTTTCGTCAAAGCTCATAACGTCCGCGCGGTACGGCGCTGCTGCGGCCAGAACGTCTTCATAGTTCTTCGGCGAAAGCCAGGGAGCCCGCGGTGGGGCGTCAAGCATGAAGAAACTCTGCACGGTGGAAACCGTCTGACGAAAACAATCCACCATGCTGACGAACTCTTTTTCCAGAAAGAGAATTTTTGCCCCGGCGTCATTCAGGATGTAGGCCAATTCATCGGGCGCAAGCCGAATATTGAGGGGGAGCAAGACTGCGCCAGCTTCCAGAACGCCGTAATAGGCTTCGAGAAGCCGATGGCAATTCAGGCTGAGAAACGCGACGCGGTCGCCGGCTTTCACTCCAGCTTCGCGGAGAGCGCCGGCGAGGCGGCTGGCGCGTTCGGCGAATTGGGCGTAGGTGAACCGCAGGTTGCCGCAGACTATGGCGGTCTTGCCGGGAAACTGCTGTTCGGCATAGCGCAGGAATCGTACCGGAGTAAGGGGAATATTCATGACTCAATGCATCCCACAAAATCTCGTCACTACCAGGCGGACTGGCCTCCATCCACAACCAGCACATGGCCGGTGACATAGTTGGAGGCGTCTGAAGCGAGAAAGACAGCTGCTCCTTTCAAGTCATGTTCATTGCCAAAACGCCGTAACGGAATATGAGAGAGGAAGAGCTCCTGATGATGCTCCAACACGCGGCTCGACATGTGAGTGGGAAACCAACCGGGGGCAATTGCATTTACCTGGATGTTGTGAGCTGCCCACTTGCAGGCCAGGTCTTTGGTAAAGCTGATGACTCCGCCCTTGCTGGCATGGTAGCCGATGGTCGAGAGTTCCGGCGGAGCGCCGCCCAGTCCAGCCACTGACGCGATGTTGATGATCTTTCCCTGGCCTTGCCGGATCATGACTTTGCCCACAGCCTGGGAACAAAGAAAAGTGCCGGTCAGGTTGGTTTCGATTACCTTGTTCCAATCTTCCAGGCGCATCTCCTCGACAGGAGCGCCCCAGGAGATTCCTGCGTTGTTGATCAGGACATCGATTCTTCCGAACTGCGAGAGCGTCGCGCCGACAACTTCCTGAATGCTGGCCGGACTCTTAACATCGCACGCCAGGGCAATGGCTTTGACACCGAGTGGCTGCAATTCCTCGGCTGCCTGCTGACACCGTTCTTTTTTGCGGGCGCACAGCACAAGGTTCGCACCCATTTCAGCCAAGCCCTCCGCCATTTGGCGACCAAGACCAATGGAGCCTCCAGTAATGATCGCAATACGCCCGGTAAGATCGAAAAGCTGCTTCACATTCCCGGTGGAATTCTGCGTAGTGCTGGCAGCCTCCTTCAACATGAAGCCTTCTCCTTCTCCAACCGATCACCGCCTCCGGCGCTTCCGATCTGCTGGTTCAGGAATTTCAAGATAGCGCGGTGTGCAGCGTCCGTCTGGTCGGTGGTGAAGAGATGGCTGGCATGGGGAATCATCACTAGCTTCGCGCCCGGAATGCGTTCAGCGACTAACTGGCCATTGGCCGGCGGTACGAGCCTGTCGTGCTCACCGTGGATCACCAACGTGGGTGCCGCGATGCCCGAAAGCCGGCTGTATGCTTCCCAGGCAATGATTCCCTGCAGCTGTGCTGTATAGGCTTCGGGGCGGGGCAACCACGGCCGGCGGATCGCAAGGTCTTCATCAATTCGTTCGCGTGGAGTTGCCGAATCGTAAATAAAAGGTACGGGTGCCTCGATGGCTTGTTCCGGAGGCATTTTGTCGCGCGTCATGAGCATGTGGGTTGCCTCCGCGTCGGCGCGCACAGCGGTCGGGCCGCCGGCGGCAGGGCAACCCAGCACCAGCGACCGCACTCGCTTCGGATACTGCAGCGCGAATTCCTGCGCGATCATGCTACCCATCGAGACGCCGAAGACGTGTCCGCTCTCGGCTCCAGCGGCATCCAGAACTGCCGCCGCGTCCGACGCCATCAAGGCGATCGGATACGGACCTGGGGGTACGCTGCTCCTTCCGACGCCACGGTTATCCAGCACGATCGTTTGGTAGTGCTGCGCGAGTACCGGCCGTGTGCGATGCCACATGTGAGATGTGTAACCGAGCCCCATAATTAGCAGGACAGGAGCGCCGTGGCCTTGTTCGTCCCAGTAGATCCGTGCTCCCTGATTATCAACGAACGCCATTGAGTGCTCCGCAGATTGAATCCAAAAAGTGATCGCAGCCGCTAACGCAGTCTCACGACCAAGGTTAGAACCAAAAACCAGCCTTCCCGGCCACTAGAAGCTGAAGCGAATGCCGAGTTGGATCTGGCGCTTGGGGAAGGCCGATGTGAAAGCCAGGGGCGTGCTGGGCGTAACCGTTCCGCCACTCGCAACAGTACCCGGGCGCAGCCCCTTTACGTTAAAGGTCGTGAACCCGGGAGTAAGACCGAACAGCGGGCTTACCTCGTTGTTCACACTGGCGAAGTTTGTATGGTTGGCGATGTTAAATCCTTCGGCTGTAACTTGCACGTTAGCCTTCTCGCCCAGTTTGTGTTGCCAACTTAAGCGTGCATCAAAGTCGACATAATTCGGACCAAGACCGGTGTCGCGCGGCGCGCCAATGGGACGTTCATTGGTGGTGTGATTGTCGCCGTTGACCTCTCCTCCAGCGAGTAAGTTAAAAGGATGTCCGCTGTGGTAGCTAAAAATGGGAGCCAGCTGGAAGCCGGACAGGACATTTTGTTTCCAGGGGCTGCCAATTACGCCGGCGATCACCACTTTGTGCCGCTCATCAAACTCGGAAAGGCTTCGATCGATGTTGATGTTGGTCGGATCCTGCGGCCCATAGTCGCTGTTGAAATCCGTCGATGTGTCGAAGGCTTTGCTGAAGGTATAGTTTCCAAACAACGTGAAGTGATCACTGAAGCGCTTCTTGACTTCCACAATGAGGCCCTCGTAAAGAGCGTATGCCTCAGAGCTGTAGGCGTTGTTCTGCACCACCAGAGGATTCACAAAGCACTGAGCAGTGGGTTTATCACAAGGCAAGCCGCCGGGCTCGGTGCCTCCGAGCGGGTCGGCCCCCGCCGCCGTCGTGTTCCAGTTACGGTAGGAAACAGTCTGGCCATTCGCGAGCGTTAAGGTGGTGAATGGCGCCGGCAGTAGATTGGTATCGATGGCAATCGGTATTCTCTGGGTATGCGAGTAGATACCGCTGAGAGAAAATGACATCCCAGGACCGAGCTCGCGCTCAATTCCAAACGAAGCTTGTTGCGCGATCGGAGGGCGATAGCCTGGCTGATTCACGAAAACCACTTGCAGCGGACCGACGGGACCACTATTCGTAACATCAATACCAAAGGGGGCCACAGCAGCAGGCGTGATACAGGCAGCGCTCCCGGGTTTGGCGGTAGTGCATTGAATCAATCCTTGAGCAAAGAGCCCAGCGAAAACATTGGGCGCTCCTGCTAGCCCTAAGGCTGGAATGCCCCCGATTGGATCTACATAAATAGAAATTTCTCGATTGCAAGGGCTGGCTCCAGTGCCGGGGATGATGGGCGTTCCAAACTGAGAGAAACCGCAAGTCGCAGTCAGATTCGCCACCTGATTGGCTGCTGAGTTGTTCTCGACCGCAGACTTATTCTTGTTCACAACTCCCAGGCTCAAGTCAACGTCGGGGATCTGCGCATCCACAGGGCCGTAAAAAATTCCGTACCCGCCGCGGATGACCGTCTTGTGGTCTTTTGCAGGGTCCCATGCGAAAGATATCCGGGGGGCAAAATCCTTCTTGTATGTGGTCAATGGCAAGAATTCCGTGTCCAGTTCGTAGCGCAGGCCGTAGTTCAATGTGAAGCTTGGCGTGATCGCCCATGAGTCTTGTCCGTACACCGAGGTCAAAGGGCGGGTGTAGTAGGGGTAGGTCGGATTGCCATAGCCCTGCTGGAAAACCTCTGGAAGTCCGAATGATGCGGTCTGCAAGGAGGTCAAGCTGGGAAGCAATGGGGTCAGCAGGTCGCCAGGGAGCGAGCCGAAGACGAAGCGGCCGGGGAAAAAGGTGTGCGATTCCGTGTGATTCCCGCGCAGCGCCTCCGAACCGCCAAACCTGAGCGTGTGATGGCCGCGGATGATGGTGAGATTATCCGCGAACTCGTATCGGCGCAGGATGGTGATATTGGGAAGGAAAATGTTGGTTCCAAGATTATTAATGAAACCGGGGATCTGAAGTCCCACCTCTCCTGGTTCATTTGGGATCACGTTAAAGCTGTCATAATCCCATTGCACGCGAGCTTCATTCTCCGTCGCAGGGGTGAATTGGTGATACCAGGAGGCCTGCATATTGCTGTCATAGGTGCGCGTAGAACTGCCCGCTGAAAAGCCGGTTAGAGATTGGACGTCAGGGGATTCTTCCAGATCATGTCCATACCGGTAAGTAACCGAAAGCTGGTTCGTCGTGTTGAACCGGTGATCCAGGCGGCCGGACGCCAGATATTCGTGCGAGTCGTAGGGAAACACTCCACCGTTGGTTTCGAACTGATTCACAAGAAAGGCATCTACGGGGTTGGTGGCCGGATTCACCGTCAACGCCCCACCGAGGATAGCGCCGCATACTGCGCCAGGCAGGTTGGTCGTCGGATTGGGTGCGGGCAAGTGAAGTTGCGCGGCCACAGCGGCGCCTACGGGACCGCTTAGGCAAGGTACAATCCCGCCCGCTGGCAGCCCTCCAATAACTTGATTCTGCGCCGCAGTCGGACGAAAAACATCCGTATTGGTCAACAGAGGAACAGCGTTCTGCGCATTCTGGCGCAAGCCCTCGAAAGCAACGAAGAGAAAAGTCTTATCTTTCTTAATGGGGAAGCCTAATGCGCCGCCGAATTGCTGGCGGCTCAAAGTGTCTTTGATCGGCGAACCTACAGAATCGGGACTGGCAGGGTTGAACGTCTGGCCCGCCGCCAACGCCTGGCTAAAGGAAAACGGATTCTGGGCATCCAGGGCGTCATTGCGGAAAAAGCCATAGACGCTGCCGTGCACGTTGTTGCTGCCTGACTTGGTCACAATGTTGATGGAAGCGCCGGTGGCGGATCCCAGGTCGGCGGAGTAGTTGCTGCGGTTGATTTGGAATTCCTGCACCGCGTCCTGGCTGACGGTCGGGCGCACGCCGCCGGCATCATCGCTGGTCTCGCCGCCGTCCACAGTAATGCTGTTCCCTCTGCCATTGCTTCCGTAGAAAGAAAGGCCGCTTTGGGGTGTCTGTTTCACGCGAAAGTCCTGGTCCCCTGCCAGCCTCGTGGAATCGGAAACACCGGGCGCGAGCAAAGTGAATGTGAGGTAGTCGCGACGGTCGATGGGCAGGTCGGCGATGTATTGCTGGCTGATTCTGTCAGCCTGGCTCCCTCTTTCGGTTTCTACCACGGGCGGCTCGCTCGTCACCTCGATAACTGTGGCCACCTGCGACGGCTTCATCCGGAAGTCTGAAACCACTGTCTGCCCGACGGCGACCGGGACGCTTTTGCGAAGCTCGGTCGCAAAACCTGACAGTCCGGCACTGACTTCATAAGTGGATGGGGATAATCCCGCCACTCGATACTGACCGGCGCCATCGGTAACGGCGGTGCGCTTCAGTCCAGTCTGCGTGTCAACGACACTGACGGTAACCTTTGGCAAGAAGGCTCCCAAGGAATCGGTTACGGTGCCGGTAATATCTCCCGACGAGCCGACGCCCTGTGCGAGGGCCAGACCGGTTGCCAACAGCAAGCACACAAAAACACTCGCCAGTGACTTCATAGGATTCTCCTTACGGATGTCTGAGGACATCGCCAAACTATTCCAGTGCGAGTCAATTCCGAAGCCTGCTAAGTACCCACTCCCAAGAGCCGTTAATGCTGATCTGTCGCCCGTTTCCCTCAGGATCAAGAATTCAGATAGCGTCCAGCAAAACCACAGATTGTGAGAGTGAGTATCACATAAGAGTCACTAACGTCAAGAAAGAAACGTCATTACTATGGAAATGACACCCAGCTCAGGTGATGGTTAGCAAATAGAGACACGGCGTGGGAGGAAATCTAGCGTGGGACGAGACGAGCGACTGCGTCGGTTTCCGATTTCGCTGGGGACCAGTCGCGTCAGGGAGTAAGGACGATCCGGCCTGAGACCCGGCCGCTGCGCAACTGATCCAGCGCCTCGTTGGCTTGCGCCAGCGGGCTTGCAACTACCTGGCAACGGACCTTCCCGGCGGCAGCCATGGCGAGTACCTCCCGCAAGTCTTGCCGGGTTCCGACGGTGGATGCGTGGATCCGGATTTCTCCAGCAGCCATCAAAATCGGCGGGAAGCATATGTTCTCGGCAGGCAAGCCCACGACCAGAAGAGTGCCGGTTGGCCTCAGGCAAGAAAATGCCGCGTCGTAAGCCGCTTTTGCCGCAGAGGTCACGAGCGCAACATGGACTCTACCTTTGCGCCGCAATTCCTTGACCACATCAGTGGTAGCAGCATTGAGAGCGTCGGCGGCGCCAAAAGATCTGGCAAGTTCAAGCTTCTCCTCGGAGACGTCGATCGCGGTCACGTCCGCGCCCAAAGCGCGTCCGAGCTGCACCGCGAGGTGTCCGAGGCCTCCAATCCCGAAAACCGCAAGGCGTTGTCCGGCAACGATTGCAGCACCTTTCAGAGCGCGATAGACGGTGAGCCCGGCACAAAAAAGCGGGGCGGCTTCAAGTGCAGAAAGACCGTCGGGGATTTTCAGAGCATGAGTTGCGGGCGCCTTTACAAATTCGGCGTAGCCGCCGTCGACAGTGACACCTGTAATCCTCTGCCGGCTGCACAGGTTTTCGTTTTCTTCCCGGCAGAATTCGCACTCACCGCAGCTCCAGTGAATCCATGGCACGCCGACGCGGTCGCCGATTTGTAAATCGTCTACCGCTTCGCCTTTTTCCACGACATGACCGGCAATCTCGTGGCCGAGAATGAGCGGTCTCTTTACGATCCCCAGCAGCTGTTTCCAATCCCCGTCAGCAACGTGCACGTCGGAGTGGCAAGCACCACAGGCTTCTACCTGGATCAAAACTTCATCCCTTGCGGGACGAGGCCGTTCCACCTCCTCGATCGACAGTTGCTTCTTGAAATCGTGCAGGATAGCGGCTTTCATTCATTCGCACTCGCGTCCTCGAAAAATCAGAGAGGGGAGATTCGCCGGGAAGCCAATCACGGCTTCACCCCGCGCGTGAAAAACTCGATGGCGCTGTCCACCCGCTCGGTCAATTTATGAGGTCCTGTGAGGTCGACGGTCCATTGCCGAACTACAGTGTGGTAGAGGGCCTCCATGAATTCGGCGAGATGCACGATAGGGAACGCATTCGTGATTTCGCCCCGTTTCTGACCCTGTGCCAGAATTTCCTGGAGCAGGCTGACGGCGACTCCCTCGACTGCGCGCACCTCCGGAGAGCGCACCGGATCCATCGCTCCGGAGAGCACGACCGCTTTCCATAACGGCGGGTCGGCTTCCACTTCGAGTGCCATCGCATGATAAAGCCGGTGCAAGCGCTCCGCGGTGCCCGCTTCGGTGGACAGTTCTGATTTGAGGTGCTCCGCGATGCATTCGAAGCCGAGCTTGCCCACGTCGCGCAGAACTGCATCCTTGCTTGGGAAATAGCGGAAGAAAGTCGGCTGGCTGATTTCGAGAATTTTGACGATGTCATCGACACGGGTTCTCTCATAGCCCTGTTTGCGGAACAATCGTATGGCCGTGTCGATGATTTGCTGACGCAGCCGCGCCTTCTTGCGTTCGCGAAGCCCTGGGAACTCCTGCTGGATCTGCACCGGCGCACTACGCTTCATCAACTTTCGGCGCTTCCGACCTCTTTGCGGTATGGCAATTTCCACACGAGCCATAGTCCTATTTTCTCCTGAATTGGCTTGCCGAACGTGCCAGCGGTCAGGTGCTTTCACGGCACCGACATCGATTTTAGCCCTGCAGCCTCGACGGACGCTTCACCACGTGGCGGTCAAGGATTGCGTCGGGTTGTCGTTCGTGTTGACGTTAGCTACTAATATCTGATATAGACTAACACAATTTGCGTGGCTATTGTTCCGGTAAGGAAGAAACCTGAATCGGCTGGTTTATAGGAGCTGAGTTTGGACTTTTCGCCGGTGATTTGCCCGCACCACTTGGCAATATTGACCGCCCGGAGAAGATGATGACAACTGCAACGGCAACTCCTCTTCAAGTAAAAGGGGGTGCATTCTTAATCGAAGATCGTGCGCCCCGCGAAATTTTCACGGCTGAAGATCTGAATGAAGAGCACCTTGCGATCGCGCGGACGGTCGACGATTTCTGGGCGAATGATGTGGAGCCTCATCTCGAGGCGATCCGTCAGCAGAAGCCGGGGGTTGCTCTTCAGGTGTTGCGCAAATCAGCGGAAATCGGGCTGGCTGCGATACCCATTCCCGAGAGATTCGGCGGGATGGAAATGGACCTGCCGTCGGTAATGATAGCCGGCGAGCATCTGGCTAAGGACACCTCTTACGCGTCCTGGCATTCGGGCCATACCGGGATCGGCACCCTGCCTGTTCTTTTCTTTGGCAACGAAGAACAAAAGCGAAAATATCTTCCCAGACTGGCGAAAGTTGAGCTGCTGGCCGCGTACGCACTGACCGAACCGCTGGCCGGCTCAGATGCTCTTGCTGTGCGTACGCGTGCGGACCTCACTCCGGACGGCAAATTTTACGTGCTGAACGGACAGAAGATGTGGATCACCAACGGGGGTGCGGCCGACCTGTTCACGGTGTTCGCAAAAGTAGGAGGCGAGAAGTTCACGGCGTTCCTGGTGGAGCGGAGCTTTCCGGGTGTGACCAGCGGGGCTGAAGAACACAAGATGGGGATCAAGGGCAGCTCGACCACGGCCGTGTTCTTGGACAATGTCCGGGTTCCCGTGGAAAACGTACTCGGCGAAATTGGCCGCGGACACATCATTGCGTTCAACATCCTGAATATCGGTCGCCTGAAACTTGGTCCCGGTGCTGTGGGTGGAGCGAAGAATGTCCTTGCGATCTGCCTGAAATATGCCAAAGAGCGCAAGGCATTTGGTTCAGCCATCGCGGAGTTCGGCGCGATCCAGCACAAGCTGGCCGAGATGGCGATTCGCACCTACGCGGTGGAAGCGATGGTATGGCGCGTGGTGGGACTCATCGAGAGCCAACTAGCGCAATCCACTCACGAGCAGCACGCTGATTCGCACAGTGAACTCAAAGCTGTCGAGGAGTACGCCGCAGAATGCTCGATGATCAAGGTGTATGCCTCCGAAGCGCTGGACTATGTGGTTGATGAAGGCGTACAGATTCACGGCGGCTACGGCTACCATCAGGATTACGCGGTGGAACGGGCTTACCGTGACTCACGAATCAATCGCATCTTTGAGGGCACCAATGAGATCAACCGTCTTTTGATAACAGGAATGCTGCTCAAGCGCGCCGCTCGTGGGCAATTGGCGCTTATCCCCGCCGTGCAGGCCGTAGTTAAAGGGATTGGCAGAGTGGCCTCCGAATCTGTGAGCACGGATGAAGAGTCCCGGCTGGTGCGCAACGCGAAAAATATTGCGCTGTTCACGATCGGGATTGCTTATCAAAAATATGCAACTGAGTTGGAAAAACAGCAAGAGATTCTGATGAACATCTCCGACATCGTCATGGAGGTTTTTGCCGTGGAGTCGAGCCTGCTTCGGAGTCGTAAGCTCGCGGCATCGGGTAAAGGAACGAATGCGGCCGACATGTGCGCCGTGTTTCTGCGCGAAGCCATGGATCGAATCGAAATCTCGTCGCGAAATGTGATTGGCGCGTGCTCTACCGGCAATGCCTTACGGGAGAATATGGCTGCGCTCCGGGGCTTTGCCAACTACGATCCAATCGATGCGATCGCACTTCGGCGGAACATTGCCAGCCGTCTTTTAGGCGCAGGGAGTTACACGATCTGACAGCGGGGCCGGTGTGTCTGCGTTAGAGCGTGAATCACCACCGAAAGGCAACCATAGAAGCGAGATCGAATGACTGCAGCTAATCGCCTAAACCGCCAATGGCGGCTTAAATCGCGGCCCTTCGGCCTGATCAAACCTGACAACTTCGAGTTCGTGTCCGAACCCGTGCCAGAGCCAGGGGATGGTCAGTTCCTGATTCGCAACGTGTATCTTTCGCTCGATCCAGCGATGCGGGGGTGGATGGTGGAACGTCCGTCGTATGTTCCATGCGTGAAGATTGGCGAAGTCATGCGCGGATTAGCTGTCGGAACAGTGGAGAAATCAAATCATCCGAAATTTGCCGCAGGCGACAGAGTGCAGGGGATGTTTGGATGGCAGGAGTATCTGCTCTCGAGTGGTGAAGGTGTGACGAAGTTGCCGGAGAGTGGACTCCCGTTTACGGCCCACCTTGGGCTGCTTGGATTGGCAGGGTTAACCGCGTACGCTGGGCTCTTGGAAGTGGGACAGCCCAAAAGCGGCGAAACCCTACTTATCTCGGGCGCCGCGGGCTCGGTCGGCTCGCTCGTCGGCCAGATCGGCAAGATCAAGGGACTTCGCGTGGTCGGCATCGCTGGAACTGACGAGAAGTGCAATTGGCTGGTGAAGGAGCTCGGCTTCGACGCGGCCGTGAACTACAAAGAGGCCGACTGCAAGAAACAGTTACAAGCTTCGTGTCCGAATGGGGCGGATATTTATTTCGAAAATGTAGGCGGAGAAATTCTGGAAACCGCGCTCTATCTGATGAATACTTTCGGACGTGTCGTGGTTTGCGGGATGATCTCGATGTACAACGCGACGACGCCCGTCCGAGGACCGTCCAACCTGGCATTGGTGATCAGCAAGCGGCTAAAGATTCAGGGCTTTCTCGCGCTTGATTATTCTTCCAAAGTGAAGGAGATGGTGAGCAACTTCACCCAGTGGTACAACGCAGGCCAGCTCAAGTATCGAGTAGAAGTCGTCCACGGCCTTGAGACTTCACCGGTGGCCATCAACAAATTGTTTGACGGTTCGCACAATGGCAAACTAATCGTGCAAGTGTCCGATCCTCCCGAGTAACGTAACGTTGTTCCTTTTGCCTCATCTCTGAGGTAGCTGAACAGACCGTGCCTTTTGGCGAGCGCCTGTTCGCGGTACCTATCTCCTGCCTGTGGGCGTAAATCGCACACCTAACTTGAAACGTGCCCACCGGAAGAAGGGCCAGGCGCGGCGATGGCACTCGCAGGAACGGCGGCGGTGAGCAGGGTGTTGCTCACAAAAGTTGTCGGCAAGTTACTGCCGTTCCACTGCACGCTCGAATCGGAAATGACGTTCGAGCCCACCACACTCAGAGTAAATGATGGCCCTCCCTGCGGACCTTGCCCTTGCCGATGGTTACTCTCCGATTCTCTCAGAATGTGTCAGTTTGACAAGGGCTGTGGATATCTAAACTGGCCAGGTACCGAATTTTATTGACACACAATTTTATTAACACTAGACACGCCCTTCGTTCGAGGTTAAGATTCCATGGCTTCGGTAACGCTCACGCCCCCCGGTGGACTGACCCGACAGAAAATTCAAAGCTTCCAGGAGCATGCTATGAAGGCGCTCCATTTCGCGCTGGTAGTGTTCGCTCTGGTGCTGACATCGTCAGCATTCGGACAGGACGATCGCCCCTTGCCCATTCCCCCAGGCACTCCGTTGCACACAATCCATGCCTACCCGTACATGTATCGCAACACGGACGAGGTGCCTCAAGCGGTGACTTTGACCCTCCCAAACTATAGCTACAGTGTTGTTTCGCCCGTGGACGGCAAGACTTACACCGGAAAGATCATCGGTGCGAATCCGACCACCCGCCCCGCGCACCCCACTGTGGTGCCCACGATGATCGTGCCCGTGCGGTTGGTGTTTCAGTACAGCTCCACCGTGAGTTATATTTTTGACCCCACCGCCGCTGATCCGGGTTGCATTGGCGCCGGCCGCACCGGACTGGGCCTCACCGAGCAGTCACCGCTGTTCAATGACGTGACGTACAAGCTCGGCGCCACCACCGTTGGCACTACCCAATACATTGATGCGTTTCAGCGAGCCAATTTCTGGGGCGAGGTTTCCGCTACCGGGACGAATTATCACACTCTCATGGGAATCACTCCCATGCCCTTGCAGACGGTTACCATTCCCAGCGGCAACACCGGCACTACCAATGGAACCGTGTATGGTTTGTCGGGCATGTGCGGCACTAACACGGGCAATGTCAACGGGCCCAACACATTGGGCGTGATGAATATTTCCTTCTGGGACCCGATTGCACGGAAGCTGATCACCAACCTGGGCATCACGCCTAACACGTTTGTGTTTTTCCTGTTCTACAACGCCGTGATGTCCGACGGCACGTCGGACAATACCAACAACTGCTGCATCCTTGGCTACCACAGCATTACCGGAAGCCAGACTTATGGCACGGGGGATTTCGAAGGGCGTGACCAGACGCTGTTTTCAGGGACCGCTGACACGTCCGCGCTCAGCCACGAGCTAGCCGAGTGGACGAACGACCCCACTGCGGTGAACCCCACTCCGGCCTGGGGACACATCGGCCAAGTCAGCGGCTGCCAGGACAACTACGAAGTAGGCGACCCGTTGTCGGGAACGCTCATGCCCGCAGTGAAAATGCCCAACGGTTTCACCTACCATCTCCAGGAACTGGCTTTTTTTGATTGGTACTACCGCATCACGCCTTCCATTGGAGTGAATGGGCATTACTCGTTGAATGGAACATTCACCGTCGATGCGGGACCGGTTTGCAACTAAGCCGGAATTTAATTGCAACTGATCTCTGCAGCCAACTCGGGACTCAGCAAACCTGAGTCGGCAGCTTCGTGAGCCAGGCAGCGCACGGCAGCCAGTTGCTGGTTGATGGTGTTTGCGGCCAGCCGCAGGATTTCAAGGTACAGGCGGTGGCGCACGACTACGATGCGGTAGAAGGCCATCCGCGGGTTGAGCACCGCCAATTTGCAGTCATCCAAATCTGGAAGCCGAAGCATTCGGCGAGGGTAATTCGGTTTGATTCTGCGTTTGCCCATGGCGACGGCCTCCCATGCCGCAGGATTGGAACTACGGCACAGACCGCACGGGCGATGCAACCATTGTCACTAGGTACGTGGTGGAGGGTTTTGAGCGCCTGTGGCTGGTGAAAAAGTCTACCCCTCTGGGAGTGAAAAATTCACCCACAATGAAGTCGTCGGGATTATCGGTCGGGATCGGACCTGGTTCGCGAATCCTTTATCGTGTGATTCCGCCGGTGGTCGGGCTTGAAGGTTTGTAAAGGCCGAAAGATCGATAGATCCGAAGCTCAATCGATCCACTCGCTCTCTTTGTCAATGATGAATTGTTGTTCGGCTGCTGTTAGCGCCATGTGCGAAACTCCAAATTGTTGTGGGGATGTCGCGATGCAGGGTTCGAATGAACGCAATCAACGGTTAAGTTCTGATTGCTTCATTAAGCGAGAATGTCGTCGCGCGATGCCACGGCTCAGAACACATCGGCGGGAACTGAGGACAACCAACTGCCGGAAGGGATCGTTATCTCAACACGGGTCCCGGGGTTGGTGTTTTCCATCCGCAGCACGCCCCCAAATTCTTTGACACGCTTGTCAGCGAAGGTCAGCTTCATCAAGCATCGGCGCCCATTACGGGCGCACTTAGTTAGTGCTGTCTTCTTGGCCGCTCAGCCTGAAGCCGCCTTGAACATTTTAACCGGCAAAGCGGTTACGCGGCTTCAATTCCTGAGTCCCGCAACTTTTCCGCGCAATACAGTGATTGAGGCCTTCGGCAGAATGAACGTGGTCCGCGAACCCCCCACTACCGTCGTCGCGACGGGGGGATGATCCGGATCGGCATGGCTATCTGGGCCGTCGTCGATCCACACATATTGCTCGCTGCCAAAAGTTACGAAGCGGACGGGCCCGGAAAATAACTCAGTTTGATTGCTTTTGGAATCCTCAAATTGCACGCGCACAGTGTGGGGGTGGATTTCATCGCGATTGACTAGCATCAGCGACCAGTTTCCATCGGGCCTATGCACGGCATACGATGTAACCATAAGATTGCCTTCGGCGTCTTTTATATCGTTGTTCTTGAAATCGTCGCTCTTGAGATCAATGAATGAAGGGAACATGTGATGCACGCCGGAACGGTGCTGCACCCACTCCTGGTTAATCATGTGCGCCGCGAAGTACGGCGAAGTGTATCCCTTGATGTCATAATTTTCGTCAGAGACAAAATTCGACCACGACGTCCAGCCCAGACAACTGCTCTGGAGCCCCTGCGGCTGGATCGGTGAGTGATAGAAAGCAGCGCCTCCGCCCTCGAAGAACGAGCCAACATTGTCGGCGAGCCATAAAGCCGCGAAGATCGTGGTCATGGGTCCAGTAATCTCGGCGGCCAGATGGTTCTCGGTCACCATCAGCGGCACCTCTTTGGGGACGCCATCATCTCTCCAAACCTGCAGAATGTGCTTCATCAATTGAGGTTCCGTATATAAAGTTTTCCACGTGATGGTGCACGGTTCGAAGGGATAGTGCTCGAAAGATACGAAGGCCAGATCGGAGATGTGGCCGTGCGCCTTCAGGTAATCAACGAAGCGGCCCATCCAAGAAGTCCGGCCCTGCGCGTCGGGCCAGACCCGGATGTCCTCGTTGACTCCTTCAAAGATCGGACCTCCCAGCTTTAGTTTCGGGTCGACCTTGTGAATGGCCGTAGCCCATTGCAGGTACAGAGCGGCGTAATCTTCTGGCATGGCATGTTTGCCGTCAGGCTCCTCACCCATTTCGATGTATCCGATGCTGTAGCCGCGTTTCTCCAGGTAAGCAATTTGGGCAGCGGAGTCATCCGGCGTGCCATACAGCATGGTGACTGGAATCATCGCAGGAAGATTGTTGGTGAGCCCGCTGGTAAAGAAAAGGTCGAAGCCGCTGTGCTGGTAGCCGCCCGTGGCGTTTACGTCCGCGGCCGAGTGCCATGGATCAATCGACGAAGTGCTGTAGGTAGTGGGTTTGTCGCCCAGATTTTTTTGAAGCTCGGCAAAGGCACCGTTGGAATCAACACTGCCCACCCGAATTTGCTGAACTGCGTATCCGACGCAATTGCGGACGTCGTCCGCCTCGTGCTGATCGCAGGTATTCGACGATTCCGTCATCAGAATGCGCACGTATTGCGTGACCACGGGCGCGTCGGACAGCTTGATGTTAAGCGTTCCGCCTTTAGCGTTTCTTATTACGCCCGCGGAGAAAGTCTTCCACTCGCCCTGCGGACCCAAATCGAAGTCGAGGGCACGCTTGCCCACCCAGTACTCCACCTGATAGGCCGTAGCATACGGGCTCGCCCACGCGATGCGGATCGCATTTACCGGTGCTTCGGCCATCAGATCTACGACCACCCATTGCGGGTGCAGAGCATCGCTTTCGCCGGTGAACTTGCTGGTGAGATAGGGATTGCTCTTCCAATAGCTGAGATCGGGACCTCGTAGTGGGCGGTCGCCGCTGGTCGAAAAGCCGCGGTGCGGCAACGCGTAAGAAAGAATGTAGCGCAGCGGCTCCTTGAGCTCGGTGCTTCCGGTAAAGTATCCGCTTTTGTGCGCAGGATCGCTCCAGGTGCCATTCTCGGTCCAGTGCCAAGCGGCCATGCGGAGCTCGGAATTGTTGCGATATGTGATCGGTCCCCAACCAGCCGACAGCGACTCTTGAATGATGTGCGGACTGTAAACCTTATCGATGCCGTCATGCGACAAGACATCAATGGAGCTGCCAAGAGCGCTATCTGGATCAAAGGAGTTGATGGCATGTCCGGGCGTCGCATCGACGTGGACGGTGGCCACGCGCGGTTCCGCGACGTTTGCCGATTGGGCCGTCGCAAAACCACTGTGCGCGAGAATAGCAAAAATGGCGATTGCAACAGCAGATTTTCTCCGCAGTTTGCCAGCAGTCATTCGACCGAGGGTCACGTTCGTTGAGAAAAGCCGCATCGAATTCCCGAGAATCATCGAAAAAACTTCTATGCTGTAATGCGACCACTGTCTTTCTTGAGCGCCAGTTCGCGCGCCGAATGAACCGCCTGCACTATTTCACGAGCTCTTTGCGTGATCATCGCCAGATTCCCAGCGCGCAGGGCGGCGGCGTTCACCAGATCCCCACCCACCCCCAGAGCAAAGGCTCCGGCTGCGATGTAGTCCGCAGCGTTCGCAGCATTCACTCCCCCTGTTGGAATCAAGGCGGCATGGGGAAAGGGCGCTTTCAGGGACTGCAGGTACCTGGAACCGCCCACGTTTCCGCAAGGAAAAATCTTAACCAGCCTCGCGCCATTGTCGGTGGCATGCATGAGTTCGGTTGGAGTCAGCGCTCCGGGGATTGCCAGTTTCGCGGCGGCCAGGGCCACGGACAGTACGTCGATCGAGAGGCCGGGACTCACAATGAACTCCGCGCCGGCTCGAATACATGCCTCTGCCTGTTTCGCGGTTGTTACCGTGCCCGCCCCCACGAGCGCCATTTTGCCGTATTCGCATACCACGTGACGGATCACCGATGTTGCGTTGGGCACGGTCATGGTTATCTCGAGAATCGGAATGCCGCCCGCGCAGATAGCTTCCACCGCTCGGGTCGCGTCGTCTACGGTCGCAGCCCGCACCACGGGAATGATGCCAATCTCGCCGATCCGGAGGATCACGTCCTCGATGGTCATAAGCTCGTCTCGTGCTCGGTTCGTTCTAATGTTTCAGCGTGCAATGCGGGCTGTTTGCGCTTTCATCGCGTGCAACACCTCTGCCAGCGTAGCCATCGTAGTATCACCCGGCGTGGTCATCGCAAGCGCGCCATGCGCTGCGCCGCACTCGACAGACCATTGCGGATCTTTCCCGGATAGAAATCCATAAATCAGACCGGAGGCAAAGGAGTCTCCTCCGCCGACCCGATCGTAAATTTCCAAATTCTCGCGCACCCGAGCTTCGTAGAAGTCACCGTCGTAGTAGCACATCGCTCCCCAGTCGTTCAGGGTCGCTGTGGTTGCGTCTCGTAAAGTCGTGGCAATGAGGGCGAGTGTGGGAAAATCCTGTATCACTTTCTCGATCATCCTTTGGAAGCTGGCAGGATCGAGCCCTGAGTGGTCTTGGTCGAGCCCCGCTACCTCAAAGCCCAGGGCGGAGGTGAAGTCTTCCTCATTTCCCAGCATTACATCTACGAGCGGTGCCAGACGCCGGTTGGTCTCCTGAGCTTTGGATTTTCCGCCGATCGACTTCCACATCGATGGACGGTAATTCAGGTCGTAGGAGACGATCGCGCCGGAACGCTTCGCTGCTACCATGGCTTCCTGAGCGACAAGCGGTGCGGCCTCGGAAAGCCCGCAAAAAATTCCCCCCGTGTGAAACCAGCGTGCTCCGTCCTTGCGGAATACTTGCTCCCAATCGATCTCGCCGGGCTGCACTTGCGAAATAGCCGTATGTCCGCGATCCGAACACCCAAGAGGCGCGCGCACTCCGAAGCCTCTCTCGGTAAAATTCAATCCGTTGCGCACGGTGCGGCCTATCCCGTCAAAAGGCATCCAGCGGACATATCTCTGACCAACGCCTCCCTGCAGCATGAGATCTTCGACGAGCCGTCCAACCGGATTGTCCGCGATAGCAGTAACGATCGCTGTCTCCAAGCCGAAGCAGCGTCTCAGGCCGCGGGCAACGTTGTATTCGCCACCACCCTCCCAAACGCGGAAATGACGCGCCGTGGAGATGCGTCCATCACCCGGATCAAGACGCAGCATGACCTCTCCGAGGCTGACCGCGTCCCACATGCAGCTACTCTTCGACTTGATGTTCAGTTTCGCCATGATTGCGAAATAATCTTCATGAACTTGCCCGCGTCACAGCCGTTCCTGTGGATGTTTGATCTGCCGTACCTGTAGAACTCTGGTGCTGTATCTCGCCAGCATCTGCTGACTGAACCGTGAGCAGTCGTAATGGATTCACCGCTAGCCAGCTCACCGCACCTACGAGACACAAGGCAGCGGCCACGAGAAACGAGGTCGTCCAGCCGAATCGGCCTGCGATCCAGGGCGTGAGAAAAGTCGTGAGTGCCGCTCCCATCTGGTTCCCTGTATTCATGAAGCCCGACACTGAACCCGAGGATGCGCCCGCAATGTCGGCGGTCACCGACCAGAATGAACTCTGGGAGAGATACAGAACACCCGCGCCGACAGCGAGTACAACGCTGGCCAGCCGGGCGCTGTGAACTTGTGAGCCGAAGGCAATGAATATCCCTGCAACAGCAATTGCGACCGCCGCGAGAGCGCAGCGTCCGACCCGCGGCCCTTGCCATTTGGTGAGCCGGTCGTTGATCGCCCCTCCCAAAAGGCAGCAAACCAACATGGCAAGAAACGGCAACATTGTGTAAAACGCGCTCGCTTTCAAGTCCAGGCCTCGCACTTTGGCGAGATAGCGGTAGAACCAGCTAAAGAATATCCAGGCTACGTAGCCGTAACAAAAGTAGCTGAGAGTGATGGCCCAGACTTCCTTGCTTTGCAGAACCCGCCCCCACGGCACAAGCGCTTTCGAAGCCTTGCTCACTTCCGCTTGCGTCAGCCCGGAGCGAATCAATTCCAACTCGGACGCGGATACACCGGCATGTTCGGCCGGAGTGTCGCGAGCCGTGAGGAACCACACGGCTCCCGCCGCGAATCCGATCATGGAGCAAACCCAGAACGACGACCTCCACCCGTAGTGAACCATTATGTAAGTAATGATGAACGGCGTAAGGCCGGCGCCGGCTCCTACACCGGCGAAGATCCAGCCATTCGCCATACCGCGTTCCGGTGTCGGAATCCAGCGCGCAACGAATTGATTGGCGGAAGGGTAGATGACCGCCTCGCCGGCACCCAGAAGGAAGCGGACGGCAACGAAGACGAAGACCGCGCCTGCAATGTGGGCGGGGACGAGCGCAGTCAGCGCTGTGAAGATTCCCCACCATGCCACGCCGCCGGCCAGCACCAGCCGAGGTCCGAAGCGGTCAGCCAGCCTGCCGCCAACGGTTTGGAAAAGGGCATAACCGACCAGCATTGCACTGAACACTTTTCCCAGCTGTACATCGCTGAGATGGTACGACTCAGCGATCAATCCACCGGCAATGGAAATGTTTACTCGATCGAGATAAGACACGGCGCTGAGGATGAATAGCCAGAACACCAGAAACCAACGCACATGGCTCGTGGTGGCGCTGATCAAGGCTGATTCCTTTGTTCGCGGGGCAGATGGTGCCTCAATAAAATGCCGTTCTGGACTGCATTGCGTGTGGTGAGCCTCAAGGTTCTCCTAAGTCCATCTCAGACGTGCGCCTGTTCTCTTAAGCCGCGTGATCGCGAAGAACCCGCGAAAGTTGCTCGGCCACGATTTTGTGCTCGCCGGGTTGCAGCATGAACGAGTTCATCGCGAGCCCCGGTCGCCCTTCGCCGGCTCCGATCACAATGGATGGCTTGGAACTGCGCAACAGCCCTGAAGCCTGTTGGGGCGTCAATGAAATGCGGGAAGCATCCCATGTAATGCTCATGTGCGGCACGTGATTGGCAATGTCCGGGACAAAGAACGATGTGCTGACGCTTGGGACTTTGGTGATTTCGCGCGAGATAGCCTCCAGGCGTGCCTGCCACTGTTTGGCCAGCGCCTCATGGTCTTCTGCCAGAAACAGTTCTAGCGCCTTCACCATTCCTACGATTTCTTCTTTTCCCACCTTCTGGCTGCGGCCTAATGTGTCCTCATGCGGACTGTTGTTCAAAAGCGCATTCGCCACCATGTCGGTACGCCCGATCAACATTCCGGCGCACTGCGGCCCGCGAATCGCTTTCCCCCCGCTAAAAGTCACCAGGTCGTATCCCATGTTGGTATAGTCCCAAAGATGGGACACCGGCGGCGTGTCGGCGGCGGCGTCGTTCATGCAGGGAATGTTATATTGCTTCGCCAGCTTGACCCATTCGTCCACTTTGATCTGTCCCGCGGCGTTGGCGAAATTGGAGAAATGCATCATTGCCGTACGATCGTTAACTGCGGCTCGCAATTGATCTTGCGTTTCAATCTCGATGAGCTTGATCCCTGTGGATCGCAGCTGGTGATCAAACGGGTTGCGATGCGATTTTTGGATGATTACTTCCGACTTCATGCCCGTCAGATCAGGCAATTGCCGGATCAAGGCTTCGTTGCCGGCAGTCAAAATTCCTGCCAGCCCCGATTGAATCGCCGCCGCCGCGCCCGAGGTCACCAGTGCGGTGTAGCCATCCGGTAACTTGAGCATCTCTGAGATCCGTTTGCCGGCGGCGACCTCCAACTCCGGGACGCTGACAAAGTAGCGTCCGGCCGTGGTCATCACAGCTTCGAGTTCGGGGTGGGGAAGAGACCCTCCCAGCATGGTCATGGTTCCCTGGCAGTTAATCACCGTCGTGACCCCGAGTTCTTCGTACGGATTGCCGGTCTGTCCAAACCCGTTCACCCGGGCGCTTGCGCGAGCGGCGGCGCGATTTGAACAGAGCAGGCTGCGCGGCGCGAGAATTGAGGTTGCAATTACTCCCACGCTGCCGAGAAAACTCCGCCGGTTCCACTTCGAAGTTAGTCGCATGAACAAAACTCCTTCGCAATTCATTTGCTGTTGACTGCGGCGATGCAGTTGATTTCGACCAGCGAGTCTCCCGGCAGGGCAGCGACAGCAACGGTCGTGCGCGCTGGGCCGCCGTGGGGAAAATATGTCGAGAACACTTTATGCATCCCATCCCAGTGCTCAATTTTCACCAGATAGACATTCAGTTGAAGAATGCTGTCCATGGATCCCCCGCCAATGTCCACGTGTTTTTTTACTTTATCCATGACCATGCTGGTGTGAGATTCAATCGTCCATTCCTTGGGATCTCGAGTGTCGTGGGCGCCTTGCCCCGCAACATAAATCAATCCGTTGTGGACAATCACTGGCATGATGACGTCTTTTTCGCTGCCCGGTTTGCCTTCGCTATTCAGCTTGCGGATTCCGCCCGCGGCCTGTGCGGCTGTCCCCTGAGCCGCTGCCCGATTGAACATCAGGGCGGCGGTGGCAGCCAGAGCGGAAAGCACGGAAGCGAAACGCACAGCAAACGTTCGGCGAGAAAAAGTTATATCCATAAACTCCCTCCTTGTTACTCAGCTTTCAAGATCGGCGCGATTAGGGCAGCGCAAAACTGAAAACGTCGCTCCCGGCGGCAATCGCTACATACTGTTTTCCGGCTATTGCGTAGCTCATAGGAGACGCGCTCATATCTTGCCCGGTATTGAAGTGCCACAGCGGTTTACCACTGCGTGCGTCTGCGGCTTCAAACGAGCCTGCGTCGTCCCCGAAAAAGACCAGGCCGCCAGCGGTTGCCATCGTCCCGCCCGAGGAGCGACCGGCACCTACTTGCGGATATTTCCAGGCAATCGAATTTGTGTCCAGGTTGAATGCGATCAGAAGCTTCTGAGAGGTTTCGCTCGGAATGCGTTTTACTCCGGTCGAGTAATAACCTTGACCTTCCTGGAACGTCTGCGGTTTGAGGAAATAGGTTTCGCATTCCTCCAGCGCCATGAAATAGACGGAATGACTGGACTCGCTGTAAGAGGGCGCGAACCAGTTGGTCGCTCCCGAGTAGCCGGGGCAAACCCGTGTACCTCGCGCTGTAGGCTCGATCCCGCTTCGAGTGGGCCTGCCTTGCGCATCGATTCCGCGCGCCCAATTCAACTTTTCAACGAACGGAATTGCTGAAAGAAACTTACCGTTTGTGCGATCGAGCACGTAGACATAGCCATTGCGGTTTGCCTGCACGAGAAGTTTTCGGTGTGCGCCCTGATACAGGGCATCGACCAGGATTGGAGTCTCGACCGCGTCGAAGTCGAACAGATCATGCGGCGTGAATTGGAAATACCATTTCAGTTTTCCGCTATCAGGATCCAGGGCCAGGACACAGTCGGTGTAAAGATCGTCGCCCGGGCGCACGGCGCCTTCGAAGTCCGGCGCCGGGTTGCTGGTGCCCCAGTAAATCAGGTTGAGTTGGGGATCGTAGGTTCCGGGCATCCATGTGGTGCCGCCACCATGCAGATACAGTTTTCCTGGCCAGCTTGCGGAGCCGAACTCACCCGGACCCGGTATCGTCCAGAATCGCCAGGCGAGCTTACCGGTCAATGCATCGTAGGCAGCAACAAAACCCCGAACACCGTCATCGCCGCCGGAGGTCCCCACTAACACCTTGTCTTTGACCACGAGCGGCGCGCTCGTCGCACCGTAATTCTTATTCCAATTCGCGTAAGCTACGTCCCAGATGAGATTACCGGAGCGCACATCCAGGCACAGCAGATGCGCATTATCTGTTTCCATATAGACCCGGTTACGCCACACTCCGACGCCGCGGTTGATGTGCCCGGATGCGTCGTCGATTAAGCCCTCCGAGATCGGCCACGCATGGCGCCAAACCACTCTCCCGGTACTCGCGTCGAGGGCCGCCGCATCATTTGCCGCGGTCACCAACATCACTCCGTTTACTACAACCGGAGTGACCTCGAGCCGACTGGTGTTGCGCGCGTGAAAAACCCACTCCGCGCGTAGTCCCGCTAGATTGCCTGGGTTGATTGCAGAAAGGCTGCTGAAGCGGCGTCCCGAATAGTCTCCGTTATAGGAGATCCAGTTGGCCGCCGGAGGCTGAACCAGAAGATCTTCAGAAGTTACATCGATTGCCGTCGACATAGCGACGGGAGTGTTATCGCCCGCCAACGCTGTCAAGCAGGTGAGAACGACGGAGATGAGCACTGCCATCCGCATCCTACAAGTCCTTCCGCGCTTCCGCGATTTTGGCCTCACCCAAACTACCGCGGTCTAGCCCCTGCTGATCGTTCAAGTGGATCGAAACCCGACCCGCTCCTGGAGGTATGCCGATGGTCGAGAGCATCCGAGATCGGTCTAGGCCAATAGCCTTCCCCGTGACTTTCCGGCAGAGGCCAAACCTTATCGCCTCCGTAGTTGATCCATTCGCGCTGCTTCATAGAATCAGCAGGCGGGAGATATTTTCCTTCGTAGTGCGGATTGACAAACAAGTAGCGGTGCGCCCCGAACGGAACTTGCATCAGTCTGCTCCCGAGCTGGGGAACCATCGTAAGCTGCACCCAGTCATTGGTCAGCTCTTCAGCTTTCCACCCGTCAAAGGTCGCGGGCTGCATGCGGCAAGGGGCGTGCCGAGCCCCCGAGTCGACTGCGAAACTGAAGAACCTCAAGCAAACCGCAGCGCCCAGAAGAATTCCTATTCCCGAGCATAGAGCCCGGAGCTGGACTCCGAAACTGCTCGCGTGATTCCGCTCAAAGAGGTTTCGCAAGCGCTGCCTCCCCAGCAATATTTCTTCGCAACGGCGGGCGATGGTTGATGGTCTGGTAGCCTAGCTCTCGCGAGATTTGCAATCCGGCGTTCTGAATCAACGGCGCGAGTTGCCGTAAACGGGTGACGGCCATGCGCACCATCGGCGCGGTAAGGCTGAGGCTCGCATTCACCGCCCCAGCGTGGTCCCAGATGGGCGCGGCCACGCAGCGTATGTGGAGTTCGTGCTCCTCTAAATCGCAGGCGTAACCATTCTTTCGGACCCGGAACAGCTCAGCCTGCAGCTCCTGAAGGCTTCCCACGGTGTTGGGCGTCAGTCGTTTCAGTACCACCTGCGAGAGAACCCTTTCCCGCTCGTTGTCGGCCATGTAAGCCAGCATCACCTTGCCCACCGCCGTGCAATACAAGGGGACGGAAGCGCCGATGCGGGAATGAATGCGCAACTGCTCAGGCGAGTCTAATTTCTCGACGTAAACTGCCGAGACACCGTGGCGCACGGTCAAGTGAATGGTCTCGCGGGTTTGCCGATTCAATTCCTGAAGGTAAGGGAGGCTGACATGGCGAATATCGAGTTGACCCAAAGCAGCCTGGCCAGTCGCGAAGCACGCGATTCCCAGGTGGTACACCCCGTCTGCTCCGCAGTTCAAAAAGTCCGAGCTTTCCAGATTTGCCAGAAACCGGTGAACCGTACTTACCGGCAAACGGGAGAGACCCGCCACCTGTTTTGCGGTCAGGCCATGCGGAGACTCGCTAAACAGCTGCAGTACCCGCAACCCACGCTGGAGCGCCGTGATGTTGTAGCTTCTCTTTGAACTTTTTGCCATAAAACCCCAGGGGAATCGCGAAGTACAAAATGAAAATCGAAATTATCTGATGAAAATCAGCTTTGCGCAATAGGTTTCTTGCAATAGGTTTCTTTTCGTCTACAGTCGGCCAAATTTCTTGACCGCCTCTACGATTGATTTCATCTGTTCGATCACGGCATACATCGAGTGTTCTTTATAATCCATTTGTTGCGCCAGCTTTAGAACTTCCTGGGCTTTTGCTCGGGGTACCACAACCACGCCATCACTGTCTGCCGCGACGATGTCACCGGCATTGACGGTCACACCGTCGCAGTTCACCGCTATCTGCGATCCCCCGAATCGGTAATGATGTACCGACGTCGACGGAACGATGCCAGTGGCATATACGGGGAACCCGATCTTGCGCAAATACGCCACGTCACGCACTCCTCCGTCGATCACCGCTCCGCTGTAGCCGCGCGCTGCCATAGCCGTGCCCATCAGTCCGCCCATTCCCGCAATGTCCGCGCCATCCTCGACCACCATCACGTAAACGGAGTCGATGGATCCCTGATCAATCGATTCCAGCATTCCGCTCAATGCATTGGGGTCAGTGTTGCCTTCGTCCTTTTTCAGCAGGACGGTCCGCGCAAGCCCGGCAAACTTCGTGGGGAAGAGCGACTGCATGCGGTGACTCATATACATGCGCTTACCAGTCAGCTGTTCCAGTGCATCCGAGACCGAAGCCACTTCCACGTGGCGAAAATCCGCAACCAAAGCCTGGTCAGCCTGCGCCGCGGTGGTTGTGGTTACGGGGGACTGCGCCTGGAGAAGCCTGTTTCCGCACACAATAGCGCAGGAAACGCTGATCGCGAGCACCGACACAGCGGCGGTCTGGGATTTCACAACGGCAAGAAACTTGTTCATTCGTCCTCCCGGATGTATATATGTGCGCGGACTCTAACACTGTTTTTCATCGCGTGGAAGAGCCAATCACCACCAAGGAGAATCCAATGGCATTTACCATGCAGACCAGAACGCTAATCACCTGCGCTGTTGCGATGGTTTTATTTGCGGGCATCGCGTCGCAGCAAAGCTATAGCCAGGAACGGAAAGCGGTGAACCTCTCTCCCACTCGAGGACTTCCGTTCAGCGACGGCATCGTGGTCGGCAATACTCTGTACGTCGCCGGTCAAGAGGGTACGGATGAGTCCAACAAATTGGCTGCAGGGGGCATTGGCCCCGAGACGACTGCAGCACTTCAGAACATTCAGAAGGTGCTCAAGGCCGCCGGTTTCGAATTGCAAGACGTGGTCAGCGTCACAGTCTATCTCGCCGACATTCAAGAGTTCCCGGACATGAACAAGATTTACAAGAATGTGATGCCCGATCCCAAGCCGGCTCGAGCGACGATTCAGGCGGCAGCCCTGGTCAACAACGCCCGAATTGAAATCTCGGCGATCGCCGTAAAACAGAAATAGGCCAGATCGCAGATTAAGGTTGACATGCCTACTTCGATTGCGATAAACCGTGAGGCCAACGTGGAACTTTCAAAACCAAGCGATAGCTTTCACCAGATGAAAGTGGGGTGCCGGTACTGAATCGCGTCGCTTTCCGCAGGAGATCAGCTATGCATCATCATCGCAGTGTTGCGATCGCAGCCCTCGGATTTGTGCTGTTTGCGGTAGCGCTGGTTTCGGCCAGTATCACTGGCGGGATCTCCGGCGTCGTCAGAGATAAATCTGGCGCCGTCATTTCCGACGCATCTGTGGTCGCAATCGACACCCAGACTGGCGTTAGGACGACCGTCACTACCGATGCAAAAGGTTTTTATAATCTTCCGACGCTGGCTATTGGAACTTACGACTTGGCGATTAGCCATATCGGTTTCAGGACCTATCGCCAGACTGGATTGGTAATCGATGCAAACTCAGAACTTCGAGCAGATGCCAGTCTCGACGTCGGCGCGATCAATGAGCAGGTCGAGGTGAATACCGACTCCGTTCACGTGGAGACGCAGAGCACGCAAATGGGCGAAGTGATCGAGTCGAAGAGGATCGAAGCGGTTCCACTAAACGGGCGCAGCTTCACAGACTTGCTGGCACTGCAGCCGGGAGTCTCTCCTTACAATTCGACAGACACCGGGACTGCGGGCATTAGCGACCGCTCCCCTGACGGCGGCCTGAATGCCGGAAATCAATCGGTCAATGGGCAACGTGAGACGGCCAACGGGTTCATGGTCAACGGATCGAACGTCGAGGAGGGAAAGAACAATGGCGCTGCCATCATTCCGAACCTGGATTCGATCTCCGAGTTTCGCATTATCACCAACAACTTCGACGCCGAATACGGGAACTATAGCGGCGGACAGATCAATGTCGTAACCAAGTCGGGAACCAACCGTTTTCACGGCAGTGGCTTCGAGTTCCTGAGGAATACTTCGCTGGATGCCACAGAGTATTTCTCTAATGCCGTTCCCGTGTACCGTCAGAACCAGTTCGGAGGCACCTTCGGCGGACCCATAAAGAAAGACAAGACCTTCTTTTTTCTCGACTATCAGGGTACGCGCCAGACTCAAGCGTCGCCGGTGAACATACAAATGCCATCGGTCGCAAACTTTGCCGGAAACTTCTCCGATTCGGCGAGTGCATTCAGCACCGGTGTCGACGCGAATACCAATCCGATTGCCTCTACCGTGGGCGGTAGCTTTTTTGCCGGCCTTCTTGGAACACGGTTGGGCTATGGAGTCACTAGCGGTGAGCCGTACTACTTCACAGCGTCAACCATTGATCCAACCACGATTGACCCGAACACGGGCGCAGGAACTCCCTTCGGAATAAATTGCACAAACAACACTCAGTGCGTTTTCCCGAACGCTGTCATCCCCATGTCGGCTTGGTCGCCAGTGGCGGTCAAAATGCTGAGCCTCGGGCTGATCCCCCAGCCAAATGCCCCGGGCAACTTCCTGGTGTCGTCTAAATACGCGCAGAAATTGCGCGATGACAAGGGCGGTGTTCGAGTCGATCAGAATACCCGCTACGGAACGCTTTTCGCTTATTACTTCGCCGACGATTATTTGCTGAATTCTCCGTATCCCAATGGCGGAGCCACTGTCCCGTCCTCGAGCTTTCCATATAGCGCCGTTACTGCCGGCAGGGCGCAGCTGGTGAACCTCGGGAATACCAAGAATTTTGGAGCTTACGCGGTGAACGAACTCAGGCTTAGCTACGTGCGAAACACTCTGGCCCTGGCCGAGCCTCAAGGCGGAGTCGGGCAAAACTACAGTCTGGCGAATTTGGGTTTCGTTACACCCTGGAATGCGGTCACGGGCGGGATAAGTCCAATCGCGCCGAAGTTAGAAGGCGTGCCCTACATCACTTTCAATAATTTCAACATCGGTGTTCCTCAGGTAAGTACGGGGCAGTTCAATAATTCATTTCAGGTGCTGGACAACTTCACCAAGGTCATCGGGACCCACAGCGTGCAGTTTGGCGGGCAGTTCCATTACGACCAGATTGACGAACGAAATCTCGCCGCAGAGAATGGCCAGTACTCATTTACCGGCAACGAGACGGGAATCGATTTTGCGGATTTTCTTCTGGGCGCGCCCAACAGCTTGACTCAGGCGAGCCCGCAAATTCTGGACTCCCGCAGCAAGTACTACGCCCTGTATGCTCAGGATAGTTGGCGGGCGACCAGCGACCTCGTGTTGAACTACGGACTCCGCTGGGAAGCCAGCATGCCCTGGTACGACACGCAAAATAAGATTGAGACCATTATTCCCGGAGAGCAATCGGTCGTATTTCCCGGAGCGCCCAAGGGATGGGTAGTCCCGGGTGATCCCGGAGTGCCACGCACCCTGGCCCCAACTCAATGGCATAATTTTTCACCTCGTCTGGGCCTAGCCTATTCACCGAGCTCTTCCTCGGGGATTCTTGGTACGCTTTTTGGCGGACCGGGGAAGACCAGCATTCGCATCGGCGGCGGCCTCTATTACACATCAGTCGAAGATCTCTCGCAGTTTCTCGAGGTCGGGGATCCGCCCTATGGGTTGTACTACGGAAGCGCGCAGCCGCCTTTGCTGGAATCGCCTTACATCGTTCGCTCGGACGGTTCCCCGGTCGGGCAGCGTTTTCCCTTTCCATTTCCTCCCACGAACGTGTCCGCCTCAAATCCCGACACCACTTTTCCCTGGTCCCAAGTGGAGCCCATCTCATTCGGGTTCTCCTTTGATCACCGAAACAAGCTGCCTTATTCCGAGCACTACGAATTCTCGCTGCAACGGCAGATTGGATCGAACACCGTGTTCACGGCCAGCTATGTCGGAAATGAGGGCCATCGGTTAGTCACTTCGATTGAAGCCAATCCATCTAACCCGGCGCTGTGTTTGTTTTTGAATAATCAGAATAATCTCTCGCCGAACAGCGCTGGACCATGTGGTCCGTTCAGTGAGACTCCTCCCTTCGACTCGACTACGGGAGTCAGTACTCCGTGGATCACCGCCTCCGGCGAAACCATTGCAGCGGTGCGGCCTCTCGGACCGCTGTTCGACACCAACCCGTTTGTGTCTACCATTGCGAACTCGCGCTACAATTCGCTTCAAATCAGCGCCAGTCATAACACCGGTTCGCTGAGTTTTCTTGCCGGCTACACTTACAGCAAGTGCATCGATAACGCTTCCGGCCTGCAGGACTCCACCGATCCCTTCGACCCACGCCGCAGCATTGCCCTCTGCAATTTCGACGTAACGCACAATTTCGTTTTCAGCTACAACTGGCTCCTGCCCTTCGACAAGCTTGCCAGCTCTGGCTGGCGCCGCAAAGTGCTGGGAGGTTGGAGCCTGAGCGGCATTGTTAACTTCGCTACTGGTCTCCCGATCACGTTGACGGAGAACGATGATAACGCCCTGATCGGCGCGGGAGCAGTCCCTGTTGACGTGCCGAACTTCGCTGGCGGCAAGGTTCTGGCCGACACAAATCCGCGGCACGGAAATTCGTACTTCAACACGTCGTTGTTCAGCAACGAACAGTTGGGACAATTGGGAAATTCCCGGCGCCGTTTTTTTCACGGTCCCGGACTCAACAACTTCGACATGGCTCTCGCGAAGACCACCAAGTTCACCGAATCAAAAGAACTTCAGTTGCGATTGGAAGCGTTCAATGTTTTCAACCATGCGCAGTTCTCGAATCCAACCGGCGAAATTAACTCCAGCCAGTTTGGATTCGTAACCTCGGCGCGACCTGCCCGGATCGTGCAATTGGGCGCGAAATTTTTGTTCTGAGTTGGGTCGCGGGCGGACCTCCCCACGGAGAGGGCCGCTAGTTCTGGTGGTTTCGCTGATGCTGTCAGATTCCAAATTGCTTTACGTGGTGGCGCCAGTTCTGCTGGTCCGTTTGGGCCTCGAATGGGTTCGTTGCGAGTTCGCAAACCCGACCGCAAAGCCCTCGACCGCAGAATTTCAACGCCGTTTCAACGCGAGGGGAGAAAACTTTCGCGTCTGGCTGTGCGGGATGCCACGGGCTCGACGGCCGAGGCGGACAGCGAGCTCCGAACATCGCGGACAGTTCCAGGGTGCAGCGGCTCTCCGATGCGCAGATCGCCCACGTTGTTGAAAATGGCATTCCTGGAACTGGAATGCCGGCGTTCCATTCCCTTGCCAGTTCCGATGTTAAAGCAGTCGTAACCTATCTGCGTACTCTTCAGGGGAGCAAGAAAGCCTTAAACCTGCCTGGCGATGCGAAGCGTGGGGGGAAAAGTTTTTTCGCAAAGGCCGGATGCTCCGGCTGCCACATGGTCTTAGGCAAGGGAGGTTTTATGGCTTCTGATTTGTCAGGTTATGGCGGCGCGCATTCCGTCGAGCAAACGCGGAGCGCGATCATTCATCCCCCTCCGGGCAGCGATCGGCAAGCACGGATGGTAACGACGACGACCCGTGGGGGCGAGAAGTACGTTGGCAGAATTCGCAATGAAGATAACTTCTCTCTGCAGTTGCAGACATGGGACGGAGCGTTTCGCTTCCTGTCGAAATCAGATATTGAGAGGTCGGAATACAGTTCGCAAGGGCTGATACCCACGGACTACGCGTCCACCCTGAGCTCGGATGAGTTGAATGATCTCGTCAATTATCTGCTGAGCGTGGCCAACGCCAGGACCAGCTTGTCGGCGACGCCTCAGAAGGAGTTTGAAGACGAATAGGTGATGGCCCCGGGAGAGCAAAAGGGTTCATTCAAAGATCAAAGATCAAAGAGAAAGGCATTCTCATGAAACCAAGCATGAATATACTGCTTACTCTCAGCATCACAGCTGTGTTGCTCGTCGCAGCCAGCGCACCAGCTTTTCAACCCCCGCCACGCGCACCCGGAGAATTTCACTTGCAAGCCGAGTCACCGCAGTTCTGGAATCTGGTGGATCACAATGCCAAGTTGAGCGTCGTGGGCACAGGCTTCGGGTTTACCGAAGGCCCAGTGTGGGATCAGGCGGGATTTCTCTACGTAAGCGATGAAACCACTAACAAAATTTACCGGCTTCATTCCAATGGCAAGCAGGAGGAAGTGATTGCGCTCGGCGACCCCGACGGCAACACCTTCGACCGCCAGCATCGCTTGATTGACTGCGCCAGCGTGCTGCGCGCCATCATCGAGGTGACTCCGGACGGAAAATACAAAATCCTTGCCGATCGCTACGACGGCAAGAAATTCAACAGCCCAAATGACGTGATCGTCGGCCCGGATGGAGCATTGTATTTCACGGATCCGACCTTGGATCTCGTTGCCGGCGAAAGGCAGGAGACGTTGTTCCAGGGCGTCTACCGATTAGACGCGAAGGGCAGCGTACAGTTACTCACCAAGGATTTGACCCAGCCGAACGGTCTCGCTTTCTCGCCGGACGGCAAGCACTTCTACGTCGACGACAGCGAAGAGAGAAACATCCGTGTCTACGACGTTGGACCTGATGGAACCGTAAGGAACGGCCGCATCTTCGGCGAGGAACCGGGCGGGAAGGGCGATGGCGTACCCGATGGAATCAAGGTGGACAAGAACGGCAACCTCTTTGTTACCGGGCCGAAAGGCATATGGGTTTGGAACGCTAAAGGCAATCATCTGGGCACAATCGTCATGCCGGAGCAACCGGCAAATATGAACTGGGGCGACAAGGACTATCGGACGCTGTACATCACGGCCACTACGTCGGTGTATCGCCTCGAGATGAAGACGCAAGGCTTCGTCCCGTATCTATGACACAAGGCTGCGAACACCGGACATGGAATTAAGCGTTCGCCAAAGCCTTCGTCCGAGTACGGGTCAGCACTCCCTGTCCTCGCGGCTGGCTGAGGAGCCAAGCGTGAGCTTCATTCAACGCATAAGATTCACCGCATTTGAAACAGATGTTGACCTCAGCGACCTGCTCATAGAAGTCGGCGTCTCGCCAGCGATGCGACAATCGCTCTTAGTGCGTTTGCGGGCAGCAATGTGAAAATTGACGGGAAAAGGCCGTAAGCCTTCCTCTCCGGAACGCGGCCGCGCGTAGCGCCCGACTCCTCGCGTCATGCCTACACGCTCCGCCGGCTTTTGCAACGTCCAGCCATGTGCCGGATCGTCGTGCATCGACTGGCTTACTGCAGGTCATGCGCATCGTTTCTGTGTGCGCCACTCCGGCTGCCGCATCCTGGAAACGATAGTCAAAACAGACTCAGAAGATCGCGCGCATTTTCATTTGGATCAGAGAAGCGTCCGGCAACTGTGGCCTCACCGGGTGGACCCAGGCGATGTCTGGAGTTGTCCCCGAAGCACCGTCAGCGAAGCAGCGGGTAAGTCATACAGGCTGTCCGATCTACCCGTGAGTTGCAAAGAAGCAGGGGGATCGTGGGGATCGGCCCGGCCCTTTTTCCTGTCGGCATGCCATTGGTATTGCGCCTTGCCAAAAGTAATCATCGTGACCGGGCCCCAGAAGAACGCATTGCCGTTTCTGTCGGCATCGTGAAAAACAATCCGGACCTTATGCGCCTGATCGTGATCTTTATTGATGACCATGAGCGACCATCGACCATCTGGCCGCTGCACGGGATAGGCCGTCACCAGAAGATGTCCCTGGGAGTCTCTGACATCGCTCGAGGCAGTGTAGAGCCGGTGTTCAGCGTCTTTCGGCTCAGCCCACTCCTGGGTCATCAGTTGCGCAGCAAAAAACTGGGACGTGGGCTGTTGGATCGTGTAATGGTCGTCAACCATGAACATGTGGTAGGTCCCCCAACTGTTGGCACAGGCGGGATGTGGTGGTGAGTAGGAGAGGGCGTGGTAGTAGTGCGTGGATTTGCCACCTGCGCTCAGAAATCCGCCGAAAGAATCAGCCAGCCACAAAGCGCCGAAGATGTCGACGGCGGCCTCGCCACCATGATCGTTGGTTTCTGTATCGAGGAGCGGGATTCCAGCCGGCAAGCCATCGTCGCGCCATACTTTCATGATGTGAGTGATCAGTTCAGGTTCCTGGTAGAGATTCTCCCAGGGAGTCTCGCATCCATCGTATGGATAGTGTTCGAACGACATGAACGCCAGTTCCTGAAGGCGTTCGTGGGCTCTCAGATAGTCGAGGAAACGTCCCAGCCAGGACGTCCTGCCGTGCGCGTCGGGCCACGCTTTGATGTCCTCGCTCACGCCTTCGAAGACCGGGCCGCCTAATTTGAAATTGGGATCAACGCGATGAAGTGCCGTCGCGAACTGTAAGTATAGGGTCGCATAGTCTTCGGGCTGCATGTACTGGCCATCGGGTTCTTCGCCCATCTCAATGGATGAGACCGGATAGCCACGCTTTTTGATGTATGTCATTTGAGCCGCGGCGTCCTCAGGGGTGCTGTACGCCATTGCGACGGGAATGATCGCAGGAAGGCTCCTTGTAATGCCGCTCGTAAAAAACAGATCGAAGCCCGGCTGATCGCCAGATTCCATGCGATCCGGCGCGACGTACAGGTTGTTAGGTTCATGCCAGGGATCGACGGAAGAGCAGAGCGTTAGGGTCTGCTTCTGGTCGGGCGAATGATGAAGAAGATCCTTGAATTCTTCTTTCTCATTGATGGTTCCGAGGTAAATCTCGCGGATGGAGTAACCCACGCAGTTGCGATGGTCCGAGGAACCGTGAGTGTCGCAGGTATTGGAAGAGCGCGTCATCAGCACGCGCACGTATTTCGTTGAGATCGGCGACGAGTGCAGGCGGAGAGGGGAGTCGCCACCTTTGCCGTCTGTGACCGTTCCGAGGGGGAAAGTTCTCCAAGTCCCTTTGTCCTGTTCCTCCATGGCATCGCCGTCGCCAACCCAGTACTGCACTTCATAGACCCGCGCATACGGCTCCGCCCACATGATGCGAATCACGTTGAGCTTTTCTGGCTTGTCCAGGGCGATAACGACCCATTGCGGATGAATGGAATCGTCCTCACCTGTGTAGTCCTTTGTAAGGTAGGGATTGCTCTTCCAGTACGACTGCAGATCGCCATCATCGAGCCGTGAGAACCCGTCAAACTCGGTTCCAGCGTTCCGAGTGAAGCCGCGGTGAGGCAGCGAATAGCCGTACGAGTGGCGGATCATCTCCTGAGTAGGGATTGCGTCGCCGGTGAAATACCCTTTGCCGGAAGGATCGCTCCACGTGCCCTTGGGATTCCAATGCCATGCCTGGACAAACAGATCAGTGTTTTGCCGGTAGCTGATCACTCCCCACCCTGCTGACAAGACTTGCTTGACCTGGTCGGGCCGAAAGAATGTGTCCGTAGCGTTGCTGGGAACACGGTCCACGGTTGATCCCAACGCATACAGTGGACTGAACGTGTTGACGACGTGGCTCGGCGTTGCATCGACGGTTATGGTTTGCGCCTCGCCAAACCGCGACCCCGCCAGCGCGATGCTCAGCAGCAATAACGCAGGCAGCGGTCCAGATCTGCGGAGGGTGAACCCGAAAGTGCGGGGAGAGTTCGAGTGCATCGTGACACCTGCCCCCATTCATATTGGTAATGGGCCGTAAGAGTCATACACCAAAGGGTCACCATTCTGCTATTCGGGTGGTTCGCTGTTTTCATGGTATGAAATTAAATTCCGTGCCTCGACTCTCTTTTTTTGTATAATCTGCTGCTCTAATGGCAGGCGATCGGGTCGCCCCATCGAGGAATCGTCTGCAATGCTGAAGGTATTTGGCGACAGAACGACCCTGGGCCGAGCCGCCGCCGAACAGGCGGCGGCGGCGATTCGGCGCGCCCTTGGGGAGCGCGATCGGGTACGCATCATTGCAGCCACTGCCGCCTCCCAGCGCGAATTCCTGGATGCACTGACGAGCGCGAGGGGAATCGACTGGACAAAGGTCGAGGCCTTTCATCTCGATGAGTACATCGGCCTGCCGATCAGCCATCCAGGAAGTTTCCGCAAGATGCTGCTCGAGCAACTGATTCGAAAGACCGGGATCAACCGTTATCACCTGCTCGACGGCGATGCCGCCGATCCTGCCGAGGTAGTTTGTCGAGTTAGCAAAGACCTGGCGTCTGCGCCTGTTGACGTCGCGTTTCTTGGCATTGGGGAAAATGGGCACCTCGCCTTCAACGATCCCCCCGCAGACTTTGAAACCGAAGATCCGTATCTCATCGTGACCCTCGATGAAGCGTGCCGTCAGCAGCAGGTTGGAGAGGCCTGGTTTGCCGACATCTCCCAGGTGCCGAAGCAAGCAATCTCCATGTCGGTGCGCCAGATCCTCAAAGCGCGGGAGCTCATCGCGGTCGTTCCCGACGCACGGAAGGCGCAGGCCGTGAAGGCGTGCTTCGCTGGCAAAATCAGTCCTATGGCGCCGGCTTCAATTTTGCGCCAACATGCGAACGCAACAGTGTATCTGGATAAGCACTCGGCATCCTTATTGAGTCCAGAACTGCTGGACAACGAAGTGCAGATGATGCCTTAGCCCTCAATACAAAGGTCCGCAATCCACCGTAATGGCAACCGCCCGCAGGCCGATTGCTTCGTTGCGCTGGTGGATCGGCGGCCTGCTGTGCCCTGAATCCTCGGTTGGGAGTGCTGGCGTTTGTCTCGCCCGAGCCGAGGGCGCAAGTTGGTGGCGCGAGCGGCGGACCCTGTGTAGCTTTCGACCGGCGGCGTTATACTCTGCCCACTCTCAATCGTGGTCTTGGAGGAGGCGAGTATGCGCAAGCGACTGGCATTGATTCTTCTGAGTTGCGTTCTGTGCGAGGCGGCAACGGCACAACAACCAGCGCTCACTGTGGGAACCGCGATAGCAGTCGCCGGGCAGGCCGTTACCGGATTCATCGAAGTGTCGGCGGGGAGCGACGTAGGCACGAATATCCCGGTTGCGGTAATTCGCGGCCCGAAGCCCGGGCCGACTCTCGCCCTGGTGGCCGGCGCGCATGGCACCGAGTATGCGTCCATCATTGCGCTCGAAAAACTTATCCAGGAACTCAATCCCGCGGATATTTCCGGGACGGTCATCATCGTCCCATTGGTGAACATCGCGTCATTTGAACAGAAGGTGCCGCACGTGAACCCGGTGGACGGCAAGAGCATGAACCGGTTCTATCCGGGCGATCCCAACGGAACGCAGACCGAGCGCGCGTCGTGGGCGATGACGAAGCAGGTCGTGGAAAAATCCGACTACCTGATTGACCTGCACGGCGGCGATCTCGATGAAAGCCTGCGGCCGTATTCCTATTGGGCGCCGACCGGCAACGCGCAGCAGGATGCCGTCTCGCGCGCCATGGTGCTGGCCTTCGGGCTCGATACGATCATCCTCTCAACCGATCGCCCCCGCGATCCGAACCTCGCTCGCTATCTAGAGACCAACGCCAGCCTGCGGGGAAAGCCGTCCCTCACGGCCGAGGCAGGCCATGCTGGTACCGTAGAGCCGGAAGACGTGACGGCGCTGATCCACGGCTGCCTGAACGTGATGCGCTACCTGAAGATGCTCCAGGGCAATGCGCCTCCGGTGCAGAACCCAGTGTGGATCGAGCGCATTGCCAGCGTCACCAGCGAAATCGGCGGCGTTTTCTATCCCACGGTGAAGCGCGGCTGGTACGTGCAACAAGGCATGAAAATCGGTTACGTCACCGATTTGTTCGGCAAGACGGTATGGGAAGCACGTGCGCCGTCGAGCGGCGTCGTCCTGTATGTCTGCGCCGTGCCTTCGATGAAGAAAGGTGAGACGGTAGCCAACATCGGCGTAGTCACCAGCCAGGCACCATAGCGGGTGGCTACCGTTTCAGTAATGCGGGCCAGTTTTATTCTGAACCAGAACTCGCCTTCGAGGAATCACTGGAGGGTCCGGAGGATCTCCCCGAAGCCCGTTTCTGGGGGCCACAGATCCGCTTCGACGCAGCTGACCTGCCGGCGAAGCCGACCGTCCACCCGTTTTCTGTAAAGGCTGTGAACTAGACGCCTACAATGCACAAGCCGGAGGTCTGAATCGGAATTCTGGTTTCAGAGCCACAGAATTTGGTTCACATTTCAGATCGAGCCGGAGAAGGAGTGGTGATGCGACCGACAAAGGCCATTTCATGCATCCTCAGCATAGTTGGTGTCTGCCTCCTGGCGCCACGAACTCCTGCACAGACGCTTGCCTCGGGGCAACCCATAGTAATTGGCGCGAGCGTGGTGATCGATGGCAAGGGTCACGTACTTCATGACGTTCGGATCGTGATCGGGGGCTCAAAGATTGTTGCCATAGATCCTAAGGTTGAGGGGCCGTTGGACTATGACTTGCGTGGCCTGACGGTGTTGCCCGGCTGGATCGACGCGCACGTGCACATTACATGGATCTTCGGCAAGGATGGGAAAAACGCAGGCACGGAAGGCACAACACCAGAGGATGCCTATCAAGCGGCGTCGAACGCGTGGGTCACGCTGATGGCAGGCTTCACGACCGTGCAAAGTGTGGGTGCGCCCAACGACATTCCGCTGCGCGATGCTATCGCGAAAGGAATACTCCCAGGCCCGCGTATCCAGACGGCCAACGAACCGCTCGAAGGGCGAGGCGAGGCGACCGGCACGCCCGATGAAATCCGCGCTTACGTGAGGAAACAAAAGCAAGCCGGCGCGGACCTGATCAAAATCTTCGCGTCGAAGTCCATTCGCCAGGGCGGAGGAATGACTCTTTCGCTGGAACAATTGAACGTGGCTTGTGATGAAGCAAAGAAGCAGGGACTGCGCACGCTCGTGCACGCCTACAAAGAGGCAGTCCGCGCCGCGACGCTCGCGGGCTGCACTGAGGTTGAGCACGGTACGCTGGCCGCAGACGACGACTTGAAATTGATGGCCGAGAAGGGTACCTATTTCGATCCGCAATGCGGGCTGGTCATTGAGAACTACCTGCAGAACAGGGAAAGGTATCTCGGCACACAAGGCTACACGGCCGAGGGATTTGCTGCGATGGAGAAGATCCTGCCGATGGACCACGAGATCGTGGAACACGCAGCAAAGACTCCCGAACTGAAAGTCGTTTTTGGCACGGACGCCGTGGCCGGCGCTCACGGGCGCAATGCCGAGGAGTTCATCGATCGCGTGCGTGACTGCGGTATGGACCCGATGGCAGCGATGGTCTCTGCCAACTCGCTGGGCGCTGAAGCGCTAGGCTTGGGCGATCAGATTGGCTCGATCGCCCCCAGCTTTCAAGCGGACATCATTGCGCTCGATGGAAACCCTTTGAAAGACATTACCGCGGTTCGGCGCGTTGCATTTGTAATGAAGGCCGGCGTGGTTTACAAGAACGCCGCCCGCGGCGCGATCCCTCTTTATGCAGGCGTCCAGCCTTGATTCGGCCTTTGGGAGTCGGCTTGGCTTGGCTGAGGATCGCTGAGCATCGATGACTATCATCTCGCTCTGCTTTATGCCAAAGCGTAGAGATATTCGACGAAGGAGCGCACAGCCCCATCAATCCCCGCAACCTTTGGGTTGGTGGAATCGATCAGATAGTACTCATTCGGAGCATGTGCCCCGGTCCCGTGCCCGACTCCAAAATGTCCGGCGGGAAGATTGAGAGGCTCGGAAGTGAAAATGTATCCCGGCCAGGAGCCGGCGGATCGAGGCCACAGCACGGGATCCAGACCCAGCCTGCGATAAGTCGCAATTTGCGTCTGGATGAGCTTCGAATCCTGCGAGGTCTGTGTCGGATCGTACCCACCACTCATATTGACCTCGATATCGCCGAAGCCGTGTTTGGCAAGATGATCCTTCAGAAGCGCGAGTGTACCGGCAGCCGTCATGTCAGGCACTAGCCGCATGTCAATCTTCGCGACGGCGCGATGCGGCAAAACGGTCTTACCCCCGGGACCGGTGTATCCACCGACCAAGCCCTCGATATTGATCGTGGGCTTGGATTCGAGCAGCACGAGCGACTCCAGCCAGCGTGCGTCGTGCACCCAATGCTCAACGCCTAGCTGCTGCTTAACCATGGCTTCACTGCGGCGAGCGGCGGCCTCCTGAATCATCTTCATCTGTGCGGGACTAAGCGGCTTGACCTTGTCAAAAAAGCCCGCCACAGCAGGCGTGTGTCCATCGGACTCGATGAGCGTGTTGAGCGCTTGCACCAAGTGCCAGGTGGGGCTATCCACCTGTGCCTCTAGGCTGGAGTGAACATCGTGTTTGGGTCCTCGTCCCCACCGCTCTCCACTGGAAACCAGTTCGAGCTCAACTACTCCCTTCGCGCCCAGCGATATCTGTAGACCTCCATCCGCATCCTGGCCCGCTTCTGGCATGAACACACCCATGCATTTCTTCAACGCGGCGGCAACTTTGGGTTGGTGGACAACCTCCGGAAAGTGGGTCGAACCAATCTCTTCTTCACCTTCACAGACGAGCACGAGATCTACAGGCAGCTTTGTTCCCGCAGCCTTGAAGGCATGAAGAGCGCCGAGGAAGGCAGTTTCGGGACCTTTCTGGTTCACAGCGCCCCGGCCGACGCAGATCCTGCCCAACCCTTCCTTGTCTACGATCCGGCCTTCGAGCGGTGGAGAAGACCACTCCGACGGGTCGAACTGTTTCACGTCGTACATAAAATAGATGCCGACGGTGGTTGCCGCACCAGCATCGAGAGTGCCGAAGACCCCAGGCTTGCCCGATGTGGGCAAAATTTCAACGTTCGCGAATCCTGCATCGCGAGCGAGTTGTGCCATATAGTCAGGGCCCTGCGGATAGTTGCGGTTCTCGGCCGCAATCGAGGGCAAAGCAATCCAGTCCTGCAGCCGCTTCACATTCTCGTCATGCATCTTCGGTATTTGGCTCAGCACCGACTGGAGGCCGGGGTCATCTGTAGAGAAAGCAGATATTGGCAATGCGGCGAACGCAGCTCCAGCAAGCGCGCCGTGGATGAACTCGCGACGATTGATAGCGTTATGGCTCGAGTCAGTCAATGTGTCCCCCATTGGCGGAATAAAGATGACTATCCTTGGTTGACCTCAGATTCAATTACAGAAAAAGAACCATATGGCTTTACCGAGGGTCATCATACCAGTTGGTTCCCCACAGACCAGCGATCGTTTCTAATGGATTCAGCGGGATAACTCCCGGTCTGCCTGCCAACCCCAAGCTATCCAGAGCCTGGCTCGCGGAAAGCGTCAGATCATGTGTATTGGGCTAGTTGCGCAATCCGGAAGTAGTTCGATCCCGCCATCACTGGATCATTACCGAGAAGTCTTAGCAAGTCCGCTTAGGGTCGTGATCACCCCATCAGGTGTCTTCCAGTCCGAGGTTGTCGTTCACCGCTTGGCTGTGTTTCTGCTGGCAGCCGAGATAGCGCTCAGTTGTCTGAACCGATGGGCGGGCAAGTAGAAACTGAATTTGCACAAGTTCTCCACCCCCCAGATGGCATAGCTGACCACAGGTCCGGCGTTCATGCCGCATGCAGTATGAGCGACGCTATGCCGAATCCCGGATTACGCCGAATGCTCGCGGCATGGCAGCGGCCTGAGCCGTTTCTCGGCGAAGTGATTCGGCATCGCCTGGCGCCAGCCGAAGTCGGAATACCGAACCGGCCTCGATGCGAACTAACGATAAGTTGAATGTTCGGTACCGACAAGCACGTTGATCAATGCCTATATTCGGATGATCGCATCTTTAACTAACCGAGCAGAAATGGCTGTTCTCGTCTTAGCTCAACACTTGATCGAGGAGCTGGCCCACTGCTCTTTTTGCTTCAAGTATGGAATAACGATGGTCCATCGCTCCGGCTAGGTCAGTGTTAGCAAATGCGATCCGCCGGTGCGGCGCACGGCGCAGGATCTCGCGAGGGGCAGGTTGACCTTCGCGCCCAAAGAAGAACCCGGGTTGAGGACTCAGATAGGCGTGTCCCCAGCGATTTAAGATGATTCCGGCGATGTCCCGCCGTGCGTCGAATCCGCCGCTTGCGAACATCTGGGTGAATTGTTCGCGGACTTGTCGTTCATAATCTCTGAAAGATGTGCCCAGCATCTCTCCGCGGCCGCGATTCCCCTGCTCTTCGGTTGGAACTCCGGGATATGAGTACAAAACTTTCAAGCTGAGCACGACGGGAGAATCCGGACCGATGGTTGCATCTTCGACGCCAGTCAAAGCCAGCTTCCGAACCTCCATGTAGTTTCCCAACCCTTCAAACCAACGACAACCGCTCATTCCCATCTTGTATAGAAAACGCCAATTTCTCACAGCAACGTTGACCATCATGCAGGGCGAGCGGTAGAACTGCCCATAGGCCACGCGATGTGTCTCCGGGAGATCCTTGACAATGTGCTTCGTAGTCCAACATCCGCCCGCCATCACGGCCGAGCGCGCCTTAACCTGATATAGTTTGCCTTTCTTTGAGTAAACGATCGAAACTGAGCTGGCTTTGTTCGCTTCCCCATCGTGCGCGACATGGACGACGGTGGATGACAGGCGAATTCTCGCGGGGGATCCCGCGATGTCCAGCGCTGCAAAGTTGACGCGGTTCCGGCAAACTCCTTCCACGCTATGCGGACCGTCGATTGCGCCAGGGATCAGACTCTTCATCATCAGTCTCGCGATTGTAGCGTTGCCACCCGGAAACATCTGATCCGAACCACCATTCTCTTCTGGTAAAGGGTGCAGCATTTCAAACGCGTAATCTGAGTATGCCGATAAAGCATCGGGGCCTAAGCCGGAACCACCTCCCTCCACGGGCGAGAGAAAACGGCGAACCATTTCGCGGCTAAGGCCGAAACGTTCCATGTAGTGCTGCTCCAGTGTGATTGAGTCGAGGTATCGGGAAGTCGCGTCGCCTTCTACTTTGGGATGTTCGAACTTCGGCTCTCCCGCCGATTCACCTTTCAACCAGCGCAGCCACTCGAGTCGCGTTGCGTCTGAAACGGGAGCGCCGCGTAGGCTTTTCCCAAGCGGATCCATCACCCACATTCCCGGTCTTTGATTGAATCTTGCTCCAAACCAAAACCCGTATTGTCCATGTTGCAGGCCCACTGCTTCATATGGGGTTCTGGAGAGGGGGAACTCCGAGTTTGATCCAGCCCACTTTTGATAGGTCAATCGCGGAGCCTGTAATCCGATGGACTCATAGAACTGCGCGAGAAAGCTATGTGGGTATTGAACTTGATAGATGGCTGAGCCTTGGTGTGCGAGCAGTCGCTTGCCTTCGACCAGAAACTCATTCTGCTTCGCCTCACCGCCAAAAATGGGATGGTTTTCGAGGATCAGACATTTCATGCCGGGACCGGCTTCACGTTGGAAAAACAGGGCTCCTGCAAGCCCGCTGATTCCGCCGCCGATAATTACGCAGTCATAGATCTCCCCCGTATCAACGATTCCCGCAGGAAGAGGATCGTACAAGCGGTCACGAATCGCATGACCGGCTTGCAAAACATCCCAAGTGTTGCCATTGGCGTCGCCGTATTCGCCGACCCCACCATAACCAGTAAAATCATTCTCTTGTGCTGCTAGCAATTCCGCAGGGGTCATGCCTGCGAACAACGCGGATCCGAAAGCCAATAGAGCAGTCCCGAGAAAGTCACGCCGGGTGATGCTCGTCTCCATACCCAGGGGCCCATCCCCAGTGAAAGAAGTCCTAGGATGACGCATGCGTGACATTCTTGCCTGACCTCGCTTTGCGTTCCCGAGTGTACACCGAGCGCAATGTTCCCGGATCGACATCAAAGTGCATAGAAGCCGGTTTTGTTTTCGATAACTTCCTGTCTGCCGACCATGCTGAGGGAAATATCATGAGTGGGCACCTCTTCGAAATCGACCGAACATTCTATAATTTCGCAAATCCGAACCCGACCCGCTGAATTGATTGCGCGTGGGCTGGCGGATCGACTCAGGATGTCAAAGATTCAGGATCTGAAATGGCCAAGAAGCTTGAACTCGAAACCTACGTATCGATGATCGCCGAGGACACGGGAGATGCGACTCTCATCAGGATGACTGCGGAGTTCCTGCCGGACACGAAATCACAGGAACCAGCCGATCGCCGAGGCGTCTGATCGTTTGAGACACCACTCTGCGACGATCCACGCAGCTCCTATCGCGTCAGGTTGTACGCGTTGGCGCCCAGGACGCATGGTCGCGGAGAGAAGAAAAGATCAGAGGCGCCAATGCCAGCGCACTGAAGACGCTCGCCACCCGGCAACGGCCAGTCCCGAATAATCAGCCGAGCTCGCAGCAAGTGAAGCCATCGCCTAAAACGCGACTGGCAGAAAGCCCGCATCATTTTGGCTAACTCGTCAACACTCCTTAAGACAAATACAGGATCTTCGCTACTTCGAGTTCCGTTCACGAGATCCTATCGGATCGGAGCAGCGGTAGGAATGCCTCAACCGCGAGGGGCGCAAACCGGGAACTATTAGCTCCCAGCTTTCCTCACAAACCCGTCCTCGCTCCACTCTTCCGAGCCCACGCCGTTATGGACAAAAAACAGTCCTGTCGGATCATATTTCTTTTTCACCGACGCCAGCCGTGCGTAATTGCTTCCCCAATACGCTTGCTGCCAGTTCTTCTGAAAAAAATTGCTCTCCGAAACGTACGCTCCGTCATCTGGCACGATCGCGCGCAACTCATTTACGCACTGGTGGATCTCTTGCCGAGATTTTCGTCCGGCCTCAACATCCGGCTCATGGCCGCGCACGCCGGGATATCCGCCGCCTGCGTCGCCTACGATGGCCAGCGCAAACGCATTCAGCACTGCGGGGTTCATCGCCGTATCGCGTGTCGCCTCAATTGCCTCGCGCCGCCCTCCGGCCAGTCCTTTGTTGAAATGCAACTCGATGTCTTTGTGACGCGAACCGGCAAACAGCGCCTGCGCGAGCCGCTCCCGCGAATCATTTTCGAGCAGAGACGCCGGCATCCACAACGATTCGTATCCGTAAAGGAACCACGCCACTTGCCCAGCGTCTCCTGTCCACCATGCGTTGTTCGAACTCGCTCCCGGTCGTTGGTCCAAATTAAAAACTGCTTGATGGTTCTGCTTCCTCCACTCCACGTCCCACCAATGCCGAGCCGGCATACTGCCCAGAATCGGTTGTCCCTCGATTGTGTAAGCCGCCGGCGAGCGCGCCACCCAATCCAGAAAGGGCTGCCATATCTTTCTTACTTCTTCAGTACTCAAGTCGTGGCACACCATCAACAAATTGAGCACATTGTCGCTCGCAATGCGCGCATGCTCGCCCCAGTGATCGTTGAAAAGATGCTCTCGGTAGAAGTCGACGAAGGACCGCAGCAAACGCCGAAACGCGTCATCCGAGGCGGCCTTTACCGTAAGGATCGCCGCACCCCAAAATTCCGGCAGTTCCCGTGCGCGCAGCGTCACTTTGCTCACGGCGCCGAATGTT
>DATNLE010000373.1:0-3408 GCA_035603035.1 Candidatus Acidiferrales bacterium | reverse complement strand
TCGCGAGTCCGGGATCTCGACCGAGCCGCTGGAGGTTTTGAACGGCCCCAAGGTGGCGCTGCTCAATCATTGGTCGGCCTCCGACGGCGATATTTTCCCGTATCTGTTCCGTCTTTATGGTCTCGGCAAACTGGTCGGCACGCGCTCCTGGGGCGGCGTACGCGGAATCCGCGGCAACTGGCAATTAATGGACGGCGGATACATCACGATTCCCGAGGACGCGCTCTACACGCTCGATCGTCAGTGGGCAGTCGAGAACCGTGGAGTCGAGCCCGATCTCGACATCGAGAACCTGCCAGCCGATTTGCTCGCGGGCCACGATGCGCAACTGGAGGCAGCAGTCGATCTGATGCTCAAGGCGATTGCCGGCAAACCGGCTGGACTGCCGCCGCCACCGCCGCCGCTTCCAGCCTACCCGCCGAGTGGAATTGTGCAGCCGCAGCCCTAGCGTTGCCAGGGGCGAGCGTGGGTCGTGAAATGAAGCGGGCAAACATTGGTTGCGGCGAGACGCCCACCATCGGCTGGCTTAATTTTGACAACTCGATGAGCATCAGACTGTCGTCCTATCCTGCTCTTTGTAAAATTCTTCGCAAAACCAGGCTCATCAATAGCGCTCAATGGGCGCGGATAAAATTCTGTCAGACCAATGAAATTGGTTGGGCTAACGCCGCGAAGAGAATTCCACTTGCGGATAATTCGGTTGAGGTCCTTTACAGTTCTCATATGCTCGAACATCTCGACCGTGTTGAAGCCAAGCGCTTTCTGGATGAGGCGCGCAGGGTTCTGACACCAGACGGCATTATCAGGCTGGCCGTTCCAGATATTAAGGCACTAGTCCAAAAGTACGTCGACGATGGCGACGCAGATTCATTTATCGAGTCTGCCTATATGTGTATACCGAGGCCGCGAAGCATATCCGAGCGTCTGTCAATACTGCTCGTCGGCACGAGGCATCACCAATGGATGTACGACAGCAGATCCCTATGTAAGCTGCTGGTCAAGAGTGGATTCACGGACGTGCAGTCTGTGGAAGTCGGGCATACCCGAATAACCAATTCCGAGCCGCTGGATTTATGTGAAAGGAAAGACGAATCAATTTATGTGGAGGCAAGGAAAGCCTGACTGTCTCGATTTCCGCAGCGGCGTCATCGATGGTTTGCCGTACAACGCACTTTTCGCTATTTGCCCGACTTCGCTTTTTCCGCCATGATCGCGACCACCTTCGAGCCAGCGTACTCGGCCGCCGGTGGATCCATGTTTGCCAATGCCACCACCGTGTACGGCGAATCCAGCACGAGATACAGTCGCGTGCTTACGCCCGGGAATCCGCCGCCGTGACCGACGACGGTACGGCCGTATAACTCACTGATCTCCATTGCGTAGCCATATTTTGCGGTAAGCGCACTTCCGTGCGGCTTGCTCATCTCCTCAAACGTCGCGTTGCTCACCAATTTTCCGTTACGCAATGCATCGGCGAAGCGCACTAGATCGTCAGCGGTTGAAATCGCACCGCCAGCTGGACTGCCGATGTCATGTTCGGCCTCATGCCAATCGGGCGATGGACCACGTTCGGACATTTTTGTATACGGCGTAACCATTCTTGCGTTCGTGTGGGGAATATTGTTGGGATCGCTGTTCGTCATCCCCGCGACGGCAAAGATGTGCTTGCGTAGATAGTCCGGATAGTCTTCGCCAGACACTTTCTCCAAGATTGCACCGGCGAGCGCGAGCCCCGCGTTGCTATAGGCCCAATTGGTTCCGGGCGCGAATTGGGGTTCCTCCGTGTCGTAAAGAGGCATGAACTCCGTAGCGCGCTTGACACCATTCTTCATCATGTCCGGCGTTCGCTTGAAGAGGAAGTCGCCAAGGCCGGCGGTGTGAGACAGGAGCATTCCCACCGTCACCTTTTCGCGAACCGTCTGATTGGGGTAATCCGGGAAGAATTTGCCCACTCTATCGTCGAAAGACATCTTCCCTTGGTCGACTAGCTGGCCGATCGCAGCGGCCGTGAACATTTTTCCCATCGAGCCGAGCGTAAACTGCGTTGTGACAGTGAATGGCGTTTTCTTTGCGAGGTCGGCATATCCCGCAGTGGCACTGGCGATTATTTTTCTGCCACGCGCCACGGTGACGATACCCGAGAACAGCCCCATGCCCGACAGCTTCGCAACCGCACTGCTCACTTCATGTGCGACAGCGTCATCGCTCAAATGCTTCGGCAACGCTGACTCTGCAGGAGCAGTAGGATTTAGTCTGGCTCGATCCAGTTGGCCCGCACCGTTGACCACGAGGCTCTGCTCGAACCAGACGTCGGATTTCAGGCCGACCAGCAGGACTGAGATTGTGCCGGCCTCATCTTTTGTGATCCCCGCCAAGCGAAAGCCGCCGTTGGCCTCGCAAAGACCAAGATCCTGCATGGCACGAAACTGTGCGGGCACCTGCTTAGCGGCCTTGTCCGAGAGATTCGCGGTGAACCATGCCGTCAACCGCGCGCTGTCTTTTGCCTGGCAGGCATTTATCCAGTCGCCGACCAACCTACCTGACGGCGTATCGGGCAAATGCGCCGCCTCCTCGGATTTACATTGCATTGAGATGGCGCCCAGTCCGACCAGGCAAAACGCCATGCCCACTCTGGCGGTTGCCCGTGGTATCGGGTAAGTGCTACTGCGCATAATGTTACGGACTGTAGCATGCAATACCGCCCTCGGCGCAAGAATCTCCTAACTTATGTGTTCCTCGAATTGACCACTGAGCTTTCGATAAAGAGTCTTGGCAAGTGGGTCGTATCCAAAAAAAGCGACCGCGGCATCCATCCACGTCAGGGGGCGCGAGCGGGCGAGTTCGCGCGCACTTCTTAACAGCTGTGACGGCACCGATGATGGAGAAGGGTCAAATACTTCGGCCTCGTGAGTATCCGGCTCTTCCGCGAAAACGCTCCGGGTCATTTTTGAAAACACATGCTTTCCGCCATCCGTCTCAAAAATACGATACTCCTGCCACTGCCCCTTGGGTGCCGAAGGTGGCGCTGCGGAAGCGAGCAGTTTTCCCGTAAATGCGAGGTCCGCTTTGCCATCTCTGATGACAATGAGTTGTTTCTGAACTCCGACGTCAGAATCGTCATCGAGGGCGGGTAGACGACTTTGCATTCTGGTCTTGGTCTCGGAGATCTCCTTGCGCGGAGACTTCTCCTTATCGTTGGGCGGTGACTTTGGCTCCTGATCGCGAATGGTCTCACCACGCACCAAAACTGTGGCTTCATGGCGCGTATCGTCGGACGTTTGCCGGCCTCTGAGCGGCAGCTCGGAGAATTCCTCAGGGCGTTCAGAACTCATAGCAATGGCCTCGCTGACGGTGTGAACACAAAGGGTGCGCCTAATGTCATTCGTGATCAGCCAGAGATTGGCGCTG
>DATNLE010000355.1:0-1135 GCA_035603035.1 Candidatus Acidiferrales bacterium | reverse complement strand
ACGCGATCCAGGTCGCTCAGATGGGATTGTTTCGCAAATGGAGTCAATTCGCCAACTGATAAGGTTTTCGGCAAAACCTTATCAGTTGACCGTTTTGACGTGCATGCCCGTTGTTGAGGTGCCGGCTCAACGGGTCGACGCAACACAGGCTTCAAATCTCTCTGCTGGGGTTTCAAATTGCAAGGTCTCACGTGGTCGTTCGTTTAGCTGACGAGCTACTTTGTTCAGATGGGCTTGCGAATGCACCGACAAGTCGGTGCCCTGAGGAAAGTACTGTCTCAGCAGGCCATTGGTGTTCTCGTTCGATCCACGCTGCCACGGGCTTTGCGGATCGCAAAAATAGACGTCGATGTTGGTCGCCAACGTAAATCGACGATGAGCCGTCAGTTCCTTGCCCCGGTCCCAGGTCAAGGACTTATACAGCTCCTTTGGTAGCTTCTTCGCCTGCTTGATGAGTGCGGTGACTACCGTCCGGGTATCCTTGCCTGCCACCTTGGCCAACATCACGTAACGCGTTTGACGCTCGACCAAGGTCGCGATGTAGGTGTTGTTCGGCCCGGACAGCAGATCGCCCTCCCAATGGCCAGGCACCGCCCGATCTTCAACCGCCGCCGGTCGCTGACGGATTGAGACGGCATCCTTCATATGCCCCCGTCTATCGCCATTCGGATCAACCGGCCTGGAACGACGCATCGAGCGCTTCGATCGAAGATGGCGAAGCAGCTCTTTCTTGAGTACGCCGCGCGCTTGGACAAACAGGCTGCGATAGATGGTCTCGTGTGACACCTGATTATACTCGTCTTCAGGATGCGTCCTCTTCAGCCAACCGGCTATCTGCTCGGGTGACCAATCCAATCTGAGCTTCCCTGCCACTGACCGCCGAAGCCGCGAATTGATCGCCAACTTACCACATTTTGGACGACGAGATCGTGCCCACGCATTCTCGTCCGCAAGTGTCGCTCGGTAACGATTATAGCCGCCATTGCGGCTCATTTCCCGGCTCACCGTCGAGGGTGAGCGGCCAAGTAGCTTTGCGATCGACCGGGCCGATTGATGTACCGTAACACCTCTGGAAATCACCTCGCGTTCCGCAAGCGTCAATGCCAACCTGGAGCGACGCCGCTCCGCAGGACGA
>DATNLE010000345.1:0-13047 GCA_035603035.1 Candidatus Acidiferrales bacterium | reverse complement strand
CCCCCTCGTCCTGAGCACGCTGTACACGGCAACGATCACCACCGCCGCCCATGACATGATCGGTAATGCAACGGCGGAAAATTTCGTATGGACCTTCACCACGGTCGCCGTCGCGTGTCTACCACCCGCCCCGCCTGTATCCGTGGGTCCTCCCGACGCCTCGGCCGGGATCTGCCAGAACACGGTAATCTCTGCCGCGTTCCCCCAAGCCATGGATCCTGCCACCATCACCTCGGCGACTTTTACAGTGACCCCGGGCGTAAGTGGGACAGTCACCCACGATGTGAGTAACAAGATTTTTACTTTTTCACCCTCAAACAATCTCACCCTGAGCACAGTTTACACAGCCACAATGACCACCGGCGCCAAGGATCCATCCGGGAACGCGTTGGCCAGCAACTATGCATGGACTTTTACCACTGCCGCCTCAGCGTGTGCAACGCCACCGCCGCCAGCTGTGATTTCCGTAACGCCTCCCAACGGGGCGGTCGGCGTATGTCCCAAGACGGTAATCATCGCGACATTCAATGAAGCGATGAATCCTGTAACCATCAACACCACCACTTTTACGGTGGCGCCTGGCGTAACCGGCGTCGTGACCCAGGATGGTACCGGCAAAATTGCGGCATTCACTCCGTCCAGCAATCTTGCCCTCAGCACAACGTACACCGCGACCATTACTACTGGCACGCAGGATCTAGCTGGAGATCCCTTGACCGCTGACTATGTGTGGAGCTTTACCACGGCTACCAACCCGTGCCAAACGGTCGTGCCCTTAGGATCGGCGGCAAATTTTGTAATTCTGGCTGGCTCTACGGTCACTAACACTGGCCCGACCATTATCACCGGTGGAAATTTGGGACTAAGCCCAGGTAGCGCTGTCACAGGGTTTCCTCCAGGAACACTTGTTATGCCCGCGGTGATGCACGTCACCGACCCCACCGCTGCGCAGGCACAGCTCGATTTAACCATCGCGTATAACTACTCCGCTGGACTTCCGGGAGGAGCAGTTCTACCTGGAGACTTGAGCGGTCTGACTTTCACTCCTGGCATCTATAAGACCTCAAGCACGGTCATGTTATCGGCGGGTAACGTCACACTCGATGCGCAGGGAAATGCGAATGCCGTTTTCATGTTCCAGGTCGGATCCACCCTCACGACCTTAGGAGGTACCCACGTCATCTTGGCTGGCGGAGCTCAGGCTAAGAACGTTTTTTGGCAGGTCAGCAGTTCGGCAACCTTGGGAACGAACTCCATCTTCATGGGAACGATCCTGTCGCTTCAATCCGTCTCGCTGGACACAGGCGCTGCCCTTACCGGCAGAGCGCTGGCGCGCAATGCAGCGGTCACTCTGGACGCCAATGCCGTAACGGCTCCGTAAGCAGCGGCAATTCGGTAGGGGCCAGCCCCAGGCTGGCTCACTACCGGCCCGGCTGGAAGCAAAATTTCAATCATTCATGTTTGGGATGAATTTTTTTATGTTATCTCGCTCTCAAAACCTGTGTGGCCGGGTTGCACTTATGCGGTCGGCAGTACTGACTGTCCATTGCAGCATGGGCACGTTCGCGGCAGCGCAGGATCAGCACCCTCCCAAATGGGAGCTCTTCGGCGGATACTCGTATTTTTATCCCGGCGCGGGTTTGCACGGCATGCTTCCCGGAGGATTACTTCCGGTGGGCAGTCGCTTGGAATCGAATCCGCAGCTGCCGGCGCCAGTATCACTTACGGCTTCAATCGCTGGTTTGGATTAACTCTCGACAGCAGCATTGATTGGGGCAGCGGCGAAACCGGCCTAGCCGGAAGAATTGACGATGCTGCATTTTCCAATCTCTCCTTTGGCCCCGAGGTGACTTTCCGCCATGGTCACGTCTCTCGGTTTATCGAGGCCCTCGTCGGCGACCACCGGCTGACACCTGATGCCTTCCACGATATCGACAAGCTTGGATTCATGTTCGGAGGCAGCCTGGATGTCAATGTTTCCAGGCACGTTGCTTTGCGGCCATTCAGGGCCGGCTATGTAACGTCCAGCTACCGCTACGGTCCTCCGGCCTCGACTCCAAGCACGGACCTTACTGGCGTACGACTCCAAGCAGGACTTGTATTTATGTGGGCGGCAATCGCTCTGTAACTCCGCCCAGCGCGGCCTGTTCTCTACATCCCGGCGAAGTCTTTGCCGGCGAGCCTGTGACCGCAACTGCCAGCGGATAGAATCTCAATCCCAAGCGTAAGGTCGCATACACCTGGAGTGGCGTATTTGCACCTTCATTCACGGCATCCTTGCCGATCCCGACTTGAAGGGGAACCCCGTGGATGCTCTGGATGGAGAAAAGTTATTTGTTGAGGTGTGCCTTTTGGTCGTAGTGCTGAGCACGGTTTGGGCGTGGCGCTATCGAGTGCGTAAGGGTCGTGAGGAACGGGCGCTCAAAATAGGCCGGTATCGAGGGGTCGAGGAGGTAAATGCGAGCGATTGATCAGGCCTTTGCCAAAAGCTGTCAGTGGCGTGTCGGTTCCGGCTAGGTAAGGACTCTCAATGGTTGTCGGGCTGCCGGAAGCGATCAGTCAGCACCGAGTATTTCCCCGGTCTGGATGGATTTAATCAGCAACGGGGGTTGGGAGCTGAGACGGCAGATCGCATCGCTTCCGCACAACAATGAGTTGTAGGAATTCACGCAACGGCCCTGCAAGGCGACAAAATGGGGGAGAGCGTCTTGCAGAGCCGGAGTCGTAAGGGCGCACTCCTACCATACAACGATCCTCCGCCGATGGAGTTGCTGGGTATTCTTTGTTCGCAATTCGTAACAACGGTCGAGAGTTGAGGGGACCAAACGTCGGTGCGGGCGTACTGGAGCTGCGTATTCAACAGTTTCAATTCTGGCAGCGCGTTTGAAAGCCTTATGATTCAGGAAATGCCCTGCTCAAACGGTTGTTGGTTCCTCCCCGCTTGTGCACAGTGTTCCGCCCTAGCGCGCGCTCCTTCATCATCACGAAAAAGACGGGCACGAGAATCAGAACGTGAATGGTGGGCGTAATCATTCCGCCGACAATCGGCGCGGCGATCGGTTTCATCACGTCCGAGCCGATTCCGCCTTCCCAAAGGATCGGCATAAGGCTGGCAAGCACCGCGAAGAATGTCAGCAGCTTCGGGCGAAGCCTTTGCACTGCTCCTTCAACGGCTGCCTCATCGATCTCCGTGTTCGTGATCCGGTGGCCGCAGGCGAGGCGATGATCAAGTGCTTCATGCAGGTACGAGACCGTGGTGACGCCCGTCTCGACGGCGATTCCGAACCGCGCAATGTCGCGACCCAAACGGCCACGCTGCAGTTGTAGCCGAGGACCCACTACCGAGTGAGTCCGCCGCTCATGGCGTAAAACGTTGGAAGAATGAGCACGAAAGCTTCGGTGACATTTTCTTCTTCTCCTCGACCGATGGCACGATCCACCGGTTGATGGGGCTACTTGGATCTCGATCGCATTCGTTTGTCGTGAACCTTAGGAGTTTACGTCCTACGCCAAGCTGAAATTACTACGGCTCAGGACCGTCGTTGCCGAAAACAGCGCCAAGCGAACAGGTACCCCACAACCCGCTTAAATATACCTTGACACGTATATGCTATGTGGAGTATATAAAGCGTATGGAATCTGTCTTCGAAATCATTGCGGAGCCGAACCGCCGCGCGATACTGAGTCTCCTGCTCTCGTCCCAGCAGTCGGTGGGAGAGATCGAGCGCCAGCTTCGTATGTCGCAGCCCACCGTGTCAAAGCACTTGCGCGTGCTGCGCGAGGCCGGTTTCGTGGAATCCACGGTGGACGCGCAGCGCCGTCTCTACCGGCTGAAACCTGAACCATTTGAGGAGCTGGATGCCTGGCTGGCTCGGTTCCGCCGGTTCTGGTCTGCTCACCTGGATGCCCTTGAACGCCACCTCGACCGCATGGAGCAATCAACACCAACGAAAAGGAAGACTAAAGACAAGACGACGCGGCCCAAACCGCGAGCGTGACAAAGGAGAAACGAATGAAAATCAAACTGACCAGCGTATACGTGGATGACCAGGACAAGGCCCTGCGCTTCTACACCGAGGTGCTGGGCTTTGCCAAGAAAGCCGATTTCAGTAACGGCCCATATCGCTGGCTGACCGTGACCTCGCCTGAGGACCCGGACGGCACTGAGCTGCAGCTGGCGCTGAACAACAACTCGGCGGCCAAAGCGTACCAGCAGGCCCTGTTCCAGCAAAACCAGCCCGCGGCCATGTTCTTCACCGACGATGTGCAGGCCGATTACGAGCGCATGAAAGCGCGCGGCGCCGTGTTCACCATGCCACCCACCGACGTGACCGCTTCCCAGATCGCCATGGTGAACGACACCTGCGGCAATCTCATTCAGGTGACGCAGCTGAAGCGGTGGTAGGAGAAAACAGATGACCGAGCGCAAGCAATACGCATCGTCTCCGGCCAGCGGGGCGCAGTTTTGCCGGTTCTGGTCCGCTCACGTGGATGCTCTCGAGCGCCACCTCTCGGCCCACACGTGGGCACTGGCGGCCGTCACGTTGGTGCTGATCGTGTATCCGATTGTACGGATTGTGATTCCCGCCGTGCTCAATGGCATTGTGCCCGAGGTGGTTCGGACCGTCCTCAACTTGATCTGAGTTCGACTGGGGCACTGCGGCAAAGATCATACGCGCGGCGCCGGCGTGAGGATGGTCGAGTCAGCTCACCGTCTGGCAGGCTATTAAGACAAGGAGAAGAAGATGACCGAGCAAGCGCAATACGTACCGGGTCCCGCCAGCGGAGCGCAGGTACGGAAGAACGGAGATAAGTGGACGCTGATTCTCGTCAGACAACTGCGCCACTCCCCGGAAAGAGTATGGGAGGCGCTGACCGATCCGGCACAACTGCGCGAGTGGGCTCCTTTTGTGGTCGACGGCAGCCTGGGCGCGGTTGGAGCGGTGAATATCACCTGGATGGGAAGGCCGAAGCCGTTGGAAACAAGGGTAACGCGAGCCGATGCTCCCAGGCTGCTGGAGTACGGCGATATCCGGTGGGAACTCGAAGCCATGGGCAGCGGCACGCGCCTGACGCTGTGGCACAGCATCGATCGTCGCTTCATCTCGTGGGGCGCTGCGGGCTGGCATATTTGCTTCGACGTCCTGGATCGCTTCCTCGCGGATGATCCGATCGGACGCATAGCTGGCGCTGACGCCATGAAGTTGAACGGCTGGCATCGCCTGGTCGGGGAATACGCCAAGCAGTTTGGCGTTGAAACGCCCGGCTGGTCGCCCCAGGCGGCTCAAACGTCGTGAATCAAGTGGATCGCAAAAGAATTGTCGGGAAGGTTCGAGGCAACTGCCGGAGCTCCGTTTACTGGAACTGGCCTCGTGCCACGAACCAGTTGCCGTTCCGCCGGTTCTGGCCCGCTCAAATAGACGCTCTCGAACGCCACCTCGACCGCACGGATCAGGCAACAATAACGAAAAGGAGGAAGAACCCCATGGAATCGACTCTGCAGAAGCCGGCCTTCGTCGCCGCCAAGACCACCCCCAAAGCTACACGTTCGGTTTTTCGCTGGATTCACCTCGTCTTTAGCATTCCGATATTAGGTTACATTTACAGCCCGTTTGACCAAATTCCAAACTACGCCCCCGCCACTCGCTTTGTCTTCGTTCCTGTGCTTGTTCTTTCGGGATTGTGGATGTGGAAAGGCCATGTGGTTCGACGACTCCTTGCGAAGCGACCGGCCTAGCCAGACGCTGCGACAATTAAGACGACTCGCGTGAAAATCGGACAAGAATTCGGAGGCATAGAGATCCAATGAATCCATCGGAACGTATTGACCAGCTGATCGCAGGACTCACAGACTGGCGTGGCAAGACGCTCGCCAGCATCCGCAAAATCATCCTCGCAGCCGACCGGGAGATCATCGAGGAATGGAAGTGGATGGGAAGCCCGGTGTGGTCTCACGACGGAATGATCGCCGTCGGCAATGCCCACAAAGATAAGGTGAAGCTTACCTTTTCTCACGGGGCGAGCCTCCCAGATCCTGACAAGCTCTTCAACGCGGGCCTCGGAGGCAACGCGTGGCGAGCGATCGATCTTTTCGAGGGCGACAAGATTAATGAGCGTGCTCTAAGAGATCTCATCCGTACCGCCGTTGATTACAATCAAAGCAAACTGAAGAGGAAAGCGCCTGCGGTTACTCGTACGAAGGTACATAAAAGCAAAAAATGATGGAACCACTGCGGTTGGCGCTCCATTGCGCGATCCCGCGTTCCGGCGGCTTTGGCTGGGGCTGAGTATCTCCTATCTTGGGGACCAGTTCACCGTCATCGCCTTGCTCTGGTTCGTGCTGCAGTTGACCGGCTCTGGTCGGGCGGTGGGCCTCGTCATTCTCTGCTTCGACCTCCCTGGCGTCGTCACCGGGGCGATCCTCGGGCGTCTGCTCGATCGCTACCAGCCGCGACTGGTGATGGGCTTCGACAACCTCGCCCGAGCGGCACTCATCGCGGCGATTCCCACGCTCTACGCCCTGGGATGGTTGCGGCTCTGGCACGTCTACGTGCTGGCGTTGCTCGCCGGAGCGCTCTCGCCAGCAACCACGGCGGGGGTACGGGCGTTTGTGCCGCAGCTGGTGGACGACCGTGCCCTCGATCGCGCCAATGCGCTCACCGCGACCAGCCTGCAATTTTCCTATTTGGCCGGCCCAGCGGCAGCAGGCTTCGCCATCACCAGGTTGGGCGGTCCCTGGGCGCTGTTCATCGATGCCGCCAGCTTCTTGCTGATGGGCCTGCTCGTGCTGACCCTGCCCACGATCACTCGCGAATCAGGTTTCGCACAGCCTGCGGCAGCCAATCGCTGGCTCGGCTTCGGCGCGCTGTTCAGCCTGCGCTACGTGCCCGCGCTCACGCTCCTCTCGCTAGTGTTCTTCTTCTCCTACGGCCCGTTGGAGGCGGCCCTGCCCGTCTACAGCGTCCAGACATTACATGCCAACGCCGACGGCTACGGGCTGCTGTGGACCGGCTTCGGCGCGGGGGCCTTCGCGGGTGTGCTGACGCTGACCAAGCTCTCGCGCCGCTGGCGGCCGAGCCTTGCCTTACCGATGATCGCGGTGCTCTGGGGAGCGTTGCTGTGCCCCCTGTTTTTCATCCGACAGCTCCCGCTCGCGATGCTGTTCCTCGGTGTGGCTGGGGCATCCTGGGCGCCCTATACGCCGATGGAAACCACTCTGCTGCAGCGGCTCGTCCCGACCGAGATACGCGGCCAGGTCTTCGGCGCGCGGCATTCGCTGGTGGTAGCCGCGGCGCCGCTGGGAGCCGCGTTCGGTGGCGTGCTGCTGCAGTATCTCTCGGCGCCGCGGGTGATCGCCATCTCTGGCCTCGCCTGCATCATCGCCGGGCTGGGTGGCCTCGTCTCGCCCTCACTTCATCAATTGCAACGCGGAAGCCCTCAGGGTTCCAGCAGGGCGTGAACACCGATTAAAATTAAAAGATTTGGGCGACGTGGATGGGTTCTTTCCCAACTATCCGTGTTCATTCTGCGTTCATCTGTGGCTAATATTGAAACCCTCGCGGGAGCGCCCCGGAAGGATCCGCCATCGTAATTGATCGCGGGCCCGGTTTGAGGGCCCGCCATCGTAATAGCTCCGGCTCGGCTGGAGGATAACTACTTTTTTTCTTCCCTACACCCACGACCGACCACGGTCAAAATGTTATTCGCGCTTGCGATGTGGCAGTCGTAGAATGCGCCATCCGAATCGGAAAAGGTGTATCGCTGCGAACTTGACGGAGGACTCACGTCTGTCGCGCTCGCCGAATTCGTGACCGAAATATCGTGGATGACAAACCCGTCGATCGATAGCTGCTGGTTGGTGTGGTATTTCTGAGTGGTCGCCACCGTAAAGCCGAACTGAGAACTGCTGACGGGCGATTTGAAATCAACCGTAATCGGGAAGCTGTAGTTGTCACGAGTCACAAGCGTGCCCTCATCACTCGAAACCGTGGTCGCGGAAGACAGGCTCGTCTGCACATTTGTGTTCTGATCGAGTACCGTAAAGTTGACGGTATCGAAGTCGATGGTCTGGATACCGGCGAAGTTTTGTTGCTGAGCGATTGAAGTAGTTATCTTCCCGTGGGATGTGTTGACATATCCCGCAATCTTGTATTTCCGGTTGGAAGCAACATTGATGGTTCCCGTTACGGTCCCCGTCCCCTGGAGATTCTCCGTGACCACCGGAGCCGGACTGGTCAGCGTATTCTTCGTGACCGCACCAGTGATCTGGGTGCTCTGCGGATCGAGGTAGAGCAAGAGCGACGCAGTCGCCGAAAAGTGGTTGGCGTTGTTGAATACGCTCACCGCGATGGTATGGGGCTGACCGTTACTCAGCAAGCTGGCAAAAGGTGTTAGGTTCACACGATAAGGAACAAAATCGAGAGTTTGTACGGCGGGAATCGGCACCCACTGGTCTGGAAGAAAGCCGGTATAGACCCAGGGAGAAACCGGGGCAATGCCTGCCAGTTGGCCGTCGAGGGTGACCTCAGTCTCGCGGAAGTCTGTATTTCCACAGCCATAGACCTCATTGATACTGGCGAGGTCGTTGGGAAAGCAGCCATACCACTGCTCGTCGGTGCCCTGGCTCTGAGCGATCACGTCCAGGTAGGCCCGCTCGGTATTGGTCGGAAGTGTAAACGTTGTCTCCAGTTGGTCGGTTGGCAACGACAAGGTGGCCGGCAAATTTACCCCGCCGCTGCCGTTTGACTGCACCAGCGGAAGTATCTGATCGGCTGTCCTTTGGGTCCTTTGGTCACCACCTTCCCTGTGGTGGCGGTGACCCCGGTCAGCGGGATAAAACTCCAGGTCCGCGTTCACCGTGAAAACTCCATTCAAAGTGTTGAATGGCGGCGCGCAGTCTGTGGTGCAGTTCGCCAGCACAATCGTGCCCTGCTGCGGGGTCGTCAATAGTGCAGTGTAATCGGTTATATCCCGCTCCACGTGCCAGGTATTGGTGAGCGTCGACAATGGTTCGGGGGTGGTTCCGAAATAGATGTTTGCGTTGGCCAGATAAATGCTTGCTGTGCGGTCAAACTGGACTCCGCCGTTCTCGCTGAAGTCCGCCTCGAAAACTACTTTTTCCCACGGACCGGGACAGTTTCCTGGCGGCGTGACGGCAAAACTCTGGGTGGAGTCGGAAAAATGCGCGAACTGGAAATTCACAAAAAGCGGCACTACACAGGGTTGCCGGTCCGGCCTCGGTACGAGCGGATCGGCGGTCACCGTGAATTGCGTACCAATCTGCCGGTTCGTGCTTTGCGCCAGGACCGTAGCAGTGGGGATCAGCGAGGCTGCGAGAAGCGTAATAAGTGGAAGTTTTTGCAACCAGCGACGGCTTGGGTTCATAGCAGACTCCTTATCAGTTTGTTTTGGGGCTCCGTGGCCTCCAAATCCGGGACCCACTTATCGCATCTGTTTGAGGAATTGTCAAGGGATTATTGATCGAATCGATACATATCGATCACTATTATGTTCTACATCCAACATTATGCCCAGGTTAGCTTGAAACCAGAGGCAACGAGATCCCTTAGGCCAAAGGCTAAAACCGGGTCTCGACGCCTGGCGCCTTCCCCAGTGGTTGACCACCACCAACCGTGATCACGAGCCGGCCGCGATCAGAGCTGGGTTCGTGTCCAGGGAAAATATCTTCGAGATTCAAATCGAATTCGACGAAACGGCCTTCACCCGGTGCGAGCTGAATACGCTTGAAGCCGCAGAGTCGGCGGATGGGAGCGTCGACTGATGGATGTTCGCCTCGAACGTAGAATTGCACGACCTCCCAGCCCTCGCGTGAGGAGGAGTTTCCGACTTGCGCCGAAATGTGGAGAACAGACTTGTTCTTCGAGTCCGGAATCACGCGCAGACCCGAATAGCGAAAGGTCGAATAGCTGAGTCCGTAACCGAAGGGGTACAACGGGTCTCCGGTGAAATAGCGATAGGTGCGCCCGCGCATCGCGTAGTCTTCGAAGGCCGGCAGTTGGGTGACGGAGCGATAGAAGGTCACCGGTAGACGTCCTGAGGGATTGTTTTCTCCGGCCAGAGTTTGTGCAATGGCCGTACCGCCTTCTTCTCCTCCGTACCAGGCAACCAGGACAGCAGCGGCATGCCGTTGCGCGTAGTTCGCGGCTACACCACTTCCAGCAACGAGCACTACGACGACGGGCTTGCCTGTGTGAATGATGGCTTCGAGAAGTTTTTCCTGCGACTGGGGAAGGTCGAGGCTGGTGCGGTCCCCTCCAGAGAAACCTGGAATATCGATTCTCATCTCTTCCCCTTCGAGCTCGGAATTCAACCCGAGAAACGCGACCGCCACGTCTGAACTCTTGACCGTCTTCACAGCTTCCTCGATCAGGGGCTCGGCTGGAGGTCTCCAGACGAATTGAAACCCTACTCCGCCGCTGTGTTGTCGATATTCAACCCGCAGACGGTAATGAGTTCCCTGCTTTAGTTGCATTCGGGTTTCTTTGGTCGTACGGGTTGAGGATGATTCGGTTTCGTCGCTCAGAATCAATTTGCCATCTAGAAAAACCTGCGCCGAGTCGCCGGCGTGGCACTCCTCGCAGCGCAGGCGGACTATGCAGATCGTGTACTCACCGGTATACGGAGCCTGGAGGTCTCCACTCCAGCGCACGGAATAGTTGTCGTGGGGAAGCCGGGCTTCGAGTTCAGCATCTTGCAGTTCCCGCTGCAGATACAATCGCGGCTCAAGACGAGAGACAGCTGGGATCCCCTGAAAGTCGGGGTTGGGATAATAGTCCGCGAGAAATCCGCCGCTGCCGGAAGCAATGCCTGGAGATTGCAGGAGATTTCCGGGAACTAGAGCGTACGATCCGGTGGAGAACGTGCTTCCCAATGCAAATCGAACCTCAGCCTTCGCGCCGAATTGCCGCTGCATGCCGACAAGCGGCGTGACAATGCTGGAAGGAATTCCGTGATAGTTAGCCAGCATCGTGTCCGGGTCATCGGCTGCCGGGCCGATCACGGCAATGCGCCGAGTGTTGCCGCTCAAGGGCAGAATCTTCGTTCTGTTCTTGAGCGGGGCATTGTTTGGCACGGCGTTCTTGAGTAAAACAATCGATTCCCGTGCGGCCTCGAGCGCCAACTGGCGGTGCGCAGGCGAATCATTCTCGGAATATGGGATCTTGGCATAGGGAACGCGATCGGGTGGATCGAACATTCCGAGGCGTATGCGGACCACAAACAACCTCTCTAGGGCTCGATCAATTTCGCTTTCTGAAATCAGACCGCTCTCGACCGCCTCAACCAGAGACGCATATTCATCCCCGCACGTGAGGTCCGTGCCTGCCCTTACTGCCACAGCTGCGGCCTCTGCGAGCGTGGACTTGTACTTGTGACCCTCGGCGATGTCGGTGACGGCGCCGCAATCGCTCCCTACATATCCATGAAATCCCCAGGAACCTCTCAGATGCTGTTGCAGAAGGAAAGAACTGGCGCAGGCCGGCACCCCGTCGACCCGGTTGTACGAACACATGACGGACGCGGCTTGGCCTTCGACAACACTTGCGCGAAAGGCGGGCAGATAGGTTTGCTCGAGGTCAATCGCGGAGGGACGGGCATCGAATGTGTGCCGCGCTGGTTCGGGGCCGCTGTGAACCGCGAAGTGCTTAGCCGTGGCTACGGTCTTCAGATAGTGCGGGTCGGTGCCCTGCATTCCCTGTATGAAAGCCACGGCCATGCGTGAGGTAAGAAACGGATCTTCGCCGTAGGTCTCTTGGCCGCGCCCCCAGCGCGGGTCGCGAAAGATATTAATGTTTGGCGACCAGAAAGTGAGCCCATAGTATCGACGATAATTGCCGTGGTGTTGCGCCTCGTTGTACTTCGCGCGGGCTTCCGTGGAGATAACATCAGACACTTTATGCATGAGGTCGGTGTCCCATGTGGCCGCCAGTCCTATCGCCTGGGGAAAGACGGTGGCGCGCCCAGCCCGGGCGACACCATGCAGGGCCTCATTCCACCAGTCATAGGGGGGAATGCCCAGCCGCGCAATTTCGGGCGCGGTGTTCTGCATCTGCAACACTTTCTCCGCCAGAGTCAGCCTGCCCACGAGATCGGCCGCCCGGTCTTCCGGAGTCCGAAGCGGATCGCGAAAAACCAAATCACGCCCGGTATTTTGTGCCGATGACGGCGCCAGAGCGAAAAAGACGGCAAGCAACAGCCCGGCGTTTTTCAATCGGACAAGCATCGAGACGAACCTCATGGTCAATGCGAGGCGGCCAACGTGAGAACGACGACTCGGTCCACTTCATCGCTCTTGGGTAGGGGGACTTTCAGAACGACGCCATCGGATTTCTGGGTAAATTCGACAGGTGAGGCGTCGAGCATGGAGTGAGCTTCAACTATCTTATTTGCGATCGGCGGAATCGCGAATAGGGGGGCGTGCCAGCTAAGAATGTGCACGTATATCTGGTTGTCCTTTTGGGTGGTTACTCCCCATTCGCCGGGGGCGATGGGGCCTCCACGAGTGCCATAGATCGAGTCCCCGTAATGGGAGAGCCATTCGCCCACCGCTTGGAGCCGCGTAACGAATTCCGGCTGGATCTCTCCGTTGGGCATGGGACCAATGTTCAGCAACAGATTTGAGTTATTGCCTGCGGCTTGAACAAGCCTCCGTTCCAGTTCAGCGGGACTCTTGTACTTACTGTCTGCAATATTGAATCCCCAGGAACCGTTGAGTGTGTCGCAGCTTTCGAGCGGCAGTTGATGGCTGACTGAGGTTGTGTTAAAGCCGGCGGTATTCTGACCGGGAAGATCGCGCTCGAAGGTCTGGACATCTTCGCCAGGCTTCGGGCTCTGATGATGGTTTGGAATAATGAGCGCGGCCGGCTGCAGCTCATGAATGAGCGCGTATGTCTTGGCGAGGTGCCAGTCGGCATCCGGCTTATCCCACATTCCATCGAACCAAATGCCACCAATGGGTCCGTAATTTGTAAGCAGTTCACGCAACTGTCCATCCATGTAGTCGTCGAGGTATAGGTTCCAATCGCCACG
>DATNLE010000340.1:0-2291 GCA_035603035.1 Candidatus Acidiferrales bacterium | reverse complement strand
GTCATGGCATCAGAAAGCTGGCGTAAGTTCACAGGCTGAACGAATCGCGGTAGAGGATCCAAACGGGAGCGGAAAGGTAGGTCAATAAGTGAAAACGCGATTTATCACCAACCACGGCGCATCAGCCCTGCTAATGCGCATTGTCGTGTGCGAGGGAAGATGATAGCTCACGGTAAGCATCAGTCTGCTGCCGAAGGGTTGCGGCCACTTGGTCTGCGGTGCCAACGGCATCTGCACCTGCAATGAAGCGCCGTGGCGGCTTTTCCTGACCCGAGACCATAATTAATGCCTGGGAAAGTTTGGCGGGATCGCCGGACTGCTGGCCGTTGTAGCCTTTCCAGAATTCCATTTGCTTCGCTCTGCGCTCGTTATAGTCCTCAATGGTCCGCTCTGCGAAATTTGTAGATTCTTCCGTGAGGAGTTCCGTGCGGAAGAAGCCCGGATTGACAGTGATTGTATTGATGCCAAACGGTTCGACCTCAGCTTGCAGCGACTGCATCCAGCCCTCGAGGCCGAACTTCGACGCGGCGTAGGCGGTGCCGAACTCAAAACCGATGAGTCCTGCGGTCGACGAGATCGTGATTATGAGCCCTGAACCTTGCTTGCGCATAACCGGCAGAACGGCGCGGGTTACGTTCATCGGGCCGATCAGACTGGTCGACAACTGCCGCTCCATCTGCTCCGGCGACAATTCTTCAAAAAATCCTGCATAAAAGTTTGCGGCATTGTTGACCAGCACATCTATGCAGCCAAACTGTTCAATGGCCGCCTTAACCGCGGACTCCGCGTCGGCAGGTTTGGTGATGTCCAATTTCACGACCAGCACTTCGGCGGATTTTCCAAGGGCCTTGGCCACTTTGTCAGTATTGCGGCCGGTAGCGACGACCTTATGGCCGCCAGCCAAAGCCGCCTTGACGATGTCCACGCCCAAGCCGCGGCCGGCGCCGGTGATGAACCAGACTTTATTGGTGGCCATGGTTCCTTTTCTCCTGTATTGACCTGACCGATTTTTTGTAGCCTGGAGATTGTAAGGGATAGTTGACGAAACCAGGCGATTACGCTCACCGAGAATCGACCGACTTTCGGTCAAGGGCCGAAACGCGTAATAGAGATTTTTCGCCAACTGCCGGCGTCGACAACAGCGTTTTCACTCGGAACGACCTGTCACTAGTATAGTGTCCCAGTGATAACGTAATCGTGCTGCGGCCGTCTATTTGGTATGACGGATAATCGAAGCTTGCTCAAACTGATTCCCGAACAGAGAGAAGACTTACAACGCTGGGCGCAGTCACGAACTTTGCCTGCCGGAGATGTGTTTCGCGCGCGACTCATCCTGGCTTTGGCCGACGGTACTACGTATCGCGATATTGCCAGAACTATGAAGACCAGTTTGCCCACCATCGCCCGCTGGAAAATGCGGTTCGAACGGGACGGATTGGCGGGGTTGGAGGGCCGTCATCAGGGCAGTAAGCCGCGTGCCGCAACGCCCAAGGTGCAAGCCCACGTGATCCGGCGAGTGCAGCAAAAACCAGGGGATGGAAGCACGCACTGGTCCTGCCGGAAACTGGCGACCGAGTTGGGCCTCAGCAAGTCCACGGTGCAGCGGATTCTGGCGCAAGCGCAACTGAAACCGCACCGACTGGAACGGTACATGGCCAGCAATGATCCGGATTTTGAAAACAAAGCGGCTGACATCATTGGTCTATACTTGCATCCGCCGCAGCATGCAGCAGTGTTTTGTGTCGATGAAAAGACGGCAATTCAGGCTCTGGATCGGCTCGACCCGGTGTTGTCGCTGTCGCCGGGGCGAGCGGAACGGCATGGCTTCGAATACTATCGCCACGGCACGCTTTCCCTCTATGCGGCGCTGGATGTCAAGACCGGCAAAGTGGAAGGCAAGACGGCCAAGCGCCACACCAGCGCCGAGTTCATCGCCTTTCTGAATCAGTTGCTCAGCAAAGCCCGGTGGGCGAAGGAAATCCACATCGTGCTGGATAATCTTTCCGCCCACAAGACCAAAGCGGTGGAGGACTTCTTGCAGCAACATCCGAAGGTGCGTTTTCACTTCACTCCCACCTACTCCTCTTGGTTGAACCAGGTGGAGTTGTGGTTCGCCAAGATCCAGCGCGACGTGATCAGCCGCGGGGTCTTCACTTCGGTTGCTGATCTGGCACGAAAGCTACGCAAGTACATCGAGGCTTATGCCAAATCAGCAAAACCTTTTCGCTGGACTTATACCGATCCTCAGAAGCGAATTCGTATTAACGAAATCACCGGGACGGCTTACTAGT
>DATNLE010000268.1:0-183954 GCA_035603035.1 Candidatus Acidiferrales bacterium | reverse complement strand
TTGAGATCTCCACTGCTGATGCTGCCGCCCAAAGAGGCCTGTAGGCCGCCGGCGCCAAAGGGCACATCCGACTCGAAATTTTGAAAAAAGAATTGCGCCGATAGCTTGTCCCGAGAATTGCGGAACTCTCGGTCCCAGGTGGCGGTGAATTGGTTGTCGGTGTAGCTGCCGGGGATGCTGGTTGTAAACGGGACGACCTTGCCGGCAGCTGTTCCACTGGGCACGTTGGGCAAGGGGAATAGATAGCCGTTGGCAGCCGAACCAAACTGGTTGCTCTGAAACGCCATCAACGACGCCGCGACCGGATCGATGTTAGTGACGCCGAAAGCCGAAGCCAGAGCGGCCTGGCCGGAGGGGCCACGATACGCCGCGGGAATATAGGGAATGAGCGTGCTGATGATGGTTCCCGGGGAATCGCCGCTGCGCTGGCGTGTCCCGGAATAGTTGACGAAGAAGAAACCGAGTTTTCCGTCCGACCCGATCGGTCCGCCCAGATCACCGCCGAAAATGTTCTGCTGGATCACGGGTCTGGACTCGCCCGCGGCGTTGAGGAAGTAGTCGTTAGCGTCCAGTACGGTGTTGCGGAAGAATTCGTACGCCTCCCCATGGAACGTGTTGGTGCCAGTCTTCAGAATCGCATTGATGTTGCCGCCTCCGTTTCGGCCCTGGGTGGCGTCGTAGAGAGATGTTTGCACCTTGAATTCCTGAATCACCGCAGGATTAGGCAAAGGAGTCGTGGTCAGCTCGGCGACGTTATAATCCGTCGCGCTGATGCCTTCGATCTGATAGTTGTTGTTATCCTCGCGCTGGCCATTCACTTCAATGCGAACGTTGCCGCGTCCCAATTGCGAGGCAGCATTCAACTCACCTTGCGCGCCGCTGGATAGCGTAAGTAACTGCTGAAAGTTTTGTGTAGCAAGGGGAAGGTTGCGGATGGTTCCCGATTCAATCGCCTGTCCCGTGGTCGCATCGGTGGTATCGACCTCCTGCACTTGAGCCTGCACTTCCACTTGCTGCTGCACCGCTTGAGTTCTCAGTGTAGCGATCAAGCGCGTAGTCTCGGTCACGCGCACGGCGATGTCGCGAAACGTGGATTCGGCAAAGCCGGCTCCATGAACGCCCACCGTGTATTCGCCCGCCGGCAGAAGGGGAGCAGTGAATGAACCATCGGGCCCCGAAGTCACGCTGCGTTCCAGCACTCCGGTGTCCTGGTTGGTGATGCGAACTTCTGCGTTGGCTACGACAGCGCCGCTGGGATCTTGAATCGTGCCGGTGATCGCACCCGTCGCGCCGCCTTGGGCAAAGGCTCGGGCAATAAAGACGGCTGCGAGAAAACTAATCCAGATGAACCTGCTCGGTAGCTTCGGCATCGCCCCTCCCTGAGTTCGGAATGAAATTGTTCTTATTGCCGGATCGTAGCTTGGACGGGCAGACAGGCAGATCGACAGCGAAAGACAACGCGAAGCCGACATTGCGCGCTCGCACGCAGGAGCGGGCTGCGGGGATAATACGGTAGTCGTTTGGATTCAGCGGTCGCCATCGGATGCACATTTCTCCAGAGTGCCCGGGCTCGGAGGATTGCCGAAGCATAATCAAAGACGCTGTCAGTTGGCAATACCAATCCTGATGCCTCGAACCTTGCCGATGGGACTATGCAGGGCCGACTTGCGCTTTCCAGCTCGAGTTCCGGGAATGCGCGCAGGACAACGATCCAATTTCTAATAACGGACTGACGAGTTCCGGGGAAGCATCCAGGCTCACGCAAATGTTCATCGTTGAATCCGCGCAGTCTGGCGGCCATCCCTGCGCCCGGGTTGAGATATCCAAGGGCTCGGCCATGGCCGGCGCGATCAACCACGGGCAGGCGTCCAATATCAGCGCAGCATTCTACAGGCCGCTTCGGAGACAGGCTCGTCAGGGATGAATCACGATCAGTTGGCACGTGCCCGCTTCCAGAACAATCCATCGCACCCGAGGGATCTTGCTCTCGAGCGCGCAGCAAGTCGCCGCGAGGATTGAATTCGCTGCTACGGCTACCTTTTTGGAACCTGTTCGTCGGGAGTGCTCATGGATGCTTGCTGTTCTTTCCTCTGTCGAGAGGCGGTGCAGAGTGCTGCGGACCAGCGTCGCTACCCTCCCGCATGATGCGGCGAAGAGCTGTCACCAGTTCCGGTCCCGCACTGCGCAGTTCGTCGTGATGATGCAGCGCCAGTTCGGCGAGCACTTTCTCTCCCTTGGGAGTGAGCGCGAGGAGGACTTCGCGGCGATCGTCCTGAGCCCGCGTGCGATGGACAAATCCTCGAGCCTCCAGACGGTTCACCAATTCCACCGCACTGTTGTGGCGGATTTCCATACGACTGGCCAATTCACGGATTCTCGGACGCACGTCCGCCGGCATGCCCTTGATCGCCAGCATCAATTGGTACTGGCCTCTTTCCAAACCTGTATTCTTGATCACTTGCTCGCTGAAACGGAGGAAACGCCGGATCTGGTAACGGAACTCCGCCAGTGCTTGATAGTCTGACAAAGTGAGCTTTTTCATGCGTTGATTGTATCGTCTCCCGATCCAGTCTAGATGCAAGTATATCGTATCACGATAGTATATTAAAGCAGAAGCGTTCGCCGCTCCGCCTCGCTGCTGGCCTCTTTTTGCCGCTCGATTTAGAATCCTCTGTCCGGCCTTCCAGAGGCAGAGACAGGAGGCGTATCCGCCTTGATCGCGCGCTATACCCGCCCGGAAATGGGCCGCATTTGGAGTGATGAAAACCGTTTTCGTACCTGGCTGGCGGTAGAAGTCGCTGCCACTGAGACCTTGGCTGAGGCGGGAATGGTCCCAAAAACGGCGGCTAAGGCCATCCGGGAGCGCGCCGATTTCAGCGTGGAACGTATCCACCAGATTGAAGCTGAAGTGCGCCACGATGTGATTGCCTTCACCACGGCCGTGGCCGAGATCGTTGGGCCGGATGCGCGCTGGTTTCACTATGGGCTCACTTCCAACGATGTGGTCGACACGGCACAGGCTTTGCTGATCAGGCAGGCCTCGGCTCTCATTGCGCAGGATCTTGAACGGTTGGCTGAGGTGCTCGAACGGCGCGCCTGGGAATTCAAAGATACGCCCATGGTGGGACGTACGCATGGCATTCACGCTGAGCCCATCACCTTTGGATTCAAGCTGGCAAACTGGTATTCCGAAACACAGCGAAATATAGCCCGCTTTGCCGCGGCCGCTGAAGACCTGCGAGTCGGGAAGTTCTCTGGCGCGGTTGGTATCTTTGCGCATCTCACGCCGGAAATCGAAGAGAGGATCTGCGCTCGTCTGGGCCTGAAGGCGGCGGCAGTATCATCGCAGGTCATCCAGCGTGACCGGCACGCGCACTATCTCGCGACGCTGGCTGTGGTCGGCTCGACCTTGGACAAGATTGCAACCGAAATCCGTCATTTGCAGCGCACAGAGGTTCGCGAAGCCGAGGAGTTTTTCAGCGAGAAACAAAAGGGGTCTTCGGCGATGCCGCACAAGCGAAATCCGATCACCTCCGAGCAGATCAGTGGCTTGGCGCGTGTGCTTCGCGGCAATGCTCAAGCCGGGTTCGAAAACGTTGCGTTATGGCACGAGCGCGATATCTCTCATTCCTCGACCGAGCGCGTTATTCTGCCGGATTCGACCACCCTGGTTGATTACCTGTTGAGCAAGACGTCCAATCTGATCGAAACTATGTTCGTCTATCCGAAACGGATGATGGCTAACCTGGAGAGCACGCACGGACTGATCTTCAGCGGCCAGCTTCTGCTCGACTTGGTGGAGCATGGAATTTCACGCGAGGATGCTTACCGTTTAGTGCAAGCGCATGCGATGCGGGCATGGAAAGAAGGGCTAGACTTCCATCAGTTGGTGCTGGCCGACAAGGAAATCACGGGAAGAGTTCCGCGCAAGCAGATCGAGTACGCGTTCGATCTGCAACGGCAGTTGAAGAACGTGGATAAGATCTTCGCGCGCGTGTTTGCAGGCGATAACAAGCGTGCCACGATGCCGCGTGTTCCTCCGAAATCCTCCAAGAGCAGGAGTCGTACGCGCTAGCGCTAGTCGCCCCGGTATCGTTTCGGCAAGTAATACGGTTGGTTGCCGGTACACCCTTTCTGCTTTCTCTGCATCTTAGAGTCGTTTATTGCTGGCATCTCTGCCACCGGCTGCGAAAAAGCTGTGTCTGGAGGACGCTTGATCCTCGACCGGTTCACCCGAATGTCTGCGGTGGTTGCTTGTGCGGCGGCTGTCGCTGTCTGTAGCCTGCCTTCCGCCTACCCATTAACCGGGACAGAAAAGGCCTGGTCAATGTTTGAATCTGCTGCCCAGAGCAAGAGCGCCAGCCAGCGCGCCATCGGCATCCGCGCCCTGGGACTGCTGGGTGACGATTCCCACGCCCGGGGCTTGGCAGAGCGTGCTTTGAGCGATCCCAATCCCGCGGTGCGAGCAGCCGCGGCCACAGCCTTAGGGCAGATGCACGCAACGGAATCCATCCCTAAACTGCAGAAGTTGTTAAGCGATCCCAGGATCGCCGTTGTAATGGCCGCCGCGCATTCTCTGCGGGATTTGAAGGATAACCGGTCGGCCTACGCCGTCTACTACGATGTGCTGACCGGCGAAAGAAAAGGAGATGGGTTAATAGTTCAGCAGACGGACACCCTGCGCAATCCCAAAGAACTTGCCAAAATCGGGCTCGAAGTGGGGATTGGTTACGTTCCTTTCGCTGGCATCGGTTGGGACGCGTGGCGATATACACACAAAAAAGATCCGCACCCGGTGCGCGCTGTAGCGGCCACTTTTCTGGCGCACGATCCTGACTCGGCTACCGGAAGGGCTTTGGTAAGAACGGCGCTGAATGACAAGGATTGGATTGTCCGGGCCGCCGCAATAGAGGCCATCGCGCAGCGTGGCGATCCGGCGCTTGGCGACAAAATCTTGGTCAGTCTTTTTGACACGAATGTGCACGTACGGTTCACCGCTGCGGCGGCCGTCATCCGGCTGGATGTCCTCGGGCGAAAACAGTCGCTCAAGGACCCCGACAAGAAGACCGCACAAATAAAAGACGCTACCCATAGCGACTTGCCGATGCCCGCATCACGCTGAAAAGTCGCTGCCTCGTCTCCGCGGGAGTCCATGCATCTCACCCCTATGCAGGCGCATCGAATAATTAACTGGATGGTTAAATTGTGAAGTTTTGTCAATGGAGTCGGAGGTGACCGAAATGACAACTGCTGTGGCAAGAAAAAAGAAAACTTTTCTCAAAACTATGGGTTCAATCTTAATGGTAGGCGCGTTAGGCGCCACGCTAGTGGCTCAAACTGCGGCGCCAGCCCGCTACGACAACCAGATTCAAACCACGCTGACCGAGAAGCTGGGGGCGAAAGGTCAATTCCGCGATGTGCGATCCACTGTGGACGACGGCATCGTAACCCTCACAGGTACGGTCGATCTCTACCAGCGCAAACTGGACGCGGCAAAGCTTGCTCGCAAAGCTGCGAATGTGCAGGGCGTGCGAAACTTGATCACCGTGGCGGGGCCGAACCTGCCAGATGCGCAACTGGAGCAGAAACTGGCTCTAAAGTTGCGCTATGTGCGTACCGGCTACGACATCACATTCGATTATTTCGCGCTGAACGTGAAGGACGGCGTGGTCACGGTGGAAGGGCAGGATCGAACTGGTGTCGGCCGCGACGAGGCTCTCGCCGATATTCAGAACATGCCCGGCGTAAAAGATGTGATTGACAACATCACATTGGAACCGGTTTCGCCGATGGATGATGGTCTGCGCCTTCGAGCCGCTCGCGCCATCTACGGCGATTCTGTGCTGAGCAAATATGCCATCGATCCGGCGCGGCCGATTCGCATCATCGTGGATAACGGTCACGTCGTGCTCTACGGCTCTGTGGACAACACCATGGATAAAACGGTAGCCGGAATTCGAGCCAACCAGCTCTTCGGCGCCTTCAGCGTAGAAAACAAGTTGGTGGTGGAGAAAGATTCGGGCCAGTCGGGGATGTAAGCTGAGTCGGGGGGGATGAGAGGCGCGGCACGAGCCGCGCCTCTTCTTATTAACAGCTGATATTTACAGCCGGTTGATAACTGACGCCACGTACCCCGCGCCAAATCCGTTGTCGATATTCACCACGCTAACGTTCGAAGCGCAGGAATTCAGCATGCCAAGGAGTGCCGTAAGCCCCTTGAACGATGCGCCATAACCCACGCTAGTGGGCACGGCAATAACCGGAACCCCAACCAGGCCCCCCACGACGCTGGGTAGAGCGCCCTCCATGCCGGCGCAGACAATTACCACGCGGGCTTTCGTCAAAGCCTCACGATGAGCCAGCAGGCGATGGATTCCCGCGACTCCCACATCGTAGAAATGTTCAACCCTGTTGCCCATCAGTTCTGCCGTCACCAAAGCTTCCTGGGCGACAGAAATGTCGCTGGTACCAGCCGAAACCACAGCGATCACGCCTTTGCCATAGATACGCGGATCTTGCCGAAGGACAATCGCCCGCGCCAGTTCGCGATATTCGGCTTTGCGGACTTTTTTCTTTACCGCCGCAAACTGCTTCCTATCAGTCCGCGTGGCGAGCACGTTGCCTCCGTGCTTTGCCAGTCGTACGAAAATCTCTGCCGTCTGCGATGCCGTCTTGCGCTCTCCGAAAATCACTTCGGGCATGCCCGCCCGCAGGCTGCGATGGTGATCGACTTTGGCAAATCCAAGATCTTCAAATGGCAAATGACGCAGCCGGTCTACGGCGTCGTCGGGCGCGATTTTGCCCCGGCGCACTTGCTCGAACAATTTGCGAATGGATTCAGCGTTCACGTGAGGCTTAGGCGGATGGCGCTTAGGATTCCATCAGGCGGTCTCTAGCTTAGCATCTCAGTGGTCCGAGCCTTAAGGGTGCGCTGTGCGAGCCGCGGAGCGCACTCTCGCCATGACCGCGATGCAAACCTTGCGGGCAACACCGGGTTCGTTGAGGTGAGCCAGAAACAGCCGGCGCAATCCGCTGGGCTTCACGCGGCCGGCGAGATACGCGTCGTAGAGCTTGCTTCCCATGCGATATCCCCAATCTTGTGTGATGGAATCAAACTTCTCATCATCGGCCCGAAGAGCATAGGCGGCCTTCTCGCATGCGGTGCGTGACAGCGTGAAGGACGTTTCCGTCCCGGATGGAAGCCTTGCGGGATAGAGCACTCGGGAGCCAAAGTAAGCTACGGCATTTTCAATGACGCGCGTATAAAAGGTATCCATTGCTGCGGATGCGTTGTTCTTTGTGGGCGTGCCATCGCCGATCTTACCGTGACCGTTCAGACGCTTTGGCAGTCCCTGACAGGCGTGATGCAAAAAACGGGCAGCATCCTCGGCAGCGTTCACGAGTTGAAATTCGCGGATGCAGAACGCATTCAACTCCGGGAAATAGGCGCTCCCGCGTTCTTCCACATTCGCCAGCATGCTTTCAAGTTGCTGCCCACTGATGCCCTTGCGCGACAGCAAGCGGCGAACCGTCGCATCCGATGATTTGCCATGGACCTCCGGAAGCATGTCGACCAAGAACTTCGGCTGCGTGCCGTTGTGGGGTGAATAGCGGTTGATTTCGAGAAAGCTGGCCAGGCTGTTGACCAGGTTGTAGATCGACGGCGCAAAATCGGGTCCACTATCGCAGCGGCTCCACTGATCTAGAAACAGGCGGTAGCTTTCGTATTTCTCAAGGGGGGTGGCATTGAACACGCACAAGACGTCATCTTGGACGTGCACTGCGTCCACCTTTGCGGCGCGCTCACCCGCGGCGCGCCAATACAGTGCATCGACATTCTGAAGCACAGTCAGGATTTTAGCGGCGGGGAGCTGCTCGTGCAGCACGCGAGGCAGGTGTCCCGGTGCGAGGTGAGATTCGCCGAACAGCACAAAAATCGCCGCCTCCGGATGGCGCTCGCGGATTTCGGCAATCTTCGCCGCCGCATGACGATCGCGCGCTCCGATCTTCCGCAGACTTTCCCGGGGCATGCAATCAAGGCCATACACGCCCTCTCCGTGGTCGCGCGCGGCGACCAGGAGTTCATAGAACGGACTCCACTCATATCCCCAGTCCAGATCGAAGCGAATGCGCTGACGCAATTCGTTCTCATCAATTTCCCGTCGCCACCATTCGTCCAGAATGTGCTGATCGCGTGCGAAAATGGTTTCGACTCCAAGCACTACCGGCCGGTCCCCGGTCAGCGCGCGCTGCTCGATGAGCGTTGCAGCATAACGCTGAGCGGCTGCCAGAGCATGATAGTCTCCGATCAGGACCACATCGGCTGCGTACAGAGTATTCTGAATCTGTTGACCATCCAAAACAGAATCGTAGTCGGTGAAAGCTTGGGTAAACTCGCGAAGATATTTGCGACGACCGTGCGAATCCTGCGCGCGGATTTCGCGCTCCACTCCAGCCAGCGCATGCAACTGCGCCACGCTTCGCCGGGACCGCAGATTCGCTGTGGATGCCATAATGGCGGCTGCTAGCTCCTAAGCTCTGGTCTCAACCTTCATCTCTTCGCTCTTCGCCTTGACTCCAGTTCGGCTACTCCCTATGCTCCAGAGTTCGGGGCCACGTCCGCCTCGCCGGAGAAGCTTTGCCGCCTCCACCACAAAATCTGACCATCGCTACCACCGGCGCCAGCGGATCAGCGTTCCTGTGGCAACTGCTGCTGGCCGTCGAGCGTGACGTGCGCATTGAGACGGTAAACTTCATTGCATCGGACTCCGGGCTGCGCGTTCTCGCCGAAGAACTTGACATCCAGGGACGTTCAAATCTCGTCAGCCAGATCCTCTCCCATGGCAAGAACATAGCAAGCGACAAAACCTCACCACCAAGTTCAACGAAACCTTCAACTCCAATTCCTGCACGCATCGAGGCCAAGATCGTCGAGTCCAAGATCACGGAGCAATCGAACGCCGACATTGGGGCCAATGTGGCCAGCGGTTCTTATCCCGCCGACGCCATGATCGTGATCCCCTGCAGCGTGGGCACTTTGGCCCGCGTCGCCAACGGTATCGCCTCGCACCTGATCGAACGCGCGGCCGATGTCTGCCTGAAAGAGAGGCGTCCGTTGGTACTCTGCGTACGCGAAACGCCGCTCAGTAAGATCCACATCCGCAACATGTACCGAGCCGCCGATGCCGGGGCCACCATCTTTCCTCTAATCCCGGCCTTCTACTACCGGCCGACCACCTTAGATGACATAGCCTGCCAGTTCGCCTATCGCGTGCTGGCCCATCTCGGCCTTCCCCAGCCCGAAGCTTTTCACTGGAAAGCCTGAAATATCAATGGCTTACACTCCTACCATTAAAAAGTCTTTAACCTAAGGCAAGATCGGCCCGGTCGAAGGGAAGCTTCAGTGTAGAGTGCTGAACGTAGGGGCCCCCAGATACCCCCCGTACATGTACGGCGGGGAAGCGAAATGGAACCGGTCAACGCAACTATCGATACGGGATGCTGCATCGTCGGCGGAGGCCCTGCCGGAATGATGCTTGGCTTCTTGTTAGCTCGCGCAGGTGTGGATGTTGTTGTCCTCGAAAAGCACGCCGACTTTCTGCGCGATTTTCGTGGCGACACCATTCATCCTTCCACGCTGGAGTTGATCCATGAACTTGGTCTTCTGAAGGAGTTCCTGAGGCACCCTCATCAAGAGGTGCGCGAACTTGCCGGCCAGGTTGGCAACGACGCGCTCAAGATCGCCGACTTCACCCATCTTCCAACCCATTGCAAGTTTCTCGCGTTGATGCCGCAATGGGAATTTCTGAACTTCATCGTCGAGCAGGGAAGGCGTTATCCAGGTTTTCAAGTCACGATGCAAGCTCAGGCGACAGACCTTATCGAGCAAAATGGACGCATCATCGGCGCGAGGGCAAGAACTTCCAGCGGCGTGATGGAAGTTCGTGCCAAGCTTACCGTCGGAGCCGATGGCCGGCATTCGATCGTGCGCGATCGAGCGGGTTTACAAGTGACGGACTTAGGCGCTCCCATGGATGTCCTGTGGATGAGGATCAGCCGGCGTCCCAGCGATCCGGGTCAGTCCCTGGGGCACGTCGAAGCTGGCCGAATGTTCATCATGATCAACCGCGAGGATTACTGGCAGTGCGCTTTTCTCATTCCTAAGGGAGCCGCGGATGAGATTCGCCAGCGGGGAATCGAACAATTTCGCGCGGATATTGCCGACCTGGAGCCAGTCTTAGGTGACCGCGTTAGCGAGCTGCGAGACTGGAACGACGTAAGCCTTCTGACCGTTAGGGTTGATCGCCTGAAGCGCTGGTGGCGTCCGGGCCTACTGTGTATCGGCGACGCGGCGCATGCGATGTCACCTGTGGGAGGAGTGGGAATCAATCTCGCGATCCAGGACGCGGTGGCCGCAGCTAATATTCTGGCCGCGAAACTTGCCGCCGGTTCTCCCCGCGATCAGGACCTGCACGCTGTCCAGCGGCGCAGACAATTTCCAACTCGCGCCACTCAGCGGCTGCAGGTCTTGATCCAAAATAAGGTGATCAGCCGGATACTGTCCAGCTCCCGGAATGTCGCCGTTCCGTGGCCACTGAAACTAATGCAGCAATGGCCGTGGCTGCGTCGCGTTCCTGCTCGCGTGATCGGAATAGGCTTTCGTCCTGAACATGTGCGAACGCCGCCAGCACCCCTGCGCTGAATTTTGTTTCATGGACGGATGGCTCTCGGACATCTATCACGTCTTCAAGCAACGAACCGACTGCCGTTCCCACTGGAAAATGAACTGGCGCTGTCCGCCCGGGGAGCACGCTTCACACTCTTTTTCGCCGCTGTATACGGGATAGACCTCGACCAACTTTCCATTCTTAACAGCCAGGCTCATATGGCCACGCAGGCGGTCATAGACGTCGCGACCTTTGAAGCGGTGTCGTGGCTTGTGGCCGCATGCCTGTGATCTTGGTAGCGGGATACCTGGGGTACGGATGTCCACGGACAGGCTGGTGGTAACATCGGTATTTCTCTGGGGGCATGGCGGGTGCTCGAGGGCCAAGGTGAATGCTTTTCACTAAACACAAACTACAACTAGTTTTGAGAACTCCGGCTTGGGCAGTCTTGCTGGCGATAGTGTTTCTGGCAACAGCGAGCCGTGCGGACGATCACAATCCTTATGCGGGTGACGCCAAGGCCGCGAAGGCGGGCGAGTTTGAGTTCCGCATCAATTGCGCGCTTTGTCACGGCCTGGGCGCGCACGGCGGCGGCCGCGGTCCTGACTTGACTCGGGCGCAAAAGAAGCACGCCCATTCCGACGCAGATTTGTTTCAGGTGATCAGCAACGGAATACCTGGGACGGTCATGCCCGCTAACGGAACGAACGGCCAGGGTGTTGGCATGACCGATGAAGAGATTTGGCAGATCGTAACTTATATCCGGAGCCGGGAAGTAAAAGCGCCAGCGAGGCCCATTGGCGACGTCGCCCATGGCAAGGCACTTTTTTATGGCGACGCGAATTGCTCACTCTGCCACATGGTCGAGGGCAAAGGTGGACGCGTAGGTCCCGAACTGACGGCCGTAGGTGGCTCGCGGACTCGAGAGGCCATCATTGATTCAGTTCGCAATCCCAGCCGTCGGCTGGCATGGGGATTGACCGAGTCCACGAAAGAGTTTCCGCAGGAATACGAAACCATCACCGTCGTGACTGCCGATGGAAAGCAAATCAAGGGCGTCGCTCTGAACGAAGACAACTTTACCGTCCAGCTTATGGATACGAGCGAGCAAATCTATCTGCTCGAAAAAGAAAAGCTTCGTTCCTTTCAGAAGAGCAGGGAGTCGATGATGCCGCAGTACAATCCAGATGTTTTGAGCGACAAAGATCTTAATGACCTTGTGGCCTACCTGAGTAGCGTGGGGGCGAAGTGAGGGCGAAAGGAATGAGAATCCCAGAAATCTTCGCCGCGCTGTCGACGATCTGCCTCGGTTGCAGTCTTTTCAACTCCGCGGCTAACGCGCAAGTTACATTCGAACGCCTGCTGAATTCCGAGAAAGAGCCGCAGAACTGGCTGACGTATTCCGGCGATTACACCGGACGCCGCTTCAGCCCTCTCGATCAGATCAACGTGGCCAACGCGCATGCGCTGACCGCGAAGTGGGTTTATCAGACCGGGGCGACAGGAAAACTCGAGACCACGCCGCTTGTGGTTGACGGAATTCTCTACGCCACGGCGCAAGATGACCGTGCGTTCGCTCTGGATGCCCGCACCGGCCGGCCGATCTGGATGTATCAGCATCAGCTCCCAGGGGACATTCGTCCCTGCTGCGGTCGGGTGAATCGCGGCCTCGCCATTTTGGACGACAAAGTTTTTCTGGGGACGCTCGATGGGCACGTGATCGCGCTTGATACGAAAACGGGCAACGTCATCTGGGATATCGTCGCCGCGGATTATCGCACCGGATACAGCTTTACTGTCGCGCCCCTGGCGGTGAAAAATCTTGTCGTGATTGGTGTCTCTGGCGGCGAGTACGGGGTTCGCGGGTTCATCGATGCTTACGATGCTGCGACAGGCGCACGCAAGTGGCGCTTTTATACTGTGCCCGGTCCCGGTGAACCTGGACACGAAACCTGGGAGGGCGATTCCTGGAAAATTGGCGGCGCGCCGGCGTGGAATACGGGAACCTACGACTCGGGTACGAACCAGATTCTCTGGCCCACTGGAAATCCATCCCCATCAAATCGCGGCGAGGGACGAGCCGGCGACAATCTCTACAGCAATTCCCTAGTTGCTCTTAACGCCGATACAGGCAAGATGAACTGGTATTTCCAATTCACCAAACACGACGAGCATGACTGGGACGCCACGCAAGTCCCCGTGATGATCGATTCCGGCGGCAAGCATCTGATCGCGCAGGCCAATCGCAATGGATTCTTCTATGTTATCGATCGCGCGACCGGAAAACTGATTTCGGCCAACCCCTACGGCAAGATCACATGGAGCGACACGAAGGATGCCGAAGGCCGCCCGATAGCAAAGAAAGAAGCTTCGCCAACCCTCGCGGGCCACACCGTGTGTCCGGGAGCGTTGGGAACGACGAACTTCATGGCGCCTGCGTTCGATCCGCAAACCTCACTCTTTTACGTAACGGCCCGCGATCAATGCGATATTTTCAGCACTGCGCCGCAGCCTTACGAGGCTGGCCATGCCTACTATGGCAGCGCATATTTTCCATCGGAAGAGGCCGAGCCCTATCGCGGATTTCTGAAGGCGATGGATCCCGTGACGGGAGAGATCAAGTGGAAGTTCGAGCACACTTCGCCGACCTGGTCGGGCGTGCTGGCAACCGCCGGCGGCCTGGTATTCACCGGCGATGCCGAAGGAAACTTCATTGCCCTCGATGCCGCTTCCGGCAAACCCCTGTGGCACTTTCAGATGGGCGGCGCGGTCTATGCCGCCCCCGTGGCCTTCGCGGTAGATGGAAAAGAATACGTGGCGATCGCTGCGGGCAGCGCTTTGTATGCCTTCGGACTACCGGAGAAATGAATCAGAAACTTAGAACGATTCCGCCGGAGATCCGAATGTTGTTTTGGTGAAGAGGCAGGCCATCGAATAATCGATTCGGGAACGCGCTTTCGTAGAAATGATTCAAGTTGTGATATGTGCGGAGGTCATCTATCTGCGGCAACCGAAGAGCAAAATGCCGCGCCACCCGGAAGTCGAGTCCGCCTCCCAGTGCCAATGCAAAATCGTCATTAGTTGTAGCAGAAGAGGAGACCGGAGTCGACACGCCGGTGATGGTGGTCGCATTCAGGCTGGCCCGGTCGTCGCCAACCAGTACATGCACGAAGGGCGTGATTCTTGATTTTGTCCGGTATGAAAGCACCGGCCCAACCAAGAACGTATAACCCGTAGCCTTGGGAAGTCCTTGGAGGTTGTCGTTTCTGTAGCCCGTGATGGGCATGCCATAGCGTCCGCCAACGTCGCCCGCGAGTCCGATCCAACGGTTGAAATTGTACTGACCCTCCGCGTTCCAGCCAGTGAAGTTGGATGCCGTTCCGAAGGGGAGATTCAATTCGCGCAGAGCGAAGTCCAAGTCCCCGCCCGTTAGGCCGCCGTTATCCACGTGAACGTAAGAGTATCCGCCAAATACTTGCACTTTGGGCGTGGAGGTCTGAGCAAAAGCCACGGAATCAATCAAGACGGTGAGAACAATCGTTGCGACAACCAATCGAATCATTTCGATGTTTCTTCCTTTCGCGACCTGCGTATCCGGGGAATCCACTCCGGATAATTAAAGTAGCGTTCTGCAATTGCCTCATGCCGGTGTCGTTACCAATGGAGTAGGAGCGCGGACGCACCCGAGCGGGTTGCAAGTAGAAACGTAAATGTGGGTAAAGATCGTAAGTTTTTAATTATAGCGTGGGAATAGTTGCTGAGCGATCGACTGGAACTGCCGGTAGCGGGTCAGTCTGATTTCCACAGCTTGCCATACTGTTTGCGGTGAGTACGGTACAACCACGCCGTCATGCAAACACCGACCAAAAGGAAAGTCATTGACCAGTGAAACCAGAACGATGCTGGCTGGCTTGGGTGATTTCGCAATGCTTCGGAGAATGCACTGTCTAGGGGAATAGCCGGGGAACACATAGATCAGGCCCACTAAACTTACCGCTGATACAGTTGCCCAGATTAAAAGTAGCAACCTGAGCACTGCTCTCATTTAGCTCGCCTGTTCTCCGAGTGCTTTCAGGGTATTCCACCTGTCAATCCGCTTCGTGGCGAATGGCATCTCAGGCCGCAAAACCGCAGTTCGTCAATTGTCCAAATCCGATAATCGCCCAGCCGTCCTCTATGCATTCGATGCCAGCAAGCTCGGCCGACCCATTTTACACGTCCGAACAAGACGCGCGCGGGATCGCGCCGCGTTGGCCACCCGCTTCGTCATCCCGCTGGTCGCGAATGGTCGCCTGTAAGCCGGCACTGGAAGCGAAGTCGAAGTTTACGGTCTGCTGAAATAAAGCCCGCTGAAATAAAGCCCGCTGAAATAAAGCCTGCCGAAACAGCGCCAGGTCGCGGTCGCGGAGCCCAGACCGCACGACTGACTGCTAACATCGCTGCGCAAACAGCGTCTATACTTCAGCCCGTACTCTAATCTCAGGCCGCATCCTTGCCCGCGGCGGAGGACTCGTGCAATCCACTTCCTACACCCGCGGCGTTTCCTCCGCAGCAGTTTCGTTGCTGGCCTTGCTGGCTCTCGCTGCATCCCGGCCCCAACCGAAGGCTTCGAACGACTCCGAAGTTGCCACCCGCATCCAGCGCGTGGAAAACGGGATTCCGCCGCTTCCTCTGAGCAGCGACGAGCCACCGATGCAGATCAACATCGAGAAGCTCATGCAGCTCTACAACGTCCCCGGCCTGAGCATTGCTGTCATCGACAACTTCAAAATCGCCTGGGCCAAAGGTTACGGAGTGACCGCGGCCGGCTCCAGCACGCCGGTTACAGTCCACACCCTCTTTCAGGCAGGATCGATCAGCAAGCCCGTCGCCGCCTCCGGAACCATGTCTCTGGTCGAGCACGGCCAGCTCTCACTCGATGAAAACGTCAACCAGAAACTGAAATCCTGGCAGGTCCCGGACAACGAGTTCACCAAAGAGCAAAAAGTCACGTTGCGACGCCTGCTCAGCCACAGCGCCGGCCTGACCGTCCATGGCTTCCCCGGATATGCCGTCGGAACGCCGATTCCAACCCTCGTGCAAATCTTCAACGGCGAGCCGCCTGCGAACACCGCGCCCATCCGGGTCGAGTTCGTCCCGGGAACCAAATTTCAATACTCCGGCGGCGGAATTACCATCGAGCAGCAGCTCGTAATGGACGTAACCGGCAAGCCCTTTCCGCAATTCATGCGCGAGACCGTGCTCGACAAAATCGGTATGAGCGACAGCAGTTATGAACAGCCGCTTCCCCCCGCGCGCGCTGCTGCAACCGCCACCGGCACCAGCGCCGACGGCACACCGATTCCCGGCAAGTGGCACATTTATCCCGAAATGGCTGCCGCCGGCTTGTGGACCACTCCCACCGACCTTGCCAAGTTCGGCATTGAAACCGCGCTGGCGAAACAGGGCAAAGCGAATCACGTTCTCGACCAGGCCACGACCCGTGAGATGCTGAAGCCGCAAATCGAGCAAGTGGGCTTGGGTTTCTTCCTCGATCAGTACAAGAACCCGGAGGAGTTCGGCCACGAAGGCGATGATGCCGGCTTCCAGGCGCTCCTGATCATGTTTGCCGATTCGGGTAAAGGCGTAGCCGTCATGGCCAACTCCGAAAACGGCGTCACGGTTGCGAACCAGGTCATCAGAAGCGTGGCCCAGGAATACGGATGGAACTACACGCCCGATCCTCCCGCGGCCGCCGCGCTGCTCATGCTGGTCGCCAACATCAAAGGTCCGCGAGCGGCGATTACACGATATGAAGAGTTGAAGGAAGCTGGATCATCCTCCCCCTACACCCTCGACGAAAACACTCTGATCCAGCTCGGCTACCACTTCCTCTCCGGGGGACAAACCGATTGGGCCATCCAGACCTTCAAGCTCGAAGTGCAGGACTATCCCAAAAATTGGAATTCCTACGATAGCCTCGGTGAGGCCTACCTCAAGGCGGGGCAAAAAGATTTATCAATTGAGAATTATCAAAAGTCCGTCGAACTCAATCCGCAGAACCATAACGGCATTGACGCCCTTAAGAAAATACAGGAACAGAAATAATAAAGCGCAGAAACAATGGCGGAATTGAGACCACCAAAATAACCGGCACTGGCCGGTTTCCTCCAACCGATCAGCACCGATTCTTGGCAGAGACTGCTGCTTCCGCACTAATACATAAATGTCAGGTTGTCCAGATAGACCGTGGTCGCCTGTTGTTCATAGTTCCCGTCCATCCGGTAATTGACCGTGACTCCCCCAACCCGGCACCGGGTACGGAGCGAGGTCTTATTCAGAGTAGCCGTAAACCGTTCAGCGCAATCGACTGGCAGAGCAGTTGATGGTTTGAGGTTCGTTGCACTTGAATCGTGAGATGGTTCCACTGATTCCTCCAGCGGATAGCAGCCCACGCCCGTCGGAATCCAATGGCCCGTGGCGTTCTCCCACGTATACCATTCGTTTCCGCCGGCGATGCGGACTCAGCCTTCGCGCACCGTACTCCGCGCACCTTGCGGTGAGAGGGTTTGACTCCGCCGACGGGTAGTGGCTGAATTTGAGATTCAGCCACTACCGAGTATCCACCGGGTTGACGTGCTCGTCGATTTCGTAATAATCTGCAATTACACCGGGAAGGAGGTGGTCGAATGACAAGTTCTGATAGTAGTGGTAAATGTTGTGGGAGTCTAAGACCAGGTGAGGTGGCTGAGACTTAGAGCTGGTTGCTCTAAGCGGGGCTCCGGACGCTGATCAGATTGAGGAAGGCGCCGGGGCTACAGCCCGCACACTAGCCGGTGAGTACGGATGGAGGCATCGCGTCGGTCGCGCGAGGGCTTTCATCCTCGGGACATCAGCCAAAGGCTTTAGTCCCAGACCCGGGAGTTGCCGTGAGAGGCCACGTAGAGTGACCACCTCTTGGTCAATCCCAAACAGTCCACCGGGAACCCTCTGCGAGCCAGTAACTTGCAGAGGGTTTTCTGTTTGTCATCTGCTGGTTCCCGAACTTAGGTTTTACGACCATTCGATTTACTGAATTTCGCCTTAGGTTATTTTTAGAGTAAATTGTAACCAAAACTGTGACCCCGTCGTGCGAACGACGGATGTTACGTGGCCTCGCATTTGTGGTTCCCCAAGCAGTTCCGGTTGAGAACCCCGGCGACAGCGTCAGACGTGAGCGTTCCTGGCGAAAAGTACTTTTCTGGTCCAATGCAGCTAACAACGGCCTCCACGCCTTCAAGAGCACCTGTCAGGCCCCCTGGGCAAAGGACATCTCCTCGGATGAAGGACAGCCGGTCGGCGGATGACAGTCGCTCCGGTGGCGAGCAACGACCGTAACGAAGTGTCCTTGTGCAAGTGCATGCTTTAGCACTCTGCGTCCCGTCGCTCCCGTCGCCAGCACGATGATTCGGATAGAGAGCGCCATCCGTCGCTTGTAGTCAGACAGGTTTCCGGTCGCCGACTTGGCGCCAGCCGAAGTGTCGAGAAGATGCATCGCCAGTTCCTGCGCGCCGATTCCATGCCGCTCCCATCGAGCGGCCGTGCCAGCCTGCGTCAGGGCATCGGCAATGACTGAAAGCACATCCGCCTCGAAGCGGGAAACAATGCTTTCCTCCTGAGATCGCGCGACTACCAGCAACTCCGCGATGTTGATCTGGGACGAAACGGCGAGCGAATCTCCGCAAAGAACCTCGAATGCGCCCATCAGTGCTTGCTCCACAGTGCCGTTGTGATTGCCGGCAAGACGTCTGATCGAAACCAACATCTGTTCTGTTAGATATTCCAAGGCGGCACGAAACAACCCTCCTTGTGGCGGAACTGGAGATAGAGCGTCTGCCAGATACCTCCGCTGCGGCCGCGACGTCCTCCATCGCGGTCTTCCGGTATCCGAACTGGAAGAAAACCTTCACGGCCGCCGCCAAAATCGCCGCCTGTCGTGGCGGCCACGCTGCCTCGCGCGCCTCATGCATTGGCTGCATCTCCCGCAAGCCCGGCTGGCCATTCCCGCAAGCGGTTGGCCTTTTTCTTGCCAAAAGATATATCTTAAGATATAGTCTAACCACAAATACGATATGTCGTGCGATATATCGAAAAGGAGACACAATGAACACACACTTTTTTGGAATGAACACTGAAGGTCGGGACCGTCGTTTCGCAGGACGAAGGGGATCTGAAACGGGAGCGAATGATTCGCAGGAGCGTGGCCGTGGCGTAAGAGGATTCGGGCATGGTTTCAGGGGCCATGGGCGCGGTGGACCTGAGCATGATTTTGGCGGTCGCGGTCGCGGCCGCTTCGATCGTGGCTTCGGCGAAGGGCGAGGGCGCCTCTTTGATGCCGGCGACGTGAAGCTGGTCATTCTCAAGCTGCTTTCCGAGGAGCCCGCCTACGGCTATCAGCTGATCAAGACCATGGAGCAGCGCCTTTCGGGCGGCTACACACCGAGCGCCGGCGTCATCTATCCGACCTTGACCATGCTGGAGGAAGAGGGCCTTGCCATTTCTTCAGCGGAGAACAACAAGAAGGTCTACTCTCTCACCCCAGAAGGACTAGCCTGCCTTGAGGCCAACCAGACCCAGGTCGGTGAGCTGTTTGCGCGCCTGGAGGAAACAGGACGGAGTTTCGAGCGAGGCAGATCGCCGGAAATCATGAAGGCGTTCATGAACCTGCGAGGTGCCGTGGTGGCGCGTGTCTCGCGAGAGAGCGTGAAGCCGGAGCAAATCAAGAAGATTACCGACGCCATCAACGCCGCCGCTAAAGCGATCGACGAGCTCTGAACCTGCCGTTCGAACTTCTCGATCCGCAGGCAACGCACACACCAACACTTGTGTGTTGCCAACTGGCAACACACAAGGAGAATCGATTATGCAGGATGAATCAGTATCGGTCCAGGCCGGATTTACGAAAAAATATACCGGCAAACCGCCGTGGGACATTGGCAAGCAGCAGGCGCCGTTTATCGCTGCCGCCGACCGGGTGAGGAGTCCGTTACTCGACTGCTAGAGTGGTGCGGGCAATTCGTCCGTATTCTTCGCAGCACGGATGCCAATGACGCAATTCGCGAGCACATCGAAGCCGCCAAACTGAATCCCTGCCCGGAGAAGCCTTCGCAGAGCCAGAACCAGGTTTAGGTTGTTAATCTACTGCCGCCAGCACATAGTCAGTCAGTATCTTTTGCGTCTGCTCGTGCATTCCGTGCGTATTGTAGTTCGTGCTGGTGATGACCACCGCCATATCGAGTGCGGGGATCGCAACGACCTTATTACCCCCGTTGCCCGACATGAAGAACGCTGGATAACTCTTCTGGCCGGACTTAAAGGACTTGAGCCACCACAAATAGCCGTATTCGGTCGTCTCATCAATTCGGGCATGAGGCGTCGTCGAGCTATGCACCCATTTTTCACTCACGATGCGCTTGTCTTGCCACTCGCCGCCGTTGAGATAAAGTTGAGCGACCTTGAGAAGGTCACGGCTAGTGAGCCGCAGTCCGCCGCCCGTTTGCGGAACGTTCATGGGAGAATAAACCCACTCGACATCCGTAATGCCCAGCATCTGAAAGAGCTTCTCGCTTGCATAATGATCGGTGCGTGCGCCCGTCGCTTTTTGCAGGACTTCGCTCAGAGTGAAAACTCCTCCGGTGCAATAACTGAAATAGCGTCCGTAGGGAGGCGCTTCCGCCTGCTCGCCTACGCGCATATGTCCGCGAATCGGTAAATCGAGAATGAACTGCGCCCAATCCTCCACCAGGTACATCCTCTCCTCGTTGCCACGCGAAGCATCATTCCAGTCATCGCACTCCAGCGGTGAACTCATAGTCAGAAAATCTTCCACCGTGATCGCGGTTTTGCGCGGGTCGGGATTCTGAACTCGGCGGGCATGTTCCGGCAGCAGCTCCAGAACCTTCGCACCCACTCCGCTGAGCTTGTGCTCTTCGATGGCAATGCCGATGAGTATGTCTGTAATGCTCTTGGTCGCTGATCGAGTGTCGCGGAGAGTAGCAGCGTCGCCGTCGAAATAGCCTTCATAAGCAAGCTTGCCATGACGGGCGATCAAGACGCTTCCTATTTTATTGAACTCTCCGGAACGAATGGCGGTCTCGAGCGTGCGGAGGCGAGCCGCGGAAAGGCCCACTTGGGCGCCGGATGCAGTGGGCCATTCGGCAGTCGGTGGTTGAAATGACGCTTGGGGTTGGGAGCTAGAAGCAGTCGAAAAGAACAGCATTAAAATTAATACCTTCCAACGAGCAGCAGTCATGGGCAGCCCTCAAGTATTTGACGCTGGCACGCACATCTGAGTGAGCAGACGATAACTATATCCATCGCTACTCAGAGCGAAACCTCCCCGAGCCGTGCCGATGTGCACAGGGCCGTCTCTTTTTCGCCACGAAAACTACGTGCGCATCGTTGCAGCTCCGGCTCAGCGTACGCCACTTTCGCTTGCTTCAGGATGGGGACTGTCGGGCGGGTGTCTTTCAACGTGGAATCTGGTCTCGCTGCGCCAAAAACTGACTCTGGCACTCCTTTGCTGCCGATCGCAATCCTTCGCGAATAAGTGGCATCCCAAGTTTTGCCCGGCGTTGTGCCTCCGAGATCGGCAGACCTAGAAACGCAGTTATTGGTTGCCAGCCTTTCAGAAACCTGGATTTTGGTTTAGGCTTCGCAATCGGTAGTCCGCCACACCAACCGTTTGCTACGCAACAGAAATGCTTCGGCCGGTTTTCTCATGCTGCTCTGCGTCAACCGGTCTCCGCTGGAGTACGGGGATTTCGATTATCAGTTTCGTGCCGCTCCCGCCCGATTGAATTTCCAGCGACCCGTGCAATTCGCGCACCCGTTCTCGCATTCCTGCTATGCCGACGCCCGCATGACCATCGCCGTCAATAATTTTCGGAATGCCCCGTCCGTTGTCGCTGATTTCCAAATGAACCTGCTCCTTATCCACGCGAACGCAAATCTCTACTTCCGATGCGGCTGAGTGCCGATGAACGTTGGTGAGAGCCTCCTGTAAAGCACGGAACAACGCGATCTCAACATCGTCGTGCAGCCGATCAAGCTTTGGTGGCAAATCAATGTTCGCCTTGATGCCGCTGCGCTGAGCGAAGCCGTCTACATACCATCGAGCCGCAGAGCCAAAGCCTGCTTCATCCAGCAACGGAGGATGGAGCAGATGAGAGATGGTACGGGTTTCAGTCAAACACTTCTCCACGATCTCAAAGCATTCTGAAGCAAGCTTCTCTCTATTCCCATCGGCGCTCGATAGCAGGTTGAGGTTGATTTTTAGAGCAGTCAAGTATTGCCCCAAGCTGTCATGCAGCCCTCTTGCAATCTTGCGTCGTTCCTCATCCTGCAAGGTCAGAATTCGACCACTGAGGCTGCGAGCGGCTTCTTCGGCACGCTTGCGGGAGGTTATGTCCGTGTTGATTTCCAGCCAAGCGAAAGGTTTACCGTCCTGATCCCGCATTGTAGTCCAGCGGCTTGCAACCACGATCTGAACGCCGTCCCGCCTTGTGTGGCGAAGCTCGCCTTCCCAGTACTCTCTGGTTTCGATTTCCGCCAGCGGAATGGGAAACTTAGTGCAGAGCAATTCGTGCGATGAACGACCGATAGCCTCCTCCTTGCTCCAGCCGTATAACCTTTCCGCTCCTTGATTCCAATAAGAAATTGCGCCATGCAAGCTCTTTACAAAAATTGCGTCATTCGCCAGGTCGAGGAGCGCGGCCTTCTGTTTTGTCTCAGCGACATTTTGTTCCAGTTCTGCTGTCCGCTTTCTCACTCTATGCTCCAATTCTTGTTGTGCTTTCCGCAACTCCTCTTCGATTCGCCTGCGCTCTGCCACCTCTGCTTTTGATCGCGCTTGGGATCGACGGTTTCCTTCCCCAAGCGCGATGATGAAACCGGAAAATACAAGGAAGCCCGCCATCCCGTAAATCTCCGTTGTAGGGTTTTGAAGCGCGAACGAGTGGAATGGTGGAACGAAGAAATACCAAACACCAACAAGGCTAAGGAGCGTCGTGACGACGGCGGGTGCTACCCCGCAATACCAAGCCGCAAATGCAACCGCCGCCCAGACTGTGTGGTAGGGATTTGTCGCTCCGAACAGGGGAGTAAGCATCCCCCGTAAACCGAGCGCAGCCAGCGCAGCGACAACCGCAAGAACATATCGTAGTGCCTCTGGACCGATCCGGCGCATGACAGCTTCCCTTTAGCCTACCGTAGCAGACTATCGCTGCCGTTAGAAACAAAATGCTACTACAGAAAAAATTACGAATGCAAGATAGATTATTGGCTTTAGTTTGGTGGCATTTAGGCGATGTTTTCGTAGAATGATTTTCCTGTTGGGATGATGCCATCCGCGGATGTGACATCTTGGCTAGACGGCAGCGACAGGTTGGAATTTTGCGTTACCTTCCGCACATGTGCGGGCTCATCGGAATCGTTTTCATATACCAAGAGAGGAGCGCAGTATGAGCACTGTAGGTGAAAGTGCCCCTGCTCATCAGAACGGACGATAAGACTGTCTGGAAGACTTTACATCAGGAAGCACTTGTTGAAGGGGAGCCCGAGACTCTCACCCAAGAAAATTGACGCTGCTCAAAAAGCAATTGGGGAGCGAGCATTTTAGCCTGCTTACGGGGAAACCGGGACAAAAGGGGCAGGGCGAGAGAAGCGAATGCGAAGGCGTTTTGGATGATTTAAGACGAATTTATCAACCCAAAGGTCGTGCGCCATGAGCGCATCGAACAAAAGACTGGCGTGAGTCGGGCGCCGGAAGTTGCGATGCGAACCTCGGCATGGTGAGCCTCGCGGCAGAGCTATAATAAGGAATCGCTTCGCAACCTTGGCTTTTGCATCGTCGTCTTACCCAGAAGGAAGTAACGTATCGACGCGAAAAATGGCGAAGAAGAAAGCTGCTAATCTCCCGCCGAAACTCACAGAAACGGAACAAGACCTACTTTCGCACATCCAAGGCGGATACCAGCTTGAAACTGATTCGCTCGGCGGCAATCCAGTTCTGCGGCGGTTGAAAGATAATGAAGAAATGCGCCCTCTATCTGCCAATCGCAATACCATCCAGGCAATGGAACAGCGCGGACTCATCAGCCCCGGCAAAGGTCGAGACCCGCTCACTCTCGTGTGGCGTCTGAAAAAGAAGCAGCCCTAGTGTAGTACCCACTGGACATGCTCGGTGCGCCCCTGTCTTACAATCGAAAGCAATGCGCAAGCGGCCTTTCATACCCTCGTGGCTGCAGCCCTGGCGCAGAACGTTTACCCTTCTACCAGCTGAGAGCAGCAGACTCGTGTTGCGGGCCGTTTGTTATCTGCGGAAGCTTTCTGCAATGTGCGGTTAAGCAGCTTCGAGAGAGGGAATTTGCCAGCCCTTTCGCAGTTTTTCATTGGTCGGCACCTAGCAGAGCGCCAGGGCTTCATGACCGAGGTTGGCAAGCAAAGGAGTCTGCACTCCCGGCTGCTCCATTCGGTACAAGACGCCCAGAGGGCACAGCTTACATGGCTCGAACCTTTCCCCTTCAACCTGGACGGCCCGTTCCAACAGCTTGTGGGGGGTGGAATGCAAAGCGGCGTATGAACCAGACCTCGGGACAACCTCACCGCTCTTGAATGTGTTGAAAAAGCCCATAAAAGTCCTCTGCGACAACCACTCGTGCAATATTTTCAGCGGTTTGGGCAGGAGTCGCAATACGGGTTTCGCCGGAAGGCCCGGTGCAGTGGGCTCTAGGCGTAGGATTCGCTTCGCTGTAGGGAAGCCAAGCCTTTTCGAAAGCGAGCTTCGATTCAGCGGAACTGATAGCCAGGTTTCAGTTCGCAGCGATAATTCTTGGATTGGTCCCGGTCGACTACTACATGGCAATCCGCCCACCGCAAAAACAGATCAGGGCCCAAAGGGAACACAATAGGATCTCCCTGGATCTCAGCTTCAATGCTCGGGCCTTCCGCCGCGGGAGGCAGGCTGAAGTTCAGCGCATGCCCGAAAATTACCGGATAAGTCTCTCGCACCATGTCGCTGGTCATGGGATGAACCACTTCAGCCTCCACCAGGAATGTAACGGTGTCTGACCAGTTGAGGACAGAAACATTGAAGCGTCGCCGATCAGTGGAAAAGCCTTCCTGATCGATCCTCGTGAAGGGGCACGGTCCTGCAATGCAGGAAACTCTTGCGTTGCGAAATTCATTCCCTTCCCCGGCGTCCAAGGACAGGGAACCCAGCGTTGCCTTCCACTTGCCGCCGGGGGCGCACGGAGGATGATTGCTGCACGGCGTATTTCCCGTGCTGACTATCTGGAAAGCTTTTACGGCGCTGCCAATGTTCGCCTCCGTCGTAGCCTTTACGGAATATCGTATCCGTGGATTCGAGACCGCGGACCCGGAGCGCGTTTCGGCATTGGTATTCTGGTGCAGGGGCACCATTCGGACAACGTAAATTTTGTCTCCGATGAAATCATTCAAGTCCAGTGGTCGATAACCCTCACGGCGGAAACTGAGAACCACCGACTGGCGGCGCCGCAGGCCTTTGGGCAGCGTTAGGGAAAAGAAGCCCGAGGAATCCGACTTGGAGGTACCCTTGCCTAATGCATTGATCGCGGCGATCTGGACATCCGCCAATGGCAATTGCCGGTTTGGGTCGAGGTCCTCTCGTAAGACCGCACCTCGGAGCGTCACTGGTTGACGGTGACGCAGCAGCGCAATGACCGCAACTGCCGCCATAATGGCAAGAATCGGGACTGTCCAAATTGCGATGGTCTTGCGTCTAGTCATGGCTGTACTTTAATGTTTTAACATTCCAGACCGTATTCTTTGTAGGGCAAGTTTCTGCCGCGAATGGAGTGGAGCGCCGGTAGGAGTTTGTTGGTGCAAGTGGAGGCATCATAATCTAGTTAATGCGCATGCAAGTGAAAGACTCTATTACAAATCGCCTTTCGCGAAGAGATCTGCTCTTTCAAATGGGCGGCATGGGTCTGTTGGGAGTTCTCAACCCCTGCCAGGTCTTTTCTTCGGTCTCGGAAACGCAGCCTCCGCAGGCCTCCCAGGCGTCGCCAACACCCAGCGTTCTCTCGCAGGAGGACGACGATTTTCTGCAGGAAATGGAGAAGCGAAACTTCCAATACTTCTGGGATCAGGCGGGGGGGCAGACTGGTTTGATCAGGGATCGATGCAATGTCTTGAAAGATGACAATTCCATAGTGGCCAGCATTGCGGCCACAGGATTTGGCCTCACAGCTCTTTGCATCGGTCAACAAAGGGAATTTATTTCTCCTTCCGATGCTCGGGACCGGGTGTTGGCTACTCTGCGCTTTCTGTGGAAAAAGATGCCCACACATCGAGGTTTCTTCTACCATTTCGCCGACATTAATACGGGAGAACGAGTTTGGGATTCCGAAGTCTCTTCCGTTGATACCGCCATCCTGCTGTGCGGCCTGCTCACTTGCCGGAGACATTTCGAGGAACATTCGGAAATCAGTTTATTGGCTTTCGAAATATTTAACCGGGTCGATTGGAGCTGGCTGTCCGAGGATACCTCGCTATTGCCGCACGGGTGGACTCCCGAGTTCGGCTTCCTGCCGTACCGATGGGACTATTACAGCGAGATGATGATGATCTACCTGCTCGGATTGGGATCGCTTCCCCATCCCTTGCCCAGCGATGTCTGGAACGCGTGGAAGCGCACCAAGTTTGAGTATGATGGCATCCGTTACATCGGTTCATTCGCACCATTGTTTGTGCATCAATATTCGCAGGCGTGGTTTGATTTTCGTGGGAAGCGCGATCAGTATGCCGATTACTTTGAGAACTCGATGCTGGCAACCGACGCCCACCGGCGTTTTTGTCTGGAACTGGGCAAGCAATTTCCCGATTACAGCGACGATCTGTGGGGTATTTCCGCTTCCGATTCCCAGAAGGGCTACGTGATCTGGGGGGGGCCGCCGACAATGGGGCCGATTGATGGCACAGTTGTGCCCAGCGCCGCGGCCGGTTCCCTGCCTTTCATGACGCAGCCTGTGATGCGCGTTCTCCGAAACATAAAAGATCATTACGGCCGCGCGTGGACTCGTTACGGATTTTTGAATGCCTTCAATCCTCTCAAGAATTGGTACGACAGCGACGTCATCGGGATTGATCTAGGTATCTCAATGCTTATGGCGGAAAATGTTCGCACCGGTTTCGTGTGGCATACTTTCATGAAAAATCAAGAGGCACAGCGCGGCATGGAGCGTGCCGGATTTAAGAAGCACCAGCCTTGATAAGGCGACGAATAGGGTTGGCAACCTTCTACTTCAGCTCAATCACCGCAAGCCCATGGTTCGGCAGCGTGATTGTGATCTCGCCGTGGTCGAGACGATCGCTTTCGGGCGCAGGGAGATCCGCAGCCCGTCGAAGCTGCTGTATCTCTTTCTGCGTCGGATAACGTGGGCCTCCCATTTTTTCGTAAACCTGGTGAACATCCCCGTGTTCGGCGTCCACCCGCGAAATATACGCACGCTTTGCGTTTGTATTCTTGAGTTGCAAGGTAACGGTTCTTGGGGAACCGGATTGTTCTGGGGGAGCGTAGTTCCAGACCGCCAGCACTAACGTTCCCTCGGCTCGGCGGGTCAGGAGGGCGGATTCAGAGTCGAGCTGGAGTCGTTGGTCCCCCAGTTGGTGCAGCAGTTTAAAGGCATTGAATGCCGGCTTGGGAATGTCGTCTTCCGCGACCAGACCGTAGCCGCCGTAGAACGGTGTTTTCACCACCCCCTGTTCCTCGAAGACATCGGAAAAGCTCCAGTAGGACATGATGTCAACCAAACCATCGCACTGGCGGATAGTGTCTGCCATCCATGGGCCCATGTAAATCGAGTCGGTAACTTCGGGCTCGTTCTTGTAGCTGGCATTAAACTCGCTCCAGATCAGCGGAAGATTTGGCATGCGCGACGACTTGATCTGGCTATGCACTTTGTCCACCGCGCGGCAGACCATGCGATCGCGCGGAATGTTTTCCTGGGTTCCGAAGATGTCTTGCGCGGTGTCGTTGGCATAGACGTGAGTTGACACATAGTCGAGCGGAATTTGTTTCTCGGCACAGTGCTTTATGAATGCGTCGACCCACGCGGCCTGCGCCGTGGCAGGTCCACCGACCCGCAGTCCCGGATTTACCTTTTTGATTGTGGCCGCGGTTTGGTCATAGAGTTCCCAATAGGTTTCCTGCTTTGGCTGCCCTGCCCAGAAGTCAAGATTGGGTTCATTCCAGACTTCGAAATACCATTGCGCGACTTCATCCAGGCCGTAGCGCTCGATAAGGTGCTGAACGAACGCGCGGACCAGATCGTCCCAACGGCTCCAATCCTTCGGAGGAGCAACGTTCGGCCGGTACCAGAAAGGGTGAAGAGTATGCGTGGCTGCCAATTGATTGGGCATAAAACTGATTTCGACGAAAGGACGCACTCCCATTGCCAGCAAACCGTCATAGATGTGATCGACGTAGGAGAAGTTATAAACGGCACGCCCTTGACTATCTTCGCTGTATACACCAACTTCGTCATTGAAAATGCCGTGAAAACGGACGTAGGTGAAATCCGTGATCTGTTTAACCGCGCGCAAGTCGCTGCGGTAGTCCTCACGAAGGCTGAGTATCGCCCGCCCTGATCCAAACATTTTTTCCCAAAAGTGGGGAAAGGGATGCGAAGCCGCGTTGCCATCGATGACGATTACTTCCGCCTGCGAAGCCGCGGCCTGAGCACACAGTGGTGAGCCGATTGGCAAGAACGTAAAGAGAACTGCAAGAGTGAGAACATGAGAACGTCGCATAGATGTAGACGCGGATACTCGCGTCAAATGATGAGCCTCCAGGTTCTGATTGCCTTCGAGTCTCGTTCACGCCGCATTACTGCGCGGCCCGGCTGAAGTGACGCCAGCAGCCGGCTTTTCTTGCAGCAACAGTTCAGTGGCCTGTACTCGCGGGTGGCTATGAAACCAGTTTTGTATCACTTCGTCGCGCAGGAAGTTTGCCATCGCGAGCAGGCTCATGCCTTGATGGTGGGCCATCCAGCAACGTACAACTTCGAATCCGCGAGACCGGGACCCGGCCCGCGACGGACTGAAGTCCAACGACTCATAGTAACCGTAGGTACCCACCCCTCGTTTGCGTCGCAAGTTACGCAAATTCCGAATTGCGGCGTCGGGATCCGTGTCCAGAGCTAGGAAAGTCGAATATGGGGAGATGACCGGTCCGTCCTGCTCGGGTTTGTGGATCGCCAACTGAGGCACTCCAAAGGCGAAATAGAAATAGTTGCCGGATGAATCCATTTGACTGGAGGCGGACTCGGAAATGCCCCAGGGGACTTTCTTATGGGAGCCGTATGCTCGTTGGGAGCGCACAGCAGCTTCCGCCGCCCGTTCCAGCAGCGTATTGGGATACAAGTGCGTCCAAAGGGCCGGCATTAGATATTCGAACATGGTGCCGGTCCACGACAGTAAACCGGGTGTTCCTTGATCGACCATTGGCGGACGACCGAGTTGAAACCAGCTGTCCTGCGGAATGTCGTCTTTGGCGATGGCCACAAAATAAGCGATGCGCGCTTCGCTCGCCAGAAGATCGTAACAAGCTGGATGGTTATTCTCGTTCCCAACCTCGTAAGCCACCGACAGCAGATTGCGGCCCGGATTAAGCAGAAATCCAAAATCCATTTCGTCTACCAGTTTGCTTGAAAGGTCCGCGATTTTCTTCAGATCTTCGACAAGACGTACTGTGCGGGAACGCGACTCGGGAAGCAGTTCGAGGAGTTCACCCGAGAGCTTACTCAGTTCTCCGGGGACAGCAGAATCAAGCGCCGCACGAAGTTGAATCGCAAGACGATCGATGAAGCTGGGCATTTGTTCGAGCACGACAGCGTCGCCGAGAATCGCAAGATCGTTCTTCAGACCGCTGTATTCGGGAAGCAGCCACGGCGCATACAGTTGCGCTACGCGGCAGACCTGCCTGATCCGCTCTTTGGCATGCTCGAGCAGCCAGAGTGCGTCCGGGCTTTTCGAACTCGCAGGCGAAGGTTGAAGGTCCTTGAGAACCGCCTCGGGAATATCTAGAAGGTAGTGCAGGCTGTCGTGCCGATGAAGCGCAGTCGCCATAGCGGAGAATTTTCGGCGGGGCAGAGCGCCAAGGCTAGTCAAGACGTAGAGATGATCTGCGAGACCTTCCGCCAACTCACGCGGAAACAGCGGCCGTCTGAGAAGGTCATGCGCTCCTTGCTCGAGGGTCCAAAGGGAAGCCACCAAATTGCCGCTATCGACACTCGAAACCACGGCCGGGGGGAGGGGAACTAACGATCTTGTGTCATACCAGTTGAGCAAGTGGCCCCGGTGTCGCTGCAGCTGCGCTATGGTTGCGTAGGTTCGCAACGTAAGCTGCACAAATTCCGGTACGGTAAGATATCCGAATTCGCAAGCCACCTGGCGCGCGTTGAGAAGAAAGCCCAAATTGGTGGGCGAGATGCGAGGCGCGACTTTGGTGTTTTCTTCCTGAACATTATCGGGAACCAGCCAGTGGTGCTCTTCCGTGCTGAACTCGTCGAAGTAGCGCCAGGTTCGAAGCGCAGATTCGCGGAGCAACCATCGGTCGCGATCGGATAACTCTTTGCGCGGAGCCTCGGGGGGGCGGTTTAGCCACACTGAAACCGGTTTACCGAAGGCCCAAAGGAGAAGAATAGGAAGTGCCGCGAACAGAGCCTCAGGACGCACAAGCCATACCAGCAGAAACAATCCCAGCGCGAGCGCGGGACTCCAATTCAGGTAAATATCGAGGGTTGTGTGCTTGTCACCTGCGAGCTCCGCTTCGGCCGCCGTTTCCCATTGCAAGAGTCTTTGCCGCGTGATCAAACGACGAACCATGGTCCGCACCACAGCATCCATGGACAATAGCGCCTGATGCGCCAGGAATGTAATCGTCAACCAGTTCGCGATGCTGGCGTTCAAAAATGCATTCCAAGCGTCGCCGATAATCGATTTTTCCCCCAAGATCGCGGCGTTTACCAGATCGAAACCGAGCTGGCAGAGCGCCGGCACGAACAGAATGGCGACGGTTGCTGCAGTCCAGGCCGCCGGCCCGCCGGGAAGGCACAACCATCCCAACAAGAACAGAAGAAAGATCGCAGGCTCCACCAAGCTTCGCCGCAGGTTATCGAGAATCTTCCATCGCGAAATCACGGACAGGGGATTGGGCACCCGCTGTCCCGATTCCTCGGGCACCAGCGGCAGCAGCCATCCCGCAATTTGCCAATCGCCCCTCATCCAACGATGTTTTCGGCGATTGTGCGCGCTATAGTGCGAGGGATAATCCTCAATTATTTCGATGTCGCTGACTAACCCCGCTCGTGCATATGCACCTTCTACCAGGTCATGACTCAGCAAAGCATTCCGCGGGAATCGCCGATCGAGAACCCGGTGTAACGTGTCCACCTCGTAGATTCCTTTGCCCACAAAAATGCCTTCGCCGTAGAGGTCCTGATACACATCGGAAGTTGCGTGCGTGTAGATATCAAACCCAGTCTGTCCCGAGTAAATGCTTGCCAGCCGCGACCGTGCCGAACTTTGTACGCTGACTCCAACGCGAGGCTGCAGAATGCCGTAACCGGCAACCACGATGCCCTTATCCGGGTCAATAATTGCCTGATTCAAAGGGTGAGCCAAAGTGCCCGCCATGCGACTGGCTGATCCTCGCGGGAGTTCGGTGTCGGAATCGAGAGTAATCACGAAGCGAATGCCGGAGAGTATCGACAGGTTGCCCACCTTCAGCGGGAAGCTGTCAAACCTGCCGCGCAGCAGGTTGTTCAAATCCATCAATTTGCCGCGCTTGCGTTCCCATCCCATCCAGATCCGCTCGCGCGGATTGAAAACCCGGTGCCGATGAAACAAAAAGAAAGAACCCATCCCCTGTCCGGCATATTTCTGGTTCAGTCTGTGGATCAATTGTGAAGCCAGGTCGACCAGGACGTTGTCTTCCCGGGGCTCGGCCGGAGAATCGGGTAGATCTGAGAGGAGCGCATAATGAATGTTCGGGTCCTGATTACCCAGATACCGGACCTCCAGATCGCCTACCAGCTTGCGGACCTGCTTCTCGTTCAAAAGCACAGTCGGAATGGCTACCAGAGTGACGCAGTCGTTGGGGATACCCTCTGAAAAATCCAGCTTGGGGAGGGTTTGCGCTGGCAGCAGCAGAGTAATCAGATAGTTCATGACTTGGACAGCGCTCTGCGAACTGGGCAGCAACACAGCTAGAATTGAAAGCAAAACCAGCCACAAAGAAGTAGTTGGCGGGGTCAACCAAAGGACAATGCCCGAAACGATGGCGAAAGTAAGAGCTGCGATGCCGGGCAGATAAATTTCATCCGGATGCTCGAGCAGAAAAGTGCGAAAGCGCTGGGCAACGGAAGGATGGAAATCTACCCTCTCCCCGAGAACGGTGCTGCCTTCCGCCACAAGATACGATCCCACGTGAGAATCGCGCAGAGTCGCACGCGGGTCTTCATTCGTCTGTTTCTGTGCCCGACGCGCTAACGCCAGCACTTCGCTGGCAACTTTCAACTCCGAGCAATCGCTGCGGTCCGCGATACTCACCACTCGCTTGCGATAGACCTCACGAGTCTCATAGTCCATGCGAGGATAAGCTCCCGCCGGGTCTTCCCGCAGAATCCGATCAAACAGGATCAGAGGCTCGATAACAATTTTCCAAGAGGTCTGTTTAATCTCCTGCAGGCTGCGGACCGCATTGCTGACGGCATACGATCCCCCGGGATCCTCCAGCAACCGGCGGCCCATCTCCGCGATGTGCTCCAGAAGCACAAGTTTCATGACGGGGATAAGCATCCACAGCTCGGCCATCTTAAGCACAGTGACTTGCTGAAAGGCTTGGACGTAGGAGATGAAGGTCGCTTGACTGAAGCGGTATTCGTCGCCCGTGAGAAAGTCCTTGGCCAACGCCGCTATTCTTGGAATGATGGTGCCATCGGAAGTGCGCACCTGAGGAAGTTTGTGAACAGCGCTGAACGTTCCACAAGTTGTTCCCAGTTCTCCTGACAGCAGGAAAATGTTTTCCTGCAGGGGCTTAAGATTCTCGGCTACCGCCTTCCCGGCCCGCGATTCCAGCGACCTCAACAACGGCCGGAAGGCTCGAGAGAGGGTCTCGCAGCGATCGCGGAAGGTACGAGATTCTTGCTGCCCCGGCATCCATGCCAAACTTCGGGCGAGGTCAGCAGCGCTCAAGACCGAGTTGTCGGGGCGAACTTCCATATCTGTCGGAGGCATGCGCAGGCCTTCGGGTTCTGCTTTCAACAGTTCCAAGTGACCGCTCTGGGGTGTCATTCCATATCCTTCCTAGCGATAACTTGAGGCCTGCATCTCGAACATCTCTGCATAACGACCACCCAGGCTGGCCAGTTGATCGTGAGTTCCTTCCTCTGCAATCCTGCCATTCTCGAGGACTAGGATGCGGTCCGCCGAGCGGACGGTTGAGAAGCGATGCGAAATAAAGAGCGCCATCTTTCCGGCGGTGAGTTCCGCAAAACGGTGGAACACTTCGAACTCGCTGCGCGCATCCAGTGCTGCGGTGGGTTCGTCGAGTATCAGCAACTGCGCATCGCGAAGATAGGCCCGCGCCAGCGCGACCTTTTGCCACTCTCCTCCTGAAAGATCCACTCCCTGCTCAAAGCGCCGCCCCAACATTTGGTCGTAACCTAACGACAGGCGTCCTATGGTTTGGTCCGCCATGCTTTTCTGCGCCGCACTCTTCAGCAGGTCGAGGTTGTTGATTTCGTCGATGCGGCCAACGGCGATATTTTCCCGGGCGGTCATTTCATAACGCATGAAGTCCTGAAAGATGACTCCAATTTCCCGATGCAGATCTTCCAGATCGTACTCGCGGAGGTCGATCCCATCCAACAGGATTTGGCCCTCGGTAGGATCATAGAGTCGGGTGATCAATTTTACGATGGTGGTTTTGCCCTGTCCGTTCTCGCCGATCAATGCGAGCCGCTCGTTAGTGTGCAGCTGAAAATTAATCTGGTCCAGAACCCGGCGGGGATTTCCCGGATAACTGAAAGAAACGTTTCTGAATTCGACGCCGCCTACGATCGGCCGGGGCGCCGGCAGGGCATTCTTCTTCGACTGGATCGTCGGCTTCATATCAAAAAATGCCAGCAGATCGGTCACAAAGAGTGCCTGGTCTCCAATCCCTGCAAGCGTCGAGAAAATCTGTTGGATGTTGCTGCTGGCCTGCTGAATGGCTCCCGCCAGAAAGGTCAAGGTGCCGATACTCATGGCTCCCGCAACCGTACGCCAGATGACAAATGCGTAGGCCGAGTAATAACCCATGGTACCGATCATCGACAGTAGCGAGCCCGCAATCAGTTTGCGCCGGGAAAGCGCGACATTCTCGTCGTAGATCTCGTCAGATAACCGCGTGAACCGTTCCAGTAGGAAATTCTTGAGCCCGAATAGTTTCAGCTCCTTTGCCGCTTCTTTGCTTCCACCCAGGATCCGCAGGTAATCCAATTGCCGCCGCATTGGAGTCTGGCGAAAATTCTTCGCATATCCCAGGAAAGCAAAATGGCTCTCTCCCAGAAACGCTGGAAGCACGCCTGCGATCAGCAACAGCATCAGCCATGGAGAAAACAACATGATCGATACAGAGAGGGTGATTGTGGTAATAGTCTGCTGCACCAAACGCCCGATGGCCTGAATCATCACCAGCCGGTCAGTCGCCTGTACCCGCGCTCGTTCCAGGCGATCGTAGAAAACTGGATCCTCGTAGGCAATCAGATCGAGGCTTGCGGCGTGGTTCATGACTCGGATGCTCACGTGCCGGGTGTATTTGTCAGCCAACAGGGAATCCGAATAATCGATGGTACGGACGAGAATGCTGTTTATGACCGCGAGGGAAAACTCCGCTACGACCAGCCACCAGAACCCGCGCGCCACCGGCTGGTGCGCGGAAACAGCATGCACGATGCCATCAATGATCAGCTTCGTGATCCAGAGAAGCACCACGGGCAGCAGCGACGACAGAAGCCGTGAAATCAACCCGAAGATCACTACGGATGGACCAGAGTCCCAAACGATCTTGAGAACAGCCGGTACATTGCGGAGCGCGGAGATGCGTTCCTGCCATCCTCCCCAAAAGTTTTGGCGTTCCGTCATGCGTGCTTGCTGCCGTCATCTAAGCGGGTTCGAGTGCTTGGATTGGACGAAGTGGCGAAAATGTGCCTTGGAGTATGACAGTCTCGCCCCTATGAATGCAACGGCTTAACAGAAGATGCGCAAAGTGCCTGCAGGGTTTATCCCCTTCCTCGAACCGGCTGTATCGAGCTCGGCGGCCCGCTGATCGATTCAAAATCACACAAAACATCGTTCCGCCAACCTCCAGGCGAGCCGGCACAACCAAATGAGAGTGCAAACCTCGACAACCGCTGCGTTTTCTGCAGGTGTATTCCGCGCCTCTCTCTTGCTGCTGGTGGTAACCCTGTCGAATCTGGGCGAAACACAAAATGCCAAGTCCATGGGGAAGGGGGAAATTCGTCCCGACGAAAAGCAAAACCTTGAATCTCGCGGCCGATACATCGTGGAAGACCTGGCCATTTGCGCGCAGTGTCACACGCCGCGCGATAGCAGCGGGGCTCCTGACCGAAGCAAGTGGTTACAGGGCGCGCCGGTATGGTTGAAGTCAGCCGAACCGGTGGAGAATTGGCCACTGCAAGCGCCCAGGATTGCGGGAGCGCCGCCGGGAACGGATGCCGAAATGGTTACGCTGCTTACGACCGGCGTCTGGCGCACCGGGACTTACTTGCGTCCGCCGATGCCACAATTTCATATGAGCCGGCAGGACGCAGAGTCGGTCGTTGCCTATCTAAAAACAGTCAAGCCAGCCGGGCAGTGAAATTCCGAGTTGATTCGATCGAGGGTTCGAGTCCGTCAGAATTATTGTCACGAAGGAGAATCCCCCTGCTTGATCATGCCAAGAAGTCGGATGTGATCATCATCGGCGCCGGAGCAGCTGGACTGTCGGCGGCTGCGGCCCTGGGCAAGGCCGGGGTTCCGGTTACGTTACTTGAGGCGCGCGACCGAATCGGGGGTCGCATGTTTACGCTGCTCGACCCCAAGTTGCAGGCCCCGATCGAACTCGGCGCAGAATTCATTCATGGTCGACCTCATGAAATATGGAATCTGCTCAAGAGTCATCACGTTCGAATCACGGAAATGGACGGGGACAATTGGTGTGTGGAAAAAGACCGGCTCAGTCCTTGCGACTTCTTTTCAGATGTGGACAAGATTCTGACGAAAATGAAATTCGATGTCCATAAAAACAAAAACAAGGACGACGAAACGTTCGTCGACTTTCTCGAACGCTATAGCTCCCGGCTTGAGGGTACTCCGCAACTTCGGCGAGCTCGGGAGTGGGCGACCGCTTACGTGAGCGGGTTCAACGCAGCCGATCCGAGCTTGGTAAGTGTGAACTGGCTGGTCAAGGGAATGCGTAGCGAAGAACAGATCGAAGGGGATCGCACTTTCCGCGCTGAACATGGATACACAGATCTGATCGAAGTATTCCAACCATCGCTGAATGATGGTGCGGTTACTGTCCGGAAAAGCACCACAGTCGAAAGCGTTCGATGGGAGCCGGGCCGGGCTGAGATCACCACTAGTTCCGCGAATGGAGAAGCGAAGCTTTCGGCTCCGCACGCGCTGATCACTGTTCCCCTCGGAGTTCTGCAGGCCCGTCCGGATGAGAAGGGCGCGATTCAGTTCAATCCGAAGCTACCTGGCAGGAAGCAAGATGCGATTCACCAAATCCTGATGGGCAAAGTCATTCGGATTACCCTGCGATTCCGTGAGCGTTTTTGGCAAGAGCTTCCAACGATGCGCGAAAAGAATTCCCAGACGATGGGCGGGATGAGCTTTCTGTTTTCCCATGACGGCTGGTTCCCCACCTGGTGGACTACGTCGCCGCTAAAGCTTCCGTTGCTGATCGGGTGGGCGCCGTTTCACTGTGCCACGCGGCTCTCGGGCAGAAGCGAGTCGTTCGTCGTTGAACAAAGCATTGAAACCCTGCATCGTCTGCTGGGCTTGAGTACACAGAAACTTCATACTTTGCTTGAACACGCGTACTTCCATGACTGGCAGACCGATCCGTTTTCGCGAGGAGCCTACAGCTACGGAAAGGTTGGCCAGGAGCGGGCGCACCAAGCCCTGGCCGAGCCGATCGAGAACACGCTGTTCTTTGCAGGCGAAGCTACGGACACAGAAGGCCAGAACGGTACGGTTCATGGCGCAATTCGAAGCGGCAGGAGGGCAGCGACTGAGATAGCCGATGTTATTAAGGTCCGAGTCAAATGACGAGTGTCATGTGCCGAGAGAGGATCGGTTCTGCAACAAAGGCTTGAGTTTCCTATGCAGCCTTGCGCTCTCGCGTGAGGGTCTCTTTCTGCTCGGCGTGAATCTGGACCTGCTCGTGCTTGATGTCCAGACGAAGATGGTTATAAATACTCATGTACTGGTTGGCTACCCAAACCAGAGCGAAGAGGGCGATCAGGTATCCTCGCCAATCATCGTAGAGCAGTTTGAAGCGGGTGATGATCAGGAATAGGGCTGCGACGTAGTGGCTGAAGCAGTATTCGCATGTGAATAGATAGAAAAACTTGCGCCGAGAGAAGGTTGCGGCGTTTTTCGATTGTTCCTGGCAAAAGTCGCGCGGCTCCCGGAAGATTTCCTCATGGGTGATGGTCCACGCGATGCAGGCGATGGGTATCGACAAAATGAGCAGCCATGCGAACTGGAGCCCGATCGACACGGTTGAGCTTGGATGCAAAACGGGGAATCAGAGTCGCTCAAGAAAAGCGATTAAACAGGCCTGGACGTGCCATAACTGAGGCCATGCAGCCAGGCAAGACCCGTGACGGCTGTCCCGGCGCATACCTAGGCGGCAGCTGACTGTAAATGCAGGCAACTTTGCAGTGCTCGCAGGGCGTACAGGGCGTCATCCAAGGCTTGATCCTCTTCGATGGTATCGTTGCCCGCCGAAAAGAGTTCCCGCGCCCGGGCCACGATAGCTTGCTCGGCATCCGCAATTCGGGAAGGCATCTTTTCGCGATCGGTCTCAAACAGTGCAGCCACATACAGTTCACGCCAGATTTCTGAGTTAGTTTGCGAAGTGGTTACGTCCATCATAAATACCTCAAACGCAGGGCGGAGACTCTGCACGGACTAAGGTGATTCGGAACATATCTTAAGGTAACGAATTCGGGCCATAGGGCAAATACTGTAGATCCGTTTGTCCGCTCAATGTTGTAAGTAGAGGCCGAGCGGAAAATTTGCCAGTGCACTCGACAGATAGAGCGCCGAGTCAATATCGCCCTTGTTCCGGCTCAGGATCTCGCCGGTGTAAACGTTTCGATATGCTTTTGAGCAGTCGCCAGTGGGGAGCAAAACCTGCGTATCCTTCCATACCTCAGCTCCAATGGGTGGAACTGCGGTTTCGCCGAGCAGGCCGGCCACAAGCCGTGGAACTACAACGAGCACACTCTGGTCTTCAAACTTCCGCATAAAGGCTATTGCGTGATTCGCCTTTGCGCCTTGAACGGTTAAAGGCATATACTCCCCTAGTTCGAAAACATCGGGATGTTCTTTGCGCAAACATAGAGCCTTCGAAGTCACGTACAACTTGACTCGACCATCCTCGGGATCTTTCAATATGTTCGAGGCTGCCGCTCTATCAGGCTCACTGCCTGCTAGTGTGCGGATGCTCTCCAATATCTGCTGGCGGCGGGTATAGTCGACGGGGCGCCGGTTATCGGGATCCACTAGACTAAAATCGAACAAATCATTGCCCTGGTAAATGTCGGGAACCCCAGGACACGTCAGCTTGAGCAGTGCTTGTGAGAGACTATTCCACACCCCTAAGCGCGCAATGCGCCGCTCGAAGGGCAAGAAGTCATCAAGGAACTCTGCGCTGTCTCCGGGACTCAGAACACCTTTTACGAACGACGAGACTCCGGTTTCGTATTCCGCATTCTGATTGATCCAACTGGTGTTCTGCTTGGCCTCCCGCATTGCCTTCAACATGTAGGCGTCGATCCGCTCACGGAAAATCTTCCAGTTGTTCTGGTTGTTTAGGGCTTCGGCCGGCCAGGCGCCCACCAAGGTCTGATAGAGCAGGTACTCGTCATTGGGCGTGGGAGCAGGCTTGTCATTGACTACGCTTCGATAACCACGGTTGATCTGCCGCCAACGTCTCACGCGGAGCCTCCATGCGCCCGAGACTTCTGAGAGCACGTTAATGCGCGCACGCACGTCCTCCGATCGCTTTGAATCATGCGTGCTGGTGGCAAGCATGGTGTGAGGCCAGTCCCGCAGACGCTCCTGGTTTGCCGCATGGAACTCAGTGGCTGTGATTCCGAACCGGTGAAGATCGCCGCCAACATCGTTCAACGAAACCAGGCGGTTATAGCGGTAAAAGGCGGTGTCTTCCAGGCCTTTAGCCATCACCGGGCTGGTGGCCTGCTGGAATTTCATAGCGAAAGCGACGACCATTTTCCGATAAGCAGAATCCTGCCCTTCGGCAATACGGGTCAAAAGAACTTCCTGGATGAAATCGAAGATGCTGGTATCTGCGGCCGGACTTTTCCGCTTCGCGGAGTCGATTGCCTTGCTGATGTAATGCGCATCGTGCTCCGAGATGCCAACGGAATTGACGTAGGTCCGGTATACAGGAAAGTTTGCGATGACCTCCGTCAGCGCATCGCGCAAGCTATTGAGTGTGAAGTCGCAGGTCGTTCGTTTGGAAAGGGCAATGCGCACGAGTCGAGAAGCGAGAGCATTCAGTTCGCTGGCGAGGGCAACGCGAATAATGAGTTTTCGGCAGCGATAGGCTATGTCGTCAAAGGTTGCTTCATTACCGGTGAAATTTCGGTAAATGCGCTCAAGGCGGGTGGCCGCTGCGGCATCTACGTACAGGCCGTTGACCAGGTTCTGGAAGTCGTAGCCCGTCGTGCCGCAGACGGGCCACTCGATGGGCAGCCGTTCTGAGCCGGTAAGGATTTTCTCGATTACCACATAGCGGGAACCGCTCTCGCTAGCTTCAGGATTTCGAGTCCCTTCAGCGATGCTGCGTTTTAGACGTTCGAAATATTGCGCCGGGTCATATAGCCCATCAGGATGGTCGACGCGCAGGCCATCGATTTTGCCCTGCGCCACCAAACCCAGAAGCAGACGGTGAGTAGCCTGAAATACGGCCTCATTTTCCATGCAAATGGCCGCCAGGTCATTGGTATCGAAAAAACGGCGATAGTTGATGTCATCGGAAGCGACCCGCCAATTCGCCAGGCGGAAAGTTTGCGCTTTGATCAGTTCATGGAGTTGTTCGAAGCTTGCCGAGTTCCCGCCTGTTCCATTGATCGAGTCCACAGCTTCCTGGACACAGGCAGCAATTTCTGGCGATTTTTCGCACAACGCTGCCAAGCGGCGCTTATGTATTTCCTTATCGCGGTTACGCTCGGCCATCCGGTCACTACTGGTTTCCTGTCGTGCGGGTAGGTGGCCGAAGGCGGTGATCAGACTCTGAAACTCCAGCAGGTCCGAATTCTGCTCTCCCGATTGCGCGGCTGGCGACTCCGCACACGTCTGCAGGATGCGAGGATACTCCCGGGGATCGACCGGAAACCGATGATCGCGATAGCAGATATCGAACTCGCCGCGGTCAGAGCGAAAGACCAGTCTTAGTTCTCCGCTCTCCAGCACCGCGCCATAATGATCGTGCAGCACAGGAACCAGCACTTTTCCATCCAGCTCTTCCTTTAGCGGATGCCAGTCGATATCGAAGAAGCAGGCGTAGACTGAGGACTCGCCGTTCTCCAATACGTCCAGCCACCAGGCATTGTCACTTCCCATCACCCCCATATGGTTGGGCACGATATCGGCAATTAATCCCATTCCACATTCATGGAGAGTGGTCACAAAGCGGTCAAACTCTGTCAGACTGCCGATCTCCGGGTTCAACGAATTGTGATCGACAATGTCGTACCCGTGCATGCTCCCGGGCCGCGCTTTCAGGAACGGCGAGATATAGCAATGGCTGATGCCGAGAGTGGCGAGGTAGGGAACTATCGCTGTTGCCTGAACAAAAGTAAAGTCGCGGTTGAGTTGAAGGCGATAGGTAGCGCGTGGCATGGATGCACGTGCATTCATGGTTCCATAAACCACGCAACGGACCACGGAGGCATACTAGATAGCCTCAGTTGGTCCTCGCGGACATTTTCGCTGGCATAGAGAATCGCAGAATTCGGCGGCGGCACTGCGGACAGGGGAGCGGCTCCAAGATTTGCCAGAAGCGTAAGTTTTGAGCAGTCCGAAAATTCCCAGTGTACGGTCAGACCGTAGTTTTCCTGCAAGCTGTAGCCTGACCTGATTTTGCATGCGGAAGATAGGCGAGGGACGACGTGTTGCTGGCGCAATCTTATGAGCCGGCGATAGAAGGCCAGCCAATGTTGATGGTCTGGCTGCTCAATGACGCTCCAATCCAGTCGCGAGGACTCGAACGTTTGTTCCGCATTTGGATCGGGGATGCCTTTACGCGCATCCGGGTGGTTGAATCTGGCAAAACCTGCGAACTCGTTTCGCCGGCCCGCGGTGACCGCAGCAGCCAGATCTTTTTCAAAATCGCAGAAAAAAAGAAATGGCGACTGCGCTCCGAACTCTTCGCCCATGAAGAGCATTGGAGGAGAAGGAGCCAGCAGAACAATCGCTGCGGCCGCTCGAACGGCACGGGGATCGGCTAGGGTGACGATTCTTTCTCCAAATGCGCGATTCCCTATCTGATCGTGATTCTGGAGGAACGAGACAAATGCAGTCGGCGGCAAGCCTTCCGTCGATTCGCCACGAGTTTTGCCATTTCCGTAAAAGGACACTTCGCCCTGATATGCGAATCCCCCAACCAGGCAGCGGCCCAATTGTTCGACCGGGCGAGTTGCATAGTCTGAATAATAACCATCCTTTTCGCCGGTGATCAGTACGTGCAAGGCATGATGGATATCGTCATTCCACTGCGCATCGTAGGCTCGAGGCTGGCACTGCGCAGTCCGTCGAAGATGGCCTGCCTGGTTGCGCTCATTTTCTACAATGAGGTGAACTTTCCGAGCGGGCCCTAGCGTGCTCCGAACCGTGGTGGCCAATTCCGTGAGGATGTCCGGCGTGGAGTCGTCAACAATGGCATGAACCGCGTCCAGTCGCAGTCCGTCAAGATTGTATTCGGTAAGCCAATACAGGGCATTGTGAATAAAGAAGTCGCGCACGACCCGGCTTTCAGCACCATCGAAATTTATGCCGTTGCCCCACGGAGTTTTGTGACGGTCGGTAAAGAACTGTGGGGCATACGCGCCCAGATAATCCCCCTCCGGGCCGAAATGGTTGTAAACCACATCCAGCAGAACCATGACGCCGCGCTCGTGGGCAGCTTGCACCAGTTCCTTCAGGTCTTCGGGGCGGCCGTAGGTGCTATCGGGCGCAAACGGAAACACGCCGTCGTATCCCCAGTTTCGCCGCCCGGGGAAATCCGAAACCGGCATCAACTCGATCGCAGTAATGCCCAGTCCTGCAAGATAGTCGAGTCGCTCTCTGACCGCGGAGAACGTTCCCGCTCCTGAAAAGGCCCCAACATGCAATTCATAGATGACCGCTTCGTTCCAGTCGCGGCCACGCCATGCCTCATCTTTCCAGTTGAAAACATGGGGGTCGATAACTTCGCTTGGTCCGTGAACGTCCCGAGGTTGAAACCGGGAGGCGGGGTCGGGGACTTCTTTTTCACCATCGATCCGAAAATAATAGAGGGTCCCGGGCCCTGCCGCATCGGTGGTCAGTTCAAACCAACCTTGATCGCGCCGCTCGAGTGGAATCGGTTTGGACCCTTGGACGGCGGCGAAGGAAATTTCAACCTGATGCACGGCGGGAGCCCACAGGCGAAAGCGAACCCTCCCGTCCTCACGGTATTCGGCGCCGAAGTGCATGTTATGACGGCGCTTCATTGGATTCTTCCTTCGACTCCTCCCTGGATTCTTCCTTCTTGCCGTTCACGTGCCGCTCCATCAGGACCACCATGGATCGTGCCTGCAACGGATAGGCTGTACCGGCCTCGTGCGTATCGGCCGCGCGCAAACCGCCTTCGTGCGCAGTGTCCATCCAAGTGATCCAGCGCGAGCCCTTGTGGATTGCAGGCAGAGTAAACGCTACGTCCTCATGGTGAGAATTGAGAAGCAGAAGGAAATCTGTGTCGCTAAGTTTCCGTCCGCGCTCATCGGTCTCCTCCAGTCCCTGGCCGGAGAGAAACATTCCCAAGCCGTGGACGGACGGATTATGCCATTCGTCTTCGCTCATCTCATTCCCAGATGGGTTGAGCCATAGAATGTCCTTTACATTCGCGCCCTTGATCGGCCGCCCCTGAAAAAAATGCCGGCGCCGAAAAACGGGATGGCGCTTGCGCAGATTTATCACGCGCTGAACGAACGCCAGAAAATCGCGCTCCTCAGGCTTCAGATCCCACTGCAGCCAGCTGATTTCGTTGTCCTGACAGTAGGCATTATTGTTTCCGTTTTGCGTATGGCCAATAGCATCTCCGGCATACAACATGGGCACGCCCTGGGAGAGTAGGAGCGTTGCCATCAGATTCCGCTTCTGCTTGGCTCGCAAGGCCCGAATATTGGGATCGTCAGTCGGACCTTCCGCCCCGCAATTCCAGCTCCGGTTATCGTTATTGCCGTCGCGATTGTTTTCGCCATTCGCTTCGTTGTGTTTTTCGTTGTAACTGACCAGATCCTGCAGGGTGAAGCCATCATGCGCCGTGATGAAATTGACGCTGGCATACGGACGCCGTCCGCTATGTGCATAGAGATCGCTCGAACCCGTGATGCGATAAGCGAGATCTCCCACAACTCCTCCGTCGCCCTTCCAATAAGAGCGCACGGTATCGCGGTAGCGATCGTTCCACTCCGCCCAACCGACAGGGAAATTCCCGACCTGATAGCCTCCTTCTCCCAGGTCCCAAGGTTCCGCAATCAGTTTCACCTGCGAGAGTATCGGGTCCTGATGGATGATGTCGAGAAAAGCGCCCAACCGATTGACTTCATGAAGTTCGCGGGCCAACGTCGCGGCGAGATCGAACCGGAAGCCATCCACGTGCATTTCCAGAACCCAGTAGCGCAGGCTGTCCATGATCAACTGCAGCACCCGCGGATGCTGCATGTTCAGCGTATTTCCTGTGCCTGTGTAATCTTTGTAATAGCGTCGGTTCTCAGGCGTGAGGCGGTAGTATGTGCTGTTGTCGATTCCTTTGAGCGAGAGCGTGGGGCCAAGATGATTGCCCTCGGCGGTGTGGTTGTACACCACGTCCAGAATCACTTCCAGTCCCGCGGAATGCAAGGTCTTCACCATGGTTTTGAATTCGCGGATGGTGGGTGTCGCCAGATAACGAGGCTCAAGGGCAAAAAAGCCGATGGAGTTGTAACCCCAATAATTGCGCAGACCACGCTCCACCAGGCGGCGGTCGTCCACAAAACTGTGCACTGGCATCAATTCGATCGACGTCACTCCCAGGCGTGTGAGGTAGTCGATTACAGGCGCTGTCGCCAGCCCAGCATAGGTCCCGCGCAAGTGGGCTGGAACGTCTGGGCGGCACATCGTGAACCCTTTTACGTGGAGTTCATAAATCAACGTCCTGTGCCAGGGAATATTTGGAGGAGCGTCCGCTCCCCAGGTAAATGCGGAGTCAATCACCCGGTTCTTCGGCATTCCAGCCGCATTGTCGCGGCGGTCGAAAGACAAGTCTTCCTGCTTGTGTCCCACCTTGTACGCAAAGTGTGCGTCGCTCCAGTGAATCGTTCCCTGAATCTGCTTACCGTAAGGATCGAGAAGAAGCTTGTTGGGGTTGAAACGGTCACCTTGTTCTGGAGCATAAGGCCCGTAAGCGCGGTATCCATACAATTGCCCGGGACGCACTTCGGGCAGATAGCCATGCCAGACCATGTCAGTCTGTTCGGGAAGCGGGATGCGGACAGTCTCGCGTCTGCCTAAAATATCGAACAGGCATAACTCCACCTTCTCGGCGTGTTCGGAGTACAGCGCGAAATTGACGCCTTCGCCGTCCCAGGTTGCGCCCAAGGGGTAAGGTCGGCCGGGCCAGACGATCGGTGAAGGGGGACCAGCCATCTATTGCCGGCTCCTGGGCCGGGGTCCGCCCTTCGAGGAGCGCGATGCATTGGGATCGAGCGCCAACTGCATGGGTACTGGCTCCTCAAGCATAGGAATAGGATAGTCGTTGAAGACGGCGCCGTATAGCTTGTGAGCCGCTACTTGAATTGGCTTGCGGTGGCAATTCTTCTTGTGCACAAAGCAGCACAATACCACATATGCGCGAGACGGTAATTCGATGCCATTTATGGCGGTGGAGTTTCCTCGAAAGCGAAGCCTCGCCTACCTACCCAAGATGGCAGAGGTGGCAAGCGCGCCCCTTAGTCAGTCTCCCTGCTTAATTTATTTGCAAGTTTCTTTATCTCTTTTTCCCGCGCGATATTCACAGTGCCTTTTGCATCGTCGTAGAGGCTGTCGTGCAGAACAGTGACAAGCCGGACTTTGACCTTTGCCCGGGCCACAAGGGGCGGGGGAACCCGGATGATGGTGGTGGCGGGTGCTGGTGAACATGTCAGCGTGCTCCCGGCGAAGCTGGCGTACACATCGAGATCTGTTGCTTGAGACATTTGTCCGCTTGCTTGTGCGCTGATAGCGAAAGCAAGGACGACTGCGAGCGGAATAAAGTTGTATCTGCGTTGCACATCTCTACGTTGCACATCTCTACCTCTTTTCGTAACCCGGAGGAATCAATTCCGAACATCCACCGCGCGAACAGGAGATGAGGTGGTTCCCGGTAGCGGTTGCCCCGTACCGGAATCCCCTGCGAGTGATACTGCGTCTGCAGTATCACAACGCCTTCACGAAGGGGCTCACGCGAGTCGCGCAATTGCGATGGTCGGGGGGGGGAAGTTTAGTGAGCTTCGGCTGTCAACCGGTCGATCCGGACGGCAGTGGTGGTTGCAACATGCAATCACCTTAGACCAGAGTCAGTTCGCCTCGCACTCTGGACCGCTCGATCTGGTTGACCTGATAAAGTCGAGTCGGCCTTCTACATCAGGAATGCTCTTTTCTTGTTCTTGTGTGGGCAGCCTTCGTTGCGCTATTGCTCCGCGCACGCTTTCCCCGTTTCGCCATAGTTCGCTTGGCTTGCCGAGAGAGTGCTGCCGTACTGGCGGAGCGATGACCTTCATGCTGCAATGCCTTTTCCGTCGCCTGCGAACGTCTGCTCGACGGTTTGCTCCTGCGCTCAGCGGCCCGCTCATCTTGAGTCGCTTTTTTTTGAAGTGTGGCAGATCCTTTTGGGGCAGGCAGTTTTACTCCCGCTCGACGAGCCTTCGATAATCCGATAGCAATTGCCTGCTGAGGTGATCGGGCCCCATGTTTCCCCTCGCGAACGTGATGAATTTCTTCTCGTACGAATTCTCCCGCTTGCGTCGACGGAGATTTTCCCTCCCGCGCGTCCTCTCGAGCTCGCTCAATGGTTTGTCGTTCAGGCATATATCCAAACCTCATTAAAGTGTAAAGCTAGTTTCCATTGACGACGCGATAAGGCAAATCCCCGAGTTACCGTAGGCACAGAAAAAGATATTGCGTAGAAAATTATTGCGCGCGAGCGACTCTACGGAATTTGGGGCTAGCCCTCGTTGTCCCTTACGGTGACGCCCGTATTGCAGGAACAATCCTCGGGCCGTCATAGTTTGAAGGCCTACACGTATGGTGACCTGTTGTTCGCCGCTCCCGATCCTGGACTTCCTGCGTTGGCTGCCCTTTTTCGGATCCGGGAGGTTGGAGAATGCGAGCAGTGTTTGCCGGGCGTAGTGTCGAATCGATTCCAGGAACGTTGCTCTTAATTGCCTTGAGCTTGGTCGTATCCGGCTGCGGCACACCCGGCACCCCAACTCCGACGACCCCTGCACCAACTCCGATGCCGTCGCAGCCTTCTTACCCTTCAACCCCTCCCGTACCAATTACGTGGTCCCCCAGCACCAGTGCACTTCCTGCGCCGATCGCGGAGAACCCAGCGGATTCGGCCTGGGGTAAAGGGTCGAACGATTTTCCCTTAACCGTTTCGAACCCGACTGCAGGGGCGAGCATGACTTCTCCCGTCAATGTAGTGGCTTCCGCGACTCCGAAGAACCCCATTTTTTTCATGCGTGTGTATGTCGATAACATATCGGTCTACTACACCTCTTCGAATTCCATCAATACGCAAATCTTCGCCCCGCCTGGTCAACACACCATGGTAGTTATTGCGGAAGACTCGAGTGGTTACGTCTCGGCTATCCCGATAAGCATTACGGTCACGTCTCAGTCGCAGACCGTCATCAGCGGCATCCAAAATATGCCAGGATGGCAATCGTGCTCCGCCTACTTCCCCGCGGGATCTCAACGTGCGGGACAACTCTGTGCCGCGGGGCTGGGTACCGCTGTTTCGACAATGACAGAAGGCCAATCCACTCCCTCGATGGATGGCAAATCCGCGGAGTTCAGCATCAGCGGGCCAACCGGATATTCCAACATGCTGTACTTCAATCCTATTGCTGGCGGAAATAACGTCAGCCATTTTGCCTACGACATGTATTTCTGGATTGACCATCCCGAGAGCCCGCAGGCCCTGGAGTTTGATCTCAATCAGGCTTATGATGACACCGGAGTGGGCATGCCGCAACGCTGGACATGGGGTTCTGAGTGCAACTTCAAAGGCGAGACACCGGGGATGTGGGACATTTGGGACGACGCGAACTCGACGTGGCGGGAAACGGCCGTCCCCTGTAATCCCTTTCCGGCGAATACCTGGAACCATTTGACCTGGAACGTCGAGCGCGTCGGAAGTCAGGTGCACTACATTTCCTTGGCCGTCAACGGTCAAGTTTACAGCGTCGACACTTACTACAATAATCAGCAGGGATGGGATTTAGAAGAGATTGATACCGCGTTTCAAATGGACTTAGACTCCAACGCAGACCCCTACAACGTATGGTTGGATGAAGTGAATCTGACCGCCTATTAAGCGGCGGCGAAAATCATGCAGACTTTACCGTAGGGGTACAGCCTAATGTCGCGTCTGCCGATGAACGCCGCCCAACGGCGAACTGCCGAGCACGGTCCTCCAAGCTGCCTCGACATACGCATCGCTTAGCGAACCGGTGCCCATAAGGAGTCGATCATGATAATAGAGTCCTCCATACCGCGCATCGAGGAGACGCTCGACAAACTTCACTACGGCGGCCTCCGCGGCAAGGGTATCATTCACCTCCAGGAGCGGTTCCGCGGAGACAGATGAGGCTGATCACAAACATCCTTTTTCCGGTGGATTTCTCGGCCCCTTGCGTTGCCATGGCCTCTTACGTGAAAAGGGCTGCGACCTTGTTTGGCGCTAAAGTGTCGCTGATGTATGTGTTCGACCCCGCCAGCCACAACGGCTTCGAACTTTACCTGATGAGGGGGTCGGGGGAAATCGCAGAAGAACATCAGACAATCGGTCGCGACAGGCTTCATTCATTCCTCCAGGCGGAGTTCCCCATCTCCGAACACCCAAGACTCGTTGTTGCCGGAGACGCCGCGGCACAAATCGCTGAGGTCGCGAAGAATGGGTTCGATCTCATCATTATGCCTACGCATGCTGGTATCTTCAGGCGGATGCTCATTGGTTCTACAACAGCCAAGGTGCTCAATGATGCGGATTGCCCGGTCGTAACGAGCAGACACGCTGAGACGATAGTTCCACGACCGTTGGAGCACCGCGAATGGTTATGCACCATCGGCTTAGACGAGGATTCAGAAAGAGTGCTCCGCTATGCCCATCAGGCAGCGGAGGAAGCGCACAGTAGCCTCCATATTATTCACGCGATCCAGTCCATCGATCGCAATTTGCCCATTCAACTGGACCTTGACGAACAAGTTCAGTCGGAGGAAGGGAAGCAAGCACGTCAGCGCATTGCCGAACTGCAACGAAGAGTTGGGTCCCTGGCGCCGGTCCGGATTGTTGCCGGTCCTATCAAGGACGCGCTTCTTGAGGCTGCTCGGCAGTTCGACGCTGACGCGCTGATCATCGGAAGAAGTCCTCGATCGGGCACTCGGGGCCGCTTACGGGATTTGACCTACGCCGTCGTACGGGACTCGCCATTTCCAGTTCTTAGCATCTGACTGCAAGCAGTTGATACCGATTCCGTCTTAACTGTCGCCTATCTGAAGTGGCTTGTCAATAGTGCTCGTTGAACACTAAACGCGTGGCCGCGCCTCACTCGAACTAGAATAGAGAGTCTCTGCCATGGCGCGAAGCGTGCTGTATCCGCACGCAATTCACAACAACGTCACAATCGTGGTTAACCAAGTCGACATCTGCGCCGGCCCCTTGAATTGGTCTGAGTGCTTGTAGGCAGACAAGAGTGCGTCCGGAACCGCATCTTCGGCGTCAGCGTCATTGTTCAATTGCTCACGAGCTTATGATAGCGCCGCCGGCGCTGAGCTCGCGGAGACCATGATTTCAGGGTCAGGTGGTCAGCCCCGCGTTTTAGAAAGTCCAAATTCTAGTTCCCTTCTCGATCTTAACCATCCCGCTTACCCTTGTTTTGCAACTAACGGAACATAAATTGAGCCGCCGTCCGGGGGCAAATCCTAGATAACGAGGAGAACCATGACTAAGAATTCTCTGAAAGAACTGTATGTGGAAGAACTTAAAGACTTGTTCAGTGCTGAGAACCAGCTTACCAAGGCGTTGCCGAAGATGGCTAAGGCAGCATCGTCCGATGAATTGCGCCAGGGATTCGAGGAGCACCTGGAGCAGACCCGAGGGCACATTGAACGTCTGCAACAGATATTCGAAACCTTGGGGGAAAAGGGTACGGGCAAAAAATGTTTAGGAATGGAAGGTTTGGTGAAAGAGGGTGCGGAGATCATGGGAGAAGACTTTGAAGATGCCATGATGGACGCCGCTCTGATCTCTGCCGCTCAACGCGTGGAGCACTATGAAATCGCTGGTTACGGCACGGTCATTGCCTATGCGGAGCTTCTCGGCGAGTCGGAGCAAGCATCCCTCCTCAGGGAGACTTTGGAGGAAGAAAAGGAAACTGACGAGAAGCTGACTGAATTAGCAAAGGAAATCAACGTCGAGGCCCAGCAAGGGGATGCGGAAGCCGAGGAAGAAGAACAACCTAAGGAAAAACGGAGGTCGCGCAGAGCCGCTTAATCGCAGAGCCGCTCAATCGTTGTCCGACGGTCGTTAGCGGGGAGTCGATCCCGACTTCCCGCATTCTTAATGGCTGCAGAAGAATGCGTGAGTGGAAAACCGCGACCGCGCTCGTGATGGGAACCCTGGGCTGGTTCCTGTTTGCTTTATCAGTAGGGCAACTTCGCGAGATGTTTTGTCGACGAATGCGAGCCCACCGTCCAATGTCTCACTCACACTCAGCGTTCTGCGGTGGATCGAAAACCAGCGCCCAATCGCCGGTAGATTGCGCTACTGGATTTCATCGGGCCCAAAAGCGAACGAAATCCGGCGGCTTAGGTTTGGCGGCTAAGGCATTTCGTTAAGACATTACAGTGGCTACCGGATGCCGGGGCGGGATGGCCCAACCTATGTTTAAACTATGGTCGCTGCCCGGCCAAAGTCAATGTGCTCCGCATGAAGAGTTCGTCCAATCAGAAGCGGTTTACGCCCATTCACAGCACTCCAAGTCTGACCAGTGTGCCGCAGAAACTGGAACAACCCTCGCTCTCCGGCCTGCGACGCGCGGCCCGCGATTGTCGGGCCTGCGATCTCTGGAAAAATGCCACCCAAACAGTTTTCGGAGAAGGTCCGCAGCGGACCAAGATTGTTTTTGTGGGAGAACAACCGGGAGATCAGGAAGATTTGGCGGGCCGTCCCTTCGTTGGACCTGCGGGGAAAATTCTGGACGAGGCACTGCACCAGGCCGGCATCGATCGCTCTGAAGTTTACGTTACGAATGTGGTCAAGCACTTCAAATGGTCTCCAGCCCCGCGTGGCAAGCGGCGCATTCACAAAAAGCCTCGTTCCTCTGAGATAAATGCTTGCCGTCCCTGGCTTGATGCTGAGCTGCAAGCAGTGAAGCCCGAAGTCCTGGTCTGTCTGGGTGCGACTGCTGCTCAGGCGCTGTTGGGCCGGGATTTTAGCGTAACTCGTCAACGTGGGCAGTTAGTCGAATCTAGGCTGGCTCCCAAGGTCTTGGCGACGGTTCACCCATCATCGATATTGCGCGCACCCGATTCCGATGCCAGACAAGCCCGAATGCAAGAGTTCGTGCTCGATCTCACCAAAATCGCAACATTGCTGTGAGAGAAGAAGCTTATAAAAGCGTTGCTCTTGCAAGAACAATGAACGAAACCAACGAAACGAGAGAAGAATAAGTTATGAGCGCTCCAAACAATCCGGAACGAAAAATACGATACGCGGTTGTAGGCTTGGGTCACTTGTCACAGGTCGCGGTTCTACCCGCCTTTAGAGCTGCACAAAATTCTGAGTTGGCAGCAATCGTCTCCAGCGACGCCGAAAAGCGGCGGAAGTTAGGCAAGAAGTATCGCGTCGAACATCTATATACATACGACGAGTATGAGCAAGCCCTTTCCGTAGTCGATGCCGTTTACATAGTCTTGCCAAATCATCTCCATCGGGATTACGCCGTACGGGCGGCGAAAGCTGGGGTTCACGTTCTTTGCGAGAAGCCCATGGCAGTCACGGAAGAAGAGTGCGAATCCATGATTGAGGCCGCCGAAGCGAACGGCGTCAAATTGATGATTGCCTATCGCCTGCATTTTGAGAAGGGCAACCTGGAGGCGGCGCAGCTGGCGCAAAGCGGCGAGCTGGGAGACCCTCGATTCTTCAGTTCGGATTTTGCTCAACAGGTAGTGGAGAACAATGTCCGCGTTACCGAACCTGTGGAGAAGGGAGGCGGGCCCGTCTACGATATGGGCGTTTATTGCATCAATGCCGCCCGTTATCTGTTTCGAGCTGAGCCGGCATCGGTCTTGGCCTGCAGCGCAGGTAACCGGGAGCCCCGGTTCCAAAAAGTCGACGAGATGACGTCTGTCGTCATGCGCTTTCCGGACGGAAGGCTGGCTACTTTCACCTGCAGCTTTGGCGCCGCCGACATCAGCCGCTACACATTGGTCGGAACGAAGGGTGTACTTACTGCAGATCCCGCTTACGAATACGCTTCCGGAATAAAATATCAGGTCATCAAGGGCGGAAAGTCGAGCAGCAAGAGGTTTCCCAAACGCGATCAGTTTGCCGCCGAGATAGTTTACTTCTCCGACTGCATTCTACAAGATAAGGAGCCGGAACCTTCTGGGATGGAAGGATTGGCGGATGTTCGCATTGTTCGCGCCATCTATGAATCAGCGCGGACGGGAAGATCCATCGAGCTGTCCGATTTTCCCGACAAACAAAGGCCGACGATGCGACAGGAAGTACATCGGCCGTCGCATGGCAAGCCGGAAACGGTGAACACGGAATCTCCCTCGGGAGAAGCTGCTTGAACTACGTTTGGTTTCTCACGCTCGGTAATTCTGGGGAAGCGCCGAACAACCTTCCAGCCTTAAAGCTCGTCTCATCCCCCGTCGTTACGGAGGGAGAGTCATGAAAAAAATGCGGCTTGGCCTGTGGGCAGCCATGATGTTAGCGGTCCTTTGTCTTTTTGGCTGTTCCCGAACAGAGACCAAATCCCCTGACGTCGCCGACGGCATTCGCAAATCGTTGGATCAAGCTGGCCTCCACAATATTTCAGTTGCTCAAGACCGTGACAAGGGAGTAGTCACTCTGACAGGCAAGGTGGCTGCCGACGGAGACAAAGCCAAAGCCGACTCGATTGCGAATTCGATGGCCGCTGGGCAGGTCGTCTCAGACGAAATTGCCGTGCTTCCCCCCGGCGCGGAAAGCGACGCGCGTACGGTGAACACGGATCTCGACAAGGCCATTGATAAAAATGTTGACGCTGCCCTTATTCAAAACGGTCTTCAGAAAGGCGTTCGCTACGACGTCAAGAATGGGGTTGTGACTTTGAAGGGTAACGTCAACTCAGGTTCCAAGCGTGCCCAGGTGGAAAAGGTGACGTCTACGGTGCCGAACGTGCGGCAAGTAGTGAACGAACTGGAAGTCAGGGGCCAAAAAGCTAGTTCCACGAGATGAGCAGGAAGGTAGGGTTACTCGAGGTTCAGGTTCATCTCTCCGCGCTTGTCGAAGTAGATCCGCAGCAGTTTTTCGGCTCCGCTGGCGAAAGCTCCCGTCACCGACTGGTCGGAGGAGTGCGACTCGGATGTGACTTGGACGCGCAGATGATGATTTCCTGGCTGAATCTGCATGGAGTGAATTTCGTGGCCTTGAACATGATGGAACACTACCAAACGTTTCTTGTCAGTTCCTTCCAGAGTGTGGGTATAGCTCAACTGGTCATCTACCCATATGGATAGATGCGCCTCGGCGAATTTGTGATCTACCTCGATGCCCAGTGTGGCAGGTATTGTGGCCGCAGGCGCTGCAACTGAACTGATGGCGACTAGCACTGCTTTGGCCGCAGGAGGGATAATGAGGGCCTTCCTTGGTCTTGGGGCGATCGGCTTTAATGCTTTAGGGGTTGGAGTATCGCGACTGGGACCTGTCGCGGATGGAACCGCCGCAGGCGGCACCGCCGCGGACTTGCCGTCCATCACCTCTCCGAATTGAGACGGCGGCGCAAGGGTTTTTTCCTGGCCGATTCGAGCCGACGCTGCTTGGGGAGAAGCTATGCGGCCGACGCGAAGGCCGAAGAGCAAGAGTCCCATCAAGAACACGATACCGATGAGGGATTTCTTCCTCATGTTAGCCATCAGTTTTTCCGCCGCCCGGTTTTGCGACGATTGCGCGCGCCGGGATGACCGAGGTTTTCCTACTGTACTGATCCTTGCGGTCGCCGACTGCCTGTCCTTCTCTCCGAGGACTGCAGGCGTGCCGGTCGGTGGTGAACCTGGTTGTTTTGCCTTACTCCATAGCTCGCGGCCTTCCCGCAGATCTTGGATATCCAAAGCCATTTCCATGCCGCGCTGATAGCGCTGTGCCGGATCTTTTGCCATGGCTCGAGAAATGATGTAGTCAAGAGCCTGCGGCAATTCGGTTTCTAACACTGTCGCGGGGATAGGGTCGCGGTTAACTACTTTGTAGGAAACCGTGAGGGCACTATTTCCCTGAAATGGTCTGTAACCCGTCAGGATCGTGTATAGAACCACGCCTAAAGAAAACAAATCCGAGCGGCCGTCCACGGCCTCGCCATTCAGTTGCTCCGGCGACATATAAGCAGGAGTTCCTAAGGCCCGGCCGGCCAGAGTGTGGTTGGCAAGATTCAGTTTGGCTATGCCAAAGTCTGCAATTTTGGCGTGTCCCTCTTCGGTTAACAGAATGTTGGCCGGTTTTAAATCGCGATGAACTACTCCCTGGCCATGAGCGCAATCCAGCGCTTCCGCCAGTTCATGGGTCAGCTGGAGCGCGGCTTCCAGCGGCAACTTCCGGTCTTCACCGGAAAGCAGCTTGTCGAGAGACTGTCCCCCTACAAATTCCATCACGATGTAAGGAGCCCGCGTCTCCGGTTCCTCGCCCACGTCGAAGATGGTGACAATTCCGGGATGCGAAAGGCGGCCTGCAGCTTCCGCTTCGCGGTGAAAGCGCTCGCGATACTCCTGCTCGTCCTCCGGTGGCTGCCCGGCTAACGAAATGGTTTTTACCGCCACCAAGCGATTGATCTTGGGGTCGCGAGCCTTGTAGACAACACCCATGGCTCCCCGCCCAAGTTCAGCCAGGATCTCGTATCGCCCAAAGCGCTCGCTTCTGCGGTCATCCATAAGTGAATTTGCGGCTTTCAGAGTTTCATTGCAAAGACTGAATGTTCGAGAACTTTCTCGACCATTGCCGCGCCGAATGGAAACCATCGCCTGCGCGAGCGGTCGCAGGAGAGAGCAGCGCTTGTTCCTATTGTGTACCGTGACTTCGCGCAGCTCCAAGTTACCGACGTGTTACGGCTGGGAAAATCCCCGGAACTCGAAAGCGGAAACGCGCGTGAAAAATGCGGACCCGAGAACGGGTCCGCAGTCTGGTGGTTCGTCTAATCGAAACGAGTTAATAATGAAAGGGCATACCACTCGCTACATCCTCATCTTGCCCTCACTGATAACTGAAGTTCAGATTGTCGAGGTATATGTCGTAGGGCTGTTGCTTGTTATTGCCATCCTGCTGATAGTTAAGGGTAACGCCATACCAGCCAGGAGCGGACCCATGGCCGAAGGTCCAGTTAAGGGTGTTGGTCACTCCGTTGAGAGTAATGGACTGATATAACAATTCGTCGTTCGAGGTGCGCTGCACCTTGATCGTAAGATGGTTCCAGGCATCGTTTTTCGGGTAGCAGCGGATACCAGTGGGGGTCCAATGCGCCTTCTGATTGTCCCAAACGTCCCATTCATTACCGCCTGCGATGCGGCACTCATGACCCCAGATGAAACCCATGCCGTCGAAGAACTGATTCAGGTCAAACTCCAAAGCCTGCGAAAGTCCTAAGTTGCTTCCGAAGAACCACACGTCGTAGCTAAAGTCGTGGAGAGTGGGAACCAGAGTGTGATTGTGGTCGGGCATTCCCTGGGAGGAAAAATCGCCGATCAAATGATTGTTAAACAGTGCATCAGAGTAAGGAGCGCTTCCCCCGACATTGAATGCGGCAGCCTCTCCGCTCATGGATGGCGAATTTACGCCCTGGGCCATCCAGAAAGAGATGCCATCGCAGGGCGAAGGCGAGCAGTCAACAAAATTTGGCGGTCCTTGCCCGTACACGCCCCAGCCGCCGCTGCGCTGAACATTCGAGAATGTGTTTCCGCCTCCGCCGCCTCCATTTACGGTGATCGTAACCGGAGTGGTGGCGGCGCCTCCGCATTTGTCCCACTCTTGCACGACCGTGTGGTACGTCCCGGGATTGAGTCCCAGAGTGTGATTCATGCTGGCGCCGTTTACCACATATGCCAGTTGATAAGGTGCTGTATAGACTCCCATCGCCGAAACGCCTCGCGAACAGGACGTGGTCGCTGTAGCCGTGAAGTTGACCGAGGAGCTGACCGTGCTGTTGTTCGCAGGGGAGGTCACCTGCACGCCCGATTGCCCGCTTTCGCTGACCGTAACGGTAACCCTAGCCGTCGATGCTCCGCCGCAGTAATCCCAAGCTTCGACCACCGTGTTGTAGGTTCCCGGGCTGAGATTCAAACTTGTATTTAGAGAGGTGCCGTTGACTACATACGACAAAACTCCGGGGGCCGCGTAAATTCCCATGGAGGCAACGCCCTTGTCACACGAAGTCCAAGCCGAGGCGGCATAGGGAACCGATCCCTGGTGGGTCGAATTATTGGTGGGCGTACTGACCGTCACACCAGCGAAGAGGGATGGAGCGCAAATAACCAGCACGCACACGTTCAGCAATGGATACTTCGGCATGCTACACTTCTCCAAATTAGGTTGTTGGCTTGCGTTTCAGAACTGCTTGCGTAACTGCATCCCCGCGCGCGAGCGGAGCGCGTCAGGGCTTCGAACGTGGCTTGATTGCGGGTCTTGTTTAAACTGTTAAGATTTGCCTCAGTTTTTCAGCCAGCTGAGCGCTTCGGCCCGAATCTGCTTCCCGAAACTTTCACGACCATACCAGAATCACTGTATTCCTTCCAAGCAAAAACTATGATCTCAAATACTCGGAAGTACTACGCTTTAAGATCCAAGTAATCCCAACCCCGGTACAGTGGGCCAGGACAACGAATCCAGGAGATCCGCCGGGCAACCCAACCGCATGAATTCAGCACTAACCGTGTGTTTGTGCGCCAAACCGGCTGTATCGCCGCGTCGGCCACACGGTCTTATGAGGAGTCAAGAGTGATAGACAGCGCTGAACTGAAGAAATGTGCTCATGAAAATTGCGGCTGTCCCGCAGAATCGGGCAGCCTGTGCTGCAGCCAGCTTGTGAAAGCGGCAGGGGTTCGGAAGCGATATGCCGCTACGGACATCGGGAATGCATAGCCGCCGAAGTTACTGCTTAGATTTGCGGCGTGAGGCAGCATTGTTCCCCAGACCAGGAAATCTGCGGAACAAAACTTGGTTGGTACGTACGTCGATCATTCGTGCGGCTGAACTGGAGTCCAAATTTGGCGCCTACTAAGGAAGCTTCGGCCTCTAAATCACTGGTACTCATCGCCTTTGTGCTGGCGATCGCCGCACTATTTTTCGGCCGTGAGCTATTTATTCCTCTGGCGCTGGCCTTGGTCTTCAGTTTTCTCCTTACCCCACTCGTGTCCTTACTGGAAAAGATAAGGTTAGGACGGGTTCCGTCAGTCTTAGCCGTCCTGGTGTTATCTTTCACGCTGGCCGGAGCGGTGACTTGGGGAGTGGCGAGTCAGCTGGTTCAGATCATGGTCGAGCTGCCGGATTACAAGGCCAACCTCGATGCAAAAATTCAATCACTCCGTAGGCCGAATAGCGGAAATCTCGGTAAAGCCACCACTACCATCCAGGAATTAAATCAGGAACTAGCCGCGGTACCGGGGCAGATTTCTTCGACTAAGCAAGACAAAGAACAAAGGACGACCCATCCCGTTCGCCCCGTACCTGTTCAAGTGGCAGAGCCTCCATCGAATGTTGTCCAAGATCTTCGCGCTTTACTCGGACCGCTGGCCGGGCCCATCGAGACCGCAGCTATCGTCATCATTTTCACTTTATTCATGTTGGTCAAACGGGAGGACCTGCGTAATCGTGCAATCCGGCTCGCGGGACGAGGTCGGTTGAACGTGATGACTCAAGCCCTGGATGATGCCGGTCGTCGGCTCAGCCGTTATTTGGTACTGCAATGCCTGGTCAATGCAAGTTACGGAACGGTTTTTGGTTTGGCACTCTGGTATATCGGTATTCCCCACGCGCTTCTCTGGGGTGTTTTCGCAGGGGTACTGCGGTTTGTTCCCTACGTCGGTACTCTTATCGCAACGGCCCTGCCCGTTGCCTTAGCGCTGGCGGTGTTTCCAGGGTGGCGTCATGCCGCACTGGCATTCGCGGCGTTTGCGGTTTTGGAGTTGACCGTGGCCAACTTCGTTGAGCCTTTGCTCTACGGCGCTCACACCGGCATCTCATCTCTCGCCATCTTGGTTGCGGCGGTCTTCTGGGCCAGCATATGGGGACCGGTAGGACTTATATTGTCGACTCCACTCACCGTATGTCTGATCGTGCTCGGCCGCCATGTTCCGCAATTGAGTTTTCTTGAAGTGCTGCTAGGCGACGAACCTGTGCTGCTGCCGGAGCAGTGCTTCTACCAGCGCCTGCTCGCCATGGATCAAGAAGAGGCTCGTGCCATAGCCGAGGCCTATTTAAAAGAGAACTCGCTGGAGAGTTTGTATGAATCAATAATCCTTCCCGCTGTGAAATTGGCGGAACACGATCACCATGCAGATGATCTTGAGGACAGCTCATTAAGGTTCATGTTTCGCAATGTCAACGAACTGATTGAAGATCTCGGGGATGAGTATGGAGGAGAACTCGCTCCCTATACGGCGGAAGACGGCCCTTATCGCAAGCGATCTCACGTTGACGGCACTCTGCAGGGGAGTAATATCGCCTGCATTCCAGCCAGCGGCGGTGCTGACGAACTGGTGGCGGCGATGCTCGCGCAGTTGTTGCGGCAGGCCGGATTCCGTGCCCGCGAATTCAGGGCGGGCTTACCGGAAGCAATGTTGGCGGAGGTTTCCCAACGCGATTACGGAATTGCCTGCGTATCTTCCGTCTCTCCCTTCGCCGTGAGCGAGGGTCGATCGGTTTGCCGAAGATTGAAGGCCATTTCTCCAGGTTTGCGAATTGTCATGGGTCTGTGGAGCTTCGATAGCGACACAGCTCGTCAACGCCTTGGCCCGACTTGCTCAGGACTGGTCTCCACAACTTTGTCCGATGCGCTCACCCAGATTCGACAGCTAGCCGATCCCACTGTGCCCGTAGAAAGCCTCTCCGCATCCTCCAGCCCTCAGAAGTTGTCCGCTTGATCCAAAGCCCTGACCTTTCTATCCGTCCGCTTTGAGCGGCGATTGAATGTCTCGGACTGAGTCTGTCAGAAGGATCACGCGCGGGTCCTTCCGGGTAGCCCAGCTCTACCGCTATAATCGTTTCACAGCGCTCCGCTAGGCGCTGATTTTCCGTTCGCCAACCAATCAGGGAGCTGTATGAGCGAAAAACCCAGCACTACCTTGCCTGCCACCGTCGAAAAAATCATCAAGCCTGTTTTGCCCTCCCAACCTGAACGTGCCCAGATTGCAATACATGGGGCGGATCACCTCTATCGCGAGGTTCGCATCGAAAATACTCTTACGGATCGAAATGGCGAGAAAGTTCACCTCAAGCCGGGTGCCGAGGTGGAAGTTACCATTCAGGCCGACCCGGAAGCCACCACCGCCAAAGACTGAATGCCGGAAGAGCCCTAACCAGAGGTGTCCCTTGCAATAGCAGGACCCAGCTCACGGTTTAGCCTGCGACCACCTATTCCGGGTGGTTCAAGAAGCGCTCGCGAGTGCGCTTCCGAGTGCGCTTCAACGATCGGGAGGTTCCACGGCGACGGTGGGGATCGCCAAGTTCTTCGATCACGAATGCCCGCAGCACGCTGCTCACAGGCTATCTGCCGGTCGTCTAACCCCTCTCACCGAACGCCCGCTTAGTCCCTTCTTCCGGGAGCATCACGCAGCGGTGACGCTTCCGCGAACTTTCCCCGGCGTTCGATCTCCTCCGTCAAGCCTCAATTCGCACAATTCCGTGATCAGATTTCCGGCCCAGCGATGGATGTTGTTTTCCCTTATGATCCTGCGCATGCGATGCACCCTCACTTGCTTTTCTTCGGGAGCCATCTCCAATGCGACACGGATCGCTTCGGCAGTCTGGTCGATATCGTATGGATTCACCAGTAAAGCGTCGCGAAGTTCGCGAGCCGCTCCGGTGAACTGGCTGAGAATCAGCACTCCGCGTTCGTCGCGACGTGCCGCTAGAAACTCTTTTGCCACCAGATTCATGCCATCGTGCAGCGAGGTCACCAGGCAAAGATCCGCGGCGCGGTAGTAGCGTCCGATCTCCTCGTGGCTATGTTGCCGATTCAGGAACAAGATCGGTTTCCAGTTCCCCGACTGAAAACGCCAGTTGATTCTTTCGACTTCGGCTTCCAGCTCTCCCATCAGGTCGTGGTAGCGTTTGATGTGGGTGCGGCTCGGAGCGCCGATCTGCAAGAAAGTGAATTGCCCCTGGTACTTGGGATACTTTTCCAGAAATCGCTCGATCGCCCGGAAGCGTTCATGAATGCCCTTGGTGTAGTCCACCCGGTCCACGCCGACTCCCACAAACGCGGCTTCCACGCCTAAGGCGTGCATCAAAGTCGAGCGTTCGAGATAGTCGGTGCCATAGCTATCGGCCTCAACCGGTTCATCGTCCCCCAAGTCGACGCTGATAGGGAACGGCCGTACGATGGTGCGGTGATTTTGACGCGACACTGAAAAGTGTTCCCAATCGACCCGTGATTCCACAACCCGATCCACAGTCTGCAGAAAGTTGTTGCAATGCGATTGCACGTGAAATCCAATCAGATCCGCGCCGAGCAACCCATCAACAAGTTGGCGCTGCCAGGGGCAGATGCCGAAGGCTTCCGGATTGGGCCACGGGATATGCCAGAAAATGGCCACGCGCACGTCTGGCCTCTTTTCCTTCAGCATGCGTGGCAGCAAGGCAAAGTGATAATCCTGAACCAAAACCACAGGATTCGGCGTATCCGCGATTTCCTCAATCACCGCCGCTGCAAACTTGCGATTCACTTCCTGATAAAACTGCCAGTCTCGAGCGCGGAAGATGGGACGGGTATGAGCGATATGACAGAGCGGCCAAAGACCTTCGTTAGCAAAGCCGTAATAGTATCCTTCTTCTTCTTCTTTGCTTAGCCATACCCGTCGCAACGTGTAGCGAGGATTCTCCGGAGGAACGCGCAACCTGTCATGCGTGTCCACAACTTCATTGTCAGCGTTTCCACTGCCATGTGCGATCCATGTGCCATCGCAGGCGGTAAGAACCGGCTCCAAAGCAGTAACCAATCCACTGGGCGGAACGTTCACTTCTAAGGACTTGCCGTTCCGCTGATGGATATAAGGCTCGCGGTTCGACACCACAAACAGCCGACCCCCGTGCAGGCGGGTCTGGATCTGAACTGCGAGCCGGTCCGCCGTCCACATCGATTCCCCGGCCTCCCGCAACCTGGCCTCATTCTCGGCGGCGCTTCTTGCCTGACTTAAGCTTTCCGCCATTGTGACCACTTCCCAGGCCAGTGGTTTGAACAGATCGAGGTCCGGCATCTGCTGGTGCGACGAGATCCTTCCCATGCGAAGGGCACGCATCCACTGAGCGGCTCGCGCGATAGGACCTGCTATGCTCCAGCGCACGATCAGCAAGGTGATGAGCACTATGAAGAAGACTTGAACCAGCACTCGGACGAATGCCTCGCGCCAGGTGCGCAGGTTTTGCGCATGAATGTAGTTAACGTCGTGAACAATGGCCAGACCACCGATAACCTCATCCTGACGGTGCAGAGGCAAGGCAAAAGTATGTATCCGGTCGTCCCCGAGTCGGCCGAATGAGCCCTGCCCATGATTTTGGCTCATGGCTTGGGCTATGTCAGCCGGAGCAGCATTCAGAATTTTCTGCAATTCGGTGGTGATTGCTACCACCTTGCCCTGCCGGTCGTAGACGGCGATCCCAATCAGGTGTTCCCGGTTTCCAAAGCGCTGTACTAATTTCTGCAGCCCCCGTTGAGAGCCGCTTTCCAGCGACTTCTCGACGTTGCCCGCGATGCTCTCGCTCAGCAGTTCGGCGCGCCGCTCCAGATCACTGCGAAGGAGACGCTTCTCCCTCAATACCTCATTGTATGAAAAACCCAACGATACCAAAGTGATGCCGACGATAAGAGAAACGATGAGCCGTACACTTAACAGGCGCATGCTTGGTCCCTTCGCCATGACCAGTTCGAATGTACTGTCATGGACTAGGAAAAACAAAGTCCCAGCGACGGATACGAATCCTAAGTATAAGTCTCGTTTCCTTCAGTTCGGCGACGAATCGTAAATCAAAACCATTCGCTCACGAATCGTAATAATCCAAAGTGCCCGACGACATACGGGAATCTATGTACATAGTAAGGATAAACTGAACTTCTGGGCATATTCCGAACAGTGGCATGTGTTAGGACGAGTTTTCCGGCATAGCAAATGGGAACGCGTGTAAGACCGGTCAGTAGTTCTACAGTAAAAACCCTAGAGTCAAGCTTCAGTTCGTCGTGTTATCAACACTATTCGGACCGGAGACTCCCCCTTTGGTCGCACTCAGCACAAATGATACCAGTTGCCCTGGTTTCGGTAGTGGTAGCCTGTTTGGAAGCCGCTGTTGCGTCCAAATCTTCAGATTGTAATTTCTCGTTTAGCCATCATGCACCCTCGGGATATGAAAGCGCTAGGTAGACGTTGCCGAACTGCCTCTCATTGCAGGAGCTTCTATGAAAAAAAATAGCCGGGACACGGTTTCGACCGTGGCCAACGGCGGATTCGACGCAGGCGAGAATAACAATAAAACCAATGGCGATTCTGTAGCTGTTGCCCAGCCCACTGGCGGGGATCTCAAAGTGATTCTGGCCGGCCTGCAAACCATGCGGGATGGCGATTTTTCCGTGCGCCTTCCGGGCTCCTGGACCGGACTGTCTGGCAAGGTTGCCGACACCTTTAATTCCATTGTTGCCGCCAACCAACAAATGGCGCAGGAATTGAAGCGTGTGGGGCAGGTAGTCGGCAAGGAAGGAAGAACCCGCGAGCGCACTCGCTTCCATGAATCCAAAGGCGCATGGGGCGATATGGAAGTATCGATCAATACGCTGGTCGAAGATTTGCTTCGACCCACCGCCGAAGTGACCCGTGCTATCGCTGCTGTGGCGCAGGGAAATCTGACTCAAACGGTGCGCCTCGATGTGGACGGCCGTCCGCTGGAGGGCGAGTTTCTACGCTCCGCCAGCATTGTCAATACGATGATTCAGCAGCTCGGCGTCTTCACCGCCGAGGTAACGCGCGTGGCGCGTGAAGTCGGTACGGACGGAAAACTTGGTGGTCAGGCGCAGGTCCCCGGTGTGGCTGGCACCTGGAAAGATCTGACGGACTCCGTCAACTCGATGGCGAGCAACCTCACTGGCCAAGTCCGAAACATCGCTGAAGTGGCAACCGCGGTGGCCAGCGGCGATCTCTCGCGCAAAATTACAGTCGATGTGCGCGGCGAAATTCTCCAGTTAAAAGAAGCCATCAACACGATGGTGGATCAGCTCCGCTCGTTCGCCTCCGAGGTGACACGCGTGGCTCGTGAAGTAGGTACAGACGGTAAGCTGGGCGGGCAGGCCGTTGTGGTGGGCGTGGCCGGAACCTGGAAAGATCTTACCGACTCGGTCAACGCAATGGCCGGTAACTTGACGGCTCAGGTCCGCAACATCGCTGAGGTGACTACAGCCGTGGCCCGCGGTGATTTGTCGCGCAAAATCACGGTCGACGTAAAGGGTGAAATTCTGGAACTCAAAGACACCATCAACACCATGGTGGATCAGCTCAACGCGTTCGCGGGAGAAGTCACTCGCGTGGCGCGCGAAGTCGGTACCGAAGGGAAACTGGGCGGGCAGGCGCAGGTGCCCGGAGTTGGCGGCACCTGGAAAGATCTCACCGACAACGTCAACTTTATGGCCAGCAATCTCACCGGCCAGGTGCGAAACATCGCTGAAGTAGCGACGGCTATCGCCAACGGTGATTTGTCGCGCAAGATTACGGTGGACGTTCGCGGCGAGATTTTGCAGCTCAAGGAAACGCTGAACACGATGGTGGATCAGCTGAACCGCTTCGCCGGCGAAGTAACTCGTGTGGCGCGCGAAGTTGGCACCGAAGGACGTCTGGGCGGGCAGGCCAATGTGCCGGGCGTCGCCGGTACCTGGAAGGATCTGACTGACTCGGTCAACTCGATGGGAGGAAACCTCACCGGCCAGGTGCGCAATATCGCTGAAGTCACGACAGCCGTGGCTCGCGGCGACTTGTCGCGCAAGATCACCGTCGACGTGAAAGGTGAAATTCTGGAACTTAAGAACACCATCAACACAATGGTGGACCAGCTCAACGCGTTCGCCGGAGAAGTGACGCGCGTGGCCCGCGAAGTGGGTACCGAAGGCAAGCTCGGCGGCCAGGCGCAAGTACCGGGCGTCGCCGGAACGTGGAAGGATCTCACCGACAACGTTAACTTCATGGCCAGCAACCTGACCGGCCAGGTCCGAAATATCGCCGAAGTTGCAACCGCCGTGGCGCGTGGCGACTTATCGCGCAAGATTACGGTCGACGTGAAGGGCGAAATTCTCGAGCTCAAAGACACGCTGAATACGATGGTCGATCAGTTGCGCTCGTTTGCCTCCGAAGTGACGCGCGTAGCGCGCGAAGTCGGCACGGACGGCAAACTCGGCGGCCAGGCGCAAGTGCCCGGCGTGGGAGGCACGTGGAAAGATCTCACCGACTCCGTCAACTCGATGGCCAGCAACCTGACCGGCCAGGTCCGAAATATCGCCGAAGTTGCGACCGCCATCGCCAGCGGCGATCTTTCCAAGAAAATCACGGTCAATGTCAGCGGAGAAATCCTGCTGCTCAAAGAAACGATCAACACGATGGTGGATCAGCTGAACGCCTTCGCTGGAGAAGTGACGCGCGTGGCCCGCGAAGTCGGCTCCGAAGGCCGCCTCGGTGGACAAGCCAATGTGCCCGGCGTCGCCGGAACCTGGAAAGATCTTACTGACTCCGTGAACTCCATGGCTGGAAACCTCACCGGTCAAGTTCGAAACATCGCTGAAGTGACAACGGCCGTCGCGCGAGGCGATTTGTCGCGCAAAATTACGGTCGACGTGAAAGGTGAAATTCTCGAACTCAAGAACACCATCAATACCATGGTGGATCAATTGAACGCGTTCGCCGGGGAAGTAACGCGCGTAGCCCGCGAAGTCGGCACCGACGGCAAGCTAGGCGGACAAGCGCAGGTACCGGGCGTCGCCGGAACCTGGAAGGATCTCACCGACAACGTCAACTTCATGGCCAGCAACCTCACGGGTCAGGTACGTAACATCGCGGAAGTCGCGACCGCGATTGCGAACGGTGACCTTTCGAAAAAGATCACGGTCGACGTGCGCGGCGAAATCTTGCAGCTGAAAGAGACCCTGAACACGATGGTTGAGCAGCTGCGCTCCTTCGCCGCCGAAGTAACGCGTGTCGCGCGCGAAGTGGGTAGCGAAGGCCGTCTAGGTGGACAGGCCAATGTCTCGGGTGTGGCCGGAACGTGGAAGGATCTTACTGACTCAGTGAACGCCATGGCCGGCAACCTCACAGGTCAGGTGCGCAATATCGCCGAAGTCACGACCGCCGTGGCTCGCGGCGACCTGTCGCGCAAAATCACGGTCGACGTGAAAGGCGAAATTCTCGAACTAAAGAACACCATCAACACGATGGTGGATCAGCTCAACGCCTTCGCGGCCGAAGTAACTCGTGTGGCCCGCGAAGTGGGTACGGAGGGAAAACTGGGCGGGCAGGCGCAGGTCCCGGGTGTCGCAGGAACCTGGAAGGATCTCACCGATAACGTGAACGTCATGGCCGCCAACCTCACGGAGCAAGTGCGCGGCATCGTGAAAGTGGTTACGGCCGTTGCCAACGGTGAACTGACTCAAAAGCTTACGGTGAACGCGAAGGGCGAAGTCGCGGCGCTCGCGGAAACCATTAACAACATGACAAATACGCTGGCCACTTTTGCTGATCAGGTTACAACGGTCGCGCGCGAAGTCGGCGTGGAAGGCCGTCTTGGCGGGCAAGCCAACGTGCCAGGGGCCGCCGGAACTTGGAAGGATCTCACCGGTAACGTAAACCTGCTGGCCGACAATTTGACCAACCAGGTGCGGGCCATTGCTGAGGTTGCTACGGCCGTCACGAAAGGCGATCTGACGCGTTCGATTCAAGTAGAAGCCAGTGGCGAGGTTGCAGACTTGAAAGACAACCTCAACACCATGATCGACAACCTTCGCCTGACCACGGACCGCAACACCGAGCAGGACTGGCTGAAAACGAACCTGGCGCGCTTCACCGGCATGTTGCAAGGCCAACGCGATCTCACGACGGTCGGCCGCATGTTGCTCTCCGAACTCGCACCTCTGGTAAGCGCCCAACAGGGCGTGATCTACCAGATGGGGGGTGAGGAATCGGCGGAGATGGTGCTGCTCTCAGCCTTTGCCGGCGACGGTGACGATGGACATCTCCGGCGGTTAAAGGTCGGCGAAGGCCTGGTAGGACAGTGCGCCGCGGAAAAACGGCGCATGCTGATCTCCGAATTGCCGCCGAACACAATCACGATTCGCTCCGGTTTATTCGAGGCCGTTCCGCGAAACGTCATCGTGCTTCCCGTGCTCTTCGAAGATCGCGTAAAAGCCGTTATCGAGCTGGCCTCCCTCAGTAGCTTCACCACCTCCCATTTGGCGTTCCTTGAGCAATTGACGGCCAGCATCGGCATCGTGCTGAATAGCATCGAGGCCACGATGCAGACCGAAGGCTTGTTGAAGCAGTCGCAACAATTAGCCACCGAACTCCAGATGCAGCAAAAGGAATTGCAGCAGACCAACGAGCAGCTGGCGCAGAAAGCACAACAGCTTGCCGAACAGAACGTCGAGGTGGAACGTAAGAATCAGGAAATCGAGCAAGCCCGCCGCGCCTTGGAAGAAAAGGCAAAGGAACTGGCTCTTACTTCGAAGTACAAGTCCGAGTTCCTCGCCAACATGTCCCACGAGTTGCGCACTCCACTCAATAGCATTCTGGTACTGGGACAGCAGCTCAGCGATAATCCGGATGCGAACCTGACTCCAAAGCAAGTAGAGTTTGCCCGCACCATTCACGGTGCCGGAACCGACTTGCTGAATCTGATCACCGACATTCTCGACTTATCCAAAATTGAGTCTGGAACGGTGTCGGTCGAGGCCGAAGAAGTCTTCTTTGCCAGCTTGCTGGATGCGGTTGGACGTCCGTTCCGGCACGAAGCAGAGAATCGTCACCTCAGTTTCGAGGTGCAGAGCGATCCCCATCTCGCACGCAGCGTAGTCACCGACTCGAAGCGTCTGCAGCAAGTGCTAAAGAACCTGCTGTCGAATGCCTTCAAGTTCACCGAGGTCGGAGGGGTGCAGATGACCGTATCTCTGGCCCGAAGCGGCTGGAGCGAAGATCATCCGATCCTCGGCAAGGCCGCATCGGTAGTCGCCTTCGAAGTGTCAGATAGCGGCATCGGCATTCCGTTTGAAAAACAGCGCATCATCTTCGAAGCCTTCCAGCAGGCGGACGCGGGAACCAGCCGCAAGTACGGTGGAACGGGTTTGGGTCTTGCCATCAGCCGTGAACTGGCCAGTTTGCTCGGTGGAGAGATCCAGCTGCGCAGCGCGCCAGGCCGTGGTAGCACATTCACTCTGTATCTGCCACAGACTTATGTCGGACCTTCCGGCTCCAATGCAGCATCGATCGAGCGAAGGTCTCCGTCCGCAGTGTCGCCCGTGCAGCTAGCCGTCGCGAGCATGGCGGAGCATACGATCGAAAAGATCGATGACGACCGCGACAATCTGCAGCCTGACGATGCCATCTTGCTTATTGTTGAGGATGACGCGCACTACGCGCGAGTCTTGTGCGATCTGTCTCGGGACCAGGGCTTCAAGGTTCTGGTGGCTACGCGAGGTGCGGAGGCACTCGCGCTTGCCCACGAATACCATCCCACGGCAGTATCTCTCGACGTCTTCCTGCCGGACATGCTGGGCTGGACTGTGCTGAATCACTTGAAGCAGGACCCGGCGACCCGTCACATCCCGGTGCAGATGTTGACGCTGGACGAAGATCGCCACCACGGTTTGGCTCGCGGAGCATTTGCGTTTGTGACCAAACCAACCACTCCGGAGGGATTGGAGGCAGCCCTCTCACGCATCAAAGAATATGCCGCGCCGCGACGGAAGCGGCTCCTCGTGGTGGAAGACAATCCCGGGGAGCAACTCAGCATCAAGGAATTGCTGGGCTACAACGACATCGACGTTACGGTTGTTTCTACGGGCGCCGGCGCAATTAACGCCGTGAGTGAGGAGTCTTTTGACTGCGTGGTTCTCGATCTCAGGCTCCCCGACATGTCAGGTTTCGATGTTCTGGAGCGCTTCCGAGATACGCCAGCCCTCAGCGATTTGCCGGTGGTTGTCTTTACCGGAAAAGAACTTTCTCCAGAAGAGGACGCTCGTCTTCACTCGCTGGCACGCAGCGTCGTGGTAAAGGGAGTCGAGTCGCCGGAACGATTGCTGGACGAAACTGCTTTGTTCCTGCACCGGGTTGTCTCCGATCTTCCGGTGGAGAAACAGAGATTGCTCGACCGGTTGCATCATTCCGACGACTCTTTGGTGGGTAAGAAAGTTTTGGTGGTCGACGATGACGTCCGCAACATCTTTGCTCTTAGCAGTGTGATTGAACGCCGGGGCATGACTGTAATCACCGCCGGAACCGGGCGTGAGGCGATTGCCAAACTCGAATCCACTCCTGACATCGCGATCGTCCTGATGGACATTATGATGCCGGAGATGGACGGCTACGAAACCATGCAAGTAATTCGGCAGAACGCTTCTTTCCGGCGACTGCCGATCATCGCCCTGACGGCAAAGGCTATGAAGGGAGACCGTGAAAAATGTCTTGAGGCTGGGGCTTCAGAGTATCTGGCGAAACCCGTCAATACCGAGCAGCTGCTCTCGTCGTTGCGGATGTGGCTCCATCGCTAGCAGATAGAAGACGAGCCGCAGCAGTTGTTTCCTGAACGCGGAGACTACGAATGGGCAAAGACGAAAGAGTCAATATCCTGATGGTGGACGATCAGCCCGGCAAGCTTCTCAGCTATGAGGTCATGCTGGGAGGTCTAGGGGAGAAACTGATCAAGGCCATGTCAGCAAAGGAAGCCCTCGAGGTCCTGCTCAAGACCGACATTGCAGTTGTGCTGATGGACGTGAGCATGCCGGAGCTCGATGGTTTCCAATTGGCTGCAATGATCCGTCAGCACCCCCGCTTTCAGCGAACTGCGATCATTTTTGTCTCAGCCGTTCATCTCACCGACTTGGACCAGCTTAAAGGTTACGAGCATGGCGCCGTGGATTACATTTCTGTTCCGGTGGTTCCGGAACTGCTGCGCGCTAAAGTTAGAGTGTTCGCCGATCTGCACCGAAAGACGCGATTGCTCGAAACTCTGAATCGCGAACTCGAGCAGCGTGTTCTGGAGCGCACAGAAGAGCTGGCACTCAAAGCCGAGCTCCTCATGCGGCTGAATGCCGAGTTGGTGGAAAAGAATCAGGAACTCGACGCTATTTTCAGCACTGCGCCCGATATTATTTTCAGTCGTATGGCCGATGGCTCCAGGGATTATGTCAGCGATCGATTCTATGATTTTACCGGCGCGTCCCCAGGGTCTGCGAACGGTTTTGGGTGGCTTGACTATGTGCATCCTGACGATAAAAACCAAGCCATGGCGGACTGGATGCGCTGTGTGGAATCAGGGGCAGACTATGAAGCGGAGTATCGCCTCCGGTCCCAGGACGGAACTTATCGCTGGTTCAGGGCTCGCGCAGTTCCGATTCGCGACGATGGGAAGATCGCCAAATGGTACGGTACCTGTTCTGACATCCACGATAGCAAGCTCCTGGAACAGTCCATTCGTGACAACGCCACCGAACTGGAAAAAATGGTGGACAACAGAACCGACGAACTGCGGCGGCTTTCAGTCCGCCTCATGACCTTACAGGACCAAGAGCGGCGGCGCATCGCCCGTGATCTGCACGATGGCCTGGGGCAGGAACTCGCAGTAGCGAAGATGGTCCTTGACAAAATGCTGTTACAAAAGGGCGCGCAACCGCCGGATGAAGCGTGGGCTCAGGCCAGCAGCATTATTGATCGCGCGATTCAGCAGGTACGTACCATGTCCCACCTTTTGCATCCACCGTTGCTCGACGAAGTGGGCTTGCTTTCTGCTCTGGCATGGTATACGGATGGACTTACTAAACGCAGCGGCATTGAGACCTCGCTCGACGTGCGTCCCCGCGATTTTCCCCGACTCACCTCCGAACTGGAGACTGCAATCTTCCGAATTGTTCAGGAGGCTCTAACCAACGTCTTCCGCCATTCCGAAGCTCACCGCGTGTGGATTACCTTGACTCGAGAAAATGGAAGTATAGGCGTCGCCGTGCGCGACGATGGCAAAGGAATCGGCAAGAAAATTGTCGAATTGCGTCCGGATAGCGTGGGAGTGGGCATCGGCGGGATGAAACAACGCGCCAAAGAACTTGGCGGTGAACTGAAATTGACCAACCTCGAGCCTGGAACCCTGGTTGAAATAGAGATCCCCTGCGAATCTGGTTTGCGGGACCAGGTGAGATGATGAGCGGATATGGCCCCCACTGACCTGGCTTTTCCGAAGTATCGAACGGCGCCAGCAGCTGGCCGAACCGGTAGTGGGCAGAACGCCCGCCCATATCTGCTACCTCGCCGACGGGCTGATCGCAGCGCCAGCTTCACACCATGCCGTTCTACCCCGCCGCCTGTTTCTGTCTAGGGAGTTTCCCCGATTGGCGGATAGCGAGCGCAGGCCCCACTCTTTTCTCGAAAAGGGAGAAACTCTGCTCTCCCGTCATCCATATGAATCCCGTCACTCGTATCCATACCCAGTAATAATTGGAGATCACCAATGACAGAAGAGGAGTCGGTATTTGGAATCTATCTGACTCGCAGCAGTGTTGAGTCCGCTGTCAGCGCCTTGAAGCACGCCGGATTTTCGAACTCCGACGTCTCGATTTTGCTCCCGGAGAACCTTCAATCCGAGCAATTGGCTACCGAACATAGTACGAAGGCGCCGGAAGGGGCGGCAGTGGGCGCTGGGTCGGGAGCGGCGGTGGGCGGAGCCTTGGGCTGGCTGCTCGGCGTGGGAGCCTTGGCGATTCCTGGAATCGGTCCGGTTATCGCGGCTGGGCCATTGTTAGCGGCGCTTGCCGGAATTGGGATAGGCGGCGCGCTGGGGGGATTTGCCGGATCGTTGGTGGGGATGGGAATTCCTGAATACGAAGCCAGGAAGTATGAAGGAGAGTTGTTGAAAGGTGGAATCCTGGTAGTGGCTCATTGCGAAACCGACGAAGAAGTCAATCGCGCCAAGCAGGTGTTTCAATCCAGTGGGGCGCGGGATAGTGCAGTTTCCCGCGAAACCTCCGCTCAGAGCAGCAGAGCCGCGTGATTAAACACATTAAACACAATGAGAGGAGCCTTCGCAACGGAAGCCCTTAGCCATCATACTGGCGAAACTGTAGGGTTCGATTCAGGAACTCTAGCACGGGCCTATCTTAGCTCGAATATCGCGCGTAGTCTCCGGCGCACACCCGGTCCAGTTTACAGGTTGAACCTGATGGAATGAAAATCACGGCAAAGCTACGGTGATGTTCGTACGAATCCAAAATAGTTGCTCGCTTCGAGCACGGAAGAGGTTTGCTTATGAAAAGCTTTAGCAGCAGAATGCCGAGAAATCTTTTGGTGCTCGGTTCTGGTCTTCTACTCCTGGCCAGCGTGGCGTGGTGCGCCGATGATAAAGACCAGTCGGATATTGAGAAGCGCCTGGACGCATCCGCAAGAGTTCTGAACGAGATCATGGCTGTCCCAGACAAGGCAATTCCTGACAAGGTGATGCATGATGCGAAGTGTATCGCCGTAATCCCCTCCATGGTGAAAATTGCAGTTGGTTTTGGAGGGAGTCATGGAAAAGGTGTGGCGACCTGTCGCACCGAAACTGGAGCCTGGAGTGCCCCCGCCCCGATCACGATCACGGGAGGAAGCTGGGGATTGCAGCTTGGCGGTCAGGCGGTTGATCTGGTGATGGTCATAATGAATGACGATGGGATGCAACACCTGCTCTCGAGCAAATTCAAACTGGGCGCCGACGCTTCTGCCGCCGCTGGCCCTGTCGGACGCGATGCCGCAGCCGATACGGACTGGAAGATGAAGTCCGAAGTGTTGACCTACTCTCGAGCCCGCGGCATCTTCGCAGGGATCGATCTCAACGGAGCTGCCATCACCCAGGACAAAGATGAAACCCGCCTTCTTTATGGGAAATTCGTGCCATTCGCGGACATCTTGGCGGGAAAGGTCCATCCGCGAGAGACTAGCCAGCCTTTCCTTCAAGCAGTCAGGAAATATGCGAGCGTAGCCAAGGAACATGGCCAACTGCGCAAGCCGTCGCCGAGTACTGTGGCGGCAAACAAATAGAACAGTCTGCTGCTCACTTTGGGCCCGGGTTCGGTTTTAGTGAAACCGGGCTAGATTTTTTCAAGAAACAATAAAATCGATCATTGGAGGCTGCAATGTCAACAATTTTGCTAGTCGTTCTAGTTCTGTTACTGGTCGGAGCGCTTCCCGCGTGGCCATACAGCAGGTCCTGGGGATATTACCCAAGTGGCGGACTGGGCCTGGTGGTGGTGGTGTTACTCGTACTGCTTCTCGCTGGCCGCCTCTAAGGCCGAAGCTTTCGAATGCGGTGGGAGAGGGCGGTGCAGCAATGCACGGCTCTCTCCTTTTCGCTTTTTAATCCTGAAAAGTGAGAACCAAAGCCGGCGTTCCGGACTTAGGGAGGATGAGCAGGAGCAACGCTCGCTCTCTACCTCGGTTGCTTCTTGCCCTCATTCCCCGGGGCCGGTGCCTGGTCTTGTGGTTGCTGAACCTGCGGTTCGGCCTTCTGATGCGCGGGTGGGATGTCGGCGCTTGCAGGCTTGGGGTGCATTATCGGTTGTGGCTTCTTTAGTTCTGACCAGGCAATAAGCTGCGATCCGATAAGGCTGGGAGGAGGCACAGGATCCGGCTGGCCTTGCAGATCCTGCGCGAAAATCGGAGGGGCAATCGCTGAGAGTAAACCCAGGGTCAGAAAAAAGAGGCTTGTCTCTCGTTTCATATTTGTACCCTCGAAAGACGAAGCGGCCAGCGGCAGCTACTGTCGGCAAATCCCGCGAGTAATGAAACCAGCATTAAGCGCGTGAACACCAACACTCCGCTTTTTTACAGCCGAACTCACCAGCCGTCCATACATGGTTTCCTGTAAAGAACCGAAACCACGGTTCAGTCATGTTGGCAGATGGAGGCAGATGGAGTAGGAGGTGACGGGATGATGACAAGTAATATTTTCTGGCTGAGATACAACCTTCACGGTATAGGCAGCGACGTTAATCTCCGATAATCTGCGGTTCTACTCGACAGACGCCCCCAATCGAGCAAGTGTCGGTTTTTAGGACTGGCACTTGCTCCCTCCTGTACGCAATGCGAATGCTTACAGGGACGAAGCTCTCCAAATACAGAGAAAGCGGGATTCGTATTCCGCTCAGTTGAGGAATATCGTCGTTCCTAGAAACGCGTCACCCAGAGGAGGATCGCAATGCTTTACTGGACATTAGTATTCTTGGTCGTAGCGTTGATCGCGGGCGTCTTGGGCTTTACCGGCGTAGCCGTCGCGGCCGCAGGTATTGCGAAACTGATATTCTTCGTGTTCATAATTCTCTTTGTGCTTTCATTGGTAACGCACCTCACGCGCCGCGGCAGTGTTTAGCCAACTCGCGCCAGTCGCGGTCAAGTCAGGCTGCTGGAGGAGGAATGGAGGCACTGCTCGGTGGCGCCTCCAGACTGAAATTCTGAGTCCTTACTTTCATCTGCCCGGTTCGGTCGCCCAAACCTGAATCAGGAGGATTCGCAGTTCCATCTGGAGGACTGCTGGACCAGCGCCGCGTAACACTCGCACGCCGCCTCCTCCAGTCCTTTTGGATCTACGATGTTTACCTGGCCGCGGGTGTAGTTGATCAAACGTGCCTTTTGCAGGATGGAAGCAGCCACCGTGACGCTGGAACGCCGCGTTCCCAGCATGTGTGCAAGAAACTCCTGGGTTAATGGAACGAGATTGGAATCGATTCTGTCCCGGCTCATGAGCAGCCAGCGCGCCAGCCTTTCATCGACTTCATGCAACCGGTTACAGGCCGCGATCTGAGAGGCCTGCGCAGCCAGGAGCTGCGAAAATCGGTATAGTCGTTTTTCCAGGGTGCGACATTTCGTCAAAACGCTAATTAGCGTACTCGCACTAATCCGGTAACCCGATCCTGCGATTTGTATGATTACGCGCGAGGGGCTGGTTTTGAAGCCTACCAGTAAGGGCAGTCCCACAAAGCCTTCCTTGCCAGTCAGACCTACCTCTACGCTTTTCCCGTCCTCCATAACATTCAGAACGGAAGCTAAGCCGCTATTCAGGAAATAGGCATATTGAATCGGCGCCGCGGCTTCATTGAGAACATCATGGGTTCTCAATGGCATGAAAACCAATTGGGAATAGACCGCCTGGCGCTCTTTGTCCGGCAAGTCGAGCAAGAGCTCATTCTCAAGCACGTTTCCGTCGAGCTCCCTGCGGCCGGACTTCAGGTGCAAGTCGCTCGGGTTCTTGGCCATCTTGGGCTCCTACGAAGGCAACTGTTGTCGTGTCCGAGTCGCACGCAATCGTCGTGTTCGCTAGCAAATGAAACCGGCCCTGGTCAGGCCGGTGTTCCTCTGCGGATGAGAAGTGAGCGTCGGACCAGTGATAGTACGACGGGAAAACCCATGTGTCTGTACGATACTGGCCGCAAATGTGTGCGATAGGGAACATACAAGCGGCTCCAGCGAGGCGTAGGCTGAGAGTGTCTCTTTCTAGCACCCTTTCCGTTAAAGCTGTGCGGCTTACGGTTCCTGCGAAATCGGACGGCGTTATCGCTGTGTGATATGAAAGGAACCTGTCATGGCCCAGCTATCCCGGGTCCTTCTGAACAAATTCGACGATTCCAATGGTGATCGGCGCGCCATCGGCAACACCATTCTGCGCGGTCTTCCGCGGACTGAAAGTGCCCGAGTCTTTTCCTCGCTGGAGTTTGTTCGTCTTAGACTGCATCAGGTTCTGCACGAGACGGCTGAGGTCATCAAGTCGGGATATTTCCTGAACGATGGAATGTGTTCTGTGCTTACGGTTCAGCCAGATGGAGAAAGTGTGGAAGTTGGTTTGATCGGGAAGGAAGGCTTCGTTGGCCTGCCCGTAATTTTTGGTTTTAAAACCAGCGCCTTGCGAATCATCACCCAAGGGGATGGAACGGCGTATCGGATAGATGGCGGAATTTTGCAAAGCCTTCTGCCGCAATGCCCCGCGCTGGAGCGGCAACTGCAACGCTATTCAATGATTCTCGGTATTCAGTCGACTCAGCTCGCCGCATGCAATCGCCTGCATGATGTGGATGAACGACTGGCACGATGGCTGTTGATGAGCCACGAGCGGATTGGCAGCACGACTCTTCCGCTGACCCAGGAGTTCCTCGCCCAAATGCTCGGAACCCGTCGATCCACCGTCAGCGTCGCCGCCAGCATCCTGCAGAAGGCTGGGATGATTTCCTACACGCGAGGCAACGTAACCATTCTGAACAAATCCAAGCTGGAAGCGGCTGCTTGCGATTGTTATCAGATCATCGTTGAGCAGAAGACTCGATGGCAGTCTGAAAACCCGTAATTTTCCGCCGGCAACAAATCGTTTCGAGTATCCCGCCAGTTCGTCCGCCCGGACCGCTCTGTCATTCCTTCGGTTTTGTGCCTACGCCATCAAACCGGCAAGGCAGCCCAGCAAGCGGGAATCATGACGTCGCTGCACAATCTTTTCGCGTGGATGCGAAAAATGCCCCCATGCCGGACACGGGCGTCGCTCTTACGCTAGGCGGCGCCAGCCTCGTCTTTGGAATAAAACCAGTGCTGGGGGCCGCTGCCGTGGGTGGCTTTCTGGTCGGGGATCTCCTAACATGCACGATTTTTTGGCGGGTTCAAGATCCGGAAAAGCGGCAAAGTGAAATGATTAACTTTACAAAGAACAGGCTTTGCTCGGAGGCTCACTCGCCCTCATGGGAGTTGGAGATGCAAAGGCGAGAAAACTGTCTGTAAGGCGCCCGCTGCGGGAATTTTCTCAGCCACTACAATTTATTTTCGAAGAATCCAATCAGGTGAAACACCTACACCATAGCTGCGTCTTTCCTAGGAGCATCTTCCTAAATACTTACAACCGAATTCAATAACGTAGCAGGCAAACCGCTGTAAATCTCCGAGCATCTATAAGGGCGGTTGGAAATTTGCCGAATGCACGCGTCGTGTTTCCGAAATTTTAGGAGCGTTAATGTCGAACCAGCAGGGTACACGCCACACCGCTCACGCTCTATCTCCACTCGATTCATTTGAGCCGCTATACATAAACCGCGAATTGTCTCCCCGACCCGAACGTCCGATTCGGCCGGTGCGAAGGAGTTCCCAGGTGCGAGCGCAGTCCCAGCTCGGCCCGGACGCGATCTGGGGTCACTACAACAACTATCGATCGAATGGTCTGGTCGGATCCGCAGTGGTGCACGTCGTGCTATTGGCGTTGCTGTTGGCGGGATCAATTTTTGGTCACAAGGTGGTGGTGGCGCGCGTTCAGCAACATGAGACCGTAACCCTGATCGCGCCCTCGCCTGATTCTTACGCCCTGCCGGTTGCCAAGAAAGTCGTCAGCGGCGGCGGTGGTGGAGGTGACCATGATCCATTGCCGGCTCCCAAGGGACGATTGCCGAAGTTGGCAATGCAACAAATCACCCCGCCCCAGATTGTTCTTCGAAACCCGCATCCCAAGTTGACGGCTGAGCCTACCGTAGTGGTCCCCCCACAAGTGCGCGTGGCCCAAAATAATATGCCGAACTTGGGGGTCCCGTCAGCGACGGCGCTGCCCTCGGCTCCACCGTCGAACGGAACTGGATCGGGCGCTGGAATTGGTTCGGGTTCCGGTGGTGGCGTAGGCGTAGGTCATGGCGCTGGAGTTGGTAACGGCAGTGGTGGCGGAATTGGCGGAGGCGTGTTCAAGGTGGGCGGCGGAATCTCCGCTCCTCAGCCGGTTACCACGCCTGATCCGGAATATACCGAACAGGCACGCATCGCAAAGACCCAGGGTACGTGCATCCTTTGGCTGATTGTGGATGACCAGGGGCGACCACGTGACATTCGCGTTGTACGCGGACTCGGTTTCGGGCTGGACGCAAAAGCGATTGAGGCCGTCAAGCAATGGAAGTTTCAGCCTGCGATGAAGGATGGCAGGCCAGTGAATGTGCAGATAAGCGTTGAAGTTGGATTCCGCCTTTATTAGAGCAAGGTCAAAAAGATTAAAGCAATTACTCGCGGCAAGCCCGAACAAAAAATCCTACGAGCTTGCCGCGCATTTGTGGGCGCACACGCAACCGCCTCGGCAAGACTCTCGGCGGAAAAAAATTTCCCCAGACTGCGCAAAACAATTGCACACGTCCCCCGGTACAGCAAAACTGGCAACCATTTACAGGAGCGCCCTGATGGGGCCGAAGTCAGGGGTCCGCTACTCTCTGTTTCGACGCTGAATGTTCTCAAGACCCCAAAGAGAACAGTAAACACAGCGCATGCCTATCGTAAGGAGATTGAAAGTGGCCACTTGCGTAATTTCCGCGACAGCCCCCGATTTGCTTGCAGTTCGGACCGAAACCCAGCGAGACGATTCCGAACGTGGACTTGTTCAACGCGCTCAGTGCGGCGATCAGGAGGCTTTCGCCACACTGTTTCAGTTGCATAAAAAGCGCGTGTATTCCGTTTGCCTGCAGATGACCAAGGATGTGGCCGACGCCGAAGATTTGACTCAGGAAGCTTTCTTGCAGGTCTTTCGCAATGTCAATTCGTTCCGCGGGGATTCGGCTTTTTCCACTTGGCTCTACCGCATCGCGGTGAACACCGTCCTCATGAAGCTGCGGCGCCGTAAGTCGCCCCCGCTGCTTTCCCTCGACGAGCCCGTATCGAATGAGTCGCCCTCGCTCAAGCGCGATGTTGGCAAAGCCGATCCCAATCTCTCCGGAGCGGTTGACCGAATTGCGTTGCGCCGTGCGATTGAGGAGCTTCCCGAGGGGTGCCGCCGGATTTTTGACCTGCACGAAGTACAGGGATATCAGCATCACGAAATTGCCCGCCAGCTGCGGTGTTCCGTTGGCAACTCGAAATCTCAACTTCACAAGGCCAAAATGAAAATGCGTGACTTGCTGTTCCCGAAGACTGGCCAGGCACGGCAGCCAAAGTCCAGCGTCAGCACAGCGAAATCCTAGCCCAGGTCAACGCCTGAACTCTGATTCGCGGGCGTACACGCGTTCATGAACGGATACGGTCTGCCCTGAGTGACCGAGAGGGGAAGAAATTCTGTGGGTTTGGGAGCTGTACTAGTCATCGGTGCGAAGAGTCAGGAATTCGCTCAGGACCGTCGACACTCGAGTGAATTGCCGCATACGGATTCAGAGGATTTTCTTGACGTCCCCCTGGAATGCATCGAGGTAGTTGGGCGTTCCTTACTCGAACGAATGATCGAGCGATTGATCGCGATCGATGTGGAACATATTTCCGTTTTGCTGGACGCAAAAATTTCTGCCTTTGCGCCCTCCTTTCGGCATTCCCCCAAGAACGTTAAGGTACGGGGAGTGGCGGATATGGCCGTCGCTATCGCGGAGGAACTAGCCGACTACACACAGCGGGGAATCGGACACGCATTCGTCAACGCGGCAAATGCTTACGCCGAAACCGACCTTCTCGACCTCTTCTGCTTCCACCGAGAGGCGCGGCAGTCTGTCACCCGAACCTTTGACCGCGACGGAAGTCTCGACTTGTGGGTGGTGGACTGCGCAAAAGCGCAGCCCAGCGAATTGGTAATTCTCCAAAAAAATGTGGACCAGAACGGTGCTCCCCCTTATTTCATTCGGGAGTATGTCAACCGCCTGCTTCATCTGCGGGATGTGCGGCGACTCGCCGCCGATATTCTTCGTCGAAACTGCGAGACTGGCGCGTCGGGGAAACAAGTAAGGCCAGGTGTTTGGATCGACGATGGCGGCGAAGTTCACCGACGTGCACGAATCGTCGCACCTGCTTACGTCGGTTGTGCATCCAAAGTTAAGGCGGATGCTTTGATTACTCGCTTCACTGACGTTGAAAGGAATTGCTGTGTGGACAGCGGTACGGTGATCGAGGATAGTTCCATTCTGGCCAATACCACGATTGGAATCTGTCTTGATCTCTGCCACTCGATCGCAAGCGGAAACAAGTTGTGGAATCTTGAACGCGACGTAGCCGTTGAGATTGTCGATCCGAAGGTGATGCGTTTCACAACCGGCCCGCGCAGGTGGATTGCCCATAGCAGCGAGCGAATCCCCGCACGGGAAGAAGCCGCGGTTTTGCAAAAACCAGAAATGCCACAAAGATGGCAAATCGAAAACAATAATATTCAGGAGTGATTTCCATGTATACCCGGGCCCCCGTAATTGTGATGGAGTTGCCAGAACAACTGAATCATGTCGAAGCAAAGCGCTTCCTGGACGAGTTGCAACCACTTTTGGAGGTTGATCGTCCGAGCGTTGTTCTGGACTGTTCGCAGATAAAACATATGGACAGCGCAGGAGTGGAAATGCTGCTCTACTGTCTCGAACAGGCCATGAAGCGTGACGGGGATCTCAAATTGGCAGCAATTTCGCCGGCCTCGGCAGTGATCTTGGAACTGATGCGGGTCGACCGCCTTTTCGAAGTATTCGAAACATCCGAAGCAGCCGTGCGTAGCTTCCAGATTTTTGCGCCAGCAACCGTTGCCCAGACCCAGCCTTGGTATGCGGCGCCGTACGGACTTACGGATCTGAAGGCTGCCGGTTAAATGTCGTTCATGTTCGGTCGGGGGTGTCCATGGAAGTAGGGAACGAACGAGTGCAGCGAATGGCTTCGAGCCTGGTGTTGCTCTGTGCAATTTCCGGGACCGCCGCATCTGCCCAGCAGGCTGCAGGCATACGACAATCCACCGAAACTGTGTCGGGAGCGGCGCGACAGTCGACGCTTTTGATTACCGAACTTCCAGATAGCCCCGGCGCCACGCTAGCGAAATTGCAAGCCTCGGCTCTACCGCAAGGCTCCTTGCAACAATCGCCGAGCGCGACCGTGTCAACTGCGCCATCCGAGCCACAACCGCAATCCGCTGCACAGCCTCCGCCTCAGAAACCCGTGGGAACGGCCGCGGCCGAGTCTACCCATGCTGGCGGAATCGCGGCTTCGCAACCTGCCGGCGTCGCTATCGCGCCTGCAAAGCAGCGGCGAGTTCGCACGATCGTTATAAGAGTTGGGGCTATCGTGGGAGCGGGGGTTGCTGTGGGTTCAGTAGTTGCACTCACTGCGGCTACTTCTAGTAAGCCCCCGGGCGCCCACTAGTTGCGCGCTTCGGCAAGCAGGTGACGAGGCGGGTGCCTCGGGAGCGAATTTCTGTGACGATTGTCAGTTTTTCGGGAGTCGACGGCGCCGGTAAGAGCACGCAAATTTCTGCTCTCGAACTTTGGCTCAACCAATCCGGATTCCGAACCCAGATCCTCACTTTCTGGGACGATGTCGTCTGTTTCTCTCGCTGCCGTGAGTTCATGAGCTACAAAGCCTTCAAAGGGGATCGTGGGGTCGGAAGTCCGGTGAAGCCGCTCCAGCGGCGCGATAAGAACGTATCGTCGGGACCGCTCACCATTATGCGCTTGGGATTGTACTTCGCCGACGCCGTGAATCTTTGTTTGCGGGTTCGCCAAGCCAGAAAGAAAACTGATGCGGACGTGCTGATCTTTGACCGCTATATTTACGACGAACTCGCGAATCTTCCACTCAACGATAAGTCCACCAGTTTTTTCGCCCGTTTCATATTAAAGCTTGTTCCCAAGCCAGACATCGCTTTTGTGATCGACGCGGATCCGGTGGCCGCACAGGCCAGGAAGCCGGAATATCCTTTGGAGTTTGTTCGTCGTAACCGCGAATCCTACCTCTGTCTTGCCGGACTTTCTGGCCGTATGACCGTGGTCGAGCCCGATTTGATGCAAGCCATGGAAAAAAGAATCAGAAGCGAAATGCAGCAAACGCTTTCACATGTGGCCTCCAGCACCCTCTACCGATCTTCTACTGCTCGCGCTCCGAGTCCAGCCAACATCTCCTCCCGTGAACTCATCGAACCATGATTGTCGCGCATGCTGGTGGCAGCATGACCGGCGAATAACGGTCGATATCAGTCCGGAGAAAGAATGAAGATTTGTCTGGTCACCACTTTTCCCCCCAGTCAGGGGGGATTGAGCGAGTACGGGCTTCACCTTGCGAACGAATTGCAGCGCAATCGGTTTATCCGCCTCACCGTTTTCGCCGACGCTCTCTCCTCTCCCCAGCCTGAACTCGAAGGCTTCGCGGTAGAGCGGTGTTGGTCGTTTGACGATGCTGCCAGCTCAGTCCGCCTTTTAACGGCGATCCGGAAACAGAAGCCTGATGTCGTGTGGTTCAATCTGCTCTTCAGCACGTTTGGCCGCAACCCCCTCGTTGCCTTCGCCGGACTTCTGACTCCGCTGCTTTCGCGCCTCAATGGTTGCTACACCCACGTGACCCTTCACCATCTGATGGATACAGTGAACCTGCAGGATGCCGGAGTGCGCTATGCCCGAACCTACCGGTGGGCGGGCGCTTTGGCCACTCGGATGCTTCTTCTGTCCAATTCCGTATCCGTACTGGTGCCGGGGTACCGCAAGATTCTGCACGAAAAATATGGTCGCGATAATGTGCATCTCCGCTCGCACGGCATTCTGTCCCGCGAACCCGAATTCCCGGATTTATCCCGACGAGGAAATCCAAAACATCGCATCTTGGCCTTCGGCAAATGGGGAACCTACAAGCGGCTGGAGTTGATGATTGAGGCGTTTCAGTACGTGTCGAAGGCCCTCCCGAATGCGAGATTGGTGGTCGCAGGCGGGAACCATCCCCAGGCTGCCGGCTACGTGGAGTCGATGAAGAAAAAATGTGCGGCAAATCCAAAGATCGAATTCACCGGCTATGTGCATGAGGAACGATTGCCCGATCTCTTCCAGCGTTCTTCCCTCGCCGTGATGCCTTACTCTTCATCCACAGGTTGCAGCGGAGTGGCCCATTTGGCTTGTGCCTACGGAGTTCCGATCGTGTGCGCGGATCTGGAGGATTTTCGGCAAATGGCTGACGGTGAAGGAATGGCGATTGAGTTCTACAAACCGGGCGACGCGAAGGATCTGGCGGGCTGTCTCATTCGCTTCCTGACTGATCCAGTCAAGCAACAAACAATGGCAGAGCAGAATTTTTCCGCGGCGCTTCGCATGACGATGCCAAATATCGTTCTGAAATATCTGCGCCATTTTGAATTGGAGCAGCGGACCGTAGCCTTGCGCCACGTCACCAGATTCCGCAAGCTGCCGAGTTGGGTGCCTTCGAAGTCGTTGCTGTTAAGGTTGATGACCCGCAATTCGCTTGGGTGGGTGCATCGTTCTGCGCTTCATCGTCCGTCCCCGCAACCATCGAATGGTAAGCACTCATCGAAGGAGAATGTTGACGACGGTGGAAAGCCTGCTGACACTCGTATTCCCATTAATGGTGACGGAGCAGCTGGTCGGGTTGGAAGCGGCACTACTGTTGGTTGGAGCGGTCTTGCCTCCTCCGCAAGAGGTGCCAAACATTCCCAGCCCGATGACAGCGCCGAGAGCCAGGGGCTGTACCCCACGCTTGCGCGGCCCCTTCCTGGAGAAACCCAGCCCGAGGAGTCCGAAGGGCAGTAAACCAACTGAAGTGGAGGGCAGACTTGGGCAGCGGGAGGCAGATTCGCAGCCGCCGCTGTCGTCGCGGAAACCGTAAGAGTGGAACCTAGCCGTGCCGGAACCGGCGTGATGGCGGCGGGATAGAACGAAAAGCTCAAAGTGTTTGGAATGCCGCTGCAGCTGGAGCGAGACGGAACTGTCGAACGATCCAGACTGCGGTTTCGCGGTGATCGTGAGAGTGCCTGACATACCAGACTGAATCGTAAGCGAGGCGGGCGACACGCTAAAAGATAAAGATAAAGATAAAGATAAAGATAGAGATAGAGTTGGGCTCGGGGCGGTCCCGCTGCGGCGCTTGGCCAACTCTTAATAGCTGGGGTTCATCCTAGATTAGCTCCAGATTCCGTACCGCAGAGGAATGAATGAGAAAGTTTGCCATCTTGGGCCTGACGCTGACCTTGTGCGGTTGCCAGGGACTGGTGAAAATCCCGCCCCCCCCTGCCACCCTTCAGTCCATCAATCACGTGGTTTTCATGTTGCAGGAGAATCGCAGTTTCGACTCCTACTTCGGGATGCTCAATCCGTACCGTGCAGCCAATGGCTGGACCACGAGCGAGGACGGCAATACGTATACCGTCGATGGCATTGACGACAAACTTACAAAATTCACGAATCAAGATGACGAAGGCCAGTCATTTAATCTGTTCAAGCTCAACAGCAGTTGCATCGATGATATGACCTCTGCGTGGCTCGAAAGCTATGGGGATGTGAATCGCTTCGATTTCAGTTCGACTCGCTCCATCTTGATGGATGGTTTCGTGCACACTGCGGAGGGCTTCGCCAAGTCCGGAGCGGGCGACGGCCAGTTCACCGATTTGGTCGGCCAGCGTGCCATGGGATATTACGATCAGGGCTTGCTCAATTACTACTACTACATGGCCTCGCAGTTTGCAGTGTCAGACCGCTGGTTCGCGCCAGTTTCCAGCAAGAGCACTCCGAATCGCATTGCGACCATGACGGGAGGAACCACCGAGGGCCTCGTCAAAGATCCGTTCGCGGACGATGGAATTACCAGCCAACTGGGCATTCAGACAATCTTTCAGGAGTTAGATCAGGCCGGCGTATCGTGGAAAATCTACTATTCACTGACGGCCGGAGGCTGTACAGATATTGATGGCGACTGCGGGAAGGGCGGACAGTCCAGCGATTTTCCAGTGACCAGCTTCGCTGATTTTTCCTATTCCCTGCAATACGTCTACGCGAATCCGCAACAAACTGCATGCACCGCTCCAACCATCGGATCACAACAGGCGGTCGGTGATGCCAGCAACGCTTTCTGCATCGACATCAACCACATCGCACCACTTGCGCAATATTTCAAAGACGTTGCCAGCAATACGCTGCCCAGTTATGCGTTCATCGAGACCGCCTACGGAAACAGTGACGAACATCCCGGATCCGGTCAGTCGATTCTAGCGGGTCAACAGCAGGTCTCTACAATCGTCAATGCCCTGATGCAAAGTCCATCGTGGGCCAGCTCTGTGTTCTTCCTGAGCTACGACGAGCCCGGTGGGCCTTTCGATCACGTCCCGCCGGTTCCCGGACACTCGAACGATAATACAGACGCTTCTCTGGGGACGATCGCGGATATCAATACGATTGCGGTCAATGCTGATGGCTTCGAGCCCTGTCTTCCGCCCGGCGGGACGGCCACTCTGCACTGCGATCTTTCCGCCGTTGATCCCGGCGCCAATGCAGGTGATGCGCCGGCGCAACAGGGTTTTGCCGCGCAACTTGGATTCCGCGTGCCGAACATGGTGATCTCGCCCTTCGTGCGGCAGCATTACGTCTCCCACGTACCCATGGACCACACGGCAATCATAAAATTTGTCGAAAACCGTTTCATCAATTCGGGCGCGCATCTCACGAACCGCGACGCAGCGCAACCAGATCTGCTTAATTTCTTCGATTTCACGAATTCTCCCTGGTTAACGCCGCCAACTCCGCCAACGCCGGTCGCTCCCCCGGGACCGTGCACCCCGCAGACCATGTGACCACGGGCGTGCGCTAGCCCGTGCGCGTTCAACGAATAAAGGCGGGTATCGATTGAACGAATTCCAATCGGCGGTGGATCGATGACTTCGGTTAACAGCGCTTTGCGTCCCGGCACTACAAGAGCCAAGAGCTGATGGATCAGCATTTCATTAGCGGGAATTGACCGTGAGACTGCGGGCCACGTACCGGGATCCATCGAACTTAGCGACCGCGGTCACGTCGGCTCCAGGGCGAAGCTGATCATCGACCGCAATTGCGGAAGGGTCCAGGTAGATCTCATAGGTCTTGTGATCAGTAACCGAAGTCAGGACGAGAAGACCAATTCGAAGATCGAGAGATGTGACTACGCCTCCGAACGTGAAGTTGGTTCCAGGAACGGCAAGAATTGAAACCTGTTGCGCATCGCGGCCATCTTTCTGGGAGGTGAAACTTACCTCGACCAGCGTTCCTGCGACCAGTTCGCGCGCCGATGCAGCCTGCTCACCTCGTACGATCTGGGTGCGGGACGTTATGTGTAATCTCACCGGTTCGGGTGAAAGCACATCGCGCAGCACCAACTCTGCTTTGTCGGCGTGGTAGCTGATCACTGCTCCCTGGCTCCTGCCGGCAGTGGCCATCGTTGCCAGTCGAATGTTGCGGGCAAAAATCGTGCTTCCGTCGAGAATCGTATCGATATATAGGCGGTTTCCTACATGCAGATCGGTCGCCGAAGCTGGGGCTTTCCCTTCGTAGATGTGAGTGCGCGTGTCGAACAAAACTTTCATTTTTCCGCCGCCAAATACATTCACCGTGAGCTGGTCGCGTACCCGGTCCACTTTCTGAATTGTGCCGCCAATCAGGCTGGCCTTGCTGCGGGGTAGCGCAGGCAGGTCGGGAAGCAGGCTGGCTGCATCAACTGCCATGCCTGCGTTTTCCGGCTCAGTCACCATCGGCGCGGTGGAAGACGGGGTTGTCCCGGGCGACACCACGGATTCAGAAGACACCTGCGCGTATGCCAGACAAACGACAATCGATCCCGTTAGAAAACTGGCAACTAAACCCTTCGACCAGAAGCGACCCATGGGCATCCCCGTTCGGTATATTTCGACGCGCCAGTTGGATGCCGATTTTCGCCCCTAAGGTGGTCAATTCACAGGAAAAATACGGGCAGTCGCCGACAAACAAGGGGGCACAATCAGCATCTTAATAAGGCGTCTTTGTGCACTGACTCTGCCGATATGAGGTCTCCGCGAATGTGCTGGAAAGTCTGGCTTGCCGCAGGAATGGTTGCGATTTCCGTTGGCTGGGGATCGCCAGCGCAGGCGCGTGATATAAAAATCACTCTGCCTCGGCGCAGCCACATGACGCCCGTGCAGCGCTTGAATCAGGAAGGCGTTGAAGCTATCCGCAAGCACGGCTACGAGAAAGCTGAGACGTTTTTCTACAAGGCCTACCTGCTGGACCCGAACGATCCCTTCACTCTCAACAATCTCGGCTACGTTTCTGAGCTGCAGGGACAAGTGGATCGCGCTCAACGTTTCTACACCCTCGCGGGACAGCAGCCCACCGAGGCCACCATCGACAAAGCAAGTGCGCCGCGTCTGGAAGGCCGTACCCTGAAGGAGGCGCTCGCCATTCCGGACACACCGCTGCAGATCAACCATGACAACGTGGAGGCGGTACGGCTGCTGGGTCAAGGACGTGGGCCGGAGACCGACCTGCTTCTCCAGCGAGCCCTCAAAACCGATCCTAACAATGTTTTCACTCTCAATAATTTAGGGGTCGCAAAGGAGATGGAAGGTGAATCTCAGGAGGCCCTGAGATATTACGACTCCGCCGCCGCCGTCAACTCGGATGCCACCGCCGTGGTTACGCTCAATCGCTCGTGGAGAGGCAAACCGGTGGCCGAGATGGCAGCGCAGAATGCCCGCAACTTGCGAACTCGACTGGAAAACCAGATGAGCCTCGAGGTGCGGTTGGCAGAATTAAATACGCGGGGAGTTTCTGCCATCAACCGCAACCAGCTCGAGGCCGCTGCCCAAGACTTCCGCAACGCTTATGCGCTCGATCCCAACAATGCTTTTGCTAACAACAATATCGGTTACCTTTCGGAAATTGAAGGCGACCGCGAGACTGCTCAATTTTTCTACGATAAAGCACAAGCGCTAGCCGGTGCGAATACAGCGGTGGGATTGGCGACACGAAGTTCCGTCGAAGGTTTGAGACTGGGCCAGGTGGCATCGGATAGCGATACCAAGGTGGAAGCCAAAGTCCGGGAGGACCGGAACGCCCGCCGTCGGCAGCGCGAACCCATTCTGCTACGTCGCCGCGACGATTCAATCGTCGAAGAGCCGACCACGCCGCCTGCAACGGTTCCACCGCAGTAGCCTTAAGCGCGTAGGCAGGCTTCAGGCTCGCTCATGGGTTACGCTAAAGCCTCTACAACTAAGTCAGAAGCTGCGCTCGTGGAACCGCCCAATGTCAGTTTCCGGATCGTAGGAAAAGTAGCGCACGAGATTCTTGAGGTAGCGTAACAGTGTGTTGACGTTGGTGTGGTACCAGCAACAGCGCGTCATCTGGAGTGAGAATCCGCAGATGAAGCGGAAACGGTCGAGGACAGGAGCAGATTGGCCGAGCATCGCCGCCGCCACCCGGTGGTTCCCATCCAGAATCGTCAAAGGACCAGTGTTGTCAACTCCGATGAGCAGGACCGTCGGATTGATCAGGTTCTCCTCTACCGAGTGGCTCAGCCGTTGCAGCTTACGGAAGAAATCATCGTCACCTAACTCCTTCAGTTTTGGACGTATGCGCTCCACCACGTCTTTCAGGTAAAAGCTTCCTTGCGCGGCTCTCCGCCACTGTGCCCTGGGAAAAAAGCGGATCCGCTCCAGATCGTCGAGCTCTAATTCGACCTCGAACCACTTGGTGTCCGCCGGCAGTTCCCGCCACATCGGTCCTCGTCGCAAGAACAGCAAAGCTTGCCGCAGTGCGTTCTCCCTGGAACTGCTGAGGTTCGGTCGTTGCACCAACTCTTGGAATTCGTGGCGATAGTCATCGAACTCCGGATGATGGAACTCACTCCTCAGAAATTCTGCCATCACTTCTTCTTCCGTCAGCAAGCGGCGAAGGCGGAGGCTGCGGTATGTGCCAAGAGCTTTGGGTGTCAGCTGATGGCGCAATAGCGGAATCATGAGGACGAACAGCAAGATAATCATCAACACCAGCTGGACAACAATCACCTCGCGAAGAGTTTTGTGCAGCAAGTCAACGCCTAGCGCCAAGGCACCGCTGAAGGCCAGTTGAAGCCAACTCGTGTTCGCTATCTTGCGGGACATTTCGTAGGTGATGATCACCGAACTCAGCGAATACACTCCCGCAGTAATGGCGTACAAGATCAACAAAGGCGCCAGTGTCCCGTAGCTGCCCACTTCGAACTGAGCGCCGAACAGCGTTTTCCAGAGAAAGCTGGGAACCATCCACAGCCCGAAGATTAGTACCGATAGAATCAGGAAGACCATCGACAGGGAAGTGAACAAAACCTGACTCGCCTCATGCTCATCGCCGCCCGCCCCGGCGGAGACCGGAAACATGGTGTTCACCACGGACCACGCGCACATATTAACCAACCTGCCGACCAGCGCAACTGCCGCATACATGCCCGCTTGGACCGGAGGAAAGAAATGCTTTACCAGAACAATGTCAAAATTATTGATTACTGTTTGTCCCGAGAAGAAGACAATGGCCTGCAATCCTTCGCGGGAGGAAATAGGTACGCCCTTAAAACGCAACGACGTCAAGCCGGGACTGGGGAGCGCCACAAAATAGGTGACGATGACAGCCAGCACACTGGCGAGCACAGCTCCTCTTACACCCAGTCCCAATTCGATCAACAAAAATGCTCCACCTAACCGGACGATCCCTTCCAGCATGAAATTGATGGCCAGCGGCCCGAAGGCGTGAATTCCTTGAATGTAGCCACGCCGAACTCCAAGAGGAATATAGAATGCTGTCCCCAAAGCCAGCAGCGAGATGAGGACAGGATCGGGCAGGTTGAGAAAAGTCGTTACCGGGCGCCCAAACAAAAACAACAGGAGGCCAATGCCAATTCCTGCAATCCACGAACGCTGATGCAGGCTGGCAAAAACATCTGTACGGTCTTCCGCGGTCGCGCCCTTGGCAACGTACTTCGCACACACCACCTGGAAGGCCAGCGTAATGCACGACAGCAGCATCAGGATGGTGTAGACGGCGGTCGCGTGTGCAAACCCTGTCGGGCCGAGTAGCCGCGCCGTCACCACGTTATAGAGCAGGTTGGTGACCCCAACCAGTCCGGATCCTGCAAGCAGCGTCAGGCTGCCGCCGAGAAGCTGCGACTTCAGCGTCTTAGCCGGTGCTGCTCCGCTTGTGGAGCTCGTAGCCACAGCATCCTCCACTCCGATTTTTGTCGTTTCCGCCATTGCCTAGCGCCGGTCCAAATCTAGAACAGGGTGAAATGAATCACCGGAAGTATGGTGCTTCTGGAGCCACCGGCGAAGCTGTAGAAGGTTTGCTGCTGAACTCCCAGAGAGAGGCGGAAAGGATAAGTGAGTGGACCGCCACCGCTCTCCCCCGACCTTCCGCGGCTGGCGCGCGTGTAAGCCACCACAAATTCGCTTTGCGCATTATCGTACTGATGGAAGCCTTCTCCGCGCGAGAGCAGGAACGAACCTTGCAGGTTCCAGCGCGGGTTGGCGCGAAACTCGAATCGTCCTCCTGGTAACAACGCTTGCGCCGTGGCGTAGTCCAGGCCTTGAACTCGCCACGAGCGTAGATCCTCGGCCAGTATCGCCGCGCTCAGCCGACTTCCGAACTTCTGCTGGAATCCCACGTAACTCGAAGTATTGAAATATTCCTGAATGAGAGGGTGAAACAGCAGGTCACGCACGGTGTACCCAGCCAACAGGGAACTGTGTCCCCAAGGCCTTCCAACCGTAAATTCCGCGCTTGCGGAAAGATCTCGCGAACTTAAATTCTGATCGGTAAATGGTCCGGCTTCCCGAATTGCGCTGCCATTGAACGAAACCCAATTGCGGAACGAACTGGTCGAGACATAGAGGAACTGGCGAAAAAGATTCTGGCTCATGAAGACGGGAGAGATCGTGTCCCGGCGGATATCGTACTGGAGGCCGCCATTGAAGGCGATTGAGTTCGCCCACAGATGGAGGATGGGGGTGATGCCAACATTGAAGTAAGTATCGTAAGTGTTGCGGTCCTGTACGACGTTTGCGCTCGGGAAAAGGAACCGGCCTTGGGTGAAGCTTTCTCCGACAAAGCCGGAAATTACTGGCAGGTCGCCAAGATGAAGCCGGTAGTGAGACTCAGCTAAATTCTGGAAAGAATGCCGCGGCGGAGGCAGAAGCGCCGGATTAGTGACGCCCAAGATTCTGGCGTCGAGCGTGTAGACGTTAATGTCTTCCAGGGCAGGCGCGAATGACGCCTCCGGGGCGATGCTTACATTCTGATTGATCTGGTGGCCTTCTTCGATGGCAAGCTCATTCTGTGCCGTCTGGGTCATGATCTGATTGTCCTGGCCGGCGACCGTGTTGGCTTGCACAAAAGAGGAAAGCGCGTGCACGGTGTCCTGACGCTGCCGGTACACGTTTGCAGCGGCCATCATGTAATCGTAATCGTCGGTAAATTCATCCACCGGCCCTAGACTGGCAAGGGCTTCCTCCGCTTTGTGAGTTTCGCCCTCTTCCACGTAGGTATTCGCGAGGCCAATTTCTACCATGCGAGGATTGGCTCCAGCCAGTTTGGCCTTATCGAAATACATTTCAGCGAGTTCGAAATCGTGAGCACCGAGGAAGATATTAGCCGCCTCCAGAATGTCTTGGGGCGAGACCGGAGAGGTGCTGATGCGAGCCTCCGCGAAACCTAGCGCAAGTTGTCGGTGGACATCATCGTAATGCCCCTGTCTCATGAAGACTGCGGCAATGGCCAACCGTACTCCCAGACGATCTCCGTTCGGAGCATCCAGGGCGCGGGAAAATCGTTGCATTGCCGCGTCTCGATCTCCCATGCTCAAAAGCGCGCTCCCGGTCGCCATTAAAATGTCGACATCATTGCTGCCGTATTGCTCGGCCAGTTGAATGTCGCGCATGGTGTCCGCCCGATCGCCTTCCTTGGCATGAAGCTGCGCTCGCAAGGCATAGACCCTTGGCTCTGTGGGGGCCAGCTTTTGTGCGACCTCTAAAGTGTTCAGCGATTGCTGAGGTCGCCGGAGACGGAAGAGCGTGTCCGCATAAGCCAGTTCGGTGCTCAGATCATCGGGAACTTCCTGCAGAGCGACTCTGTACTCGGGTTCGGCGTGGGTGAAATCCTGCTCCTGACGAAACGACTCAGCCCGCGCCAAGTGCCAGACGTGGGATTTGCCAAGCGTTTTTTGGGCGGCGTCCAGCTGAGCGAGAGCGGGTTTTGGCCGATGCAATTGCAGGTCAGCGAATGCCAAACCTAAGTGCGCTTCCCCGTAGTCCGGCTGTAGCTGTAGGGCAGTTTTAAAATCATGGACGGCCTCGTTAGGCTGTCGAAGATCGTTCAACACGAATCCTCGATCCGCGTAACCGACCGCCATTTTAGGATCGAGGTCCAGGGCGCGGGTGTAGTCGCCTAGCGCCTCTTGCAAATGTCTGCTGTGTGCATGAATATTGCCGGCGACCAGCGGAAGGTCCTTATCCTGGGGAAGAATCGGTTCATACTTCGTCACCAGAGCTAAGGCTTCGTCGAAGCGGTTTAGGTAATAAAGATCATAAGCCAGATAGTCGACGCCTTCGCGATCATGCGGCAGTTTTTCAAGAACGTAAGATCCTAATTTCGCCGCGTCGGCATAATCGCCTTTCAACGTCAGGTAGCGCTCGCGTTCGCGGCTGACTTGAGGATCCTCGTTCTGTTTGCCCTGAGCACGATCAAGCCAACGCTTCGCCAGATCCGGGTCATGCGCTTCGAGCGCCTCATTGGCGCCCCCCGCAATGATCATCGCGTTGTTGGGCATCCGCTGGTAGGCTTCCTCATAATTTGTTTCGGCCGCACGGAAGTTCTGCGCCGCGGTGTACAAATCCCCCAGGGCAAGATAGGGCTCGTAATCTTTAGGATGAGAGTTCACTGCGCGCTGGAAATAATCCTCCGCCAGCTTAGTGTTCCCGTTGTCGCGGGCCAGATAGCCGAGCGACGACAATGCGGTTCGATTGTTATGGTCCAGTTCGAGGACCTTCTGGAAACTACCCTGAGCTGCATCCTTCTGCCCCAGTTTCCACTGCAAGCTCGCGAAGTTCAAAAGGGAATTGACACTCGAGGGCGCGAGCGACAACGCCTCCTGCAAATCTTTGTTGGCGGCGTCCGTGTTACCCAAACCCGCCTGGATCGCGGCTCTCAACCTCAACATCTCTGGACGGGAGGATGAAGGCACGTTGACCTGGTTGATGGCGGCAAACGCTGCATCCAATTGCTGCTTCGCGGCGGCATCATCCTGCTGGCGCAGGTCAAGCTCATACAAATTGAGACGAAGCTCGATGGGATAAAGCGGCCCTTCTTGGACTTTCCCCGGAAGATTGGCCAGCGCCGCATGGTATTCAGCGCTCGCATCGGCGTGGCGGTAGTCCGATTCCGCAATCGCCCCCTGGATGGCATGCAATCTGTAGTTGTTGCCGTCAATCTTTCTGGCGTCCTCAAGGAAGTTGCGGGCCGCGTCCTGCTGGCCCAGACCCACCAATGCCTGGGCGGCGCTGAGATCCAATCCGAGGTTGCCCTTCGCCGTCTTTGCCAGGCGCACGTACAAGTCTGCGGCTTCCCGCTGCTTGCCCGCGAGTCCGTAGGTGTAAGCCAGTTCGGCCTCTGCGTCGGCAGACTTTTTAGGAATCGCCTTTAGGGTCGTGATGGCCTGATCGTACTGTCCCTGATCGCGATATTCCCCGGCAACCGCACGCATAACCTCGGGATCATTTGGGGCACGGTTCTTCGCGAGATTCAAATAGTGTGTGACTTGTTCCGGTTGTCCGAGACGCTCGTATGTGTGAGCAATGAGCAGGTCCGTGTGTGCAGATGCCTGCACCATGTCGGCGCGCTTTAGAAATTCCAGCGCTTGACTTGGATCCGAAGGGAGCAAGAGTTCACCCGCCAGCTGCAAGCTATTCCCATCCTTGGGATTCGCTTCCACCACGCGCTTCAATAGCTCTTCAGCCTCGGCAGTGCGGCCCGTCTTCGCCAGGGTTTGCGCCAGACCGGCCATTCCACCCGCGGAATTCGGTTTGAGCTTGAGGCCGCGATTGTAGGCGTCCAATGACACCGGGTAGCGACCGTCCAAACGTGCAGCGTAGCCAAGCAGGAACCAGAGTTCCGCATCTTGAGGTGCGGATTTGGCGGCTCGCTCCGCAAAGGAAACAGCGGCCGCGTAGTCGTTTCTCTTCAGCGCCGCGTCCGCGGCCCGTGCCTGGCGCGCTACGTCGATGCTTGATCCCCAGCCGAGCCCCGAACCATTCTGACCGGAATTATCCTGCGCAGAATCTGGGGCTGTGGTCTTGGGCTTCTGGTTGTCGGGGGCAGACGCCCCCTGCCCGTTGATGTCGTACGTCTGAGCAAGAGCAACACTGACCAGAAAAACAATGCAAAAGCTCGTGAGCGGAAATCGGCTTTTCACTGAATCACCACGCTATGTACAAGTCTTCGGTAACCTCCCGCATAACGATGTTTCTGCGGCCACCATCAGATGCCACTCATCCCGGTAAGGCTGCTTTTCTAAAGAAGCTTTCGTCGGAAAACATGCAAGAAAAAGTAAACCCTGACGCTGCTTCCCGAATCAAAGCTGACCGCTGTGAGCCTTGGGAGCGCGCGATAGGAGCGCAGATAGTGAGCACTGTCCAAAGTAGTTACTCTCGTCCAATTCCTCTTCTTGCCATTGTTTTGGTGGCCCTCGCTGTCCACGGGCCATTACTGGCGATGCAGCTCCCGGCTGGATCGTTCGATGCAAATTTTCACATGTTTTTTGCCTCGCACTATGCTCATCACTGGTTCAATCCGTGGAATGAGAAGTGGTTTGGAGGCTTCTCCCAGACCACGTATCCCCCTTTAACGCATCAGTGGATTGCGCTGTTGTCGAACGTGGTGGGATTGAAAATGGGATACATGCTGGTGCAATTGATTGCTGTGCTGCTCCTGCCGGTGGGTATTTTTCGTTTTGCCAGAATTTGGATCGATGATCGAGCCGCCAGTTATGCGGCCTTGGGCAGCATTTTCTTAGGAGCCTTGGCTTTTCTGATCTATCAGGCCGGACAGCTGGCGACGGTAGCTTCTGCGGCTCTCTACCTCAACGCGTTACCGTACCTCTACCTATGGATGACCGAGGCTTCAGGACCCGCACTGGTTAAGGGTGTGGCCCTGAGTCTTACGGCGGCGGCGGCGCACCACGTAACTTTAATTTTCGGCGTCGTGCTATTCGCCGGACCCGTACTCTGGACGGCATACCTCGATGCTCGCGACGAACGGGTCGCTGGATCCGTCGCAGGAGTATTGTCACGGGGAGTCCTGTTTGGCCTTCTAGCGGCCGCGGGTGTAGGCCTGGTGCTGCTGCCATATTGGCTGGCCATCATTCAACATCCTATTCACCAGATTCCCATCCCTCATGACAGCCGCGCTAATTTCCTGCTGAATTCCGTTACTGCCATCAATTATTTTCTGGTTCCGTACGGGGCTTTGATTCTGGCTCTGCCCTTCATCGTGATGCGCGCAGCGGCATCGCCGCGGTGGCGACCACTGCTATTCGGCTTCTGGCTGACTTTCATTTTTGGCCTCGGTGGCACCACGCCTTTGCCGCGCTGGTTGCTGGGGCGCGCCTTTGAAATTTTGACGTTTGAGCGCTTCACCTTTTGGGCGACTCTGATGGCGATGCCCTTCGTCGGAGTTCTCGCGGTTGAGCTTCTCGATCGCTTCCGGGCAAAGGCGGCCGTAGGTCTCGCACTGGCGTCGGTGGCGACCATCGGAGCCGCGTTGTATTGGCTTAACGCCAATCCCTTCCGGCCCATAGCTGCGACTAACGTTGATCCGGTGATTGCATTCCTGAACCGTGATGGCCACGACGCCTATCGCTATATCACCCTTGGTTTTGGAAGCGATTTAGCGAAAGTTTCTACCTACACCAATGCCAGCAGCGTGGATGGCGACTATAATTCCGCCCGCCTCTTGCCCGAGATGACGCATTACGGATCGGCGCAGCTCACCAATGCGAAATTCTATGGCTCGGCAGGGATGGCTTCTCTTCGGGCAATGCTCGAACATGCTGACCGCTATGGCTTGAAATATATCTTTGTGCACGATTCCTATTACGAGCCGCTGCTCACCTTCGTGGGATGGCGAAAGATTGAGACTTTCGGCAACGGCGAAATCACCGCCTGGGCGAAAGAGGACGTTGCTCCCGCGCACAAAATTGAGTCGGATGCGGTTCCCGCGCCCTGGCAAGGGCTGCTATGGGGAATATTGCCAATCGGTGTGAGCTTCCTGGCGATCTTCCTTGAGCTCTTCGTGCCGGAGACGCGGCGTGTGCCGGTTGGCTTGGGAGTTCCAGTCCGTTCTGAAAATCGTGAACATAGCGTGGCCTCATAGCGGCCCGAGGGATCCTCATGAAGTATGCACTGCCAGTGATTCTCGTCGCGGTAACCGCAGCCCTGATGGTCCTCGGTCTCTATGTGACCGGTCAGGCCGGGGGCACGGTTGGCGTAACCAAGGGATCAGCTCTACACACGGCCAAAGCGGACACGCCCGATCAGGGACTCGAGAACCTCTTGGCAGACGTGCAGCGGCGCAATTGGGATCGCGCCTTTGCCGACGTCTCGTCGTCCAGCGGTATCACGGAACAGGCTTTCATCCAGGATTGGATGGGATCGAACGGGAGTTTGCGTTCATTCTCCAGTCTGGAAGGTTTTGACGCACGCCCGCTTCATGCCACCAATGATGAAGCGCAAATGCGCGTGCGCTTGCATTTTTCAACTCCCGTCGGACCGCTCGAAGATGTTCGCGATTTTCGTTTGATCCGTGAAGGAGAGGTTTGGAAGGCAGTCTGGCCGAAGGTTCAGGTGCCCAGCATACCGGCGGAAGTGATTCCGGTTACTTTCCTTCGCTGGGATTTGGTGACTGGCGGCGCCGATGAGGAGTGGGGAGCCAGGAACATCGATGCGCCCCACGTGCGAATTATTTCCATGAATGCCGTGGATACCGCCACGGGCGCCGTAGTCATGGGTGAAGTGACGAACGAGGACACGGTTCCAGCCTTTGTGACCGTAAACGCAACCCTGGTCGATGCTGCCGGAAACGCGATTGACGAAGAGAGCAGCTTCGATAAGATCGCCCACGTCCTGCTGCCCAAACAGGTCACGCCTTACAGAATCGACTTTCCAAATTTGCATCTCGGAAATGTCAAGAACGTTCGCATGGACGAGAAAGCCACTCTGGTTCCCGCATCTGCTGACCCGGTAATTGGAGTCATGAATCAAAGAATAGAAACCGACGTGCAAGGCAAGAGCGTTCTTCACGGCGACTTGCTGAACCAGGGCGGACAGACGGTTAACATTCCGCACGTCATCGCCAGCTTCTACGATAACAATGGCAAAGTGGTGTGGGTCTCCGACGGTTATGTGGATCGGGCCCTGCTGCCGCAGTCGTCTCAGTCCTTCGCGGTTGAAATTCCGAAGAATTTATCGACGGCAGTGCATAGTTTTCATGTGGTGGTAAACCAATACAGTTTGGGTAAGTCCTGACATGGCTCGCCTGGTTCGAATCTGCGCGGTAATCTATCTGGCTACAGCCTGCGCGAGCGCGTGTGCGGCGCAGGACCTTCGTGTTCCAGACTCCGCGGTCGCCGGAGAAGAGACTTCTATTTCGACCACGGGAAGCGGCAAGGCAACTTTCTATCTCGCCGGGCCTGGAGTATCGCGCAAGAACCAAGTCGCACTTGGCGAACAGATCCGCCTAACCGCGCAAGATTTAGGTGACGCCGGTTACTATCTTGCGATTCTGTGCTCCGAAACTTGTCGGAGCGCCAGTTTCTACGTGCGCGCCGGGAAGCCCGCCAGCCTGAGTTTTATCGTTCACCCATCGCGGGTGCCGGTGGCACAAAATGAAGCGGTCAATGGCGTGGCACTGCCCTTCGACCAGTATCGCAACCTGGTGCTCGCACCGGTAATCGTCAACTTCCAATTGAAGGCTAAAGACGCCTCGCTATTTTCTCGCGCAGTCCCCACCCAGAACGGAGTGGCCTGGTTTCGCACGGCATCAGGCAAGTCCGCCGGCGCACTCCTGGTCGTGGCTTCTCTGGATGAGCTGACGACGCGGCGGGCTGTGCAACAGGTCGCTTCCGAAGCCTGCAACCTGCGCATCACCGGCCAACGTACGAAGACAGGGATCCTCGTCCAAACCGAGCCGGTTCACGACTGCTCCGGAAATGTATTGCCCGACGGCACGATCGTTACCTTCAGCGCAACCGGACCTGAGGGCAGAGACACGGTGGACGCTCCGATCAAACAGGGAATAGCTCGCGCTCAAATGGATTCTTCCGGTGCGACGACAATCTCGGTGGCTTCCGGGGTAGTGATGGGAAATGAAATTCGCGTCGGAGCCCAGCCATGAAGCCATCAACCAAGTTCGTACCTCGCTTCCATTTTTCACTATTTCTCGCTGGCATCTTGCTGCTCGTTCCCGCACTCAATTCGTACGCGGCCGACGCCGCGGTCGAAGTCCAACTGGACGTGAAGAAAGCTGCGCCGCGGGCTATCGAGGAATTAACTGAACGCGGAATCCTTCGCGACTATCGCTTCGCGTGGACGAGCATGGCCCAGGCACTTCAGTTCAATACTTTCGATCCGCTGGAAGGACCTTTCTCGGGAGAAGCCAAGCGCTGGCTGCGGCAGACGGTTACCAGCCAGCAGCAATCCGGTTTGAGTCACCGTTACAGGGATCAAAATCACCGCGTGGAGGCGGTATTTTATTCCCCCGAGGGCGATGTCGTGGAACTGCACGACACCGCACAATATCACCTCCAGATTCTCGATGGAGAGAAGAATATCCACGACGAAAATGTTGTGGTGCACTACGTAGTGCTCATGACTCCCGGTGCTGATCGTTGGACGATTCGCCAGTTGCAGGCCGTACCGCAATTTTGAGTACTCGGGCCTCGGCGGCCGCCGTCATCGCGCGAATCTGCTGCCCCCGCCCTGCCAACCGCACCCCTCCGCGAAGCATCTTAATAACTCTGGCAAGGCCGGAAGAATGGAGTCGTCATTTGCCGCGGTGGTTGCTAGGTTTCACTATTTGTCTGTTTGTGATGGCGAGCGGATGCTCCACGCTCGGCGCCCATCGTATGCTGCAGCAGAATGCGATGGCGCCGGGAGTTTCCCCCAAGCTGCTCGCGGTGTACATGCCTTGGTTCGGCGATCATACCCACATGGATGTTGGCTATTCCAGCCAGGATCCCGCGGAGCTACGCAAGCAGATTCAGCAAGCTCGCCAGATGGGGATCTCCGCTTTTGTGGTCGACTGGTATGGCGAGAACAATCCATACTCCGATCATAACTTCGCACTGATGCAGGCGGCGGCGAGCGAAAGCCACTTCCAGGTCGCTTTGCTGTACAACGAAGCGCAAGATCAGGATGATGATGCGCAGACGACCGATGCGGAAATCGCATCCCTCGACAAAGCCTACAAGAGTTATATCGGGCCAACGGCGAAATATCGCGAGGCCTATCTCGTCTACAACGGGCGACCGGTTATTTTTATTTTTCCGAAGGGCGGCCACGTCGACTGGAACCGCGTACGCGAACACTGCAGCAGTTGGGAGAACCCGCCCCTGTTGATTTATAAAGACGAGCCTCCTGCGAAGTTTGCCGATGACTTCGCAGGGTCCTACGCCTGGGTGCAGCCCGGCCCCGGAGGATGGGCCGCCGACGGCAGCAATTGGGGCCAGGCGTATCTGGATAATTTCTACAAGACTATGCAGAACAAACATCCCGACAAGATTGCGGTCGGCGGTGCCTGGCCGGGGTTCGATGATTCCGCTGCCTCGTGGGGGCTCAACCGGCACATACAAAGTGACTGCGGAAAAACCCTCGACGAAACTTTGAATTTTTATCAACGGTATTACGACAGCTCCAAGCCGCTTCCGTTTCTTCTCATTGAAACTTGGAACGACTATGAGGAGGGAACAGCGGTCGAACGCCGGACCGCCACCGATTGCGGGAACGAGGCCAAGCTACGGTCCGGTTCGCATTGACGGGCAGGTGCAGCCAGTTCGACAACCCGGCGTCAAATTTTCACATCGAAAAACCCCTGTGGCGCCTCGGCGATAAGCGGCAAAGCAGAACGAGTCGAAACGAATGGATATGGATAGCCCGAAAAATTCGACGAAGTGCCTTACCCTGCTGTCAAAATTGTTGCTGGGGCTCGGGGACAATAATGTCCCGGCCTCGCCAAGACAGCGCGAAGACATTGGCAGGATGGTCTCCACATTCAGCCCGCAGGATTTTGGCGAGCTTTGGACTCTGGCAAGTTCTCACCACGTGATCGCGCGAACGTTTCCTGTTTTGCATCGAGCGATGCTAGCTCACGGCCATGATCGGGCCGAGTGGGTTGACCATGCGCTGGCGAAAGAGAGAGCGCGCATCCGGCACGCATTGTCTTTTCTTTTCCCTATTTGTGAGGCGCTGAAGGAGGTTGGTGACGTCATCGTCATCAAGTCTCTCGATCACTGGCCGGATTTGGGTAATGATCTTGATCTTTACAGCAATGCTGAGGGCTCTGACGTGGCAGCGGTCATGCAGAAGCGCTTCCAGGCGCGCCCGGACGAACGAAGCTGGGGCGACCGCCTCGCAAACAAACGGAATTTCATCGTTCCCGGCCTGCCCGAACTGGTCGAAGTCCACATCTCAAGGTTGGGACAGACGGGTGAACAGGTCGCAATTACAAACTCCCTGGTCTCGCGAGCCGGCACGGTCAGCTTCGGCGAACCAGGCTTCGACGGGCAAAATTTTCGCGTGCCGGCTCCCGAAGACCGCCTCATCCTCAGCACTCTGCAACGCATGTATCGCCACTTTTATTTGCGTCTTTGTGACATTGCTGATACTGCCCGCCTGCTGGATTCAGGAACCATCGATTACTCCTATCTCAAGAATCTGGCTGAATCGGCCGGCCTTTGGGATGGACTCGCAACCTATCTGGTAACCGTCTCCGGCTACGTTGAGAGCTATCGCGGAGAAGACCTTCCCCTGCCGTCGCTGGTAACCGATGCCGCCCATTTCGGAAATGAACGGGTCTATTTTAAGAAAAAATTCCTGCGCATCCCGATTTTCCCTCAAGCTGCCCGATTCTATGCATCAGAGTGGAAGAGACTGCTGCTCAATGGCGATCTCCAAAGTACGATGCGGCTGAGCCTGCTGCCCGGCTTGGCTGCGGCAGCGGCGTTGGAACTGAAAATTACCGGCAGCGATAAAGGTATTTGGTGACTGCGGCATCCGTCCTGCCACAGTGCTAGGGAGTTCACGGTATTGCGATGGAATAAGTGGAATCCTATCGTAAAACAGTCAGAGTAGGACTGTAGCGGAACATATTGAAAGATTAGCACTCTAACGATCAGCACTCTTAGGTCGCGTCCCTGGGCGAACCTCGATCGAAGATTTCTGAAGTGATCTCGAAAGGACGGCGACGTGGTTCGCATTCTCGTAGTCGATGATAATCCGGCAGTGCGGCATTACTTGCGTTCGCTGCTCGAGCAGCAGAGTACGTGGCGGGTTTGCGACGAGGCTCGCACCGGCGGGGAAGCGATCCAGAGGGTCAAGAAAAATCCGCCCGACATGGTCTTGCTGGATTTTCAGATGCCAGACCTCAACGGTCTCGACGTAGCCCGTCAGATCTCAGGCCTTTTTCCTGAAATCCCGATCCTGATGGTAACGGTTCATTTGTCCAAACAGTTGGCTGAGGAGGCGCGTCGCGCCGGGATACGCGGGGCATGCGCGAAATCGGATGTGGGCTCCATCGTGGAGGCTGTAGATGCGCTGTTGCACGCCAAAACTTATTTCCCTGCCAGTGTTTCGGTCGAGAACTAAGCTTCGCAGTTCCCGCAACGCAGAATACAGTATTCCCTGTATTCGGGACCGGCCCGCACCATGCTAGTTTCAATACGAATTGCGCCTACGGAACTGCCTTAGGGGTATCATTAGAAGTGTGCGGCAAACGAGAGTGGGGCAGCTTAAAATAATTAAATTAAAAGAAGTCCACGGCGAAAACTGAGGAACCCAAATCAGCCGACCGTGGAGCAAGTCAAGAGGTTTGCACGGTGCAGCATCGGGGAAGTGAAAACTGTATGGCGGTTCGCATCCTGCTTGTGGACGATCATCCTATCGTAAGGCAAGGGCTAAGAACTCTACTCCAGGGTCGGGGCGATTGGGAAGTTGTAGGGGAAGCCTCCGATGGAATGGAAGCGGTGGAGAAAGTCGAAAGTTTACAGCCCGACGTCGTGGTCCTCGATGTCACCATGCCGCGTATGAACGGTCTTGAAGCCTGTCGCTTGATTCAACAAAAGCATAAAAACGCTGGCCTTGAGGTCTTGTTCGTAACCCAGCATGACTCGCCGCAGATGATGCGCGAGGCCCTCGATGCGGGAGCCCGGGGGTACGTCGTGAAATCGAATGCGGCCCGCGATTTGTTGGAAGCAGTAGAGTCTGTCAGTCAGCATCGCGTATTTACGGCATTAGCCCGAAGCCCACAAGCCTCGGGATGAACGGCTGGACGCCGTAGTCCAGCCCGTCGAACTCAGAAAGATCGGTACCGGAGGACAATCTGCCATGAAACTGCGAATCCTGTTAGCCGACGATCACGAAATCGTGCGTCGAGGATTGTGTGCGCTGCTTCAGAAACACGAAGGCTGGGAAATTTGCGGAGAGGCATCGGACGGCCGCGAGGCGATTGAGATGGCCAAGCGTCTGAAGCCCGACGTGGTCATTGTCGATATCGGGATGCCCAGCCTCAACGGCTTGGACACCACGCGCCAGCTCATGCAGTATGATCCGCAGTTCAAAGTGATCGTCCTTACAATCACCGATTCCGATCAGGTCATCCGCGAGGCGCTCGATGCTGGGGCCCGCGGTTTTGTTTTGAAATCTGACGCCGCTCGCGATCTCGTCTCCGCCGTGGAAGCCCTGCAAAGCAAGCGTATGTTCTTCACGCCGCGAGTGAACGACCTGGTACTGGCGGGATTTCTGGACAAAGGGCACGTTGTCGCCCGCAATGAGCCACCCAACCTTCCCACTCTTACGGTTCGGGAACGTGAAATTACCCAGCTGCTGGCTGAGGGGAAGAGTTCCAAGGAAGTGGCAACCCTCCTTAACTTGAGTACTAAGACCGTGGAGACTCATCGCAGCAACATCATGCGAAAACTCAGTCTGCACTCGATTCGGGATCTGGTCGTGTACGCCATCAAAAACAACATCATCCAGATTCAGATGCCCACGCAGATTCACTCTGCGGCTGAAACCCCGGTCGCTTAGTCCGAGAAGCGATAGCTTCACTGTCGCGCAAACGCGACGACGAGAGTTCTAAGAGCTCGCGGTTTTCAGCCGCGCGCTAGACCTGAATGCGAAGCGGCATGGCAGGAATCTGATGTATTGACTTGCTATGCCGAACACTCTGTTCTAGTAAGCGGAGGGGGAAATCGTGCACCTTTCCACCCAACGTACCGCGAAGCATGGCCGATGGCGGTTGATCGCTTTAGTCCTGTGCCTCTTCTTGACTGTGGCTGTCGTAACTGTCCGGCTGGTCATTGCCCGCGCTCAACCTATCCTCCGTACGCGCCTGATCCAGACCTTATCGAATCGATTCCAGAGCAAGGTGGAGCTGACGAGCCTTGATGTGTCCGTGATTGGCGGGCTCGAGGTTTCGGGAAGCGGTCTGAAGATCTATGGACCAACCGATCCGGATCCCTACGAAGCGGGCGTGCAGGCGCTGATCAGTTTGCAGGAATTCCACTTTCACTCCGACATCCGAAACCTGTTTCGTTCCACGGTTCACGTAGACACGGTCTACCTGAAGGGCATGGAGCTGAACATTCCCCCCAAGGAAAGTCGCCGGGAATTTACTAAAAAGATGAGATCGCAAACCAGGAAGATGTCGGTCGTCGTGGACAGGTTCGTTTGCGAAGACACAAGGCTGCTGATCAACAACTCCAATCCCAGCAAACCGCCGTTGGAATTCGCCATCAGTCATTTGAAGATGAACGACATTGGTCCCGGCCAGCCTCTGCGCTTCGATGCGACGCTGGTGAATCCGAAGCCGGTGGGAAATATTCAATCAACTGGTTTGTTCGGCCCGTGGCATGAAGACGATCCGCGTGACACGCCGGTGCGGGGCGATTATTCCTTCAGCAACGCCGATCTGGGCACGCTGAAGGGCATTGGAGGAATACTCTCCTCGACTGGCAGGTATGCGGGAACGCTCAGCGATATCGTGGTCGATGGCACCACCGACACCCCGGATTTTAGGATCAACACGAGCGGTCACGCGGTTCCGCTCCACACGGAGTTTCACGCCATCGTCGATGGCACGAGTGGTGACACACATCTTAGTCCGGTGAAAGCAAAACTGCTTCATTCATTTTTCACAGCGAAAGGCTCTGTGACAAGGATCCAGGGCCGGCGCGGACACGACATCGAGCTGGATGTAGTTGTCGAGCATGCCGAGATTGAGGATCTGCTCAAAGTGGGCGTGCGGACGGATCCTCCGGTCATGACAGGGCCAGTAAAAATGCAGACGAAACTGAGTCTGCTGCCCGGCGAAGGCGACGTGGCTGATCGCTTGCACCTGGCCGGTAACTTCGATGTGCAGGGCGGGCATTTCACGAACGAGAAAGTGCAGTCACGGCTTGACTCGTTGAGTCTGCGTACTCAAGGAAAGGGGAAGCCGAATCCGGAGAATCCCCAAGACCCGGTTGCGACTAATTTGCGAGGAATATTCAAGTTAGAGGACGGATTGCTGTCCTTCTCCCTGCTCCATTTCTCGATTCCGGGAACGCAGGTTGATATGGCAGGAAATTATAGCCTCGACGGACGCACCTTCGATTTTAAAGGGACGGCGCGCTTGGACGCCAAGTTATCGCAAATGACCAGTGGTTGGAAATCCATTCTTCTGAAACCTGTTGATCCGTTTTTCAGCAAAAACGGGGCCGGCACTCAGGTCCCGGTGAAGATCACGGGGACGCAATCGGAACCGCATTTTGGTCTTGATTTCGGGCACAAAGACGAGCACAAGGATTTCAAGAAGGATTTTGATTCGGCCGCGAAGCATAAAACTTGAAGCAGAGATTTGCTTCCAAATTGTTGGCCTTGACGGTCAGCCTTAGGGTGAGGCATCGAGGTAATTACAGGTACCACCCCATAGCTAAGAAAACCGCCGGATCTTATTGTTCTGGCTGACGTTGATTGCCGTGCGCGCCCACGGCAGCTGCGCCAGGAAAGGAAATTCCCCGTGAGCGCTACCGCTGTTTCAGCTGCAATGATGGTTCCTGAAACGAAGAAACTTAAGACTGACTCCGAACTCATTTCTCGAGCCCAGGATGGCGACCAACAGGCCTGTGCAACGATTTTCGAGCTGCACAAGAGGCGAGTCTATTCCACGTGCTTGTTGATGACCAAGAACGTCGCTGATGCGGAAGATCTGACGCAAGACGCCTTCATCCAGATTTTTCGCGGACTCCCGAGTTTTCGAGGAGACTCCGCCTTCTCGACGTGGATTTACCGGGTAGTAGTGAACACGGTGCTGATGACGCGTCGCAAGCGGCATCTGCGCGAAATTTCCCTCGACGAGCCTGCCACCTTGGATCACTCGCAGGTGCCGCGGGAATTTGGCAGAGACGATAACAAGCTGATGGGCGCAGTCGACCGCGTGGCCTTAACCCAGGCGGCGAAAGAATTACCCGAAGGCTGCCGGGCGATATTTATTTTGCATGAAGTCGAAGGCTACGAGCACCACGAGATCGCGGAGCAGTTATCCTGTTCGATCGGCAATTCCAAGTCGCAACTGCACAAGGCCAGACTGAAGATGAGAAAATTACTGGCGTCCGGCAAGAAGCGCATCGGCAGGAAACGGAGCATGGGGTCGGACGAAAAGCGAAATCGAAATCTATCAGTTCCGGGGATGCTTCCTGTGACTAGCTAGAGTCGACTGGCAAACTCAGCCGGCGCGTCTTTCTCCCTCCCAGGACCTGTGATCTCGGTGCCGGTTGAATTGGATTGAATGTCCAAGGGAGCTCGAGTTCGGCGCAGCCCGGACAGACCGATACCGAAGCTGCGCCCTTCGTTTCGAAAAGCCTTTAATAGATGATGCTGTTTCCGTTACCTATTAAAGGAGTTCCTGGCCGACTCAGCTAGCCAAATCCATGAGAAAACTCCACTCGCGGTGCAACTTTTGAAATACAGCAAACACCTGATTGCTCGCTCCCCTCGGCCGCTTATATTCAGTACACGCTTCGGGTTAAAGAGATGGTGAGTTCCTACCGGTCTGTTTCCAAAGGAGGTCGAACATGAGTAGAGTGATTACAGCCTACCCCTTTGTGGTGCGACAACATTATTTCCGCATCACGGTTTTGGAGGGGTTCGGAGGCGCGCGTTGAAGCTGCGCATTCTGATAGCCGACGATCATGAAGTTGTGCGCCGCGGTTTGTCTGCTCTATTGCAAGCGCAGGAGGGATGGGAGATCTGTGGCGAGGCATCGGACGGCCGGGAAGCAGTTGAAAAAGCGAAGCTACTTAAGCCTGATTTTGTGATTTTAGATATCGGTATGCCAAACCTGAACGGGCTGGCAGCCACGCGACAGCTGACTCAACATGATCCGAACTTCAAGATTATCGTCCTTACCATCACTGACTCAGACCATGTAATACGGGAGGCCCTGGACGCGGGGGCACGGGGGTTCGTGCTCAAATCCGATGCTGTACGGGATTTGGTCTCCGCCATCGATGCTCTACAACGGGGCCAAATGTTCTTTACGCCGCGAGTAAACGAATTGGTATTAGCGGGCTTTCTTGAGAAGGGCACTGTTTCCCCGCGCGGAGCGCCGCCGAGATTTCCCAGCTTGACGCCGCGGGAGCGGGAAGTGATTCAATTGCTCGCGGAAGGGAAGAGTTCCAAGGAGGTTGCCTCGGTGCTGAACCTGAGTACCAAAACCGCTGAAACCCATCGCAGCAACATTATGCGAAAGCTCGGTTTTCACTCTATCCGCGACCTCGTCTTGTATGCAGTAAAAAACAACATCATTCAGGTGCAGATGCCGCCAGAGGAACGGCCCGGAGACGACTCTGCCACCTAGCTGCAGAAGCGTCTCCAGCTATCGGACAAAAAAAAACCGCCCACGCGATATTGCCGGGGCGGCGAGCGGAATTAGAAGCGCTTATCCCGCTTTTCGCTCTGACCTGATTTTTCGATCTTCAGCTTCATCGACACTCTCATCCTTTTGAGCGCGATTTTCATCAACGCCTGATTTGGCCGCATCCTTTACCTTGCCCCAGGTGTTTTGCACTTTGCCCTCGGCCTGCTTGGCAGCACCGTGGACCTGCTTCTCTGGGTCACCGGTCCACTCGCCAACTTGCCGTTCCACACGACCCGCTACGTCCTTGACCTTACCTTTCACCCGATCCTTATCCATGATTCATTGCTCCTCTCTCGTTAGATGAGATTCATTTCGTTCGGTGGCCCGGTGGCCACTCGTCGTTTCAGTTTCAACTACAGGCAAGCGGCGGCCACCCCCAGACCACTGGGCCTCATCGGATCCGGCACTAAATCGGGTTTCGTCCCTGAATGAGGCGCACGAGGACCGCGATGATCGCTAGTACCAGCAAGATGTGGATGAATCCGCCCAAGGTGTATGAGCTGACCATCCCAAGCAACCAGAGAACGAGAAGTATTACCGCAATGGTCCAGAGCATCGTAAACCCCTTTCGCGCGTGCGCTATTTTCGATCAACCCTTTAGCTTTCACAGACTATTTAAGGGTCGACATCGGGAATATCGGGTGGATTATGTATCTCAGGGACGAAGTGCCCTTATGAACTTGGAGGAGAACAAGGCAGTTAGTTGAGTTCCGGCAATAAACAAAGAGAACAAAGCGCAGCGTAACCGCGCATTTGTTCTCTTTTTCTTTCCTCAAGTTGTTAAGTTTAAGCGATTCGCTGACTAGGCAGCCTTGTCGGCTTTCGTGTTCGCAGTATCGGAAATTCCGGTCAAGATTGAATCGGCTTGCTTCTCCTCTTCCAGGGTTTGATCAAGCAAGCTAGCGTCGCTATCCTTTCCCAGGATTTCCGCGAAGTTTCGAACCGTGCCATAGGCAGCGATCTCATAGTGCTCCACCTTTTGCGCGGCAGCGATGATGCCGGCGTCGCGGACGGAGGGGTCTGCGGCGTCCTTGATTACATCTTCCCCCTCCGTAATCAAAGCAGCCATGCCTTTGGACTTCTTGGAGTCGACCGAACCCTTGGCATCATTCAGAATCTGTTCGAGTCTGGCCACGTGGCCCTTGGTCTCCTGCAGATGGGTTTCGAGAGCATTTTTCAATTGGGATTCGGTGGCCGATTGGATCATCTTGGGCAGGGCCTCGGTGATTTGGGTTTCAGCCGAATGCAGCTGTTGCAGCTGGTCAAAGTAGAGTTTCCGAAGACTGTCGAGATTTGCAGAGAAGAATTTCATGGTGACCTCACAAAGGTTGGATTGGATTTACAAATTAGGATGCGGGAGAGATAAGCCCTGTTGCCGATAAAGCACAGCTCAAATAGGCAGCATTCACGGATCCACGCGCGGCACACGGCAAGGTAACCAGCAAACACACTTAGTAGATCTGGACAATTCCATTGCGCACGGCGTAGAGCGTGAGATCGGCAACGGAGTGCAGATCCAATTTCCGCATCAAGTTGGTGCGATGAGTTTCTGCGGTTTTGACGCTGAGGCTAAGGGCGGTAGCGATTTCCTTAGTGGTTTTCCCCTCGGCGACGAGTTGAATGACTTCCCGTTCCCGTGGCGTCAAAATGTGCTGCCCGGCCGTGTCATGTTCCTCTTGGGGGCGCAGATAGCCGTCGAGCATCATCTGCGCGACTTTTGACGTAAAGAAAGTCCGCTGATTTTGCAAGGCTTCGACCGCAGCCACCAAGTCTCGCCCGGCGTCGGATTTCAGAACAAAACCTCGCGCTCCGGCGGCCAAGACTTCCCGAACCACCTGTTCCGAATCGTGAATGGTGAGGATGAGGATGCGAGCGTCAGGCGTGGTGGTGAGAATTTGTCGCGCCGCGTCGAGTCCATTCAAATTCGGCATCCCAATGTCGAGCAGGAACACATCAGGCTTCAGCTGGGCAGAAAGTTCGACCGCTTCGCGACCATCTTTGGCTTCGGCGCAAACTTCCCATCCGGCATGGTCTTCGAGCAACGAGCGGATGCCCTTCCTGGCTACTTCATGATCGTCCGCGATCAGGACTCGAAGCACGCCGACTCCTCCTAGCTTCAACTTCCCGCAGTCAAGACTACCACCTGACGCGCACTCCGCCGTTCGTCAGAGCACCGGGCTTCTAGGGATAGTTGCCCAAACCGGCAGAGCCGGTTGCACAGAATCCATTGTAAAAGTGGGCTTTAGCGGGCCACATCGGGGATTCTTGAGCTGAGTCGGTGCAACGAGGTGTCGGCTAAGGTATTTACGGTAGAGGCTAAGCTGGCCTACCGTGGCCTCCGTTTTCCATAGAGGTGGCATCCAATGCACGACGGAGGAATTGCATGCTCTCAGCCGCTTCCTGGGGCGTTGGCTCGCTCACATCTGCATTATTCATACTGGCCACATTGATGACGATGGGGTCGACGACTGCGGCCCAGTCACCCGCTGCTGCTACGTCCGGGCCATCCTCAAGCTCGAGCGACGGGAGCGTGCCGGATGCGCAGCTCGCGCCCGGCCAAAACGCCTCTGGTCAAAACGACGCTCCGCAGACTTCCCCCGGGCAGTCACCGGTGGCGCAAGAGCCGAACGGCAACGATCAGGGTATGTTCGTGTTCAGGAAGCAGGTGGAAGAGGTGGTTCTTCATGCCACCGTAGTCGATCAGGACCAGCACTTGGTTACGGGATTGGACAAGAGCGCCTTTTCGATCTTCGAGAATGGAACACCGCAAACCATTACATCGTTTCGCCGGGAAGACGTTCCCGTCGAGATGGGGATCGTGGTCGATAATTCGGGGTCCATGCGCGATAAGCGAGGCCAGGTAACGCAGGCGGTGCTGAATCTGGTGCGTGCGAGCAATTCCCAGGATCAAATCTTCGTGGTTAACTTTGGGCGGAGCCCGTATCTTGATCAGGATTTCACTTCTGACGTGAACTTGCTGCAAGCCGCTTTGCATCAAGTATCTGCCAAAGGCAGCACCGCGCTGTACGATGCGATCATCGCGTCGGCAGTCCACTTGGAGAAGAACCCGCGCCTCAGCAAGAAAGTGCTGTTGGTAATAACGGATGGCCAAGACAATATGAGCCAGGAGACGCTCGAAGAAACTTCGCGCCGACTGCAACAATCCGATGGTCCGACCGTCTATGCCATTGGGCTCGTGGGGACCGGATTGAGGGGCGAAGGGCGCGAAGCTCTGCAACACCTGGCTTCCAGCACGGGCGGAGTAGCATACTTCCCGGACTCGCTGGATCAGGTGGATAACATCACTCGAACCGTGGCCCGCGACATCCGCAGCCAATACATTCTGGCCTTCAAGCCCCGGAACCAAAATGTAAAACCCGAGTATCAGTCTTTGCGCGTGGACGCACATGCCCCGGGATATACGAAGCTAACGGTACGAACCCGGAGCGGATACTACCCGCCGGAGGCGAGTCATTGAGAAAGTTAAGCAACTGAGAAAGTTAAGCAATCTTTTTGATGCTGCTTCCATTACCATTGTGACACGCGTCACACCCGTCCCACACTGCGATGTGTAGTATTGGCAGTTGCAAGGCGGACCAAGCTAGTTTCGACAGAGACAGAAAGGATAATTGCGTGATTGTTGGAGTTCCCAGGGAAAGTTATCCCGGAGAGCGCAGGGTAGCGCTCGTGCCCGCGGTGATCCCCACAATAGCCAAGGCGGGGCTCGAAGTGGCAATCGAGTCGGGTGCTGGAGAGCAGGCAGGGTATCCCGATTCATCCTACGTCGGGAAGGGCGGAAAGATTCTTCCTGATCGCGCCGCGGTATTCGCCAACGCCGACATCGTTGTGCAGGTCCTGTGCTGCGGCTCCAATGATGTGACCGGCAAGGCCGATCTGCCGCTTATGCGGCGTGATCAACTGCTCATCGGATTTCTTCGTCCCTTCGGTTCTGCGGAAGTGACCGAGCAGATCGCCGCCACCGGTGTTACTTCATTTTCCGTCGAACTCGTGCCCCGCACCACGCGCGCGCAAAGCATGGATGCTCTTTCTTCCATGGGGACGATCTGCGGTTACAAAGCGGTACTGCTGGCCGCCGAAACCTCGATTCGAATATTTCCCATGATGACTACCGCCGCAGGCACCATTACGCCGGCACGCGTGTTTGTCATTGGGGCCGGAGTCGCAGGATTGCAAGCCATTTCCACGGCGCGGCGCCTGGGTGCGGTCGCCTCCGCCTACGACATGCGCGCCGCTTCCAAAGAGCAGGTCCAAAGCCTGGGTGGACGCTTCGTCGAATTGCCTCTCGAAGCCCAGAATGCGCAGGATGCCCGCGGCTACGGTACGGCCCAGGACGAAACTTTTTACGCTCGCCAGCGCGAGCTTCTCAGCCGCGTAGTTGCCGAAAGCGATGTGGTAATTACCGCGGCTGTGATTCCCGGCAAAAAGTCGCCGGTGCTAATCACCGCGGAAATGGTCAAAGCCATGGCACCCGGCTCGGTGATTGTCGATCTCGCTTCCGAACGCGGCGGCAACTGCGAACTTACTCGCACTGGCGAAACCGTGAAAGCGCATGGCGTGACCATCATCGGCGCCATCAATCTCGCCAGCAGCGTCCCCTACAATGCCAGCCAGATGTATGCACGCAATATCGCCACCTTCCTCGCTTACATCGTGAAAGAAGGCAAACTGCAGCTCAACCCGCAGGACGAAATCATCCGCGAGACCATGGTTACGCAAGCCGGCGAAATCGTGAACGCAAGAGTTCGCGAATTCTTCAAACTGCCGGCGTTAGTGTCGCAGTAACGAATTTAAATTCGCGATTCGCATTCGGTTACGGGTAGCACCGTCGGCAGAGCGGCGCTTCAGCGTCGCGTAAAGCGTCTTAGAGGCACCGGGCTTTAGCCCCCGAGGGACATATGGGTTCCACATTAATCGACGATCTTTTCATCTTCATGCTGGCCTGCTTCATCGGCTTCGAAGTCATCCGCCACGTTTCCCCCTTGCTCCACACTCCGCTGATGTCGCTCACCAACGCGCTCGATGCCATCGCCGTAGTCGGGGCAATCGTTCTCGTGGGGGAACGGAAGAGCGAGTTCGCAACTGTGCTCGGCGTCATCGCCATCGTAGCCGCCACCAGCAACGTCGTTGGCGGATTCTTCATTACCGACCGCATGCTCAAAATGTTCAAGAGCAGCCGCCCGGTGAAAAAATAATGAACGAGTTCGCCGGAAGCCAGTACATCATCGAAGTCATCTACCTCATCGCCAGCGCCCTTTTCATCCTGTCGCTGAAGTGGATGAGTTCCCCCGCCACGGCCCGCCACGGCATCTGGGCCGGGGAACTCGGCATGGTCCTCGCCGTCGCCGGCACCCTATTACATCACGGCATCGTCGATTGGAAATGGATCGTCGTCGGCCTCGTGCTCGGCACTGGCATCGGCATTCCCCTCGGCATGGTCCAGATGACCGCCGTCCCCCAGCGGACCGCGTTGAGCCACGCGTTCGGCGCACTCTGCGTCACCTTAGTCGGCACGGCAGAGTTTTATCTGCGCACTCCGAACGTGCCCAAATTCATGATGGCAGTGCTTTCCATGGAGGTGATTCTCGGAGGACTCACTTTCACCGGAAGCCTGATGGCAGCAGGAAAGCTCCAGGAAATCCTGCCGCAACGCCCTATCACCTATAAAGGACAGAACCTCGTCAACTTCCTGTTGCTCGCCGTCGCCATCGCCAGCGCCGTTTATCTCGTCCTGCATCCCGAAGCCAAACAATTCTTCCCGCTGATCGTTGGCATCTCGCTGATCTTCGGAGTTCTCCTGATAATCCCTATCGGGGGCGCCGACATGCCCACCGTCATCTCACTGTTGAACGGCTACGCCGGCCTCTCCGCCTCGGCCATGGGATTCGTTCTCCAGAACAAACTCCTCATCATCGCCGGCGCGCTCGATGGTTCCTCCGGACTCATACTCTCGGTCATAATGTCGAAGGCGATGAATCGGTCTTTCACCAATGTCCTGTTCGGAGCCTTTGGCCAGGTGCAAGCCGCAGCCGCTGGCGCGGAGGTAGCGAAGCCCGTCCACAGTGCCACTGCCGAAGAGGCCGCCGCCATTCTCTCGGCTGCAAATAAAGTTGTCATCGTCCCCGGCTACGGCATGGCCGTGGCGCAAGCCCAGCACAAAGTCCGCGAACTCTACGACATCCTCACCAAGAAGGGCGTCGACGTTCGCTTCGCCATCCATCCTGTCGCCGGACGCATGCCCGGCCACATGAATGTCCTGCTCGCCGAAGCCGACATCCCCTACGACCGCCTCATCGAAATGGACGAGATCAACGGGGATTTTCCGCAAACCGATGTGGCCCTCGTCATCGGCGCCAACGACGTCACCAATCCCGCCGCCCGCAACGATCAATCCAGCCCCATCTTCGGCATGCCCATCCTTGACGTGGATAAAGCCCACACCGTTATGGTCATCAAACGCGGCATGAGTCCCGGTTTCGCCGGCATCGACAACCCTCTCTACTACCTCGACAACACCCTGATGCTCTTTGGCGACGCCAAACAGTTCGTCGGCGCCATCGTGCGAGAGTTGAGCGGAGGACACTAGCATTGCGCGGCGCCTCGGGAGTGTTATACCGTAAACAGTTCCCCTCTCGTTATCCTTGTCCATGGCCGATCGCAGCGAAATTCCCGACGCTTCCACTTCCTTGTTGCCTAACCTCATGGCGACCAAGGTTGATCCCACCTCGGCACGATTCGAGGCCAACATGCGCTTTCTGGCGGATCTCATGTCTCAGGTACGCAATGAAGGCGAGGAAATCTGTGAAGGCGGCGGCAATAAGGCCATCGAGAACCAGCACGGCAAGGGACGCCTCACCGCCCGTGAACGGATTGAATTATTAGCCGACCCCAAAAGCTTTTTCGAATTGGGACTCTACGCCGCTTACGGCATGTATGAGGAATGGGGCGGAGCGCCTGCCGCGGGAGTGATCACCGGATTGGCGCGCATTCACACGCGCATGGTCATGATTATTGCGAATGATGCTACGGTGAAAGCGGGCGCGTTTTTTCCCATGACGTCGAAGAAAGTGATCCGCGCCCAGAACATCGCCATCGAGAATCGCATCCCGACCATTTATCTGGTGGATTCGGCAGGCGTTTTCCTGCCGTTGCAGGAAGATGTGTTTCCTGATACCGACGATTTCGGACGCGTCTTCCGCAACAACGCTGTCATGTCATCCCTGGGCATTCCGCAGACTGCAGCCATTATGGGTATGTGCGTTGCCGGCGGCGGCTACCTGCCGGTGATGTGCGATCACGTTCTGATGACGGACGGCAGCGGATTATTTTTGGCCGGACCAGCGTTAGTGCAGGCGGCGATCGGACAGAAAGTTTCGGCAGAAGATTTGGGCGGGGCGGCGATGCATGCGGGTATCAGCGGCACGGTAGATTTCCGCGAGCCCGACGATCCGTCCTGCCTGGCGCGCATCCGCTCCATCGTTGAAAAGTGGGGATACCGCCGCCAGTCCTGCTGGGACCGCAAGAAACCGGTGGAGCCGGTGCTGGCCGCCGAAGAGATTTACGGCATCTACGATTCTTCCCCCGCGCGCCCCTACGACATGAAGGAGATTTTGGCGCGCGTGCTGGACGGCAGCCGCTTCGACGAATACAAGCCTGAATACGGCAAGACTCTCATCTGTGGCTACGGACGCGTCGGAGGGTTTGCCGTGGGCATCGTCGCCAATCAAAAGCTGCACGCCCATCAAACCGATCATGAAGGCCATAAGCGTGTCGAGTTTGGCGGTGTGATTTATACAGAATCGGCCGAGAAGGCCGCGCGCTTCATCATGGATTGTAATCAGAATTTGATTCCCCTGGTTTTCTTTCACGACGTGAATGGCTTCATGGTGGGCCGCGACGCGGAGTGGAGCGGCATCATCAAAGCCGGCGCAAAGATGGTAAATGCCGTATCGAATTCCGTCGTGCCGAAGATCACTGTGATCGTCGGCGGATCGTTCGGGGCTGGACACTACGCCATGTGCGGCAAAGCGTTCGATCCAAGATTCGTATTTGCCTGGCCGACCGCGCGCTACGCAGTAATGAGCGGAGATGCAGCGGCAGGAACCTTGGTCGAAATCAAAGTGAAACAACTCGAGCGCGGGGGAAAGAAGTTAAGCGACGAAGACAAAAAAGAGCTCTACGAATCAGTGAAGCGTACCTATGACGAACAGACTGACCCACGCTACGGCGCCGCGAGGTTGTGGATCGATAAGATCATCGATCCCATCGAGACGCGCGACGCGATTACGCAGGCTCTGGAAGCCGCAGCGCTGAATCCTGAAGTGGCGGAGTTCAAGGTGGGAGTGCTGCAAACCTGATTCACCACCACCGAGACACGGAGAAAACTGATGGTTGATTCTAAACTGCCAGATTGCCAGTGGAATGACCGTCACAGGCTCCGCCGTATGGCTGTGTCGCTAAAGGCTAGGAGCTAAGAGCGAAATGCTAAAAGCTGCTTCCGTGAAACTGATCGAGTGTCCGCGCGACGCCTGGCAGGGGCTGAAGGGCCAGATTCCGTCCGACATCAAGCATTCCTATTTGCAGGCTCTGGTCAGCGCAGGATTCAAACACATTGATGCGGTCTCGTTCGTCTCGCCCAAGGCAGTGCCGCAGATGGCGGATTCGGAAGAAGTTTTGAAAGAACTCGATCCGCCCGATGATGTGGAGATCATTGGCATCGTGGTCAATGAAAAGGGCGCGCAGCGTGCCATTGAGACCCACGTGGTACACACGCTGGGATTTCCCTATTCGATTTCGGAGACTTTCTTGCGCAGAAATCAGAACCAGTCCGCCGAAGATGCGCTCGAGGAGCTGGAGAAGATCCAGAAAAAAGCGGACGATGCCGGGCTCGAGGTCGTGGTCTATATCTCAATGGCGTTCGGCAACCCGTATGGCGATTTGTGGAATGCGGATGAAGTGATCGAAGCCATCTCGCTGATGGAAGTCGACAACTTACGCATGATTTCCTTGGCCGACACAGTTGGCATGGCCACGTCCGAGCAAATCAGTGATCTGGTAGGCGCGGTGATGGCGAAATACGACTACCTGGAGATCGGTGTGCACCTCCACAGCCGTCCCGAGCAGGCAGCGACGAAAGTTCTTGCCGCTTACGACGCTGGCTGTCGGCGCTTTGATTCAGCCATTGGCGGACTCGGCGGCTGTCCGTTCGCACAAGATGCGCTGGTGGGCAACATTGCGACCGAAAAAGTTATCAAGGCGTTGAAGCTGCGCGGCGCGGAATTGCCGCCGCTCAAGTCGCTGGATGCCTTGCTGCGCGCCACCGCCGAGATCGGGGCGAGATACGCCGCTGCCGTCGACGATCAGTAAACATTTTCCCCTATGATCTACAAGACCATCCAAATTGCTTACGACTCCGGCATCGCTACCGTCACGCTGAATCGTCCGGAGAAGCGGAACGCTGTCAGCTTCGAGTTGGTGGCGGAGTTGATGAAGGCGATGGATGACATCGAGGCATCGCCCGCCGGCGTGGTACTGGTCACCGGCGCCGGAAAGGCGTTTTGCGCCGGCCTGGACCTTGATGAATTGAAATCGCTTCTTGGCAAGACTCACCAAGAGAATGTAAAGGACTCGGCGACGATGGCGGCTCTGTTCCGCCGGCTGTATGATTTTCCGAAACCTACGATTGCCGCGGTGAACGGCGCTGCCCTCGCCGGAGGCACCGGCCTCGCCACCATGTGCGACTTCACGCTGGCCGCGCCCGAAGCCAAGTTTGGCTACACCGAAGTGCGCATCGGATTTGTGCCGGCGATTGTTTCTTCGATTCTGGTTTGGCAAGTCGGGCACAAGATCGCGCGCGACCTTCTTCTGACGGGCCGCCTGTTTGACGCTGCCGAAGCAAAGGTCTACGGTTTGGTCAATGAAGTGATTCCGTCCGATCGCTTGCTCGCGCGTGCCCGGGAACTGGCCGCTCAGTTACTGGAGAACAGTCCCTCTTCGATGCGGGCCACGAAGAAACTCGTCAACGGCTTCATTGCGAAGCAACTGGACGAGCAGTTTGCCTCTGCCATCGACGACAACGCGCGCATCCGCACGACCGCGGATTTTCGCGAGGGAGTGTCATCCTTTCTGGAAAAGCGCAAGCCGGTGTGGAGCAAAGAATGAGAGCAGAACACCCTCAGGCGGTCAATGAAACCAGGCTGCGCGTCCGCTACGCGGAGACCGATCAGATGGGCGTGGTCTACCATTCCAACCACTTTGTCTGGTTCGAAATAGGACGTGTTGAACTACTGCGGCAGTTAGGTTTTTCCTATCGCGACATGGAGAGCAAAGACGACCGCTTCATAGCCGTCGCCGAGGCCAAGTGCCGATATCGGGCGCCAGTGCGCTATGACGAAGAAATTGTGGTGCGCACCGAAATGTTGAACGTGCGCGATTCCGTCGTCCACTTTGGTTATGAACTACGGCGCCTGGACGACGGTACTCTGCTGGCGGAAGGCGAGACGACGCATATCGTCACGGATGCAGAGATGAAGATTGCCGACTTGCCAGAAAAATATTTGAAAGCATTTCGCGCTGCGCTGGGGAAAGCGAACGGAAAGCGGTCTTGAACGCACTCCATATCAACGGCAACGACCTCGCTCTCGAAGCGGTGCGCGAAGTGGCGGCCAAACGTCGTCCGGTGCTGCTGTCCGCCGAGGCGCGCGCGGCAGTCGATCGCGCGCGCGCCGTCGTCGACGATATTGTCGCCAACGATCAGTTGGCCTATGCCATCACCACCGGCGTGGGCAAGCTTAGCGATGTGCGTATTGTCGGCGACCAGATTCGCGAGTTACAGGTCAACCTCTTACGCTCGCACGCGGTAGGCCTCGGCGAACCGCTTTCCCCGGCGGAGGTTCGAGCCATGATGCTTTTGCGCGCCAATTCCTTGGCCAAAGGTTACTCGGGCGTGCGCGCAATCGTCGTCGATACACTATGCGAAATGTTGAATCACGGCGTGACCCCGTTCGTGCCGTCGCAGGGCAGCGTAGGCGCAAGCGGCGATCTCGCTCCCCTGGCGCATCTGGCGCTAGCGCTGATCGGCGAAGGGGAATGCATCGACCCAGCCGGCGCCCGCATCGCGAGCGGCGACGCTCTGAAGGCAGCCCAGATTAAGCCGCTGGTATTGGAAGCCAAAGAATCTATTTCGCTCATTAATGGGACACAAGGCATGTTGGCGGTGGGAACGCTGGCGCTGCTGGCGGCGGAAACGCTGGTCGATTCCGCCGACGTCCTGGGCGGCCTGTGCTGCGATGCCCTGAAAGGCACAGACGCGGCCTTCGACGAACGCATTCACCAAGCGCGTCCGCATAGTGGACAGGTGAAGACGGCGGCAAATCTGCGCAAGATGCTCGAAGGCAGCCAGATTCGTGAATCGCATCGTGAATGCGGTCGCGTGCAGGACGCTTATTCTCTGCGCTGCATTCCTCAAGTACACGGCGCTGTGCGCGATACGCTGGCCCATTGCCGCGAGGTGTTTGAGATCGAGGCGAACTCCGCGGTAGACAATCCGCTGGTCTTCATCACCGACGCTGAGAATTCCGAAGGCGATGTCATCTCCGGCGGAAATTTCCACGGCGAGCCCCTGGCGTTTGCTTTGGATTTTCTGGCGATCGCTTTAAGCGCTCTTGCGGGAATCAGCGAGCGAAGAATTGAACGTCTGGTGAATCCCGCGCTCAGCGAGGGTTTGCCGCCGTTTCTCGCACAGGGCGCGGGACTGAACTCAGGCTTCATGATGCCGCAGGTCACGGCGGCCGCGCTGGTCAGCGAGAACAAAGTATTGGCGCATCCCGCGTGCGTGGATTCGATTACGACTTCGGGCAACAAAGAAGATTATGTCTCCATGGGTATGACTGGGGCGAACAAGCTGAAGCGTATCGTCGATAACACGCGAAACGTGCTGGCGATTGAAGCCATGGCCGTGGCCCAGGCGATCGACTTTCTCGCCCCGCTCAAGGCATCGAAGCGCGGACAGGCCGCGCACGCGGCGATCCGGTCAGTGTGTCCAACGGTGGAGAAAGACCGAGTCATGTACAAGGACTTCGCACGGATTGCGGAGTTGATCGCCAGCGGCAAAGTGGCGGAAGTAATTCGCTGAAGCAGACGACTCCGCGGGAAAACTGAGCCGGGCTCCGCCCGCCGACAGCCGAAGGCGGCTGTCCCCACATAAGACCATTTACATTTAAGCCGTCTTTACGGCGCTGCCGTCTAAACCCAACTTATCCGCGATCCCCTGGAGAGCCTCGATGCAAAACGCGATGTGCTCGTCCAACCCCACGCCTAAGGCCGCCGCTCCGTTGACGATGTCATCTCGATTCACCTTTCGTGCGAAGGCCTTGTCTTTCATTCGCTTTCGTACCGACTTAGCATCCACCTCGGCCAGAGATTTTCCCGGCTTGATCAATGCTACCGCGGTAATGAATCCGGCCAGTTCGTCGCAGGCGAACAGAGCTTTTTCGAGCGGTGTATCGCGCCTGATCCCTGTGTATTCGGCGTGGGACATAACCGCGCGGCTGATAACTTCGGGCCATCCGCGCTCCTGCAGAATCTCGTTGCCCTTGTAAGGATGGTCCGACAAGCTCGGATACTTCTCGTAGTCGAAATCGTGAATGAGTCCAACGATGCCCCACAAGTCTTCCTCCGACAACCCAGGTGTAGACGACTCTGCCTTTCCCGAGCCGTCCGCAAACTTCTTCGAGCAAGCGCGCATGCAGGCCTCAACCGCCAGCGCGTGCTTGCGCAGACTTTCCGATTGAGTGAACTCAGTTAGTAAACACCATGCGGACTCACGATCAATCATGTTTTTGCCTTGTGCATCGCGGGATTTCGCCGTCTCCTTCCGGTTTTCACCGGCAAGCTTCACGGCTTTATGCATTTTAACCTTGACTTCCACAGGCCTTGTACCGCAGATTGACTCTGCGGTCGGAACCTCTCCCTCAAAGTTAAGGTTCCAAAGTAAGGAGTAGCCGGCTCTGGCACTCCCACAACCCGATGGCCACGACTCTTGCCCCAGTAGATTCTAGGGACGTCGTCCGTTGCGATCACTGCCTGTTGGTTCAATTCCGTACGGTCAATAATAATTGCCGACGCTGCCACTCGTCCCTGGACGAGGAACCCGAGCCAGAACCGGTGGTAATGTTGCCGCCCGTAATGATGCCCATGCCCGGTATTGGCCGTGGGCATCTGAACCTCGCGACCTCCATCCGCTCGCTCCGCCTGCGCAGTGGATTGAGTCAGCGCCAACTGGCCGGACGCATGTCCGTGCCGCGAACCTACGTTTCAAAAATTGAAAACGAAAAAGCTACGCCCACGCTATCTTCCTTAGAGCGGCTGGCGCGAGCCTTGGAGGTGACCGTGCCAGAACTGCTCAGTGGCGGGGAAAAGAGCCGTCAGGACGAAATTAGCGATTTGGTCAAAGACCAGTTCATTGCCGAAATCCTGCCGTTCGTTTCGCAACTGAACGGAATGCAGATGTCGAGCATCCTAACCCAGGTGCGGGACTTGACCATCAGACCCAGAAGGAGCGCATAGGCAGAAAGATGCCGGCACAGCCGCCGCCGGGTAAAGGCCGGCGGTTGTAAACGAATTTATCCGGGCAACCAGCCAACTCACACCGGGGCCATCCATTGGTCCCGGCTTTTTTGTGGGGATCGTTCGTAGGTCGCCACTGAATCCGAAATAGATCGACTGACATCTATCCAGCATGCAGCTGGAAGAATCTGTAAACGTTTTTGGTGCCCTCTCTCGGTCTCTGAATCAACCAGGGGCGAGCGGTTGGGGAGGTCAAGCTTCTGCCCTGGCAACACCGGCGACCAAGCGCGACGACGATTCACTGCTCGACGCTTACTCCCGCGCGGTAACGGGCACGGTTGAGCGCGTGAGTCCTTCCGTGGTGAACATTGAAGTTCATCAATCCGCCGGCCGCACGCGCTCGGGTGAGCCCGGCGAACGACGCGGGGGAGGATCGGGCTTTGTATTTACCCCCGACGGCCTGGTCCTCACCAACAGCCACGTAGTACATGACGCAAGCCGCATCGAAGTGACGTTAGCCGATGGCCGCCGCATGCCGGCGACAGCAATCGGCGACGATCCGGCCAGCGACCTCGCTGTGGTTCGTGTCGACGCGCCCGGCCTCACCGCCGCAGCCCTCGGCGACTCGCAGCAGCTTCGTGTAGGTCAACTGGTAGTTGCAATCGGCAACCCGTATGGATTCCAATCCACTGTGACGGCGGGTGTGGTCAGTGCCTTGGGACGGTCGCTGCGGTCCTATTCCGGGCGCCTGATCGACGATGTAATCCAGACCGACGCCGCGCTGAACCCCGGCAACTCCGGCGGACCGCTGGTCGACTCCCTAGGACGCGTGGTGGGCGTAAACACGGCGACGATTTTGCCCGCACAGGGAATATGTTTTGCCATCGGTATCAACACCGCCAAGTTCATCGCCAGCCGCCTGCTCCGCGACGGACGCATCCGCCGCAGCTACATCGGCGTCTCGGCGCAGACGGTCCCGATTCACCGCCGCGTGGTGCGCTTCTATGATCTGGCGAAAGAATCCGGCGCACTGGTTCTCTCGGTAGAGGAGAAAAGTCCGGCGCAAGGTGCAGGGGTGCGTGCGGGCGATGTAATCGTTACGCTGGAAGGCCATCCCGTAGCCGGTGTAGATGATCTGCACCGCGTGCTGACCGATGTTCGCGTGGGCGAACGCTCCTCTCTCACTCTGCTAAGGCACACGGAAAAGCTGGAATTGAGGATCGTCCCGGAAGAAGCGAAGTAACTCAGGGGACGCGGAAACCGGCAAACGCCGACGCCGCCAACCACGCATGTCAAAGCAAGCTTCCGCGGAGGGGCGAGCGAAAGCCAAGCCCCTTCCCTCATTGCAAGCCCTTCCCCACTGTGTTAGCGTCATCATTCGGAAGGGGATAAGCCTTGCAGGCAACAATTCCCGCCGGTCTGGATCGCAAGGAAACCGAAGTTTACCGGCAGCTTGATCCAGCACGGCTCCCTAGACACATCGCGATCATCATGGACGGCAACGGGCGTTGGGCGAAACGGCGTCACATGCCACGCGTTGCCGGACATCGCGCCGGAGTCGCGGCGGTGCGGTCGACGGTGGAGACCGCGGCCCGCATCGGCGTTCACGCGCTCACGCTCTACGCCTTTTCCGAAGAGAATTGGAAGAAGCGGCCGGAGAGTGAAGTGGACTTCCTGATGCGCCTGCTCAGCCGTTATCTCAAAGCGGAAGTGCCTACTCTGAACAAAAATAATATCCGCCTGGAATACATTGGGCGGCAGCACGAACTGCCCAAAGACGTGCAAGAGCGCATGGAGTGGGCACGCGCCAGGACCGCCAAGAACACCGGCACGGTTCTGACGCTGGCGTTAAATTACAGCGCGCGCAGTGAACTGGTGGACGCGTTCCGGTCCATGGTCAACGCGGCTTCGCAGAACGGTGGCTTCGAGCACTTGCGCATCGACGAAAACACCGTCGCGGAACATCTTTACACACGGGATTTGCCCGATCCCGACCTTGTGGTGCGCACCTCCGGCGAAATGCGGCTCAGCAACTTTTTGCTGTGGCAGTTAGCCTATGCTGAGATCTATGTAACGCCGACCTTATGGCCCGATTTTCGCGGCGTGCATCTGCTCGAGGGCATCGCCGAATATCAGAAGCGCGAGCGGCGCTATGGCGGGTTGAACCATGGCGACTCGCATGCGCACGCCAAACCGGTGAAGGTTACCAAGTAGCCTGCCTGCATGCTGAAACGCATCGCGACCGCTCTGGTTCTTATTCCCGTCGTGATTTTGCTGGTACTGCGCGCCCCGGTGCCAGTAGTGGCTGCGGTCGCAGGAGCAGTGGCGCTGGTTACGGTGCAGGAGTTTCTGAAGCTGACAGAATCCTATGACGTTCAGCCCCTGCGCCTGCCCACATACAGCTTCGTAGCATTGTTTTTTCTGCTCCTGGCTGCGGACTCCGGCGGAGAGACACCGCAACTTTCCGCTCTAAAGTTCATCCTCGCCCTGGGATTCGCCTGTGCGATCGCTCCATTTCTCTTTCTCACGATTGCCATGCGCCGGACGCAGATGAAGGGCTCCTATCCCGCGGCTGCCGCCTCGGCCTTCGCATTCACCTACATTGCACTGCCAATGGCGATGCTGGTGCAACTGCGGCAGCAGTGGGGGGGAGCGTTCTGGTTACTCTATCTTCTTCTCGTGGTCTGGGCGGGCGATATATTCGCATATTTCGTCGGCCGTTCCTTGGGACGTCACCTGATGGCACCACGCATCAGCCCAAAGAAAACCTGGGAGGGCGCAGCCGCTTCGGTCGCCGCCAGCCTGATGGTTGGAGTTCTGCTCTTCAATCACGCCCTGCAGATCAGTTCATTCTTGCTGCGCATCGGACTGATTCAGCGCCGCGACGGCCTGTTCGGGCTGGAGAAGCCGGAAATATGGCCCATCGTCTGGTTGACCATCGCGCTGAATGTCGCCGCACAATTCGGCGATCTGGTGGAATCGCTGATCAAACGTGGAGCCGGCGTAAAAGATTCCGGCACGATTCTGCCCGGCCACGGAGGCATGCTCGACCGCATCGACGCCCTGCTCTGTGCCGCTCCGGTGCTGTGGTTTTACGCCGTGGCACTGTTCCCACCCGGGCGACCCTGGTAACGCGTAAAATAAGAACTCGGGCCGCCCGAAATTTCATCGGAGTTTTGCGGCCTGATTTACCGGACATGAAACGCATCGCCATCCTGGGATCCACCGGCTCGATCGGCCGCAGCACGCTGAGCGTGGCTGAGTCGTACCCAGAGCGCTTTCAGATTGTGGCACTCGCCGCAGGCTCGAACCTTGAGGTTGCCTTTGAGCAGGCCCGGCGTTGGCATCCGCGACTGCTTTCGATGGCTACCGAGCCCAATGCCGATGTCTTGCGCGGGCGTCTGAACAAGGCGGGCCTGAGCGAGATCGAAGTCGTTCATGGAGCGGCTGGGGCGGTCGAAGTCGCGACCCGCGCCGAGGTTGACTTCGTGGTCAGCGCCATCGTTGGCGTGGCTGGACTCGAAGCCACCTACGAGGCGGTGAAAGCGGGAAAGACTGTCGGGGTGGCCAATAAGGAATGTCTGGTCGCTGCCGGGGAGTTGATTACCGCCGAGGCGCGTCGGCAAGGCAAGCCCTTGCTGCCGATCGACAGCGAGCACAACGCCGTTCACCAATGCCTGCGAGGTGGCCGGATGGAAGAAGTGGATCGCATCTGGCTGACAGCGTCCGGCGGCCCATTTCTGAACACTCCACGCTCGGAGTTCAGCTCCATCACACCGGAGCAGGCTCTCAACCACCCCACCTGGAAGATGGGCAAGCGCATCACCATCGACTCAGCGACCTTGATGAACAAAGGCTTCGAGGTGATTGAGGCCTGCAGACTGTTTAACATCCCGCCGGCGAAGGTGGAAGTCCTGGTCCATCCGCAATCCACCATTCACTCCATGGTGGAATTTGTGGATGGCAGTATACTTGCTCAGTTTTCAGTTACGGACATGCGTCTGCCCATCCTCTACGCTCTAACATATCCGGAGCGGATTCAGTCGGATATGCGCTTCCAAGTCAGTGACTTGCGTCATCTGGACTTTTGCCCCCCAGATATGAATAAATTCACTTGTCTCCGTTTAGCATACGAAGCCGTCGAGGCGGGTGGGGCAAAGACGGTCGCGCTCAATGCCGCCGACGAAGTCGCGGTGGCTGCGTTTCTCGAAGGCTGTATCGCATTCGATGAGATTCCCAGAATCATCGAAAACGCGGTTTCCGCATCTAATTCTGGAAAACTGGGTTCTATCCAGGAAGTGCTCCAAGCCGATTCCGAAGCCCGCCGATATGCTCAAGAGCAATTGGGCAGGGTTAGCTTGACGGGATGGCCGGGAGCAACTTCTTTCACCTAACTTCTTTCATCAAGCGCGTGGGTTTTGGAATCTAACGAAGTACGGAGTACGTAATTCAATCATGGCTGACTTTCTGATTTCGCTGATCGCCGTCGTCGTCATCCTCGGCTTCATGATCCTGATCCACGAGTTCGGCCACTACGCTGTAGCTAAGTTGCTGGGTGTCCGGGTCGAGCAGTTCGCCCTGGGATTCGGCCCGCGCCTTGTCGGCTTCCGCAGAGGCGATACCGACTATCGCATCAACCTGTTGCCCCTGGGCGGCTACGTGAAAATGAGCGGCGAGAATCCCATGGACGAGCGCACTGGCGACCCTGGGGAGTTCCTCTCGCATTCGCGCTGGCACCGTTTCCTGATCGCCATTGCGGGTCCCGCCATGAACATCCTGCTGGCCATTTTCCTGCTCACCACCGTCTATATGGTGCACTACGAATACCCCATTTTTATGGACAAGCCAGCTGTCATTGACGGAGTCAAACCCAACTCCGCCGCGGCTCAAGCCGACCTGAAGCCTGGCGACCACATTATCAAGATCGACGGCATTACCAATCCCACATGGGAGCAGGTGCAGCCCCGGGTCATGATCAGCCCCAACCAGCCTCTTGCGGTCACGATTCAGCGGGGAGACAAAGTCCTCGAGAAAACCATCGTCCCGAAACCCATCACCTCGAACGAAGTCGGCTCCGCCGGATGGTATCCCGCCGAACCAGTCATCATTGGCAAGCTGGATGACGACATGCCCGCGGTCAAAGCCGGAATGCGGGAAGATGACCATGTCGTCGCCATGGACGGCACCCCGCTCGGCTCGATCCAGGCTATGATCGAGCAACTGCAGGAATCCAAAGACAAGCCTGTCGACCTCACTGTGCTGCGCGGCAACCAAACTCTGACCTTTCATTTGCAGCCTTTGCTCTCCAAGACCGAAGACCCCAAGCAGCAGCGTTATCGCCTGGGATTCCTGAACAAGGAAGAGACCACCGTCAAACGATTGCCCTTTGGGGAGGCGCTCACGCTCTCTCTCCAAGAAAACAGGAAGTATTCCCTCCTGCTTCTGGAACTCGCCAAGAAACTGGTCGAAGGGAAGGTCTCGCCTCGCATGGTCTCTGGTCCCATTGGAATTGCGCAAGAGGCCGGCTACGCAGCCCAGCAGAAGGGATGGACTCCGCTACTGGCGCTCACTTCGGGCATCAGCCTGAACCTTGGCGTCTTTAACCTGTTGCCCATCCCCATTCTCGATGGAGGCGTGATCTTCTTCCTCCTGATTGAAACCCTAATGGGCCATGACATCAGCCTCCGCATCAAGGAACGCGTCTATCAGGCCGCATTCGTCTTTCTTGTGCTATTCGCCGTGATGGTTATCTACAACGATCTGGTAAAGACGATTCCAGGACTGGCGGACCGCCTGCAGTAAAGCACCCGGCAGTCTGCTGTGTGGTCTGGTTTAAGCCCCACTGCCGAACGGATCGTCGCTGGTCACGCCATTGGGCAGCGCATTCACCGCAGCCTGAAAACTGGACCACGCCTTGCTGGCTGGCTGTGACGTGAGGTTGGCATAGAGTTGAGCCAGCGTCCCGGCAGCACCCAGTCCCACCAGGACCGGAGCGATTTTGTCCAGTACGTATCCTTGGCTCATCAGCCAAGAGATAAAGGCCATGCCGCATCCTATGCTATCAGCGTTCTGATCGGTCGGATCGGTCTTGTCCACAAAATCGGGCATCCCATCCTGAGCCCACGTTGGAGCCGTCGCGAAGTCCGACAAAGCATTGTTGCCAACCTCCGCCGCGCACCAGCGCGACAGGGCTTCTCCTGAGCTGACCCCGCACAGGTTCCCACCCATGGAACATTCGCTCAACTCAGCCTCAAACAACGCCGACACCCGTGCCGAGTTTCCAAACGACGCACAGACCTCAATCGCGGCGCCGGTGGTGTAATCGCAGCCTCCATGATCCGCTCCGCCTGTGCCATCGGTCTGGCCATCAAGTGCAAAAATGATCACACTGACTGAACCACCAATGGTCCCGAAGATGGCGTCATTCGCATTAACCACCCGATCGCCGTCGTTGACTAAGTCCTGAGCATTTTGCAGCGCCGGAGCCCCCAGCGTGGGGTCCACATACACGGTCAGCCGCCCGCTCGGGGTGGTTCCTACGAATTGAGAGGTTCCCTGGTAACTGGGCCATTGCGGTGCGGCCGGACCCGCCCGTCGAACGACACGAGGCTGCTTTGAGATTGCGGTCGCCTTAATTCGGTGATGCATAGAAATCTCCACTCCTCTAGGAAGTTTGGTGAACCATATGACCTGAGCGTTAAAAATTTATCCCTTCGGTTCTCCTCGTCCAAGGATACCTTTGAACCAATAATCCGCCTAGCGGCGTAAAACTCCGCTCTTCAGAGCGGAGATATAAGCCGTATATATAGCTGTCCTCTTGGTACGTTTTGGTAGCTACCGGCTGGACAACTTCCCGGCAGATTTGCTATTCGTAATTTAACTGGACCTGAAGCCTAAGCACATAAAGGGCTGCGGTGATGGGGTTAGTTCCCGTCTAAAAACCAGACGCGTGGGGTCGGTGCGACCCTTCAGGCGCTAACCTAAAGGGTTGTAATCCTAAGCGTAGCCTGAAAATCTTCGCCCTTTAGGGCGAAGAGGTTCAACGCAGTCCGTATTTGCGGCGGAAGATTGAGCGCACCATTGCCCTCCGCCGCCGCTTCAAGCGCGAACCCGGAGACTTTCGCATGGGTTCGCGCCGCGACCTATTCAGCTAAGCGGTACCCCATCCCCATTCGGCCCGGCACGCAGTTTCCCCATGCTAAAATGAAGGTTCCCATGACCATGATTCAACGTAGGAAAACCGTGACTGCCGTCGTCGGCGGCGTGCGCGTCGGTTCCGACGCACCGATTGTGGTGCAGTCCATGACCAATACCGACACCGCCGATATCCCTTCCACGGTTCAACAGTGCGCTGCGCTGGCTCGAGCCGGATCTGAACTGGTGCGCGTCACCGTCAACAATGAGGAAGCCGCCGCCGCGGTTCCCCGGATTGTCGAAGAACTCGACAAACAAGGCGTCCGCGTGCCCATCATCGGCGACTTCCACTACAACGGGCACGTCCTGCTTACGAAATATCCCGAATGCGCCCGCGATCTGGCCAAATACCGCATCAATCCCGGCAACGCCAGCATTGGACGCACGGGCGACTCCAATTTCCGCACCATGATCGAAGTCGCGGTGAAGTACCAGAAGCCGGTCCGCATCGGCGTGAACTGGGGCTCGCTCGACCAGGTTCTGCTCACCCGCATGATGGACGAAAATTCCCTCCTCGCCGAGCCCCTGGACGCCCGCGAAGTCACTATGGAAGCGATGGTCGTGAGCGCGCTGAGCTCTGCCGATCTCGCGCAGAAATTCGGCCTTCGCCCCGACCAAATTATTCTGAGCGCGAAGGTCAGCGGCGTTCAGGATCTGATCGATGTCTACCGCGCACTCGCCGCCCGCTGCAACTACCCGCTGCACCTCGGCCTCACCGAAGCCGGTATGGGGGCAAAAGGCGTAGTCGCGTCGAGCGCCGCCATGGGCGTAGTTCTGCAGGAAGGCATCGGCGACACCATCCGCGTTTCCCTTACGCCGGCTCCTGGGGGCGACCGCACCGAAGAAGTCCGGGTGGCGCAACAGATTCTACAGTCCATGGGCATTCGCAGTTTCACGCCTCAAGTCACCGCATGCCCTGGCTGCGGACGCACCACCAGCACCTTTTTCCAAGAAATGGCTGAGCAGATTCAGACCTACCTGCGCGAGCAGATGCCCACCTGGAAAGGCCGCTACATTGGCGTGGAAGAAATGAAGCTGGCTGTCATGGGCTGCGTGGTCAACGGCCCCGGCGAATCGAAGCACGCCAACATCGGCATCTCTCTGCCAGGCACATTCGAGGAACCCAAGGCTCCGGTCTACGTGGATGGACGCCTGTTCACCACTCTCAAAGGTGACCGCATAGTCGCGGAGTTCATCGGAATTCTCGACGAATACGTTGACTCGCACTACGCGGCCCGAGAGGCCCAAAGGGAAGAAGTAACCGCTACAAACTAGCCAAGGGCTTCGCCCTTGATATCCCGTTGAATCCCAACCGACGCATCAACTTGAGGTTACAAGCAGAACAAAATTCTGGTTGTAACGTGCATAAGCGCTTAAGCGCCTATGGTCCCATCAATAGGAAAATTGGATTTAGCAATGCCGAAGCGCTGTTGGCTTCTGGTCCAGCAAGGATGTCGGTGACCACCGTATCGGGCGGCAAGCTAGTGCCCGAATTATTTGTATTGCCATCCGTAGTGTTCACGATGGCAATCGCTCCAGCGTCACACATGCTCACGTACACCCGGCTGCTGTCTGCTGCAGCCGCGGTGAATACTCGAAACCGAGTCGTGGTCGGGGAGTACAGAACAGGATATACAGGCGTTGTCGCGCAAGAAGGGGCCGGCGGTACGGCATACTGACCCGGGGCAAACGGGGCCGAGCCCAGCAGTACCAGCGTTGGCGCATTGGGATACTTCACCGTGAAAGTGTTCGCGTCAAAGACCGTCAGGCCAGGGACAACGCAGGCACCCGGCACGGTCGCGTCCGGACAAGCTGCGGGCGGAAGATAGCTCTGATAACTGGCCACGTAAAACCGGCTGCCGTCCAGTAGCGCCGTCACGGAGACGGGCGAACAGCCCGCCAATTTGCACGGAACCGAGCCTGGGATAAACGGAATAGCCGCCAATTGATTCGGTATATCGCTAACCACGCCATTCGATAGTCCCCCGGTATCGGAAAACACATAAACCATCTGGGTTACCGGGTTGGTCACGTAAAGCCGGTTCAGGTTGGGGTCGTAGAAGATAAAGTTTGCTCCCGCGCCTACGCAGAGCGCGGGAGTCACAGAACAATCAGGGGTGGTCGCGATATCAGTGGCCGTATCGATCGTGACCAGCTTTCCATCCCCCTGCGTAAGCACATACACTTTCTGGCTATCGCCTCGCGCCACCACCCAAACCGGGGTTACCCCGGTAAATCCCGTAACCGTATTGGAAGAAAGATCGACTGAATTCAGGCTGCTGACCGTGTTGTTGCCCTGGTTCGCCACGTAGAGCTTAAGGCCATTTGGCGTCTCGGCCATACTTACTGGATTGGGTGCCGGGCTAACTGAAGCTGGGGGAGCTGGTTCTACGGTCGCAGTATTGGTCACGACGTTAGAGGCGGTATTGATTTTCGCAACCGAGTTGGATTCGAAGTTCGCGACGTACATCGCCGCGCTCTCGGTACTGGCCAAATAGACAGGCTGCCCGGTGATTGACGCCGAGCCTGCGGAAGGGCAGGCGGTCATCGGCGGGATGGGGCCGCATGCCGGCAGCGCAGCCACTGCGTCGACATACTGGATGTTGGTTGTGCTTATCGAGGTGATGGTAAAAGTGCCATTGTATCCAGAGTATCCGGGAATCGTCTGACCCGCGATGACGACCGGAGTTCCTACGAGGACAAGGTCAGTGCGTGACGGGCTGGCCAGGAGTGGGCTCGCGAGAGTGGCGGTAACTAGGTTGCCTGTCTCGCTTAACGCAGTAATGTGAGAAGTCTGCACCGGTAAACTAGGCAAGCTGATCGTACTCACAGTACCCAACCCACTCGCCAGCCTTGATTGGAATACAGGAGTAAAGGACGAAACCACGTCTATTCCGCCCGCAGTCACGCTTCCCGCACTCGCCACAAAAACACTGGAACTGTTAGGGGAAAGAGCAGCATGAGTGGGATTGTCGCCAAGGTTCGGCTTGGAGGCGTCGTAGGTGGGAGTTTCACCGACAATCGAATCCCCGGAAACGTCAATTTGCATGGCGCCGCCGGGGTAGTTTGGCGCATTGGTACTGATCCCAAACACGGTATGAAAATTACTCGGCGCCGGATTGGTCTCCACCGGGCATCCAGGAACCCCTCCTGTCGAACACGGGATTACGACTGGCCGGTATACCTGGCCGCAAGCCGTCAAAATTAGAATTGGAAGCACTATGGCCAGCGATCGGCCCAAACCTCGAACAGTCATCGGCACCTCATCGTGCCCCACCGGAGAAAGTTTCTGATCATAGGTGAGAAGAATTCAACATTCTAACGGCTGGCTCAGATCTGCGCCAGTGTGAGGCCAGCGCTTGGCTGAAAGGTAATACTCGTGGGATGCAGCTGTTGGATCACAAGTTGGATGGAAGCTGGTCCGTTCGCAGAACCCTTGCTAGCAGCGCCTTCTAATTCACAGCATCCGGTAACACGCGGTGAGTTACGTCTCTCCCGACTCTCCATCCCCGTACGGCGGACGTGATGCTACCGTCCGCGCCGCGACTTTCCTCCCGCCGCCGCCTCCGCCGGAGCCTCCGACTTGGCCGTGGCTGCAGGTTTCTTCTTACCTTCCATTTGGGCGAGGCTCTGCTTCAGCGCGGCCATCAAATCCACCACCGGAGCCAGCTTCTTCGGTTTTTCCACTGCGGCCACTTCTCCACCCTCGAGCTTGGTCTCAATCAGCTTCTTGAGATTTTCCTGGAAGTTGTCTTTATACTTCTCCGGATCCCATTCATCCGCCAGCGCCTCGATCAACTGGTGCGCCACTTTAATCTCAGCCTCTTTCAGCTCCACATCGGGCGCACCGAATCCTTCCACCTTGCGGACTTCTTCCTCGTAATACATCGTGTGGAGCATCAATCCGCCTTCGTGCGGCCGCAGGAAAACCGTGTACTCACGGTTGTGCATCGTGATCTTGGCAATGGCCACGTATTCGCTTTCTTCCAGGGCTTTCGTCAGCAGTGCATAGGGACGCCGTCCCGCCTCCTCCGGCATCATGTAATAGGACGATTCGAAATAGACCGGATCCACTTCGCTCGCCTTGACGAATTCCAGAATCTCCATGGTCTTCGCGGTCTGAGGCTCGATCTTCTTGATCTCATCCGGCTCGATAATGATGTATTCGTCCTTGCGAAACTCGTAGCCCTTCACAATCTCGCTGCGGTCGACAACCACATTCTCCAGCGGGCAAATATATTGCTGCTTCACCCGCTGCTTGTCGGGCCGATGCAGCATATTGAAGGAAATCCCGCTACTCCGCGCGCCCGAAAACAAGCGCACCGGCATAGAGATAAGGCCGAAGGTTAAGTGTCCAGACCAGACTGACGAGGCCATAGTTCCTCTCGTTCACCAGGGGACGCGACATCACCCCGAAAATTAGGACGACATCATCCTAAACTGCTCAGATTTGGAAGTTTAGCTTATAAACGGATATTGGATGCACAAATCTTGGAGCATGGAGAATCGAAATGCGAAGCCGGAGGGGATGGGGTTGGTCGCCCCGAAGCCCTAGATGTTGTAGTTAACTGAGGGGCTTCCGGCATCCGAACCAAATCGCCTCTTCTCGCCGACATCCTCGCGAGGATGTCGGCTGCATGAGATCGTTGCCCGGCTCTCAGCGGAGGCATTCCTGTGAAGCCTTTAGCCGTTCGGATCAGGCAGCGTTAATTTGAACCCTCAGGTAACTTCCGATCATCTGTCGATTGAGTTGCACATCACGGAGACCAAATGCCCGACCTGCGGTATCCCCTCGGCAAATTTAGCTACGAAGGCCCGCCGACCGAAGAACAAAAACAGAAATACATGAACGATATCGAACAAGCCCCAGCCAACCTCCGCGCCGCCTTAAAAGGCCTTTCAGATCAGCAACTTGACACGCCCTACCGTCCCCAAGGCTGGACCCTGCGCCAGGTCGCGCACCATCTTCCCGACAGCCATCTGAACGCCTACGTTCGCTTCAAGCTCGCCCTTACCGAGGATGCCCCCACAATCAAGCCCTACGCCGAAGACCGCTGGGCGCAACTCGCCGACACGCAGACCACTCCCGTTGACGTTTCCCTAACATTGCTCGATTCCTTGCACACGCGGTGGGTTCGCCTTCTGCGCTCGCTGAAGGTGGAAGACTGGCGACGCACCTTCCGCCATCCCCAACTTGGCGAAGTAAGTCTTGAAAAAAATCTCGCGCTCTACGCCTGGCACGGACGCCATCATGTGGCCCACATCACCAGGCTGCGCGAGCGAAACGGCTGGTAGCGGGCTACATCATGCCAAACTTCCACACCAGATAACTGCAGGACTCTCGCAGCACGGCATATATTCGCTGCAGCGCACTGCGCGGACGCGAGTCAGGACGAGGAGCAACATACACGGGTGATATACCCTCGTGTTCGAGCAACTGCTTGATGCGAAAAACATGATAAGCGTCACTGACCGCCACGCAACTGTGCAGTCCGTTGGCGCGCATGATCACCGCTACCCGGACCGCCGATTGAGCCGTATCGGAACCTTGCGTCTCGGCAATCAAGTTGCGCTCCGGAATTCCACGGTGCATTAAGTAATCACGTCCTACACCGCCTTCGCTGAAGCTGGGATCGGAAGCCGCGCCACCGGTAGTGATGACCACCGGCGCAATGCCCCTGTGGAAAAGATCGAAGGAATGATCCAGACGCGCGCGCCAGACCGGCGAAGGATGACCCGCGTACTCGGCCGCGCCAAAAACCACGATCGCGTCCGCGGGGTGCAGCTCCTGCAGCGAGCCTGCATGCACGACGCGAGCCGCGGTGAGCGCAAGAAACGTCGCCAGCGCAAGCAAGCCCAACGCTTCCAGCCGCAGCAGCCAGCGGCCGGGCTCACGCCGGGTGACAAGATCTTGTTTCATCCGTTGGCAAAAAAGGTCGAAATCTCGTCCGCGGGAATTGCACCCTCGCGCATCACTCGCCAGCGCGCCCCTTCATCAGTCAAATCAATGATGGTAGAAGGAATATCGCGAGGCGAAGTTCCCCCATCCACTATGATGTTAATCCGCCCGTGGAGCTGTGCGTGCACCTGCTCGGCGCTGGTGCACTCCGCCGCACCGCTCAGATTCGCCGATGTGGCCGTGATCGGAATCGCGGCCGCCGTTACCACCGCCAGCGGAATCTTCGCATTGGGTACGCGCAGTGCAACGTTGCCCGTGTTGGCCGTGACCTTCAGGGGCAACCGAGATCCCGCTTTCACGATAATGGTCAGAGGTCCCGGCCAGTATTTCCGCGCCAGCGCATAGAATTCCTCCGGGAGGGCCTTTGCCAGTTCCTCCGCGTGATCCACGCTTTCGATCAGCAACGACAACGGTTTGTGACGCGAACGCGTCTTGATGTCATACACCCGGTCAACCGCGCGCAGGTTAAATGGATCGGCCGCCAGCCCATAAAACGTATCCGTCGGCATACCCAACACTTCGCCTGCCCGAATCTGATCGGCGGCGTACTTTACCAGTGAACTCTCAGGGGACTCACTATTGATTTTTACGATTTCGGCGCGCACGGCGCTCCCTTCCTGCCTGCTTCTCGTCTGAAGAATTTTGCCCGTGAAACTTACCATAATACGGCAAAGGGCCGCAAAGTGGGTGAACGGCGTATCATGCACTCAAATCATTCATGAATAAACCTTCAGAACCAGCTCTCAGGGTGCAGAACCGGCTACGCCGCATTGAAGGACGTCACAACCCTCTGGTCAAGCAACTGCGCCAGGCGTTTTCGCGCTCTGAACTCACCGACGCCGGAGACTGTGCCATCGAGGGTTTGCGGATTCTGGAAGAGGCCATCCGCAGCGGTCTGCGTTTCAGTTCGGTGTTCTTTCGCGAGTCCGCGCAGGACCGGGCCAACCGTCTCCTGCCTCAGATCGGCTCTCAGGTCGAAATCCTTCTACTTCCCGACAAATTGTTCGACAGCCTCGTCCCCAGTGAATCCCCGCAAGGCGTAGCCGCGCTCGTCCGCCTGAAAGAATTCTCTCTCGACGATGTCGCGGAACGCCTTCAGGTAGGCCCGCTTGTCGTTCTCGCGGGCCTGCAGGATCCGGGCAACCTTGGCACCATCCTCCGCTCATCCGAAGCTTTTGGCAGCGCCGGTGTGGTCCTCGGCGAAGGTACCGTCAGCGCATTCAATTCCAAAGTAGTGCGTGCCTCCGCAGGATCCGTCTTTCGTCTGCCTATCGTTCACGGTCAGGGCAAGTCAGGAGCCCTAAAGCTGGAGCAAGTTTCCGAGAAGCTTCGATCTCAAGGAGTGCGCCTGATCGCAACCTCCTCGCACAAGGGCACGCCGCTCGATCGAGCAGATTGGGCGAGCCCCGCGGCAATCTTCTTCGGCAACGAAGGCTCCGGCCTGCCCCGCGACCTGATGGCGAAAATGGACGAAGTCATCGTCATCCCGCACACTCCGCAGGTCGAATCCCTGAACGCAGGCGTGGCTGCCAGCATCGTATTGTACGAAGCCGCAAGGCAAAGAAAGTAAGCTCTTGGCCATTGGCTCTTGGCCTTTAGCGAAAGCCAGGAACTGGAGCTAAGAGCTGGTTATGGGCCTTTTCGACCCCATCCCGAACCCGACGACCACCACCGACCGCAGCCGTCCGCTGGCCGACCGCATGCGCCCGCGCACCCTCGACGAATACGCTGGCCAGGAACAGTTAATCGGTCCCGGCAAACCGCTCCGCGCGCAAATCGAGCGCGATGACACCGGCTCTCTCATCTTCTGGGGACCGCCCGGAACCGGCAAGACGACTCTCGCCAAGATCATCGCCAACATGACCAAAGCGGAGTTCGTCGAATTCTCCGCCGTCCTGGTTGGGATCAAAGAAATTAAGCAGGTCATGGCCGACGCCGAACGCGCCCGCCAATACGGCACTCGCACCATCGTTTTCATTGATGAGATTCACCGCTTCAACAAAGCCCAACAGGATGCGTTCCTCCCTCACGTGGAAAAAGGCAACATTCGCCTGATCGGCGCCACAACCGAGAATCCCTCTTTCGAGATCAATGCCGCCCTGCTTTCGCGCTGCCGGGTTTACATCTTGCAGCCGCTTTCTGAAGATCAGGTCGTTCGTCTCCTCAGGCGTGCACTCACCGACCAAGAACGCGGCCTGGGGATGATGCAGTTACGCGTGTCCGACGAGATCCTCAAGAAGATCGCCAGCTACACCAGCGGCGATGCCCGGAGCGCCTACAACGTGTTGGAAGTTGCGGCCGGGCTGGCGCAGCCGTCCGGAACTCAGCCTGCAGAAATCACAGACGACATCGTCCGCGACGCGCTCCAGAAACGCGTACTGCTCTACGACAAAGCCGGCGAAGAACACTACAATCTAATCTCGGCGCTGCACAAATCCGTGCGCAACAGCGATCCCGACGCCGCCCTCTACTGGCTCGGACGCATGATCGAAGCCGGCGAGGATCCGCTCTACATCGCGCGCCGCGTCGTCCGCATGTCGGTCGAAGATATCGGCCTCGCCGATCCTAATGCGCTCTCACTCTGCATGGCCGCGCGCGACGCCGTCGATTTCATCGGCATGCCGGAAGGCAATCTCGCGCTCGCGCAAGCCGTCGTCTACCTTTCGGTCGCGCCCAAATCCAATGCGCTCTACACGGCGTACGGCGACGTGCAGCACGATATCGAACGAACCACCGCCGAACCCGTCCCGCTGCATTTGCGCAATGCTCCCACCCAGCTGATGAAGGGTTTGGACTACGGTAAAGGCTATCAATACGCCCACGAAGTCGAAAGCAAGGTCGCCAACATGCAATGCCTCCCCGACAATCTGCGCGACCGCGTCTATTACCGCCCCACCAATGAAGGGATCGAAAAACGCATTCGCGACCGGATGGACGAGATCAAGCGCCTCCGTCTGCAGGGAACCGCAGGCCATGGCGGTCGCCAAAACACCGAGTCTTAGCGCCTCCTCTCAGCATCGAAAGAATACCGTCATCTGTTCGGGGGTATTGACCATGGCCACGCTTCCCTCAAATTTTTTCGACGACGTTTCCCCGCCTCGGCCTCAACTCGACACCCAGGTAGAAAGCCTGCAAAAACTGCAAAAGGCTGCGCAAAAGATCAGCTCAATTCTCGACCTCGATCAGCTCATCGATAACATCGTGAACGAGGTATCCGATTCCTTCGGCCTTCTCGAAAGCAGCGTCTATCTTCACGACGAAGCTCGCGGAGAGATGGTAATGGGTGGCGTCCACGGCTGTTCCTTGCACCGCAAGGGTTTCCGGCTGAAGATTGGCAAGGAAGGAATGGTCGGCTACGTCGCATCCACCGGCCAGATGCGCTATGCCCCGGATGTGCACAAAGACGAATATTATGTCGCCTGTGAGCCTTCAACTCATTCGGAAGTGGCGATTCCCCTTCACGTCGGGCAGCGCCTCGTAGGAGTGTTCACCGCATCTCACCCGGAGCTCGACGCTTTTCCCCGCCAACAGCTCAGGCTCCTTCAGGCCCTGTGCGATCACATGGCGGTCGCGATCCATAACGCACGCCGCTTCCAGTTGGAACGTAGCGAGCGCGAAGCCATGAGTCTCGAAGCTCAGGAAGCTCGCGCCATTCAGCAAGCTCTTCTACCCAAGGCCTCGCCTTACGTGCCGGGCTTTGCCATTTCCGGTCTCAGCATTCCTGCCCGCGCCGTCGGTGGAGATTGGTACGACTTCATCCCATTTCCCGATGGCCGTTGGGGATTGGTACTAGCCGATGTCTCCGGAAAGGGCACTGCCGCCGCGCTGCTCATGTCAGCCACTCGTGGAATGCTGCGTTCTCTGGCGGAAGCATGTTGCACTCCCGCCGAGGTTCTAACCAAACTCAACAGCTTGCTGGTGGAAGACTTTCCCGCGGGGAAATTTGTCACCCTTGTGTATGCCGTTCTTGATCCCGCTTCCCGCAACCTGACGTTTGCAAGCGCAGGACATTTGCGTCCTCTTTTGGTCGACGAAACAGGACCTCGCTTCCTCGACACCGAACGCGGACTGCCGCTCGGCTTGAGTTGCGGAGACTATTCAGAAAGCACTGTCGCTCTATCCCCGGGTTCGCGTCTCGTCTTCTACAGTGACGGCATCAGTGAAGCGTCCAACTTAGAAGAAGAAGAATACGGACTGGACCGCCTGGTTCAGCACGTCTCCTGTTCTCAGGCTTCCGCGATCACCATCCTCGATGACGTCAGGGCCTTCGCCAACGGCGTGATCCTCAGCGACGACGCGAGCGTGATATTCGTCAAGGTAAGTTCTTAGAAAAATCAGAGGGGCATGCGGCCCATCAGAATTGCTGCATTTTGCTAAAGGATCATGCTGCTCAAGAAGTAAAGAATTAAAATTAAAGAGTCTGGCGATCGATCAGCACAAACCTAAGCTCGGCTTAGATGCCTCGCCTCGGCCTGTCGCCGTAGTGAGCGCGGGGCAGGGTGAAGAAAATGATAAGGGTGGGTGGGTAGCAGCGCTGCGTCATTGTTCAAAGGGGGATCCCTCGTGGGAAACGTCTATCTTAGTCCTTAGTCCCTGCCGCCTCAGCGGAAGCGCGCCCGATGCTCCTTCAGAATGCAGCGGTCCATCACCACGAAGATCCCCGCCTGGCGCGCCTGCTCCGCGGCCTTCTCATGAATCACATCCTCCTGCATCCAGATCGCCGGAACCTTCAATTGGATAGCCTGATCCACAACCTCTTCTACGAACTCGGGCCGTCGAAAAATGTTCACGATGTCAATCTTCTCCGGCACTTCCAGCAGCGAAGCATACGCCTTCTCGCCCAAAGCAGATGCAATCCGCGGATTCACCGGTATGATGCGATACCCGTGGCTCTGCATGTAGGCGGAAACCCCGTGGCTCGGGCGCATCGGATTAGCAGAAAGTCCGACCACCGCGATGGTTTTTGGGCGCTTCAATAACTCAGTTACGGCATCAGTTTGGGCAAGCGCTGCTCTCATTTTGTTTGTCATCCTATTTGTCGTTGCGAGCAGGCGCTTTGTGCCCAGCGAAAGCCTTGCCCTGAGCGTAGTCGAGGGAATCTTGTGCGGGCGGCTCGCATCTCTATTTCTTGTTCGCCGCGTCCAGCTTCTGCTTGTACATCTTCAACGCCAGCTTGCGCACGGTTTCAGAAATTTCTTTGTTATTGGAGATGTTCTTCAAATCCTGCATCATCAAATGTTTCATCAGACCTAATCCAAGATCCAGCGGAGTGCGTGGATTAGACACCAGATTCCGCACCACAATGTAGTTCTTCATGAACCGTCGCTTCAGAGGAATTTGCCGCAGCACAGCTTCTAATACGTTTTTCTGCAGGGCAAACCTTTCCACTTCTCCGTCCGAAAGTTTCGGCGCTTCCAACACCGCCAGCGCAACCACCTTCGTGCCGTCACGAATCAGGAGCGAGCGTTCTTCTTTGTTGCCCTTCAGCGCCAGTTGGATGCGGCCCTTCACGTCCAGCCGGTTGATTTTCTGCATCGAGTTGTCGCGCTTGGCTGGGGGGGAAGGTTGCGGAACCGCGCGGGCAGCGGTTGCGGCAGCCTCAGGAACCGCAGCTTTCGTGGCTGCAGCCGTGCTCAAAGGAGCAGAAACTTTCTCGGCTTGACTTGCGATGTCCTGCATTGCCGAAATCGGAAAATAATCAGCTCCCAGCAAATCCATAATCCCGCCGATCGGCTGAAAAGGCTTGCCCTCTTCCGCGACAACCTCGGCGGCGTGCTCGGTAAGATAAGCGGAAACGGTTTCTTCGGGAACTTCTTCCTCTTCGTCGACGGCTGTCGCCGCCGGTTCGAGGGCAGGCTCAGCCCAGGCTTCGACTTTCTCCCCTGCCAGGTCTCGACTGATCTCAGGCGTGCCTGCGCTTCCACTTCCCTGCAACAATTCAGCAACCCTCGCCGCCTCATCGCCCTTCAAGTAAGGGTTCGATCTCAGGGACTCCAGAATCCCCTTTGCCTCCCGCACGCGGGCGCTCCGCAACATCGCGGCGATATATTCCAGAGATGCGGAGAGCGCAAACTTTGCCAACTCACTGTCCGGCACGGAGGGATTTTCCAGCAACGCCGGCAGCAATTTGGGCCGCAGATTTTCCGGCGAAACCAGATAGTCGAGCACCTCCCGCGCCGTCTTCGGATTGGAAGCTGCCGCCAGCGAAGCATTTTCGTCCCACCCCGCCAGCGTCATGCGGGCAAGCTCGCCAAATACCTTATTGTGCTTGGCAAGATAAACCAGGATTTCAAGGTTCTCGTCGGCAGGCACCGACAATGCCCCGCGCGCCGCAAACTGCATCATGTTCGATGGCAGCTTCGACGCACGAATCTGATCGATCATCCGCGGCATCACTTCGCCTCTTGGTTAAGATGGGGAAGTTTCCAGCTTCGCCCGCATTTCCAGTTCTTGCACCGCGAGTTCCAGTTCGCGCATTAGCCGGTTCGGCTTGCTCCGCTTGAATTCCTGCACCAAGGCCTGATAGTACCAAAGCGTTCCCTCGCGGCCTCCATTGAAACGTGCCCAGATCGATTCCCCGACTTCCCTGTAATCCGACAGAATCGAGCGCGCGTTGTTCAGTTTGTCAGCTGCGGAAACCAGTCTGGTTTCCGCATCCGCAGTCTTCAAGTGGCGTAGATAAGTTTCTTTTCGTCCTCGCCACGGCGGCTTCGGATCAATATCGGAATCCGTGCACCCATCCACAATCTTCGCCACGCGGTTGCCAAATCTTCGCCTCACTTCTTTCAGCATCGGTGCGCCGCCGCAATCCTCCACCACATCGTGCAGCAGGGCCGCAATCGCCATATCCTCATCGCCGCCAAACTCCAGCACCAGCGAAGCAACTCCCATCAAGTGCGCGATGTAAGGAATCGTCGTCGTCTTGCGCGTCTGCCCGGCATGTTTCTCGGCGGCAAAAAGAAATCCTTTCAGAAATCGCGGACCCACCTTTACCGCGCCTCCCGGTTTCGGAATCTTTGGCCGCTTCGTTGCCACCATCATTTTTCCCCACGCCGCGCCGACAGGTAGGCTCGGATAAACGGCTGCAGATCGCCATCGAGCACGCGGTCCACATCGCCCACTTCGGTCTTGGTGCGATGATCCTTGATCATGCGATAAGGCTGCAGCACATAGGAACGAATTTGCGATCCGAAATCGTTGTCCAGCTTCGAATCCTCAATCTTCTTCGTCGCCGCGCGCTTCTTCTCCATCTCGAATTCGTAAAGCTTCGAACGCAGCATACTCATCGCACGCTCCCGGTTCTTATGCTGCGAGCGCTCATTCTGGCAACTCGCGACCAGCCCGGTTGCCAGGTGCGTGATCCGCACAGCCGAATCCGTGGTGTTAACGTGCTGCCCGCCCTTGCCGCTCGAACGATAAGTGTCGGTACGAATGTCCTCTGGCTTAATGATCACTTCGATGCTGTCATCAATTTCGGGCGAGACGAACACGCTGGCAAAAGACGTATGCCTTCGCTTGGCCTGATCGAACGGCGAAATCCTGACCAGCCGGTGCACTCCGATCTCGCTCGTCAGCAGGCCAAAGGCATATTCCCCGTTCACCGCAAAAGTCGCCGACTTCAGCCCTGCTTCTTCGCCCGGTTGGTAATCGTAGAGAACGGTCTCGAACCCCTGCCGCTCCGCCCAGCGCAAATACATGCGCAGCAGCATGTCGGCCCAGTCCTGCGATTCCGTCCCGCCCGCACCCGGATGAATCGTCACGATCGCATTCAGCGCGTCGTTGGCCCCGGACAGGAGCGTCTCCGTCTCCAGTTTGTCGACCAGTTCTCGCAGCGTATCAATCTCGCGGCGCAACTCCGCATCGACATTCTCACCTTCTTTCGCCAAATCAAAGTAGGCGGCAATGTCGTCGCCGCGGCGTGCCAGGTCCGCATCCGTGGCCAGCAAGTGCTCCAACCGCTTTTTCTCGCGCATCACCTTCTGTGAGCGTTGCGGATTCGACCACAAATTCGGGTCGGCGGACTGCTTTTCAATTTCGCTTAGCTGCGGACGGAGCTTATCCGCGTCAAAGATACTCCCGGAGCTCGCGCACCTTCTTGCTCAACAACCCGTATTCCTGCTCGAACTCTTGATTCATGGGGATGTTTCTGCTTTCTTGCCTGCCTTCCTGCGAAGCCCGAAGCGCGTGAGCAGCGCCCCTGCTGAAATTATCGCACACAGATAAGCGAACCAATCGCCGTGGCGGGTGTAAAACGTGGTTACGGAGGTGACGGCGAAAGGCGCAATCAGCGCACCACGTTCCTTCCGCGGAAGCCGCGCCACCGTCCTTCCATAAGGATCGATGGATGCGGTCACTCCGGTATCCGTCGCACTCAAAATCCACCGGTCATTCTCGATTGCTCGCATCCGCGTCTGATTCAAATGCTGCGCATAGGCGCCACTGTCTCCATACCATCCGTCATTCGAAATGTTCACAAAAACCTGTGCACCCTGATCCGCAAACTGCCGCACCTCGTCAGGGAACACGGACTCGTAACAGATGAAAACTCCCAGCGCTATGCTTCCCGCAAGTAACGGCGCTCGCGACGATCCCTTCTTGAACTCTCCCACTTCCTTCGTCAGCCCGCCGGCAAATCGAAACATCTGTGGGAACGGCAAATATTCTCCGAAAGGTACCAGATGGACTTTGTCATATCGCGCGGTCCAATTGCCGGAAGGACTCACCAGTGCGGCGGAATTGAAAACCGTCGAAGTTGGCGCGCCGTTCTCAACCGCACTCGAGCTTCCGATCGAACCCGTCACAACCCAACTCCGCGTGGTGCGAGCCATCTCGCTCACCGGCCCGCGAAACAGCGGATCAGTCGTAAAGAAAGGCGCAGGAGATTCCGGCCACACGATCAAATCCGGCTTGATGGGCGCAGCCCCACGCACGCCGGACAATACTGAATTGGACATCCCCGCCTTGACGCTGAGGTCGGTTAGCTCGCCTAGCGTGCGCTCGAAATTATCCCGAGTCCAGTTCTCATCCACCGGAATATTTTCCTGCACCAGAAGCGCCGCATGATCCGCCGGAATCCCGGGAGCATCCACCAGCCGGCCCGCCTGCAATACCCCTGCCGCCGCCACCGAGGCAAGCAGCAGCGTGCTGCGCTTTTTTTTCGGCACCAGGAAGGCCGCCGCCGCCGCGACATTCACCAGCATGATCTCAAACGAAACCCCATAAACCCCAGTCCAGGTGGTGATGCGGCTCAGCGAAATGTTGTCCACCTGCGCGGTGCCAAGAAGGTCCCAGGGGAATCCTGTGATGCGGGTGCGTGCCAATTCGACCGCGACCCAAAGAAAAGGTATGGAAATCAACGCTCGCCGATTGTCACGCCCCGGTCCCGCCACCAGTCCCACCAGCAACCCAAACAGACCGTGATAAAGTCCGAGATAAAGACAGAAGAGAAACAGCGCCAGCGCTGCCACCGGCACGCTCAGCCCGCCGTGCTCGTGCATCGTGTTGTAAATCCAGTAACACGTGCCCGCGTACCAGAGAATGCCGGATGTGTAAGCCAGCAGAAACGCCTGCCCCGGCGTCGCCGCCTGAAGATGAACCGAACCGTCTATCTCCAGCGCCCCCGCCGGCCTAGCGCGCAATACCGCGACGATCAGCGGAGCGAAAGCTACCCAAGACAAAACGTACAATCCCGGCAGCGGAAAAGTCACAACCTGCAACAGCGACGACACTCCCACCAACAACCAAGCGCTATAGTGAATTTGCCTCACCGGGAAGAATAACAAAACGCCATTCTCATTCCGAGCGAACTAAGGTCTCGGTAGTGGGCTAGTTTGAATTTCCCACGGCGCGGTAAACCACACGCCATCTCTCCAATGTTCGGGTCGCGCCCCAACTCCCTCCGTTCCGCTTCAATCTTGGCAATCGCTTGGCGCGGTGGCATGGTCCATTGATGAAACTCGTAACCATCGAATGGGGTAGCGTGAAATTCATCGTCCCGCACAAATTGTCCAGCGATTACTGCTCCTTCCGACAGGAACGGAAGTTCAAAGTCCAGAGTGGTTTTGAGAATATTGGAATCGTCCGTCGCACCCGCGCGTCGGATACGCTCGACCAGAGACCAAAGGCCAACGGAACTTGGTGGCATTCGGCAAGGAAGTTCGCTCACATACGCGGCTCTTTCCGGCCTGGGCTGCTCGTAGGCCTCGCAGAAGGGCTACCAAGACCTCTATGCTCCACAGCCGATCGGTTACGCCAGCCGCCATAGCCGGGGGCTGGCAAAGTGTACGATGAATCTTAATGAATTTCTCATAGAAGCCCACTACCCAGGTCCTGGCGGGCTGCCGGCCGCGAGGACCCCGGCATAGCCAGGGAACTCCGCACAAACTCCACAATCTCTGCCGTCACGTAAGGCGGGGGCAAAATTCTAAACACCGGCCTCCCTGCTACCGGCTTCAACGAAACACTGTGCCATGCCGCCCCAGTTTCCGGACGATCATGCAGAATCACGGCGTCAGACCGGTCGAGAAATTCCTGCGCCGACTTCTTGAAATCCTCCGTAGCAGGATCGAGCACCGTGAGATACAAATCTGGCCGCATGAATTTCAATACGCTGTTCGATTCGAGGATTACATTGTGTGCAGACTCGATCCGCTTACGCAGCGCCGGCATAGCCTCGGCTAGTCTGCCCTGCTCGGTGCGCACCCACAACGATCGCGCTGCCCCTGCCACCAAAAAGCGTGACGTGTCCGATTCTCCTCCGCGATCTTTCTCCTCTGAGATCGCCCAACTGTGGTCGCCGGTTGCGCAGTCGCATGCCTCCCCATTCGCCGAACATATTCCGTGCCCATACTGCGTAATCTTCACCGCGGTCCACTCATATTCAGCCAGCGCAGCAATCAGCCCCGCAACCACACTGGTTTTCCCCACGCTCCGCGAATGCCCGCCAATCACGATGGTCGCCACGCCTACCTCTTTTTCCCCAACCGTGCCAGAGCCGCCAGCTGCTTCAGATACGGCCTCACCGGCTGCGCCGGAGTTCCCCAGAACGTCACGCCCTTGCCTCGCAAAACCTTATTCGGCAGCACTCCGCCCTGTCCGCCCAGCATCACTCCTTCTCCGATGCGCGCATGTTCGCCAATCCCCACCTGCCCTCCGAGCACGACGTCGTTCTCAATCACAATACTGCCGGAAAGCCCGGTCTGCGCCGCGATCACAACATTCTCCTGGATCCTACAATTGTGTCCGATGTGTACCAGGTTGTCGATTTTTGATCCCCGCCCAATGCGCGTTTCGTCGAGCGCGCCGCGGTCGATGGTAGTGTTGGCCCCAATCTCCACATCGTCCTCGATCACCAGCCTGCCCACCTGCGGAAACTTCTCATAACGCCCACTCTGCGGATCACGCACATATCCGAAGCCATCGCTTCCTAATACCGCGCCGGCATGCACAACCACCCGATCTCCCAGCGTGGTTCCGGCGTAGATTGTCACATTTGGATAAATCTCGCACCCGCGCCCAACCTTGACGTCTCGTCCAATGGCGCAACCGGCGCCGATCCGCGTGCATTCACCGATTTCCGCATCCTCGGCAATCACCGCGCATGCCCCCACCACCACGTCCGCGCCGATGGCAACTGAGGAATCCACGACCGCACTCCCGTGCACACCAGCTCCCTTATCCTGATTTCTTTCCTTGTCCTGCAGCAATCGCGCCGCGCGCGCAAAACAAAGTTTAGGATGACGGCAGATCAACAGTGGTTTGCCCGTTCCCGCGCGTGCGAACTCTCCCGCAATCACCGCGCCCGCTCCCGACTGCAGTGCGTGCGAAAGATATTTTCCGTCTTCCACAAACACGAGGTCGAGTGCCGAAGCGGACGCAATGCTCGCAACCCCGCTCACTTCAGCGCTCCCATCCCCTTTGAGCCGCGCTCCGACGGCTTCGGCGATCTCCTGCAGTTTGCGCTTCACGCTCTCACTCTATCGCAGAGCCGCAATCGGAGGGAACCCAGGCGCCGGCCCTTGGTGGAAAAACCATTTCGGCGGATAATCGAGAAGACATTTTCGCAGAACCAAGACCAGGATACTCATGCCTTCCCCAACCTCGCGCTCCAGCCTAACCTTGCTTGCGATACTAACGTACGTCGTGCTGTCACTCCCTCTTCATTCCCCGGCTCAGCAGCTCGCCCACCGCCTCATCCTCAAAGACGGTTCCTACCAATCCATCACGACCTATGAAGTCAAGGGTGAGCGCGTACGCTACTACAGCGCCGAGCGCGAAGATTGGGAGGAACTCCCTTCCTCGCTTGTGGATTGGCCGGCCACAGAAAAGTACGAAAAAGATCGTTCCACCACTCCCGCCATTCCGGAGGCCGCCCTCATCGATAGGGAAAGCGAAGCCGACCAGTCACACCTTGTCCAGGTGGCTCCCGGCCTGCACCTCCCCGAATTGTTCGGCATGTACATGCTCGACAACTTTAAGGGCCAGCCGCAGCTCGTCGAGGTTCAGCAGAACGAAGGCGACGTCAATCGGAATAGCAAGGGCAATATCCTTCGCGGCATGGCCGCAAGCGGCAAGGCGACCGTCGAGCTCGATGGCGAGCACTCTGTCATTTTCGCCCACGTCGCCGTTCCTTCCATCTACATCAGGATGGACGACGAACCTTCAGGCCCAGCGCCGCCGCCCGGCGAAACCGACTCCGCCCAGCCATCTCTTCCCAGCCTCGACGCCCCACGCGCCGAGCCGCAGCACCCGGAGCAGGCTCAGCAGCCCGAAAAGGCCATCATTCCCTTTGACCGTTTCCGCATAGTGCGATTGAAAGTGAAAGGCGGCAAGCGCATCGTCGGCGATATCAAGCGCACCTCCGCCGGCAAGATCAGTCAGGACCAAAATTCCGTGAAGACGACGATTGACCGCGTCGCCGCAGGCTGGCTCAAGCTGACTCCCACCGAAGACCTCGAGCCGGGTGAATACGCCATCGTCGAAACCAAGAGCGCCGAAGGCATGAATCTCTACGTGTGGTCCTTCGGCGTGAACCCCAACGCCCCCGCGAACCTAAACCCGTGGACCCCGGATGTGAAGCAGAAGGGCAACAACGAGGTGGAAGTGAAGGATAAAAAGCCGGCCAGCAACCCGGCCGAGCCGCCGAAGTAGAAAACAGATCAAGGCAATCGCAGGCGCAGAAGTAAAGGCCTCAGCCGGGAGCTAGAAGCCAGCAGCCAGAAGCATCTCTTCCTACTTCATTACTCCGCGCTGCGCAATTCCAATATTGTCTCGCGTCGTATTCTTCACCAGATACATCATCTCGTCGGCTTGGCGAATAATGTCGTGTGCATCGCGCGCGTCGTGCGGATAAGTCGCTAGTCCAATCGAAGCCCTAACATTCAGATTCAATCCTTCGTCGCCGCAAAAATTGCTGGCGCGCAAGGCATCGCGTAACCGCTTGGCCACCACCAGCGCCTGATCCTTCCCCGTCTGCGGCAGCAGCACCACGAATTCATCTCCGCCGTAGCGAAACGCAAAGTCGATCAACCGCAGCTGTGCCTTCACCAGATACCCGATTTCCGCAAGCAGTTTACTGCCGACCAAGTGTCCATGCGTATCGTTGACGTGCTTGAAACGATCCAGGTCGATGAACAGCACGCTGAACTCATACCCAAAACGCGATGAACGGTAGACTTCCGTTTCGAGCGTCTTGTAAAGATGCCGCGCATTATAGAGTCCCGTACAGTCATCGGTGATCGTCAGTTCCTGAATTTTCTCCACCCAGCGCGCATTCTCAATCGCGATGGCGGCGTAGTCGCACAGGGCCTGCAAAAAGAAAATTTCCTGCTCGCTAACTTGCGAGATGTCAGCATTCACTAACTGGATCACTCCCAGCACACGAAGTCTCGACCGCAGGGGCACGCAGATAACGGATCGGGTCTGGCAGTGTGTCGCTTCATCGATGCGTTTGGCAAATCGTGGATCGCTTTCCACGTCGGAAAGGATGACCTGCTCGCCGTGTTTGGCCACCCAGCCGGCAATTCCTTCGCCAACCTTCAGTCGAATATCCTTGAGCGCTTCCGCCGCCGTGCCTACCGCAATCGCAAAGTACAGCTCATCCTTCTGTTCGTCCACCATCAGCAGCGACCAGGTGTCGGGACGGAAATATTCCGCCATCTTCTCCATGATGGTTTGCAGAATCGAGTCAAGGTCAAGCGACGACGTCAGCGCCTTGGCGACGTCGTGGAAAATATTAAGCTCCTGGCTCTGGCGGGTTAATTGAGTGCCGGCGGCCTCGGACATGGGGGGTTCGTTCATCTCCGTTGAGGCGGGCGCCATGCAGCCCGCGAATGTTCTCTCTTGGTTCGAATCGTTACCCGAGTTTCGAGTCGGCAATTCGCTGCATGGACGAGTGACAGTTCCAAAAATTATAGATTCGCATCCCAACCGAGGCAATGACCGTTGGTAACCAGAACCGCTAAAGCCAATGGCCTCTTCACATAGCGAGATGCGGCGGGACGGACGTTTGGTCCTCGACGGGGGACAAAACGACGCCCACCGACCTTTGGCGTACTCTGGTAGGTATGCTGCGGATCACTTGCCGTCAACCTCTCCTCCGTATCGTCTTCGCCATCACGGCCCTTACTGTCGCCTTTCGGGCCGTCGCCGCCCTGCCGCTGGACTCGAAAACCGTCGCCGTCGTCGACGCCGGTCTGGGCTCCTGCACCGCCGATTTCACCGTCACCGACGACGCCAGCGTGCCGGTCTATGCCGCCAACATCCGCGTCCATATCACCTACGGATTCATGAACCTGCACAAGTTCGATCTCCAGGTCGGAACGAATGCCGACGGCAAAGCCCGGTTTGAAGGCCTTCCCGATAGCCCTAAGCAAGGCCTGTTTTTCCGCTCTTCAGAGGGCGGTCGGGAAGGCTCCGCCTTCGATGATCCCGCAAAAACCTGCAAGGCCCAATTCACCATCGTTCTGCGAAAAAAATCACAGGAATAGTAAGTTCGCTGTCCCCCAAAGCTTCTTCTGGCGCCCGCGCCAAGCTTCGCCTATGATGAGTGTCATCTCGATGCGGGCTCAGCCGTCGTTCCGCCCGCCGGAGTTCACCTTGGGAACGTTCGGAGAAAAACTGCGCAAACAGCGCGAGCAACGTGGCATCTCGCTCGACGCAATTTCTACCATCACGAAAATCAGCACTCGTATGCTGCGCGCCATCGAGGACGAACACTTTGACCAACTACCTGGCGGCGTTTTCAGCAAGGGCTTTGTCCGCGCCTACGCGCGGCAGGTCGGACTGAATGAAGAAGAAGCGGTAGCCGATTATCTCACCGCGCTGCGTGAGAACCAGATTCAATCGCAAACCGTCCTCCCTAATTTTGGCAGCGTCGCTGCCAAATCTGCAACCGACCGGGCCGAACTAAATCATCGCAACCCCAATCGCAACAACGGTGTTCGAGGCAGCGATTTTAAGAGCCCTGACCTGGGCCACACCCATAACGGCAGTCTGTACCATAACGACGGGGCCGCCGGTTTACAGTCTCGGCCACGGCGAACAGACGATCGTCGCAAAGAAGTTCGCCGCCTCGGAGATCGAGACGTTGATCTCAACCAAGCGCCAGGCCACCAAGTTCGGTCTCATGAAGATTTCCCGGAGGAACGTCTCAGCAACGGTCTTCTCGGCAAAGGTCTTCTCGGTAAGGATCTTCCCGGCAGAGATCGCCCCCGAAACACTGTTCCTTACTCCCCGCTTTCTTTCCTGAACTTAAGTTCTGCGGCGTCCGCTTTGCAGCCTGTGCCAAAAAGCCAGCCCGAACCGGCATCAGCGTCGGCACCCATCCCCGCCAATAGCGCTTCGCACCGCCTTGCTTGGGAAAAACTAGCCGCCGCTCTGCTGGTTATTACGGTGATCCTTGCTGTGTGGGCGCTTCGCCGTTACAATAAGCCCGTAGCAGACCAGTCCGCGTCCTCTTCCCGTTCAACCCCGGCTCCCACGGTTGCAGTTTCAGTCCCGGACCTGGCCTCAACCAGGCCTGTCGTCGCCGCTGCCTCGCAGCCCGTCGCGCGCGCTCCCAGACCAGCAGCGTTAGCCTCCAGTACGGACGTTAAACTCCCGGTGACGAAGCCTCACGTCAGCGCCACTGCCGCCAGTTCGCCGCGCAGCTTCACGCTGCTGATCCGCGCTGACCAAACGTCTTGGGTGGTAATCTCCGCCGACGGCCAGCCCGCCGCGAAAGAAACGCTGATCGCGCCCGCCCACACATCGGTTCGCGCCAGCCACGAAATCATCGTGAGAGCGGGGAACCCCGGCGGGATTAGCTTCCTGCTGAATGGCAAAGAAATCCCGACTCGCAGCAGTCCCGGGGAAGTCGGCATTTTCACCTTCGATGCCAATGGAATGCGAGCCTCCACCGCTGCGCAAGCCACTACTCCCACACGCTGACGGGGTTCGAGATCTCAACCGCAACTCAGCGGGGCAACATAAGGGAGGGTGCGACACAGTCCGGCGGCCTGATTCACGACTTTCCTCAGGCGCCGGGGCCCAGAGCAAGGTTCAGTCCAGTGACTTTCGCACAATTCGTGGTCGCCGGACTCAGCTGAGACCGGGGCAGTTCTCGTCACAAGTCTGGTGTCTTCAACAATGCCGCCAACGACGCGCTAAAGATGGTCCGCGCCTGCTTCACGTTCTGCGGCAGAATCGTCTTGGCGATGAGCAGCATCGCCGCTCCGTGGGCCAGCATCCACAACGATGTGGTAAGCCGGGCGTAGTCCGCAGGAGCTCCTCCGAACTTTTTCGCTAGCTTTCGTTGCATAGCATCCACCCCAGGCCGGCCCGGCTTGAGTCCCTTGTGCCCGGATCGGTGGGAATAAAAAAGCTCGTATTCTAACTGAAAAAACAGCTTGTATTCGTGAGGATGGCGCAGCGCGAAATCCAAGTATCGCTCGCCTGCCTCCTCTGGAGTGGCGGCGCCGTCCAACGATCCAACAAACTCCATACGAATGCGCTCGACCAGCGCCCGTAGAATATCTTTCCGATCCCGGAAGCGCCGATACACCGCGGGTGTATTCGTTCCCGCCGCCACCGCTACCGCCCGCATCGTGAGAGCGCTCTCCCCCCCCTTCTTCCACAATTTTCGCGCTGCCTGCAGGATCAACTCTTCGAGGCCGGGGTTGGGGGGGCGCGGCAGGCTTTTCTCTCCTTCGAGACTTGCGCAATGCGGTTGTTATGTATACTATGTAAACATAACATTGTAAAGAAAATAAAAGGGCCTCGGGCTGAATCCGGATTTACCGCGGAAGATTATGTTGACGGCGTAAATATAACATCGTATAACTTATTAGCGATTGGGGCGCTACACCGAGCTTTTCGTTCGAGGCTTTGTAAATACCAGGCTTCATTTCTGCGTGCCGCTCGAGACCCATGCTTTTGCGCTTGAGTCAAAGTTCATGGACGCACCCACCCAACGGTTTTCCGTCGCGGATCAGGTTCGTGTCTGGGTGAAGCAACGCCGCTATTGATTCGGCTGCCATCCCAAAGATTCCGAAGCGAGCAGTCTTCGGATAACCGGGTCCTCCCCCGGCGGTCCCGGGGGCGGCATTTAGCCGCCTCTGGGACTTAAACGCTCACTTCGTCCCCCGCAAGATACGACGCTGCTGGCCCTTACTGGCTCAGCGCCCATCAGTTTAGGAAATTCTTCCCGCTCCGGCCTGGGATGGAGTCAGAGCAGTTCCGAGAACAGGAAATAAATCTCTGATCGATATCCGCTTGACCAGGAATTCACGTCAGGACTTCTTTTCCATCCACTCCGCCAGGCGGCAGCCATCGTCTTCCAGCACGAAGCTTCCCGCGCCAAAGCATTCTCCGAAGATGCGATGTGACTCCCGATCGCGCGCAGCGCGCGAAATCCATTGTTTCCCCACCTGATACTGCGCGCCGGTGAACCACTTCTGCGGAAGAACTTCGACCAGACCTGCCTGCAGATACAGCACGAAAAGTGCGAACGCCGGATCGTTATTTGACATCGCCTTGTAGCTGGTGGGCACGATCAGTTCATCGACGGTCGCCAGAGCTGGCGGCACCTCAATCTGGTGCATCCCCGGGCCGAATGTGAGAGGCACCTCAAAGTCCGCGATCGGGGGAGTCTTGGAATAAATGCGATCGGACGACGGTTTGAACCAGCCAGCAATCTCCGCCAGGTCAAAACCTTTCAGTTCGTTCGGATCGAAAGCAGCCAATCGAATGCTGCGGCCCTCCGGACACCAGATACCCAGGCCGCCCGGCGATACCAGGAACGGCCGGCAGTACGTGTTCAACGCCATGCACGGCTTATCCGATTCCTGCTCCCGAGCCAGCGACACCACATAGCCTACCGGGCCTTCGTCGCCGTGGTGCGTCCAGACGAAACGCTGCCCAGCTGCGGAATGAAATGCCGGAAATGTTTTCCAATACCACGGCGCAGGGCCGACGGTTTGCTCGAGCTGCTGCCGGAGACTAATCAAGTTTGGATTTGGCATTTAGAAGAAATTTATGAAGAAGGTGCCCCCGCGGTGAACCCCGGCCCCAGTTGATGCAGATTGCCCACTCTAGGCGGTCCGCTCTGGAGATCGCGACCTGCGAGCTTTAAATGGGTACTCCTGCGTCCTTAAGATTCGCGCGGATGAACTTCACAATGTCGTCCATTGCCGTACCCGGCTGAAAGATGGCAGAGACGCCGAGTTTCTTAAGAGCCTCGATATCCTGATCGGGAATGATTCCTCCGACCAGTACCAGAACATCGTCCATCTTATTCTGCTTGAGCAGATCCATTACGCGGGGCACGATCGCATTGTGCGCGCCCGAGAGAATGGACAGGCCAATGACCTGCACATCTTCCTGCAGCGCTGCGCTCACAATCATCTCCGGAGTCTGCCGCAGTCCGGTGTAAATTACTTCCATGCCGGCGTCGCGCAACGCGCGCGCGATTACTTTGGCACCTCGGTCGTGACCGTCGAGTCCCGGCTTGGCGACTAATACGCGGATCTTGAGATCAGCCATCGTTATTCATTTAATCATAGTGCTGCTGCGAAGCCCAGAGACATGAGCCTTCATGAAGCAGTCTCAAAGCGTTTTTGTATCCAAACTCTGCCATAAGTACCAGCAGGCTACGCTGCGGTAAGGCTCCCAGCGCTTGGCGATTTTTTCCATTTGCTCGGGGGTGGGCAGCGTGATCTTTCGCTTGGGGCCTTTCTTAGCTGCTGCAGGTTTTCTTCCCGGGGAAGACTTCTTCGTCGCTTTTGCCCGCTGCACATCGAGATAGTGCTTATACATTGCCATGCGCACGCCGAAGTCTCCCGTCGGCAGGACATTTTCGCGCTTTAGCGTGAACATGAGAAACATCTGAGCCGTCCACACGCCAATCCCCTTCACCTGGATCAGATGCTCGACCACTTCAGCGTCTGGCAAGTCCGAGAGTCGCGCGAAATCCAGCAGGCCGGCAGCTGTTTTGGTCGCCAGATCTTTCAAATACGCTGACTTCTGCTTCGACAGTCCCGCGCTGCGCATTTGCTCGTCCCTCAGTTTGAGTATGCCTTCGGGGGTGAGCGGTTCACCGGCCAGCGCGGCGAAGCGCTTGAAGATGGTGACGGCAGCCTTGCCATTTAATTGCTGATAGACGATGGCTTCGGCCAGGCTGTGAAACTCGGGCGGACCAAACTGCATGCGGCATGGCCCGATTCGCTCAATGATCGCCCGCATGACGGGGTCGGATTTCTTGAGGTGAATGACCGCTTTTCGCATATTTATATCTTTATCATAGATTTGCTACTGGGCGAACAGAAAACGAATCGCAGTCAAACCGTGAAACCTACTCTGGTCGCTTTCAAGCTCGTTCTTAAGTTCTTAATTTTGGACGGATGCCGGCTCTTACCCTCTATTGTTTCCCGCCGGAATCTGGAATCCGATGCTCTTGCGCGGAGGATCCTCAGGTTTCATCAACTCCTTGATGGCTTCGATCAGGTCCTGAATTGTAGAGTCATGGGTGTCCAATCGATTCTCTAATTCGTCAATCTTTCCGGCGAGCTTGCGATTCGTGGCCAGCATCTCGCGCAGTCGCACGAACGCGCGTACTACAAACACGCTCATCTGAACCGCCCGCTCGGAATTGAGCACAGTCGCGGCCATGATGGCTCCATGTTCGGTGAATGCATAGGGCGCATAACGGCGCCCGCCGCGGCCCTGCTTTGAGGTCACAAATTGTGACCTCAAAACTGCGTCCTCTTTGGCCGTGAGTCGAAATACGAAATCCGCAGGAAAGCGTTCCCGGTTGCGCTTTACCTGCTGATTGAGAACCTTCACCGGCACCCCGTAAAGGTCGGCAATATCAGTGTCGAGGATAACCCGCTGATGGCGCAGCAGCAAGATCCGCGACTCCACGGCGGAAGCCAGGGTGGTGCGGCTTTTGACCGGCATGCTCAGAAGGTTTTCTTTTTTTCTTTTCGTCATGTGAGACCGCAATCTGCGACCTCAATCATAGTCGAAAGTGGGGACGAGGCTTTCCTCAATGGCGCCATAATTCGCGGGGTTCCGCCTGGACTGCGTCAGTGGAAGCATCGAATTCCGGCGGACGTTCTTGCTGGCATCAGGTGATGCTCACTTCGGTATACGTCCCGTAGACCTCCCGCAGGGCCTCGCAAATTTCACCAACGGTCGCGTAGGCGCGCACCGCGTCTACGATGTAGGTCATCGTGTTCGCGGCAGAGACGGTTCCAGTCGCGCCCGCTCTCGGCTCCTGCGCAGCAGCTTTCTTCAGCGCGCCGAGCGAGCGTCGCACTTCATCGTTCGAGCGTCGGGAGCGGAGCGCTTTCAGCTTGGCCGACTGTTGGCGCGCCACGCTTTCGTCGATGTAGAGAATGTGCGGGGACTCCTCTTCCACCACGAACTCGTTCACGCCGACAATGACTTTCTCTTTGGCTTCAGCCGCACGCTGGTACTGGTAGGACGCCTCCGCAATCTCCTTCTGGGGATAGCCGCCTTCGATGGCGTTCACCATACCGCCCATGGCATCGAGTTTGCGGAAGTAGTCGAACGCTCCCCTTTCCATCTCCAGAGTTAAAGTTTCCAAGAAATACGAGCCGCCCAGAGGATCGACGGTGTGGGCTACACCCGATTCATAGGCGATGATCTGCTGGGTGCGCAATGCGATCCGCGCCGCCTCTTCCGTGGGCAAGGCCAGCGCTTCGTCGTAGGAGTCGCAGTGCAGCGATTGGGTTCCGCCCAGCACCGCAGCCAGGGCCTGCAGGGCTACACGCGCAATGTTGTTCATGGGCTGCTGTGCCGGGAGCGACACACCCGCGGTTTGCGTGTGAAATCGCATAAGCCAGGTGCGTGCGTTTTTCGCACCGAATCGTTCTTTCATCACCTGCGCCCAAATCTTCCGTGCGGCCCGGTATTTGGCAATCTCTTCGAAGAAATCGTTATGCGCGTTGAAGAAAAAGCTGAGTCTCGGACCGAAGTCGTCTACGTCGAGCCCGCGCCGCTTGGCCCACTCCACGTATTCCACACCGTCGTACAAAGTAAAGGCCAGTTCCTGCAGCGCCGTCGACCCGGCCTCGCGGATGTGATATCCGCTGATCGAAATGGTATTGAAGCGTGGAGTAAACTTCGATCCGAACTCAAACGTATCGATTACCAGCCGCATGGACGGCGCCGGCGGATAGATATATTCCTTCTGCGCGATGTACTCCTTGAGAATGTCATTTTGAATTGTGCCCGAAATCTTTTTCCAGTCCGCGCCCTGTTTCTCCGCCACCACAAGATACATCGCCCACAACACCGACGCGGGTGAATTGATGGTCATCGAGACCGTTGTCTTTTCCAGATCGATGCCGCCAAAAAGAATTTCCATGTCTTCGAGCGAATCAATCGCAACCCCACACTTGCCCACTTCGCCCTCGCTCGCCGGATGATCGGAGTCGTAACCCATCAGGGTGGGCAAATCGAAGGCTACAGAAAGCCCGCCGCCGCCGTGCTCGAGCAGATACTTGTAGCGCTGATTGGTCTCCTCGGGCGAAGCGAAGCCGGAGAACTGTCGCATGGTAAATAATTTGCCGCGATATCCGGTGGCATGAATGCCGCGGGTATAGGGGGCCTGGCCCGGGTAACCGAGATATTTCTCCTCGCTCCAGTCTTCGGGAAGGTCGGCTTGCGTATAAAGGCGGCGGATGGGTACTCCGGAAACAGTAGTAAAGCGAGCCTGTCCGTCCTCGTCGATATTTATGCCCGTGGGCGCCCCAATCGGCCGTTCGGGAGCCTTTTCGAGGGTAGGTGCGAGTGTTTTTTCCGCCCAATTCTTTTCGGCGTCTGAAGAACGGCGGTTCTCGAAAACCTCAGCCACGGGATTTTCGGCGACCCGCGGCTTAGATTGCTTTTTTTCCATACGAACCCCAGTGTTCTGTTGTGATGATAGGGAAGCAAGCGCAACCGGGCAAGGCGGAGAGTGCAGTCAAAAACGACCGGTCGGTCTGGACGGCAGGGGAAATAATCATCTTCAAGGGACGTGGCTGGCAACTCCCGGCGGCTATCAAGGCTGCTTCCGCGAAAGTTCCCACGCCTTGGCGTATTTCCACGAGACGTAGGCAGCGTGGTAGAGGTGCAATAGAAGCCCTTCTCGGCCGTCGAGAAAGCCGAGTCGTAACCAATAGTTGTAAAGGAAAGTTGCCAGCGGACGGGCCACAATGTTGATCACGCTGAATCGGACTTTGCCCTTGGCTGCAACCATCTCCGCGCCCAGCGACGAGTAGCGGTTCATGTGCTCGATGTAGTCGGAGAGCGTGGGATAGGAATGGTGCACCAGAGAACCGCGCAACCTGGTGGAGGCGATGCGACCCCGGCCATTTCCATATTCCTCGACTTGTAGTGCCTCGTGAACTGCGGCTTCTTTGAATTTTCCGGTAAGCCGACGAAAAAGCCGCAACTTAGGATCGGGCCAGAATCCTCCGTGCCTGATCCAGCGGCCGAGGAAGTAGTTCTTGCGCGGGATGTGGAAGCCGTTGACGAAAATCGGTGCTGAGGTTCCGTCGGGAAGTTTTTGGCGAAACTTGTGCTCCCGGGGCGGTTCCTCCATGATTCTCTGAATCTCCGAGGCGAGATCTGGTGCAACCTCCTCGTCTGCGTCGAGGGATAGAACATAGTCGCCGGTCGCTTTATCGATCGCCGAATTCTTCTGCGCAGCGTAACCCTTCCACTCTTCAACGAAAACTTTTGCGCCGAACGATTTGGCGACCTCGACGGTGCGATCGGTCGAGCCCGAGTCAACGACGATGATTTCTCCCTTGCCGTCGCTCACCAGCGGCTGCACGCTTTCGAGCGTGCGGACGAGGTTCACTTCTTCGTTATAGGTAATGATAACGACGGACAAGGTCACGGGAGGAAGAATACAACGTTAAGCCCGGAGCAGAGAATCACCGGCCGCCGCCACCGCTAGGATGGCGGTGGCTGAGTCGGCGGCGCTTGCGGTTGAGCCGTTCCATTGCCGGGAGTTACATCTTGTCGGGGAGCGACGTAAGGCACGTTGGGCAGATGCTTGACCTGGCCCCGCGTCGCGTCGGCGACATCAATGTTGGAGTGGTCGAGCAGCAAGCCCGTAGCCCGATCGAGTTCGATGCGTGACTTTTCATACGCCGCTTTTGCGGAAACCAGATTCGACTCCGAGGTGGTCAGCACGGAAGCATCCTGCAGAATCGCGGTCTCCGTAGTCAGTCCAACTTTCAGCTTTTGCTGATCGGCGTCCAGCGTCTGGCGGGCGAAGTCGACTGCGTACTGAGCGGCCTGTACCGAGGCGCGATTTTGTTTTACATCAAATTGCGCGTTGCGGACTTCGATGCGTACCTGATTTTCCAGTTGATGCAGCCGCACCTGGGCCTGGCGGTATTCGAGTTCCGCGCGCACCTGGTTTGCCTGCGCTTGCCGATTGCGCAAAGGAATGTTCAGCGACAAGCCGACGCCCTTGTCGGGAGCGGTAGAGTTGACGAGCTGGTTCAGCGTGCCACCGTAGCCCACGGTATTTGTAGCCTCGAAGGGCGGTGGAAGAGTGGTGTAGCACCGGGAGGAGATCGCACCTGGCGGGCAAGCGGGAAGAGCCAGATTTCCGCCGACCCCGGATCCGCCGTAATACGCGAAGGCATCGAGCGTAGGGAGCAGGGCGTTGCGGACGGCCTTGCTGCTCAGGTCGCGGGAGTTCAGATCGATGCGCGATTCCACGAGTTCGGCGCGATGGTCGAGAGCCTGATTGATCAGATCCTGCGTGGGAACCACCCCCTCCAGCTGCGGAATCTGCATGGTGGATGTGGGAATAACGTCGGCTTCGGCCAAGGTCGGATCTTCGATGCTGCGGCTGAGCGCATTCTTCATCAGCAACTCTTGCAGTTGCAGATTGTTTTGCGCCACGATCAGGTTCTGCTGGTCGGTTGATACCGTGCTTTGCGCGCTCACGACCTGAATGGGCGGGACGGTGCCGACTCTCGCCTGACTCTTGGAGTCGTCGAGCGCTTTCTGCCCGTAAGTAAGTGCCTCCTCCTGCACTCGCAGGTTTTCGTAAGCGAACACCAGATCCCAATACATATTCTCGATTTGATCGACGGTAGTGATAATTTGCAGACGGAAGGCGACGTCGGAGATTTCGCGATTATTCTTCGCGATGCGGATGAAGCGCAGATTGGGTCCTGCGCCGAAGCCTTGCAGCAGGTTTTGCGTGATCTTGACCTGAAAATTTGCGCTCAAATCCGGTGTCAGCAAACTAGTGGGACTGTTTGTCGTGACGTGGGTATTGTTGAATCCAGCCGTGAAAGTAGTGCCCCACTGAAATCCCTGGGTGTAGGCCAAATCAGCAGTGTAAGTGTTCTGAGCAAGTATGGGCACCGGGGCCAGACTGCTGACGGATTCGGTGTTGTTCTTATCGATTTGCAGTGTGCCGGTGAGAACGGGATCGAAACTGGTGATTGGCGAGCCGAGTCCCAGCGTGGAGCTGACCAGGCCGTTCGTGCCCGTTCCCGCGCCGCCTGCGGCCACGGTTGTGCCTCCGGTGCCGGAGCCTACCGTCCCGCCCAGACCGCCAACGCCTCCTCCGGGAGTATTCTGCACCACGCCGGTATTGATGCCGAGGATGTTGGCGCCCGACTTGGCGCGTAAGTAATCGGTGTCTGCGATGTTGAGGTTATAGCGGGCAATATCGATATCGAGATTGTTCTCGAGCGTCAGGGCGACGGCGTCGTCAATCGAGAGGTAGATTTTGCCGTCGCGCATGAGCGCGTCGATACGCGGCGAGTTTGCCAGATTGGGCTGCGCCAACTCTTGCGCGCGATAGGGTTGCAGAACGTTTGGAAACGATGAGCGCGGCTTCGAGTAGTCCTGCAAGTGGATCAGTTCGGGCGGTGCCGGAACCGTCGCAGGTTGCGGCGCTGGTGCGGCGGGAACATCCTGGGCGCACAAAGATGGCGCCCACTGCATGCAGGACAAAATCACAAGTGTCGTAAACAGTGCGGCGGAACGCGAAAGGGCCGCAGTTCGTTGGTGCGGAAGCAAAGACAAAGACATAGTTCGGCTCCTTGGCCAGGAACGGTCATGCATCATATTGAGAGACAAGACAGATTTCAAAATCTGGTTGGATGCGCAAGTCATGCAGGACGTCATTCCATCTTAGCGGCATGAAGCGCGGTAAACCGCAGCAGATTGTAAAGAATTGTTGGGAGGAACTGGACGCGGCTGAGCACCGCGTCCGGGTTTTTTCTCGGAATCCCTACTGGGGTGGTTGCGGAGCGGTGGCCTGCGGCACGGGCTGCGCTACCGAAGGCAAGTCCTTCCGCGGAGCAATATAGGGTACGTTGGGCATGCGCGTGACCTGGCCGCGGGCGGCGTCGTCCACACTGATGCCATTGTGATCGAGCAGCGTTCCCGTGGAGCGGTCCAACTCAATGCGTGACTTTTCATAAGCCACGGTGGCATTCACCAAGGTCGATTCGGCGGTCGCCAGTTGGCTCTGATACTGCAGGACCAGCGTTGTGGTGGAAGTGCCAAACTGATATTTCTTCTGCTCCGCGTCCAATGATTGACGGGCAAGGTCGAGAGCGGCTTTGGCCGACTCCACGCTGGCGCGATTCTGTTGCACGGCATACTGTGCGTTACGAACTTCGATGCCGACCTGGTTCTCGATCTGCTGCTGGCGCATTTGAGCCTGCCGGTATTCCAGTTCCGAGCGGACCTGTACGGCTTGTGCAGCGCGGTTACGCAGGGGAATGTTGAGTGACAGGCCGACGCCTTTATCGGGAGCGGTGGAGTTCACGAGTTGGTTCCACGTCCCACCAATGCTGGTGGAGCCTACGGTTGGAATGAGGACTTGCCCGTTGTGGTCAGGGTTTGGTCCAGCGCAGAAGCCGAGCTGCCGCTGTTCGGCAGTTTGATCCTGGCAGAGGTTGGCCGGGTTCTGTGAGCCGCCAAGTCCCGATCCGCCATAGTAAGCAAACAGATCGAGCGTGGGAAGCAGGGCGCTGCGTACAGCCTTGTTACTGTAATCGCGGCTATTCAAATCGATGCGGGTTTCGACCAGTTCTGCGCGATGGCGTAATGCGTCGTTGATCAGATCCTCGGTTGGCAGGATCTGTTCCTCTGCCGGAATCGCAATCGTGGAAGTGGGAATCACCTCGGCGGTGGCCAGCACAGGATCCTTCAAATTGCGGGTCAGCGCATTCTTCATCAGCAATTGCTCTAACTGCAGATTGGTTTGCGCGGTGGTGACGAGTTGTTGGTCTTGAGCGACCGTACTCTGCGCCCGAACCGTTTCAATGGGAGCCAGGCTGCCGATCTCAACCTGCTTCTTCGTATCTGACAAAGTTTTCTGGGCGAAGGTCAGCGATTCGTTTTGCACGCGGGCGTTTTCGTACGCGTAGACCAGATCCCAATAGATAAGTTCGATCTGATCGACACTATCGATGATCTGCAAGCGAAAGGCAACGTCAGTGAGTTCGCGGTTATTTTTCGCTATGTGAATGAAGCGGGTATTGGCGGGAAGTCCAAAGCCTTGCAGCAGATGCTGGGTCACCTGAACCCGAAGCGCCGAGTTAATGAGCGGGCTGAACGTGTTAAAAGGGACGTTGGAAGTGATACGGCTGTTGTTGAACCCCACTTGCAGATTGGTACCCCAACTAAAGCCTTGGTTATAGGAAAAATTCACTGTGCCGGTATTCTGTGCAAGAATCGGCACGCCGTTAAACAGGCTCGACGATACGCTTTCCGAATGATCTTCCTGCAGGGTAGCGGTGACGACCGGATCGAAGCTGGTGATGAGTGGTCCCAAACCCAGCGTCGAACTGACCAACCCATTGGTGCCGGCGCCTATTCCGCCCGCCCCGAGACTGGTACCGCCGGTGGAAGCCCCGGCGGTTGCACCGATGCCGCCGACGCCACCGCCGGGAGTGTTCTGCACCACTCCGGCATTGACCCCGAGAATGTTAGCGCCGGCTTTGGCGCGCAGCACATCGGTGTCGGCAATGTTCAAATTGTAGCGGGCGATGGCGACGTCGAGATTATTTTCCAGCGCCAAAGCGATGGCGTCATTGAGCGAAAGATAAACCTTGCCATCGTGCATCAGGGAATCAATGCGCGCTGTGTTGGCGAGATTAGGGGCAACCACATGCCGTGGCGAGTAAGGCCCAATCGGATTCGGAAAATGCGATACCGGCTGAGAATAGTTCAGAACCGGCAGCGGCCGTGCCTCCGGCGTATTTTGCGGACTTGGCGCCGCCGGCGGTTCCTGCGCCCTGAGGGCGATCGTCATTGTCCCAAATACAACCGCGGCGGTGATCAGCCGGATATTGGAGGCTATGCGTGCGAATGGCATCTATTCATCTCCGTTCGTTATGGCCTTGCAGCAAAAAGAGTTGTTGTGACGCGAGATTGTCGAACAGTGCAAAATGAAAATTCTACTCAGACGTTAGTACGCAACTGGAGGCACCTAGGTTCCTGAAAAAGGAAGCCCTTGAACGGTACGTACCGGAACGCCTTCGCGAAGTAATGTCGCCACCCAGCCCTTCGGTGCCAAGATCCTCGCGAACCGCGGGAATTTTTCCCAGAGGCGAAAGTTGATGAGACGCAACAGTATATCCGATTTGCCGGATCCTTTTGAGCGTTCCGTAAAACGGAAACTGATAAAGTCCTCGCAATGCTGGTTGAAATCCACTCTCCTTCGCCAAAGTAAGAAACTGCAGCCTGAGAAATGCTTTGGATGAAAGGCTGCTGCTGAAGGACTCGAAAGATCGCATGCGTAACCTCAAACTGATTCTTTCCTACGACGGATCGGATTTCTCCGGCTGGCAAGTGCAGCCCCATGCTGTCACGGTGCAAGGCACACTTGCCTCAGCCATTGGACGAATTACTGGCGAAAAGGTATTGCCGCAAGGTTCGGGTCGAACCGACGCGGGTGTGCATGCCCTGGCCCAGGTTGTGACATTTGTCACCGAGTCTGCTGTCCCTACTGCAAACTTCGTGAAGGCGCTGAATGATGTATTGCCTCCCTCGGTGAGGGTTCTGGAGGTGCAGGAAGCCGCCGCGGACTTTCATGCGCGGCACTCGGCGCGGGCTAAGACCTATCGCTATCGAATTTGTCGCGCGGCAATCTGTACGCCGTTTTTGGCACGGTACGTGTGGCATTACCCCTATCCCTTGGATGAATATGCGATGGCGCGTGCGGCGGCACTGGTGGAAGGCGAGCACGACTTCACGTCGTTTGCGGCGGTGGATCCCGAGCAACGCGAAGGCGCACCAGTTTCTAATCTACGGCGCATTCTTTCTTCGACTTGGGAGCGGCAGGGAGAGGAGTTTGTCTACACGGTGAGGGGTTCAGGATTCTTGCACCATATGGTTCGCAATCTGGTCGGGACTTTTATTCTGGTGGGGAAAGAGACGTTGCCGGTTGAGGATTTGACACGGATTCTTCAGGCCTGCAATCGATCGGCTGCGGGAGCCACGGCACCAGCTGGCGGGCTCTATCTGGTAAATGTAGAGTACTAATCGGCGCTGGAGGGAACGATGTGGGGGCGGCGGGCTGCCGCAGGCAAGGCACAGCCGGCAAAACACTGTAAGCAACGTCGCAGCAGCAGATTCCGGAATGGCCGCAGATTTACAAGCCGGGGCACGGAGAGTTTCGTCGGTAAATCCGGCGACCGGCGAAATTCTGCGCGAGCTGGAATGCGCGGGCGAGAGCGAGATGCTGGCTGCGGTGGCGCTGGCCCGGGCGGCGCAGCCGTTGTGGGCAGGGATCGGAGTGCGTAAGCGCATCGCGGTGTTGCGCGAATTCCAGCGCAAGCTGCATGAAAAGAAATCAGAGATCGCCAAGGCTATCGCGCGCGAAGCTGGCAAGCCTGTGGCGGAAGCGTTGACCACCGAAGTGCTGGTGGTGCTCGACGCCGCGCGATTCCTCATCGACCATGCCTACCGCCTGCTGCGGGACGAGCCATTGCCTCACGGAAATCTCGCGACCAGGCTCAAGACCGGGAGGTTGCTACGTGAACCCCACGGCGTTATAGGGATTATCTCTCCCTGGAACTACCCATTTTCGATTCCCGCCACGGAGACGCTGGCTGCTCTGGTAGCCGGCAACGCGGTGCTGCTGAAGCCTTCAGAATTTACTTCTCTCGTGGCGTTGGAACTGCAGTCGCTGCTGCACGCGGCGGGCGTGCCTGAAGCTGTTTTCCGCGTCGTGGTGGGGGACGGCATGACCGGCGCGGCCTTGATCCGTTCGGGAATCGACAAGCTGGTGTTCACCGGTAGCCTCCGCACGGGCAAACGCATTGCGGTCACGGCGGCCGAGCAGTTGCTGCCAGTGGTATTGGAACTGGGCGGCAAAGATCCCATGCTGGTGCTTGATGATGCCGATATAGACGTGGCCTCGAGCGCGGCGGTTTGGGGTGCGTTTGTAAATGCCGGGCAGACTTGCTTATCGGTAGAACGCTGCTATGTGCATCGCAGTCTGTACGGAGAGTTTCTGGCTGCGTGCGCAGAAAAGACGAAGAAACTCCGCGTTGGCCAGGGGCTCGACCCCGAAACCGACGTGGGACCTATGATTCACCAGCGCCAGTTGCAGATTGTAGAAACCCACGTGCAAGAGGCTGTGGCGCGTGGGGCGCGGGTTTTAGCGGGAGGCTCACGGCTTCCGGACCTCGGGCCGAATTTTTATGAGCCCACGGTGCTGGGGGATGTGACCCATGAAATGCGCGTCATGCAAGAAGAAACATTTGGTCCTGTGCTGGCGGTCGCGGCCTTCGACAGCGACGACGAAGCCATACGGCTGGCCAATGATTCCGAATTCGGTTTGGCGGCGAGTGTTTGGACGCGCGACAGCGCCCGTGGGGAACGGCTGGCCCGCCGCATCCGCGCCGGCACTGTGATGGTGAATGATGTGATTTCGTGCTTTGGCATCAGCGAGGCCCCGCACGGCGGGGTCAAGTCGAGTGGCATTGGCCGAACCCACGGCCGCTTTGGGCTGGAGGAAATGGTCCGCCTGAAATATCTGGATATAGATTTGCTGCCCGGAATGAAGAAAGTTTGGTGGTATGGATACGGATGCGGTTTCGCGCGGCAGATGGAAAGATTTCTGGATATGCAATTTGCGCCTCGCCTGGGAGCGCGACTGAGCGGCGCGATACTCGCAGCTGGCGTGATTCGGCGCAAGCCATCGTAAACAGAAATGATAAGTTTGAGGAAAAAGGCCCTCGTATCCTGGAGCAGCGGCAAAGACAGCGCTTGGACTCTTCAGGTTCTGCGTCGATCGAACGAATACGAAATCGTCGGCCTTCTGACTACCATCAACTCTAACTTCGACCGTGTCGCAATGCATGGAGTTCGCCGTGAACTGGTCGAGGCCCAGGCCGCCGCCGCCGGGCTCCCTTTGTGGAAAGTTCCATTGCCCTGGCCGTGTTCCAACCAGGAATACGAAGCGGCGATGAACTCGGCTTATGCAAGAGCGACGGACGCCGGCGTGGATGTCATTGCCTTCGGCGATCTCTTTCTTGAGGACGTGCGGCAATATCGCGAAGACCGCATGCGCGGACTTGAACTCAACCCGGTGTTTCCTTTGTGGAAGGTTGACACCGGGCAGTTGATCAAAGATATGTGGGCTGATGGAGTGCGCAGTCGAATCGTTTGTCTAGATCCTCGAAAGCTACCCACTTCGTTTGCCGGACGTGACTTGAATCAACAACTGGTTGACGAGTTCCCACCCGGAATCGACCCCTGCGGAGAAAACGGCGAGTTTCACACCTTTGTATATGACGGTCCCATGTTTGCGGACGCCATCCCGGTACAAAGCGGAAACGTAGTGACGCGCGATGGATTTGTTTTTATAGACCTGAGATTGCCTGCCTCAGCCGAAGCAGGTGAGAAGGCAAACCTAAGAAATTAGAAACTATTCCGACGATTCCATGGCGGATCATTCCGTGAAGCGGTCGCCATGGCTGGGCGGTTGTGAGATGACCAGAAATCGCACCGGGCCCGAGGATGAATTGCATATCTGGTGACGAGCTCCGGGGAGGACGCGGATTCCCGTGCCCGCGCCCAGTACCTTGGTTCGCCCCTCGACCTCCATCATTACCTCGCCGGAGAGAATGTAGAAAAATTGCTGCGCCCTCTGGTGGTAGTGGCGCACCTCGCAGGCGCCGCAGGGCATGAACTCTTCAATCACACTAAGGTTCTCATCCTTGACGAGATGCCAGCCGTCGCAATCGCTTTCCCAACGGTAGTGCTCGGCGTTCTCGCGGCTCACGGAACCGGGCTGGCTGGCACCTTGCGGCATGCTTTTCCTCTCTCCTGAGGACAGTGTATCTTGTGTCGATGAATAGCTCTTCGAATTCAGATCCCAAACGTGAATTGCTTCGCCACGGCCTCGCGACACTGGCCTATCGCGGAGCCAAGGCGATCCGTAATGCGCCAGAATCTTTCGCCAATTTCCACGCCGCTGAGGGCGTGCGTACTCCGGGAAATATTCTGGCTCACATCGGAGACCTGCTTGACTGGGGACTCTCGATCGCGGCCGGCAAGCGGACTTGGAGGGACTCGACCCCGCTTACCTGGGAAAAAGAAACCGACCGTTTTTTTTCAGCGTTAGAGCGTTTTGACGAATATCTGGCCTCTTCCAAGCCCCTGCATGCTACCCCGGAAAAACTCCTCCAGGGCCCAATTGCCGATGCCTTGACGCACGTCGGACAGATGGCAACCCTTCGCCGAATGGCTGGCGCGCCAGTCCGGGGAGAAAATTATTTCGATGCCGCAGTGACCGTGGGTCGCGTTGGAGCGGAGCAACCGCCACCGAAGCGGGAGTTCTAATCACAAGTAGGGCTCGTCGGCGTGATCGCTTGCCGAGGTCCCACACTTATTTCGAACGGTTCCGATACAACGTTGCGTCCGCCCGGCCTATCATTGCTTCGACATCTAAGGGCGCCGCCATGAACTGCGGGACTGTCTTGGCGACGCTTCCCCGCGTCCCGTAATACTTCGTGGCAGGGGATGCGTAAAGTCTTGACGTACGGCTTCCCCTCCATCCAGGTATCGACTTCGCGCCAGTGCTTTTTCAAACGCCGCGGCAATGGCGGCGTTGCCAGCCCCAGGCTTGGCAGTGCCGCGATTGCGCAACATCACTTCCTGCGAGGCCCGTACTTAAGGCAACGGCCGCTGCATGAAATAACCCGGTATTTCGAACCCTCGGGGAGCGCAAGCAGAAGGCGCGAGATCACTTTCACGGTTTTGCCGGCGGCTTGGGGAAGCCTCCGGGCTTCGAGTACAATGACCCTCATAAGACCGAATCCGGCGCCGAGAGCGCCGCGGCCAACGAGGATAAGTCCTTTGTCAACTGGCGAAATCACGACTTCCAGTCCGCGCGCGGCTGCGCAGCTTCCGCATCATAAGGTCAAGACCAAGAAGGCGGGACAGCGCGCCTGTAACGAGAAAAACGAAAAAGGCAAGTTTTGTGGGGGACATTTGAAGCGCTGGTTTTATTCGGAGGACGTGATCGAGCAGGCTTGCGGCGACGCCGAAAAAGCCTGGGGACCGGATGCTGAAGTCTACCGCTGCGAGCACTGCCAGACGCTTTACTTGCCTAATGCCGAGGAAGCGAAAGTCAATGTCGCCGGCCAGGGAATGATTTCGGTGTTCGGGTTGACCCTGCCGCCGAAAGATAAGCCAAAAGATAAATAGTTGCGAGTACTGAGTCAGAAAGAGGCGAGTTGAATCGGTACCGAGTACCTGGTACTTGCCCATGAACACTTCCGAACTCATCTACGACTGGAATCAGAATTATCCGCCGGGACTGAAGCCGCCTGGGCCGGTGCTGCTCAATGACGAAAGTCTCCGCGATGGCTTGCAGTCGCCATCTGTCCGCGATCCGTCGATTCCCGAGAAAATCGAAATCCTTCATCTGATGGAGGCACTTGGGGTCGACTCGCTCGATCTGGGATTGCCAGGCGCGGGGGCACGCGCGGTGGAGCACGTGACGGCGCTGGCGCAGGAGATCGTTGCGCAGAAGATGAAGATACGCGCCAACTGCGCGGCACGAACGCACGAGAATGATATTCGTCCCATTGCCGAAATCGTGCAGAAGACGGGTCTGCCGATCGAGGCCGCTACCTTTATTGGATCCAGTCCGATCCGGCGTTTTACGGAGAATTGGTCCGACGACTTTCTTTTGCAGACCACCGAGAAGGCCGTGAAGTACGCGGTTTCGCTTGGCCTCGATTCGATGTATGTCACCGAGGACACGAGCCGCTGCGACCCGGAAACAGTGAAACGGCTTTACAGGACGGCAATTAATTGCGGCGCGCGCGCCATCGTGATCTGCGACACCGCGGGACACGCCACGCCCATGGGCGCTCTGACCCTGGTACGGTTTGTGATCGAGGAAGTGGTGAAACCTTCCGGCGAAAAAATTCGCGTGGACTGGCATGGACACAGCGATCGCGGCTTGGCCATTGCGAACTCGATGGCGGCCCTTATCGCCGGTGCGAATTGCGTGCACGGGTGTGCCATCGGATTGGGCGAGCGGGTGGGCAATACGCAGATGGATCAGATGCTGGTCAATCTGAAGCTGATGGGCATTGCGCCATGGGAACAGCAGGACCTGACTAAGCTGAAGCAATATTGTCAGGCGGTTTCGCGGGCTACCGGTGTGCCCATCCCCGCGAATTATCCCGTGGTAGGCGACGATGCGTTTCGCACCGCCACGGGCGTGCACGCGGCGGCGATCATCAAGGCGTATCACAAGAACGATGTTCTGCTTGCCAACTCGGTTTACTCCGGCGTGCCTTCGCACCTGTTCGGTCTGGAACAGATCATCGACATCGGTCCCATGAGCGGAAAATCGAACGTGCTGTTCTGGCTGGAGCGGCGCGGCATTCCCGCGACCGACGAATTGGTTGACCGTATTTACCAGCGCGCCAAGACCAGCGACCATACCTTAAGTGATGCGGAGGTTGGGGAGTGCCTGCCCGATACCGTGAAACAAAATTGACTTCCTGCGAATCTAAGACTCCATGTCTGACAACATGTCCGAATCGATGCGGCATGCGATTCTTGGAGCGGGCGGCGTCGGCGGTCTGATTGGCGCTTGTCTGGCGCATGCTGGTGCTTCCGTTACCCTGGTCGTCAGGCGCGAGACGCTTGAGCACTATCCCAAACAGCTTCGCCTGGAAAGCCCCTACGGCAATTTCAAGGTGGATGTCGCGGTCGCCGCTGAAGTCCCTCCGGTTGACGTGCTCTGGATCACGGTTAAGGCCACGCAGCTCGAGACAGCGCTCACGGCGCTGAAGAATCCCGATGCCGTGCGGGGAATCGTTCCGCTGCTCAATGGCATTGACCATGTCCCGTTGATGCGCGCGAAGTACGGGGCAGAGCGTGTGATTCCGGCCACGATCGCGGTTGAGACGGAACGTCTCAGCCCGGGACATATCATCCATCGTTCACCTTTCGCACGTCTGAACGTTTTGTCCGCTGGTCGGGAGCTTCTCGGGGGCACTCTCGATCAGCTTCAGCAAATCGGTTTCACCTGCCGCTTCATTGACGATGAGCCCACGCTGATGTGGGGTAAGCTGGTCTTTCTTGCGCCCTTTGCCTTGGCCACTACCGCTGCCGATAAAACTGTCGGGGAAATTCTTTCCGACCCGCAGTGGCGGAGTTTAGGAGAGGCTTGTGTTCGGGAGGCGTGTGCCGTTGCCGTCGCCGAGGGTGCGAAGGTTGATCCTGCAGCCGTGATCTCAGGGGTAACGGCCATGCCCGGAAACATGCGCAGCTCCATGCAAAAGGACGTTGAGCGGCACAACCTTCCCGAGCTGGAGGCTATCGCTGGCCCGATCCTGCGCGGCGCTCGCCGCCACCGGATCGACGTTCCGGCGACAAAGAAGCTGGTGTCCGCCGTGGAGGAGCGAACTGGCGTCATCGACGGTCGCCTGGCTTAGACCTGGATCGAAAAAACGCAGTCCATCTGGGGTTGCGCAAAAAAACGCAAACAATGGGGTACCCATTTTTTGTGACGGCGCACAGATAGGCCAGATCCCTTCAGTAGCATGGACGTGGAGGAATGTCCTTATGTTTACCTCGCGGCCGATCGGATTCGTGGGTAGTCCTTACAAGGACGCAAGCGAGGTTCCCAAGGGGCTGGGAGCAAAGCACGGGGCGGATGGAGTGCTCGCGATCTTTCCCGAGTTTGAGCCAGGGCTCACCGATATTGAGGGCTTCTCGCATCTTGTCGTGCTGTGGGAGTTTGATCGCTCTCAGGGATTCGCGTTATTGGGTACGCCGCCTTCGGACAATCGCGCGCATGGGGTGTTCGCGACGCGATCTCCGCGACGTCCGAATCCGATCGGCTTGACGACGGTTGAGCTGCTTCGGCGCGAAGGCTGCGAGCTGCATGTTCGAGGCGTCGATATGCTGGATGGGACGCCTATTCTTGATATCAAACCTTTGCTCTCCAGCATTCCGGCTGAGCGCCTGCGACGGGGGTGGCTGGCGGAGGCCGAGGAGCGGCAGAGCGGGTGAAGCTGCGTGTGCAGGCGAACCTCACAGGCTGAAGCCCGCATTTCTTCCACGTTCCAGGCTTGGGCGGCGCGACTGAAGAGGTTGAAAGGAAAATTAGCTTTCCGGGCCACTTCCACGCCTCGGCGGCTGAAGCCGAACTGAAAACAACGCATGACCGCAGCGCTGAAGCGCTGCGCCACCCAAAATCAAATGCTGCGGGTGGTTTTCCGCAACCACTGCACGCGTGCCCTTCCCGTTGGTCCCGCGTTTATGGCAAGCAGGCGCGCCAGCAAGTCTGCGCCTACTTTTCGCCAATCCCTATTCCTTCCCCACGCGTTGTAATATGAACCCAATACTTCCCATGAGCCCCACTCCTCCGCGCGCGGATATGCCGGACGTTGTGCCGACGGTGCAGCAGGATGTGGCGCGGCTGGCGGCGTCACCCGAGGTGCGCTCGGCGTTCAACTGGCTGCGTACGCAGGAGCCGCAACTGGCGCAGTGGCAGATGGAGATGGCGAGGATTCCCGCTCCTCCGTTTGGCGAGTCGGCCCGCGGAGCATGGCTGGCCGAGCGCTTTCGCGAAGTTGGGCTCGACGACGTGCGCATCGACGACGTTGGCAACGTCTTCGGAGTGAACCCGGGATTTGGGCAGCGGTATGTGGCGCTGAGCGCTCACATCGACACTGTCTTTCCGGCAAACACGCCGTTGAATATCAGGCAGCAGGGAAGCCGGTTGTATGGTCCGGGAGTTTCCGACAACGGTGCAGGGGTGACGGCGATGCTCGCCATTGCCGCGCTGCTTCGCACAGTGCGGCTGCGTCACGCGCTGCCATTTGTGTTTATCGGCAACGTGGGGGAAGAAGGCGAAGGCGACCTGCGTGGCATGCGGCACATATTTTCGACGCCGCGCTGGAAGGATTCGATTGCTTACAGCGTAGTGCTGGATGGCGCGGGAGCGGACACGATCGTCGCCGAAGCCCTCGGCAGCCGGCGATTTGAAGTGATCGTGCGCGGCCCGGGCGGACATTCGTGGAGTGATTTTGGCGCGCCCAATCCCATCGTAATTCTGGCGCGTGCCATCGATGCGTTTACGGCGACGCCGGTGCCAGCGACGCCGAAGACAACGTTCAACTTTGGAGTGATTCGCGGCGGCACGTCGGTGAATTCGATTCCCGAGTCGGCTAGCATGAAGGTGGACATTCGCTCGACCTCGATGACGGAGATGGAGCGACTGGAGCAGACGCTGCGGCTGGCGCTGAATCGCGCGGTGGAAGACGAGACGATGGCCGCGGAGATGCGCTCACCGGTGCAGAAACGGCCTTCCGGAGTGAATTGTGAAGTGGTGGCGATCGGGAACCGCCCGGCCGGAGAGTTAGCGATAGGCTCGCGGATTTTGCATGTGATTCGGGCTGTGGATGCGCAGCTGAACAATGCGGCACAAGTGCAGCGCGCCTCTACGGACGCCAACATTCCGCTGTCGTTGGGGCTGGAGGCTGTCGCCATCGGCGGCGGCGGGTCGGGTGGTGGCGCGCACACTTTGCAGGAATGGTTTGACAGCAATGGACGCGAGCTGGGCCTGAAGCGAATTCTGTTGACGCTGCTGGCGCTGGCGGGAGCCGGAGAATGAATAATGAGACTTGCGACCTCGGGGGCTAAGGCCCTTCGTTCCAGGAAGCATCTTTTCGCAGCGCTGAGGCGCTGCGCCACCCAAAAACTAGGCGATGCTGCTCAAGGTCTTGACGCAATCGTGCTGCCCCATCTTTCGCAAAGAACTCGAAAGACGGGACACCTGGCTTTTGCTGTGATCTTTTGTTGTTTCGTGCCTTTGCAGGCGCAGAATCCGGCGGGCGGTGAAAAACCGGACGCTCTCGGTCCCAAAGCGGACGTCATCTTCGTGCACGCCAATGTTTACACCGGGGTGCCCGCGAACGCCCAATTCAGTTCGATTCGCCGCGAAGAAGCCATCGCGGTGCGCGGGGACCGCGTTCAGGCAGTTGGAAAGAATGTTGACATGCAAAAACTGAAGGGTCCGCAGACGCAAGTCATTGATCTCGGCGGACACTTCGTTATGCCGGGCTTCAACGACGCCCATCTCCATCTCGCCGATGCCGGATTTCAGAAATTGAACGTCGATCTGACCGGAGTGAAGACGCTCGATGAATTCCGCGAGCGCGTGCTGGCCAAGGTGGAGAAGGCCAGGCCGGGGGAATGGATTCTGGGTGGAGGATGGGACGAGACGACTTGGCCGGTGAAAACTCTGCCCAGCCGCTGGGATCTGGATGAAGTTTCAGCCGGGCATCCGGTATTTCTGGATCGCGTCGATGGTCACCTGGCCATCGCCAATACGCGGGCGTTGCAGCTGGCGAGTATCACGATTGCGAGCCGCGATCCGGAAGGCGGCAAGATTGATCGCGATGCCAACGGCCAGCCCACGGGGATTCTCCGCGACACCGCGCAGCAGGCGGTGTCCGTGGTGCTCCCGCAGCCGACGCACGAAAAGCGGAGGCAGGCGATCGAAACGGCGCTGGCGGACCTGGCTGAGCAGGGCGTGACTTCGGCGCAGGATTATTCGCCGGACTGGCAGAATTTTCAGATCTACGAAGAGTTGGAAAAAGAAGGCAAGCTGACGGCGCGGATTTCGGAGTGGCTGCCTTTTGACGACTCCGTTGAGGAGTTGCAGAAGAAGCGCGACTCGCATCCGCAGTCGGATTTGATGTTGCATACGGGAATGTTGAAGGGTTTTATGGATGGCTCTCTGGGCGGGCATACAGCGGCGCTTCTGGAGCCCTATACCGACGATCCTAAGAATTCCGGCTTGCCCCGGTATGCGGCGGACAAGCTGAACGACATGGCCAAAGAGCGAGTGCTGGCGGGCTTCCAGCTTGGGTTCCATGCCATCGGCGATAAGGGTATCGAGATGGCGCTCGATGCTTTTGCACAAGCCGAAAAGGCTGCGCGTGAGCAGAAAGTGAAGGCGCCAAACGGCGGCGATGATTTCCGCTTACGCGTCGAGCATGCGCAGGTCACCACGCCGGCGCAGATCGCGCGCTTCAAGGAGTTGAAGGTGATTGCTTCCATGCAGCCAAGCCACGTGCTGACAGACATGCGCTGGGCGCAGGACCGGTTGGGGCCAAAGCGCGCCGCAACCTCCTACGCGTGGTCGTCATTTCTGAATAAGGGCGTGACCCTCGCGTTTGGGACGGATTACCCGGTCGAGCCGGTGACGCCGTTTCGAGGGCTTTACGCCGCGGTCACGCGCAAGAGCGAAAATGGCAAGCAGGAATACTTCCCCGCCCAGAAGTTAACTATGGATCAGGCCATCGCGGCCTACACCACGGGCTCGGGCTTTGCGGAATTCGAAGAAAAGGAAAAAGGCAAGCTCGTGCCGGGGATGCTTGCAGACTTTGTCGTGCTGGACCGTGATGTGACGGCGGCCTCGCCGGAAAAAGTTATCGCCACCCGGGTGGTGCGCACGGTGATGGGCGGGAAGACCGTTTACGAGATGAAATAGCCTCTCCGACTAATCTTCGGTAATTGCTTCCCGCAAGATCCGGGCGGCAGTTTGGCTCGCGTCTTCCGTGTACGCGGCTAGCTTGTTCACTGCGACAGAGCGAATAGGGTCGCCCACTGACTTCTGCTTGGAAACATCGAACTTCTCAATATCCGCCGTTTGTCCGTCGGGCGAAACTCCCACAACCCGGTAAACTCCGACCATGCCGTCCGGCAATACGAGCCGACCCGCCTCTATCGCTTTTGTCGTTTTTGTCATACCGACAGTTTCCCACACTTTGGCAAATTGACAAATACCCGGTGATCTTAAACTGCACGACAACCGGGTTTTCAAATCCGCGAGTTTGCAAACGGGTATAATTAGTGGTTTAGCGTCCTTGGAGGAAGTAGGGATATGGATTCTCGGGCATTTTGGCAGCGCTTGAAAACTCATCGCTGGGTGTATTCCTTCAGCATTGTGGCTACGTTGGCGGTGGGGATTTTAATTGGTTCGGTGATCTCTTACGGAGTAAAGGGCAAGGAAGGGCAGAAGTCTTCTGACGCGACTCCGCTGTCAGTTCCCTCTCCCAAGCAGCTTTCCGGTGAGTTCTCGCAGATCGCCAGGCAATTGGGCCCGACCGTGGTCAATATCAATACCGAGTCGACCATAAAGAATCCGCATCGCCGCCGTGACGGGGGGCAGGGTCAAGGTCCTGACGACGACGAAAACGGTGGCGGCGGCCCGGGTGGCATGGACGACTTCTTCAACCGCTTCTTCGGCGGACAAGGAGGCCCGGCTGGCCCCAACGGTGACGCAGCGATTCATGAGCGTTCGCTGGGCTCCGGCGTGATTGTGGATCCCAAAGGTTACATCGTCACCAACCGCCACGTGGTGGAGAAGGCGGACCGCATCCGCGTGCGGCTGCAGGACGATCCGCCAGGCGTGCAACACGATGCCAAGGTGATCGGCGAAGATCAAGAGACCGATCTGGCGGTCATTAAGATCGAAATGACGCGCACAGTGCCCACGGCAAAAATGGGGAACTCAGACAGCATGGAAGTCGGTGACTGGGTTCTGGCCATAGGTAGCCCGTTCGGCCAGGTCGGTACGGTCACGGCCGGTATTGTCTCGGCCAAGGGCCGTGATATCGTCCCCGGCCGCCAATTCCAAACCTTCATTCAAACCGATGCGGCCATCAATCCGGGAAACTCCGGTGGGCCGCTGGTCAATCTTGAAGGTGAAGTCATTGGCATCAACACCGCAATTTTGAGCGAAACCAATGCTTACGCGGGAGTCGGATTCTCGCTTCCTTCCAACACCGTGGTGCAGGTTTACAACCAGCTGATCGGACCCGAACACCGCGTCGCGCGAGGTTCCATCGGCATTATGTTTGACGCCGTGGAGAATCCCGCCATCACCCGGGTTTATGGCAATGGATCAGGCGTAACCATATCGAGCGTAGTGCCCGGCAGTCCAGCCGATCAGGCGGGGTTGAAAGTGGGCGATACAATTACCACGGTCGACGGGAAGAAAGTGACCAAGGGCTCGGAATTAGTGGCCGACATCGCCTCGCGAAAGCCAGCGTCGAAAGTGGAACTGGGTTTCGTGCGCAATGGCAAACAACAAAACACGAGCGTGACCATCGCGGATCGCGCCAAGCTGTTTGCGGCACGGTTGAACGAGGATGAAGGCGGTAACGACGAGAGCACGCCCAAGCAGGATAAGTTTGGCATCACGGTGCGCAAACTCACGCCAGACATGGCCGAGCGCCTCGACATCCCGGCAGGCAGAGGCGTCATCGTGCAGGACGTGAAGTCGGGATCGTTTGCCGACGACATCAACCTGGGTCGCGGCGATGTGATTCTCGAGGTCAACAAGCAGCCCGTCAACAGCGAAGAAGATTTCGCCAAGGTAGAGTCCGGACTTAAGAGCGGTCAGGACGTGGTATTCCTCGTCCGCCCGCGCGGTTCGTCGCGGCAAGATGGAACCATCTTCGTGCCGGGGACACTTCCGTAACCTGGAATGAGCCAACGGGAACTGGCGTTGTGTCATCCGATAGAGGATGATGGCAATGCCAGTCTGCCTGGGCCATTATTCTTGCCTCCGGGGCACTTTGGCGGACTTTGGGGGTTTGCCGTTGGAGCCAAAGCATCGCGCGAAAAACCTGATCGGAAGCTTGGGCGCTCCCTGCGTCCTGGCGTTCCTTTGTCTCTGTTTGTCGCCTGCCACAGGGCTTGCGCAGGATTCTGCTGACAACACCTCGACGGCCAAAAAGACGGTCGGCACTAAAGTGACTACCTCCAAAGAGCAAGCGAAGGCAGCGCCATCCGGTGCAAAAGCCAGTTCGATTGCTTCCACGAAAGCGCACCCAGCATCGCAGCCTTCAGCCATCAAGCATTCGAAATCGAGCGCAAGTCTTGCTACTCACGGGGGGAAAGCGAAGTACGCGGGTTCGCGAACCAGCAGCAAGAGAAAGCCGCGCGGCCAGCAGAAGATCGATTCCGAACGGGCGGAGGCGATTCAGGAAGCGCTGATCCGCGAACATTATATGAGCGGTGAGCCGACCGGGACCTGGAATCAGACCAGCGAAGATGCCATGCGCCGCTATCAGGCCGATCACGGCTGGCAATCGAAGCAGGTACCAGATTCGCGAGCTCTCATTAGCCTCGGACTGGGACCGAGCAACGATCATCTTCTCAATCCCGAGAGCGCCATGACCAGCGGATCGACCGTTTCCCATGCCGGTGCGCCGGTGAGTTCCCAATCTCAGACCCCGCTCTCGCATAGCGCCGAACCGGGAGCGCGTATGAGTACCAACCCGGCTCCCGCGGCCGATCCGGCGCAAGCTACCTCACCGGATCGCGACGCCCCATCCCCACAGTAGCCCGTGTAGAGCGGGCACTCTTGCCCGCTGCCTTTGGGTTGTGATTGCTGCGTTCCTGTCTGTATCTAGGTTCTAAGGAAGGCCCAACTCCAGAGACCTTAGTGGCCGCCAGGTGACTTGCGATAGCTCCCGGTGACCGGCTTCGGAAAGTAAGGCAGTGACCGTGACTGAATAATGGCCTGCGGATTGCCCTGGACGAGCGCATCGGCAACTTCCTCGCCGCAGATTTCCGCGGCAGCTTCGCGAGCCGCAGAAAGCACCGGGACACGTTTCTCCGTGTCGTGAGCATCCGTTGCCAGCACGTGGACGGCATCGTGTTCGAGCAGCCAATGCGCAGCGCGGCGAACCCGTTCACCCCAAAAGCCAGTAAGGGCCGAGCCCGTCATCTGGATCACGCAGCCTTGCTCCGCCCACTCCACTACCCGTTGCGGACTCTCGCGCAAAATCGGATTGCGTTCGGGATGCGTGATCACCGCAGTGATGCCGCGGTCGCCAAGTTGCGTAAAACAGTCCGTAGTCTGCTGCGGCACACTGTAATTGCTCAGCTCCACCAGCATGTAGTGCGAGCCTTCAATGGCATACCGCTCAGGATTGGCCAGCACAGCTTGCAGATTGTCGTAAGAGAGGTGGAAGTCGCAACCCAGGCTGAGCGTAAGTGCATTTCCCACGAGCTGCTGCAGGTTGGCGAGCAGTCCCTGAAGATAAGGCCGGTCGTAATGATAGCGGTCGTTCGCGTGAGGTGTCGCAACCTGGTGAGTGATGCCGTCGGCGGCAGCCATGCGGCACATTGCGACGGAGACCTCCCAGGACTTCGATCCGTCGTCTACCTCCGGAAGGATATGCGAATGAATGTCGACCACGGTTTAGAAGCACGAGCTCCCCAGCGGGGTTGCGCCCTGTGATGTGATTTAACCAGATTCGTGCAGAAAGAGAAAGCCGTGCACCTATGGGGCTGCGTCGTCATCCCTCGCGGAGCGAGGGACCTTTGGTTTTGGTTTGAGCCCCGCAGAACTCGAAAGGCGACGTCCTCACCAAATAGTAGGCAGCGCCCGCGAATTCCGGATCGCCCGGTCAGCCGTAATCAACGAGAGGCCTTCCACGAGAGCAGTTCCTCCAATGATCCGGTCCGCTGGATCTTTCGGAAACTCCCGAGGAAATGCCAGCGCACGCACGCAAATGCCCCCCGTAATCGGCAGGACGATAAAGCGTCTTTCAACCTCGCCCATGAAGGACTCCAGGCTGATATCCAGTTGGATGCGGCCCTTGTTGGAAAGCATGGCCAACTCGAGAAGAGTGATGCCGGAGATGGCGAGACCGTCGGCTGCCCGACGCGCTTCAACGATGGCTGCCCCTGCCTTCTTCGAGATTCGGTTCTCGTCAAAGGCAAGCCAGACCACTACATGCGTATCCAGGAGAATCAATAGAGATCGCCCCATTCTTCGGGGCTAATTGCAGGAGAGACGATATCACCAATGACCTTGCCTTTGCCGGCCATAAAGCCAAAAAGGTCGTCCTTGGCATCGTTGTCCGCAGGCACAAGCTTCGCCACCGGCTTGCCGCGCTTTGTGATCAAGACAGATTCGCGCTTCGACTGAACTTCGTCCATGACCGCCAGACAGTGGACTTTGAATGCGCCTGCCGCCATTTTTTTCATCGGAGGAAATCCTTTCGATCATGGTCATTATACTATAGTCATGACAGTTGATTCCCTCCGGGCAGATCACCGGAGTCCCATTGGAATCTGGTCCTCCGGCGGCTTTGGCGGCATGGGCGTTTTGCGGACGATGTCGAGCCTGGACGGTGTGACGGGAATAATCCGGCAGGAATAGAACTTGAGATTCCCGAAGAACAGCACCTGGCTCCCTATCTTTGTTGGAAACCCACCCTGCTCCCTTGCCGCACCTTCCATCCCTTCTGTAGCATCAATAATGAGCATTCATAAGGAGCAATGATGGCAACCCATACTCTAGCTTCCCCGGCCGTTCTAGGTTACAACCCGACTAAAGTCGTTAAGAATTTCATCGACGGCGAGTGGGTGGAATCCTCGACCGGCGAAACCTTCGAAGATCGCAATCCCGCCGACACGCGGGACGTTGTGGGCGTCTTCCAGAAATCCGCCAAGGCCGATGTTGACGCAGCCGTGGACGCTGCCAAACGCGCTTTCACGAAATGGCGCCTTGTACCTGCGCCGCGCCGTGCCGAAATCGTTTTCCGCGCTGCGGAAATTCTCATCGGTCGCAAAGAGGACTACGCGCGCGAGATGACCCGCGAAATGGGGAAAGTCCTCAAGGAAACGCGCGGCGACGTGCAGGAAGCCATCGACGCCGCCTACTACAACGCTGGCGAAGGACGTCGTCTCTTCGGTCCTACCGTCCCGTCGGAGTTGCCGAACAAATTTGCGATGGCGATCCGCCAGCCCATCGGCGTCTGCGGGATGATCACGCCGTGGAATTTTCCCATGGCAATTTCCTCCTGGAAGCTGCTGCCGGCAATCGTCTGCGGGAATACCTGCGTCATCAAGCCCGCCCAGGATACTCCGCTCTCCACATTTAATCTGGTCCGCGCGCTGGCCGATGCCGGCTTGCCGCCAGGTGTTATCAACATTGTCTCGGGATACGGGGCGGAAGTAGGCACGCCCCTCGCGGAGAACGCCGATGTGCGCGCTGTCTCGCTCACCGGATCTTCCGCTGTGGGCCGCATCATTGGCGGCATCGCGGCCAAGAGTTTCAAACACTGTTCACTCGAACTCGGTGGCAAGAATCCCATGATCGTGCTCGACGACGCCAACCTCGATCTTGCCATCGAAGGCGGACTGTGGGGCGGCTTCGGCACCACCGGCCAGCGTTGCACAGCGACCAGCCGCATCATCGTGCAGAAGGGCGTCTACCGGGAATTTGTCGATCGCTATGTCGCGCGCGCGAAGAAATTGAAAGTCGGCAACGGTCTCGATGAAACCGTTGAGATGGGTCCGGCTGTCAACGAAAAGCAACTCCAGACCGACCTCAGCTACGTCGAGATCGGCCAGAACGAAGGCGCCAAACTGATGTGCGGCGGCAATCGGCTCGATCAGGGCGAATACCAATACGGCTGGTTCATGGAGCCGACTGTGTTCACCGACGTCGATCCGACGATGCGTATCGCGCAGGAAGAAATCTTCGGCCCGGTCGTGTCGATCATTCCCTGCGACGACCTCGAAGGTGCCATTGCAATCGCCAACGGCATCGAGTACGGACTCTCCTCCGCGCTCTACACCAAAGATGTGAACAAAGCCTTCGCCGCCATTCGCGACCTCGACACCGGCATCACCTACATCAATGCCCCAACCATCGGCGCTGAAGTCCATCTGCCCTTCGGAGGCACCAAAGCCACCGGTAACGGCCACCGCGAAGGCGGCATCGGCGCGATTGATTTCTATACGGAGTGGAAGTCGGTCTACGTCGATTATTCGGACACGCTGCAGAAAGCCCAGATCGATCGTGGAGAGTAGGAAGGCTTAACACTGAGATCACGGGCGAACACTGGGGTAGCGCGATCGGTTAGACTTACCGGTGATCGTCTGTGACCCGGGTGATTAAAGATTGGTTTTTACTTCCATGCCGACCACCCAGACACGCGTAGTCACCGCCGCTAGCCGCCTCGACAATGTCCGCTACGCCATTCGCGACCTGGCCTGCGTCGCCGACGAAGTCATCCAACAGGGACACAAAGTTCTGCCGCTGAACGTTGGCGATCCGCTTAACTTCGATTTCCAGACCCCGCCCCACATCATTGAGGCGGCCTACAAAGCCATGCGCGATGGCAAGAATGGCTACGCGCCATCTCCAGGCATTCCGGATGCGCTGGCGGCGATACGCGACGAGGCGATGCGCAAGAGCATCATGACGGTGCGCGATGTCTTCGTCACTTCGGGTGTGAGCGAGACGGTTGATTTATGCATCTCCGCCCTGGTCAATCCTGGCGAGGATATTCTCACGCCGAAGCCTGACTATCCGCTTTATTCGGCCGTGTTGTGCAAGCTGGGGATCGCGCTCAACGCTTACGACCTGAATGAAGACGATGCCTGGCAGCCTGAACTGGCCGACATCGAGTGCAAGCTTACGCCGAGGACGCGCGGCATTGTGCTGATCAACCCTAACAATCCAACGGGCTCGCTATGCTCGGGGGAGATGCTCGAGCAGGTTGCCGAAATCGCGCGGCGGCATAGTCTGGTTGTCTTCTCGGACGAAATCTACGACAAGCTCATTCTCGATGGTACTCCGCATATCGCATTCGCGGCGGTTGCGCCGGATGTGCCTTGCATCACTTTTGGCGGGATGTCGAAGAACTATCTGGTTCCGGGATGGCGCATTGGTTGGGGCATCGTCTCCGGCGACGCGGCGGCCATGAAGCCTTATACGGAAGGCATTCACCGGCTGCTGCGGGCGCGGTTGTGCGCGAATCATCCTGAACAATATGCCATCAAGGCGGCGCTCGAAGGTCCGCAGGACCATCTGCTCGAAGTGCAGGACAAACTGCGTTCGCGCCGCGATCTTACGCAGCAGTGGTGTGAAGCAACTCCGCGCCTGAGTTGCGTCGCGCCTCGCGGAGCGTTCTACGCTTTCCCGCGGATTGATATTCCCGATGGCGGAATTCCCGAGAACGATGAAGGCTTCGTCAAGGAACTCATTCGTCAAAAGCACGTCATGGTCGTGCACGGTTCCGGCTTCGGTCAGAAGCCCGGGACGCAGCATTTCCGCATCGTGTTCTTGCCGGACGAGAAGACGCTGAGTGAGGCTTATGCTTCGATTGGCGAGTTCATTCGGGAGAGATACTGAGATCGGAGATCTTGGCTGCTCGCAGGGCATCTTCCCATTCTTTTTCCAACCCCAGCTCGTGAATCCATTGTTCCAGATACGAGCGATTTAACCAGCCCCGCTGTATTTTGAGAATTCCTGCTGCGTCCTCGATCTGCCGTGGGGATTGAGAAAGCTTCGACCATTCGAGCTTGGACAGTATGACGTCCTCAGCGCTGGCGACGGAGAGAGAAATTCCTTGCAAACTCAATCGCTGGCGGGGGCCGAACTCCTCCTGGCTGAAGGCGCGGGATTTGCAGATAATCATGTCGATCTTCCAGCCGGTTCTCAAATCGATGACATTGAACATGGACTCCCGCTTGAACGCTTCGAGCGCCGCGTCCAAGTCCGCATAGTATTCGCCGCTGGGCAAGCCCTGGATGAGCCTTTGCAATTGTTGTGGGGTGGCTGCGATCACAAGGTCGATGTCCTGCGTGGAGCGCAGGGAGCCGTAATAGGCGCTGGCAAATGATCCGGTCAGCATGTATGCGACGCCAGCGCGATCCAGCGCCACGGTTATCCTTGCAAGACTTCAGGAAAGTTCATTCAGGCAGGCGGGTAGCGGCGCAGGAAGGAAGGCAAGCCTGAGCAACTCGCGAGCAATGCGCGTTTCCGGCCATTCCGGATGCTCATGACGTATCCGCTCCCGGCTCAGTTCGCGGGCGAACAGGCTCATCTCATAAGCCACAAGAAGCCGCTGCTCGCCCGACATCGCCCGTTGAATATCGAGTTGCAGGGCTTGCGCCGCACGGCTTGTGTCGGTAATGGGCACGGGAAAATGGTAACATGCGCTCTCTGATTCACCGCCGAGGTCGCGGAAGTTCCAGAAATTCAATTGCGAGACTCGCGCCGATGTCCTCAAAAGTTTCCATGAGGTCGCGGGCATACGGCAGGGTATCCTCCACTTCGCCGTCGCTGGCGCTCGGATCCGGTCCCAATGACAACGGCGGGATGTTTCGGACCAAATCAAAGCGGGCTTCCGACAAAAATTCTACAAAAATCAAAGTCAAAGGCCGCGCACAGGAGTGTCCGTTCCACACGAGCCCGATAGAATCGTTCTGAAGGGAAAGGGATGATCGAGCGATGAAGGGTTTGATTTTTGGAGCGACGGGAATGGTGGGGCATGGAGTGTTGCGGGCGTTTTTGCTCGATCCCGATGTCGAGGTGGTGCTGACGGTGGGGCGAACTGCCACGGGCGTCCAGAATCCGAAGTTGCGGGAGATTGTGCATCCCGATTTACTTCATTATGAGGGGATCGAGAGCGAGTTGGCTGGGTTTGACGCTTGCTTCTTCTGCCTAGGCCAGACCTCTTATGGGATGACGGAAGAGGATTACGAGCGCGTGACTTATGGGATCACGATGGCGGCGGCGGAGGTGCTGTGCAGGGTGAATCCGAAAATGACCTTTATGTATGTCTCGGGCGCGGGGACCGATAGCTCGGAGCGGGGGAGAAGCATGTGGGCGCGGGTGAAGGGGAAGACGGAGAACGCTCTGCTGCGGATGCCGTTTGCGGGGGCGTATATGTTCCGTCCGGGTGTGATTGAGCCGGTAAATGGAGCGCGGTCAAAGACTCGGCTGTATCGAGTTTTTTATATGCTGGCCAAGCCGTTGTTGCCGGTGGTGCGGCGGGCATTTCCTGCGTCTGTTTTGACGACCGCGGAGATTGGGCAGGCTATGTTGTGGGTGGCGAAACACGGGTATGCCAAGCGAGTTTTGGAGAGCTGGGACATTCGGGCTGTGGTGCGGAAATCTGGATCTTTAAACACAAAATCTTAATCTCAAACACAAGAATCTTAAGAACGGGGGAACACGGGGTAGGGCATCGCTTCAACAGCCGCCCGGCCGCCTGGGTAGGGAAAATCCCCACCCAGCAAGAGCTTGACCGGGCACTTTACTTTCAAATTTTCACTGTCCTGCTGACTTTGAGTCTCCTGCAGTGGTTTCGAATTCCTCTGCCATCCAGTGTTGGAGTGCGGTGATGTTTTGGGGACGGCCCATAAAGTTCTTCACCAAGTCGTTTGCCGACATCGATCCGCCGGGCTCGAGGACTATGCGGCGGTAGCGCATGGGGGCGTCTCCCGCGAGGAGGTTTTGATGATCGAATTGCAGGAAGAAATCTTCAGCGATGACTTTATCAAAAAGATAAGTGTAATAAGCGGACGAATAGCCACCGAGATGGCCGAAAGAAGCCCACGTGTGAGTGTCGGGCAGGGGAGTGAAGAGGGTGTAACGGCGAGCGTTATCGAGGGTCACTTTGTCGAGATCGACATCCTCAGGCTTGGTTTTGTAAATGTCGTAAGAGATGGCGCTAAAGGCATTTTGGCGGCCGGCCCAGCCGCCGCGTCCGAAGGCGGAAGCGCGGTTCATGCGGGCGACTAATTCGGCGGGAATGGGCTCTCCAGTTTTGTAATGGTGGGCAAACTTGGCGAGGACCTGCGGGCTGCGAATCCATTCTTCGAGCATCTGCGAGGGAGCTTCGACGAAATCGGATTCCATGGTGATACCGCTGATACCGGCCCACTCCTGCTGACCACCAAGGATGTGGTGCATGAGGTGACCGAATTCATGGAAGAAAGTTTCGACGTCGCCGTAATCCATGAGACCGGGATCCGTGGCGGTGGGTACGGGGAAGTTGCAGACGAGGATAGCCTCGGGCAGTTGCTTGCCGCGGATGCCGTCGAGCACCGGCGCCATTTCGGCGTGGCTGTATTTGCCGGGGCGCGGATGCATGTCGAGATAGAAGCGGCCGATGGGCTTGCCGCTGTCGATGACGATCCAGGTTTCCACGGCGAGATCCCACGAGGGAATATTTTGTTCTTGCTGGAAGCTGACGTGGAAGAGGTCGGCGGCGGTGTCGAGGATTCCCTGCTTCACCTCCATGAAGGGGAAGTACGGACGGACGGCTTGCGAGTCGAAGTCATACTTGCTGCGACGAACTAACTCAGAGAGATAGCTGCGTTCATAGTCCCAAATTTCCTTGGCCCCGGGGTCGGTCTTTTGCTTTTCGGCGAGCAGCATTTCGAATTCGCGTTTAGACAAGTCGCGGGAAGCGTCGTTGACCTGCTTGATGAAGTCGGCGATGTTGTGGCCTTTGGCGATCATTTTATCGGCGGCATTGTAGTCAGCCCACGAGGAATAGCCGAGAAGTGTGGCGATCTCGTAGCGCGTCTTCATGAGGCTGGTGAGGACTTCCTGGTTTTTGGGGTAGGCGCGAGTGTTGAAGGCGAGAGACATGCGGCGGCGCAGGGAATCGCTCTTAGCGAAAGTGAAGACCGGGAGGGCGTCGGGATAATCGGTGGTGAGATGGACTTTTCCATCGGCGCCGGGCTTGTGGCGGTCGATGTAATCCTGAGGCAAGCCGTCGAGTTCGGCGGGATCAGCTTCGACCGTGTTCTTACCATCTGAAATATTGCGATCGAACATGGACTGCTGTTCGGTGGCCTGATCGTTTAATTTCTTGAGGCGCGCGCGGGCGGCGTCGTCTTTGTCCACGCCAGCGAGACGGAATTCGAGCAGTTGGCGCTGGACGTAGAAACGGGTGGCGGCATCGGCTTTGGAGAGATCGAGCGCGGCGAGAGCGTTGTAAACCTCGTGATTGAGGGCAATGGCAGTCTGGGCGGCGCTGACTTTGGTAAGCATCAGGGTGGCGCGGTCACGGAATGTGGCGTCGGGATGCACTTGCTCCATAAGTTGGGCGAAATAGCCAGCGGAGTTATTTTGGTGGACGGCCTCATCGAAGGGGACGAGGGTGTTTTCAATCGTGCGCGGTCCTTTGGCGGAGAGCAGCTTGTCGATGGAACGCTGGCCGGCGGCGAGGCGGTCGGTCTCTATTTTTTCGAAGGCAGCAATGTCCGGCTTGCCGGCCCAGAGGGTGGGCTGAGAAACGGTGATTTTCTGAGCGGAGAGCACGGCAGCGACAAC